>NZ_JBSGHN010000010.1:238755-313262 GCF_053604425.1 Microbispora sp. NPDC004025 | reverse complement strand
TCGGGGTCCAGCACCGCCCGCAGATAACGACCCGCCTTGGCCACCTCCGCCGCACCCGCCCTGCCCGCCAGCTCCACCAGGATCGGCTCGGCCAAGCCGGCCTGCTCCTCCGACAGACCCGCAACCGCCGCGCAGATGGCCTCGGCCACCCCCGCCGCCAAATCGCCGGCGGCGAACATCTCCCGCACCCGGGGCAGGCGCGCCAACTCCACCGCCAACGTCAGCAGGCGGCCCGCACCCGCCACGCTCATCCCGCCTGTCGTACGCAACCAGCTCCGGGTGGAGGCATGCCCATGCCGCTTGGCCTGCCCCGCCCGATGCACCCGCCCCACCCGATCCGCCAACGCCGAGGTGATCCGATCCCGCGCGAACAACAACTCCTCGGCCTCCGCCAAGCAGACGTCCACATCGTCCGGAACCGGCGCCAACGCCAACGCCTGCGCCGACTCACGAACAGAACCCACCAGCACCCACGACGACCGGCCCCGGCGATCACCCGCGCCAGCGGTACCCGCCTCCGCAAAGCCCGCTTCAGCAGAACCCGGCCTGGCAGAACCCGCCCCGGCATCATCGGCATCAGCAGACGCACCAGCGACACTTTCGGCACCGGCACTGTCGGCAGCGGCACTTGGACGCGGGGGCATTTGCCCAACGAGGAATTGCCACCTTTGCGCGACTCGAGGATCGCGGGCCGGATCGCCAGGGATATTTATTCGGCTGATTCCCCAGATGCGCCCATCGCCGGTGGGCGCGCCCTCCGACGACCAGAGAGGCGAGCAGGCAGTGAGCCGCTCCCACCAAGCCTCATCCAGCGTGTTCGAACGGCCGGAACGGTCAGGGTCGATAAGTGGCGACGCCATGACACTCCCTCCAGCTAATTCGAATACTTGTATGAATTCTTTCACGTGACTCTCGCCCGCTTCAAGCGCCGAGCAGAATTGAATGGAGTCACAGGCAGCCGCGCGAACAATCCCTGCCAATTTCGACCAAAGCCATTCTTGTCGGCCCGCTCCACGTTTCCGCTTCCCGCCAGCCCTGCTGCCCGAGACCGGGCGGTTCCGCCGGCCGGTGGACGCCGCAACCGCCGGAGCACCCCCGGCCCGAGATCATGACGATGATTTTCGCGACGGCGGCCGACACCGCGATCACGACGCCCACCTGGGACGATGCCGAGACACCGGCGTCACGGCCTACACCGCGACAGCGGCGATTTTCCGGAAAGGTGGTTTTCGTTCTCCCATCGGCGGTAGCCAAGAAAGGGACCGACCAAGCGAGAGACAAGGAGAAGCACGTGATCACTCACGAGCAGATCCCCATGGTGCTCGACAACCCGGTCCACGACCTCAACGGCGACAAGATCGGCGAGGTCGCGCAGGTCTTCCTGGACGATGCGACGGGACGGCCGAAGTGGGTCTGCGTCAAGACGGGACTTCTCCACGCCAAGGAGACCTTCATCCCGCTGCACGACGCGAACCTGACGGCCGGTCATGTCGAGGTCCCGTACGCCAAGGAGCACGTCAAGAACGCGCCCGACGTGGAGCTGGACGCCGACGGGCACCTGTCCGCGGAGCAGGAGCGTGAGCTCTACCGTCACTACGACATGAGCTGGGACGCCGCCTGGGAACGTGCGAACCGGTCCGACAGCCTCACCGGCTGGGCCGACAGCGGCGGGCGGCGCGAGCGCGAACGCCTGGGGCTCGGCACCGAGGACCAGGCGGACTCCGAGGACCTCTTGGACCACAGGGACCAGACAGACCACAGGGACCAGACGGACCCCAGGCACTACACGGACTACGCCGTGACCCGCGGCGGGGAGCGGTACGGCACCGACGATCCCGCGCTCGGCTCCAGAGACCGGCTGGACGCCGAGATTCCCGGCACGCATCCGGGTGAGCCGCTGGCCCCGCGCGACCCCGCGACCCGGTCCGGGGAGCTGTTCGGCGCCGGCGATCCCTCGATCACGTCGAGCGAGCGGTACGGCACCGAGGATCCGGCGGCCCGGGCGCAGGAGCGGTTCGGCACCGGCGATCCGGTGACGCGGTCCGGCGACCGGTTCGTCACCGACCCGGACGCCCGGGACCGGGACATCCGCCGCCGGGACATCCCCGGCGAGGACGAGCCGCGACTGTAGACCGCGCTTCGTCCGTCACCAGCCCCGTTGCCCCGGTGTGCCTCCGCCGCCGGGGCAACGGCGTGCCCGGCCGCTTTGAGTCCCGGCCGATTTCAGTCGTCGTCGACGATCTCGCCGTGCACCACGCGGCCACGGCGCGCTCCGGCGGGCCCGCCGGAGCGCTCCGCCCCGTCGAAGCCGGCGCCATCGAAGCCGGCCCCGCCGAAGCCCGCGGTCCGGTCGAAGATCGGCGCGTACGGCGAGCGGGCGGCGAGTGAGCGCACCCGGCGGCCAAGGAACCACGACAGCCAGCGGCGGGCGATCGGCCGGCTGAACGGCAGGATCATGAAGAACCCGAACACGTCGCTCAGGAAGCCGGGGGTCATCAGGAGGGCGCCGCCGGCGACGATCAACGCGCCGTCGGCGAGTTCCCTGTCCGGCATGCGCCCCGACTCGACGGCCGTGCGCAGCGCCGCCCAGGCCCGCCGGCCCTCCCGGCGCACCAGCCAGGCGCCGAGGATGCTGTCGGCGATGAGCAGGGCGACCGTCTCCCACCCGCCGATCACGGACCCCACCCGGATCAGAAACCAGATCTCCAGGACGGGAACCAGCAGGAACCCGAGGAACAGCCCGATCCGCACCATGTCTTGCCCCACTCACCCCGGCACTCCGTACGTCTGCGTCAACGTCCCCGCGGCCGCTGGGGTTCCTGCGGATCGCGCCTATCGCCGCGGGCGAAACCGGTCGGCGAACCCGGCGACCCCCCAGACGGCCACGCGCCAGAAGGCCTCGACGATGATCCTCCGGCTCATCTTGCTGCTGCCCACGGTGCGCTCGACGAACGTGATCGGCTTCTCCCTCACCCGCAGGCCCTGCCGTACGGTGCGCAGCGTGAGGTCCACCTGGAAGCAGTAGCCCTGGGACTCGACGTCGTCCAGCCCGATCTTCTCCAGCGTGGCCGCGCGGTAGGCGCGGAAGCCGGCGGTGGCGTCGCGGACCGGGATGCCGAGCACCAGCCGGACGTAGGTGTTGGCGCCCCGGGACAGCAGCTCACGCGAGAACGGCCAGTTGACGGTCTTGCCGCCGGGCACCCACCGGGACCCGATCGCCAGGTCGGCGCCGTCGGTCACCGCGTCGAGCAGCTTGTGCAGTTCCTCGGGCTGGTGGGACCCGTCGGCGTCCATCTCCACCAGCACGTCGTAGCCTTCGGCCAGGCCCCACCGGAACCCCGCGATGTAGGCGGCGCCGAGCCCCTGCTTGCTCGTCCGGTGCAGGACGTGGACGTGGTCGTCGGCCTCGGCCAGCTCGTCCGCGATCCGGCCGGTGCCGTCGGGGCTGTTGTCGTCGGCCACGAGCAGGTGGACCTCGGGCAGCGCCTCACGCAGCCGCCGCGTGATCATCGGGAGGTTCTCCCGCTCGTTGTACGTGGGGACGATCACGAGCACCCGCCCCGGGGTCCGCTCCATCAGCTTTTCCTCCGCCCAGAGATGGCCGCCACCGTCGCTCCGGCTCCCATGAGTATCAAAACCCACTCGGGCAGCGCACCTACCTCCGCCGCCAGCGTGTTCTTCGTCCTGACGGGGACGTCCAGGACGTTCATCCCCGCCACCAGCTCGTCCGTACGCCAGCCGACCCGGCCGTCCGGGCCGACGTACGCGGAGATGCCGGTGGTCGCCGCGGTGACCACCGCGCGGTTGAACTCCACCGCGCGCAGCTGCGACATCGCGAGCTGCTGCGGCGGCAGGTTGGTGAGCGCGTAGCTGGCGTTGTTGGTCTGCACGACCAGCGGGGTGCCGCCGGCCAGCACCGTCTCGCGCACCGTGCTGTCGAACGCCACCTCGTAGCACTCGACGGTGCCGACGGTCACCGGGCCCATCCGCAGCGCCCCCGGCTTGTCTCCGGCTACCGACTGGCGGCCGACCAGGTTGGCCCGCGACGACAGCGCGAGGAACAGGTCCTTCATGGGCGTGTACTCGCCGAAGGGCACGAGCCGCCGCTTGTCGTAGTACGCGCCGGGGCCGGTGACCGGGTCCCAGACCACGCCGCGGGTGGCCCGCTTATCGGTGCCGATCTTGACCACCGCGCCGACGAGGACCGGCACGCCGATGTCCTTCACGGCGGAGTCGATCGTCTGGCGGGCGAACTCGCTGCTGTAGGGATCGATGTCGGTCGAGTTCTCCGGCCAGACCACGAGGTCGGGCCGCGGGAGCTTCCCGGCGCGTACGGCCTCGGCCATCCGGTGCGTCTCGTCGGCGTGGTTGCGCAGCACGACGGCGGGCTCGTCGCCGAGGAAGTACATCCCCCGCCCGGGGACGTTCCCCTGGATGACACCGATCCGCACTGTCCTGCCCTCGTCGCCGGGCCGGGGCACGACCAGCCCCAGCACCGGTACGGCTATCGCGGCGAGGAGCGTTCCGGCAACCACCCGGTCGGCCCGCCACCTCGGCGGACGCCGTGTGACCAGCGCGGCGAGCAGCGTCCCCGTGAGGACGACCGTGAAACTTACAAGTGGGGCGCCGCCCAGCGCGGCGAAGCCGGTGTACGGCGACTCGCCCTGGCTGAAGGCCAGCCGCGCCCAGGGAAAGCCCCCGACGGGGAACAGTCCCCGGGCCCACTCCTGCGCCACCCACAGGCAGGCCACCCAGAGCGGCCACAGGCGCAGCCGCATGACGAGTGCGGCGAGACATGCCAGCGCCGCCCAGAAGAGGCTCTCGATGCCCGTGAGGGCCAGCCAGGCGTCGTCCCCGATGGGGCGGACCCAGGCGAGCGTCGGCAGGAGGAACGCCAGTCCTCCGGCGTACCCGATCCACGCGGCCCGGCGCGGCCTGGTGCCGCGGACGGCGAGGGCGAGCAGCGCCATGCCCAGGGGCGCGCAGAACCACCACCCGAGGGGCGGGAAGGCGAGGTAGAGCACCAGGCCGCCCGCGACGGACGCGGCGAGGCGGATCAGCGTGCCCGGCACGCGCGGCCCGGGCGCCGCGGCGGCGGCCGGCTCCGCGTCCTGTGCCGTCTTCAGTGCCACGGGACAGTTTCTCCTCGCGTGTCGATGGGCCCGCGTCCTGGTGCGGAAAATCATCCCAGGTCAGGGTCGCAGACGGCGGCGTGAGCCGCCAAACCGGCCCTTGGCAACTCTACGAGGAAGTGAAGGGGGCCCGGGCGGCCCTTCGGACCGGTTCCGTCCCGTCGGCGGCGGGCGCGGAGCTCCGTTGTCTACTGGGTGCCCGGGCCCCTCCTGGGTCCAACCCCCCGGCCGGCTGGGGTGCCCCGCCTCGGCGGAACGCCGCCCTGCGCCTGGTGTGCTGACGGGATCACGCTCCGTCATCGACGCAGAGGCCAGCGGCGCCATAGAACGGCCAACCGGTCAGTCCCGTGCTGGACTTTGCAGCAAACTACCGACCTCAGCGCAGATGTCAACCGCGTCCCGATCAGCGGAAACACCATGTTTCCGCAGGTGGGAGCGGTGCCGGTTCAGCGCCGTTCCAGGCCGGTCAGAGCCTCCGGCAGATCGCCGGTGTGGACGACTCCGAGGCGGCTCGTGGCCCGGGTGAGCGCCACGTAGAGATCGCTCGGGCCGCGCGGCGACTCCCGCAGGATCCGGCCGGGTTCGACCACGATCACCGAGTCGAACTCCAGCCCCTTGGCCTCGCTCACCGACAGCACCGCCACGGGCGCGTCCAGCGCGGCCGGGCCGGGCCCGGTGGCGGCGTCCGGCACGGCGGCCCGGACGATCCGCCCGATCTCCCCGGTCGTCCCCGCGGGGGCGATGACCACGAGGCGGCCCCCCTCGACGACCTCGGCGGCGACCGGGGGGCCCGCCTCCGCCAGGGACGCGACCCGCACGGCCCACGGCCGTTCGCCCGTCTCCCGCACCGACTCCGGCGCCTTCAGGTCGGGGCCGACCAGTTCGAGCACGCGGGCGGCCACCTCCATCAGCTCGGCGGGGGTGCGATAGTTGACGCTGAGCCGCTCCTCGCGCCAGCGGCCCGCGACGTACGGGTCGAGGACCCGCGCCCAGCTCGCCGCGCCTGCGGCCGACCCGGTCTGGGCGATGTCGCCGACGATCGTCATGGACCGGCTCGGGACGCGGCGCATGACCATCCGCCAGGCCATCTCCGACAGTTCCTGGGCCTCGTCCACGATCACATGGCCGAAGGCCCACGTGCGATCCCTGGCGGCCCGCTCGGCCGTGGTGAGATATGTCTCCTCGGCCTGCTGCCGTTCGGCGAAGCGCTCGGCGTCCATGATGTCGGCCAGGCCGGTCAGCTCCAGCACCTCGCGGGCGTAGGCGATGCGCTCCTCGCGCTCCTGCTCGGCCCGGCGGGCCGCCCGCAGCACGCCCTCGTCGATGTCGCCCAGCAGCTCGGCGGCCTCGTCGAGCAGCGGCACGTCGGCCACGCTCCACCAGTTCTCCCCCGGCTTCTCCCCCGCCTTGGGCGGCTCGCGCAGCAGCAGGTCGCACTCCCGCGCGCCCAGCCCGGCCGCCGCCATCCGCTCGCGGTCGGTGAACAACCCGATCAGCAGCTGCTGCGGGGTCAGGTACGGCCACAGCCGGTTGAGCGCCACCCGCACCGGTTCCTCGGTGCGCAGGTCCTCGCGCAGGTCGGCGAAGTCGGCGTCGTCGAGGTTGCCGCGCCCCAGGTGCCTGGCCGCCTGCCGGGTGAGCGCGGTCAGCAGGTGCCGTACGAACACGGACCTGGCCTGGTTGTGCGGCCGGCGCGAGCGGTGGGCCTTCGACCTGGCCGCCTCCAGCGTCTGCCGGTCGAGCTTCAGCGTGAACTTGTCGAGCCGGATCTCCACGGGCGTGCGCGGCATCCGCTGGCGCTCCCGTACGGCCCGCGCGATCACGTCGGCCATCCCGATCCGGCCCTTGACCGCGGACGCCTCGGGCGAGTCCTCCCGGGTCGCGGTCAGACCGGGGTACATCTCGCCCACGGTGGACAGCAGCACGTCGGTCTCGCCGAGGGACGGCAGCACCTGCTCGATGTAGCGCATGAAGGTCGGGTTGGGCCCGAGGATCAGCACGCCCCGGCGTTCCAGGCGCTCCCGGTAGGTGTACAGGAGGTACGCCGCGCGGTGCAGGGCCACCACGGTCTTGCCGGTGCCCGGCCCGCCCTGGACGACGAGCACGCCGTTCAGGTCGCTTCTGATGATCTTGTCCTGCTCGGCCTGGATGGTCGCCACGATGTCGCGCATGCGGCCGGTGCGCTTCTCGCCGAGCGCGGCCAGCAGGGCGGCCTCGCCGTTGAGCGAGGCCCGGTCGGCGTCGGTGAGGCCGTCGAGGTCGAGCAGGTCGTCGTCGATCGCGGTGACGTTGCGGCCCCGCGTGTGCAGGTGGCGCCGCCGGGTGACGCCCATCGGGGCGGCCGGGGTGGCCCGGTAGAACGGCTGCGCCACCGGGGCCCGCCAGTCGATCAGCAGCCGGTGCTGGTCGTCGTCCGACAGGCCGAGGCGGCCGATGTACAGCCGCTCGCCCTCCGAATGGTCGAGCCTGCCGAAGCACAGGCCGTTCTCCACCGCCCACAGACGGGCCAGGCGCTGGGCGTACATGCCGGCGAAGGAGTCGCGTTCCGAGCGGTTCTGGTGGGTCCCCGAGGCCCCCTGGGCCAGCACGGCGTCGAGCTGCCCGCGCGTGCGCTCCCGCAGCACGTCGAGGCGCTCGTACAGCGCGGCGACGTACTTCTGCTCCCGGGCCAGCTCGCCCGTCGAAGACTGTGGCATAGGCCGCCAGATTCTACGTGCCGTCCCGCTCTTCGCCCGCATCGGGCACGAGCGGTCACAGGTGGATCTCGGCGTCGGGCGCGCTCTTGACGGCGTCCGGGCCCGTTCGTACGGTCGCGTCCATAGTTAGGAAACTTTCCTAACGCATGGCTGGAGGAGCGGGAGGAGAAGGCATGACCCGGCCCATCGCGGGGACGCCGAGCCTGCTGCGCGCGATCAACGACCGCGCCGCGCTGATGGTCCTGCTGGAACGCGGTCCGCTGACCCGGCCCGAGCTGGGGGCGCTGACCGGCCTGTCCAAGCCGACCGCCTCCCAGCTGCTGTCTCGGCTCCAGGAGGCCGGTCTGGTCGTCCTGGACGGCATCCGCGAGGGCCTGCCGGGCCGTACGGCGGAGCTCTACCGGATCAACCCCCGCGCGGCTCACGTGGCGGCGCTGGACGTCACCCCGGCGCGCATCGCCGTCGCGGTCGCGGACGTCACCGGCGCGGTCGTCGCCGAGCACCGCCTGGCCACCCCCGGGCGCACCGGCGGCGACGTGGTGGAGCGGGTCCGGGCCGCCCTCGCGGGGGCGTGCGGCCCGGCCGGCCTCGACCCGACGGAGCTGAGCCGGGTGGTCGTCGGCATCGGCGGCGCCGTCGACCCCTCGACCGGCCGGCTCGGCTACGCCGCCCACATCCCCGGCTGGCACATCCCCGACCTGATCGGGACCCTCCGCGACGGGATCGGCGTGCCGATCGACGTGGAGAACGACGTCAACCTCGTCGCGCAGGCCGAACGGTCCCGGGGCGGCGCCCGCGGCCACCAGGACTACGTGCTGCTGTGGGCCGACGAGGGCATCGGCGCGGCCCTCGTCATCGGCGGCCGCCTGCACCGCGGCGCGACCGGCGGCGCGGGCGAGGTCGGCTACATGCCCGTGGTCGGCGCCCCCACCGCGCGGGACGTCGGCAGGCGGGCCAACCACGGGTTCCAGGCGCTGTCGGGCGGCCCGGCCGTGCTCGCCCTCCTGCGCGCGCACGGCGTGCGCGGCTCCACCGCTGCGGGCGCCGTATGCAACGCGGTCGCCGCGGCGAGACGCGGCGGCGCGGACGGCGAGAGCGCGCGCGAGGCCCTGCGCGACCTGGCCGGCCGTCTCGCGCTGGGGCTGGCCGCGATCACCGCCGTGGTCGACCCCGAGATCGTCGTGCTGTCCGGCGGCGTGCTGCTGGCGGGCGGCGAGGTCCTGCGGGGGACGGTCGAGCGCGAGCTGCACGCGCTGACCATCCCCCGTCCCCGCGTGCTGCTGTCCGCCCTGGAGGGCAACCCCGTCCTCGCCGGGGCCCTCGACCTCGCGCTCGGCGCCGTACGCGAGGAGCTGTTCGGCCCTGTGAACGGCGCGGTGAACACATCCCCTTCTGTGCGCTAGGAGGCACCCCCCATGAAACGCCTTCTCCTCGTCTCCGCCACACTGTCCGCCACGGCCGGGCTGGCCGCGCTCACCGCCTGTACGGCCGGCACCGAGAGCGCGCCGCCCAAGGTGCCCCAGAGCGGGGCGAGCCACGACCCGGTCACCATCGAGTTCTGGCACGGCTTCAGCGCCGACAACGAGCTCAAGGCCTTCGACGAGACCCTCGCCGGCTTCCAGAAGAAGTTCCCCTGGATCACGGTCAAGGCGACCAAGGCCGTCCAGGACAGCCAGATCCTCCAGTCCGTGCGCGGCGGCAACCCGCCCGACGTGGCCCTGTCGTTCACGACCGACAGCGTGGCCGAGTTCTGCAAGGCCGGGATCTTCCAGGACCTCAACCCCTACCTGAAGGCGAGCGGCATCGACCCGGCGTCGCTGTTCCCGAAGGTGATCGCCGAATACACGCAGTATCAGGGCAAGCGCTGCGTGATGCCCATGCTCGCCGACGCGTACGGCCTCTACTACAACAAGACGCTCATGCAGGGCCACCAGCCCCCGAAGACGATGGGCGAGCTGGCCGACCTCGCCAAGAAGCTGACGGTCAAGGACGACAAGGGCGACATCAAGGTCGCCGGGTTCGTCCCGACCAGCCAGATGTACGAGAACGCCCCCATCCACACCGGCGTGATGGTCGGCGCGAAGTGGACCAACCCCGACGGCACCTCGGCCATCGGCTCCGACCCGCAGTGGAAGAAGCTGATGACCTGGCAGAAGGACCTCACCGACTGGTACGGCTACGACAAGCTCGAGAAGTTCCGCAAGAGCTTCGGCGACGAGTGGTCGGCCGAGAACCCGTTCACCACGGACAAGGTCGCGATGGCCGTCGACGGCGAGTGGCGCACGGCCATGCTCGCCGCCGACGCCCCGGACCTCGACTACGGCACCGCGCCGCTGCCGGTGGCCGACGACCAGCCCCAGCGGTACGGCGCGGGCTACATCACCGGCACCGTCATCGGTGTCCCGCGCGGCGCCAAGCACGCGGAGGCCGCCTGGGAGCTGGTGAAATACCTCACCACCGACACCGGCACGCTCGTCACGCTCTCGAACGCGATCAGGAACGTGCCGAGCACGCTGCCCGCGCTCCAGTCGCCGGACCTCAAGAAGGACCCGAACTTCCAGACCTTCCTCGACGTCTTCGCCAACCCCAACAGCACCACGCTGCCGGCCCATGTGAACTCCGTCTTCAACCAGCAGACGCTGCAGGAGGCGCAGATCAAGTGGGAGTCGGGCCGCGCGTCCGACCTGGACGCGCT
Organism: Microbispora sp. NPDC004025; assembly: GCF_053604425.1. Taxonomy (NCBI): domain Bacteria; kingdom Bacillati; phylum Actinomycetota; class Actinomycetes; order Streptosporangiales; family Streptosporangiaceae; genus Microbispora; species Microbispora sp. NPDC004025. The sequence goes on along the minus strand of NZ_JBSGHN010000010.1, from coordinate 302,739 downwards.
GCTCGCCGAGGTCGACAAGAAGATCGACGAGAAGCTCAAGCTGACGGCGGGCGGCTGAGCCGATGCGCGGGAACCTGCGTGCTTTGCTCTACCTGTCCCCCTGGCTCGCCGGGTTCGCGATCCTCTTCGTCTACCCGCTGGTGTCCACGGTCTACTTCTCCTTCCAGCGCTACGACCTGTTCACGCTGGAACCGGTCGGGCTGCTCAACTGGGAGTACTTCCTCAAGGACCAGGCGGCCTGGACGGCGATCCGCAACACCCTGTGGCTCGTCGTGGTGATGGTCCCGCTGCGGGTGCTGTTCGGGCTCGGCGTCGCCCAGCTGGTGACCCGGCTGAAGGCCGGCGTGGGCGTCTACCGCACGATCTTCTACCTGCCCGCCCTGGTGCCGCTGGTGGCCGGGACCCTCGGGTTCGTGTTCCTGCTCAACCCCGGCACCGGGCCGGTGCACGCGATCCTGTCGGCCGTCGGGCTGCCCGCGCCGGACTGGTTCGGCGACCCGGCGTGGTCGAAGTGGGGGCTGACCCTGCTCGGCCTGTGGTCGGTCGGCGACCTGATGGTCATCTTCATGGCCGCCCTGCTCGACGTGCCGAAACAGCTCTACGAGGCCGCCGCCATCGACGGCGCGAACGGCTGGCGGCAGTTCACGTCGATCACGCTGCCGGTGATCCGGCCTGTGCTGATGTTCGCCCTGGTCACCGGAGTGATCCAGACGCTGCAGTACTTCACCCAGGCCGAGGTGGCCGCGCGGGTCGCGTCCGGGGCGACCGACTCGGCCGGGTCGGTCTTCACCCCCGGCTACCCCGACCAGTCCACGCTGACGTTCCCGCAGTGGCTGTTCCAGCAGGGCTTCCGCGACTACGCGATGGGCTACGCGTGCGTGCTCGCGCTGGTGCTGTTCGCGGTGGCGATGGTGTTCACGCTCATCCTGCTGCGGCAGTTCCGCTTCACGGAGGAGGAATCGTGACCCGGACCGCGCTGCTGTGGGTCGCCCGGCACGCGCTGGCCATCGCGCTCGCGCTGATGTTCCTCGGCCCGCTGGTGTTCATCGCGCTCACGGCCCTGATGAGCGACCGGCAGGCGCTCACCTCCGACCTGTGGCCGCACACCTGGAACTGGGGCAACTTCGCCGAGATCTTCGCCAAGGCGCCGCTGCTGACGTGGATCCGCAACACGCTGCTCTACTCGCTGCTCGCCACCGCGTTCATGCTGGTGTCGTCGATCCCCGTGGCGTACGCGCTGGCGCGGTTCCGCTTCCGCGGGCGGCGGCTGGCGTTCCTGCTGGTGATCACCACGATGATGCTGCCGCCGCAGGTCGTGGCGGTGCCGATCTACCTGATCTGGGCCCGCTTCCACCTGACCGGCACGCTGTGGCCGCTGATCCTGCCGATGCTGCTCGGCGACGCGTTCTCGATCTTCCTGCTGCGCCAGTTCCTCGTCACGATCCCGCGCGACTACTCCGACGCGGCGAAGGTCGACGGCTGCGGCGAGTTCCGCACGCTCGTGCGGGTGATCCTGCCGATGGCCCGCCCGGCCGTCGCCGCCGTGGCGCTCTTCCAGTTCTTCTACTGCTGGAACGACTACTACGGGCCCCTGCTGTACGCGGGGACCGACCTGGACAACTGGACGCTGTCGTTGGGGCTGGCGGCGTTCCGGTCGGTGCACCGCGTGCAGTGGAACCTCACGATGGCCGCCACCCTGCTGGCCATGGCCCCGGTGATCGTCGTGTTCTTCTTCGCCCAGAAGGTCTTCATCGAGGGCGTCAAGCTGACGGGAGTCAAATGAAACTGGCCGTTGTCGGGGGCGGTTCCACGTACACACCGGAGCTGATCGACGGTTTCGCCCGCCTGCGCGGCGAGCTGCCGCTGTCGGAGATCGCGCTCGTCGACCCCGACGAGCACCGGCTCGCGACGGTCGCCGGGATGGCCCGGCGGATGCTCGCCCGCGCCGGGCACCCCGCCGCGCTGACCACCGCCACCCGCGTGGAGGACGGCGTCGCCGGGGCCGGGGCGGTGCTGCTGCAGTTGCGCGTCGGCGGCCAGGCCGCCAGGAACGTCGACGAGACCCTGCCGCTGGAATGCGGCTGCGTCGGGCAGGAGACCACCGGGGCCGGGGGTCTCGCCAAGGCCCTGCGGACCGTGCCGGTGGTGCTCGGCATCGCCGAGAAGGTGCGCGCGCTCGCGCCCGGCGCGTGGATCGTCGACTTCACCAACCCCGTCGGCATCGTCACCCGGGCGCTGCTCGACGCCGGCCACCGGGCGATCGGGCTGTGCAACGTGGCCATCGGGTTCCAGCGCCGATTCGCCGCCCTTCTCGGCGTGGCCCCCGAGCGGATCACGCTCGGCCACGTCGGGCTCAACCACCTCACCTGGGAACGGTCCGTCCTGCTCGACGGCGCCGACGTGCTGCCCCGCCTGCTGGACGAGCACGGTGAGGAGATCGCCGAGTCCGTCGGCCTGCCGGTGGAGCTGGTCCGCCACCTGCGCGCCGTGCCGTCGTACTACCTGCGGTACTTCTACGAGCACGACCGCGTGGTGGCCGAGCAGCGGACCTCGCCGTCGCGCGCGGCCGAGGTGGCCGCGATGGAGGCGGAACTGCTGGAGATGTACGCGGACCCGGCGGTGGACACCAAGCCCGCCCTGCTGGACAGGCGCGGCGGCGCGTACTACTCCGAGGCCGCCGTCGCCCTGGTCGCCTCGCTCGCCGGCGACCGCGGGGACGTCCAGGTCGTCAACACCCGCAACAACGGCACGCTGCCGTTCCTCGACGACGACGCGGTGATCGAGGTCCCGGCCGCCGTCACGGCCGCGGGCGCCGTCCCGCTGCCCGCCGAACCGGTGGAGCCGCTCCACCGGGGCCTGATCGCCCACGTGTCGGCGTACGAGGCGCTCGCCCTGGAGGCGGCCCTGCACGGCGGCGAGGACCGCGTCAGGGACGCCCTGCTGGCCCATCCACTGGTCGGCCAGGCCTCCCTCGCCGACGACCTGGCCGCGCGCCTGGTGGAGGCCAACCGCGCCTTCCTGCCCTGGGCGGTGTCGAGGTGACCCTGCCGCGTACCGTGCTGGCGGTGGACGGCGGCAACAGCAAGACCGACGTCGCCCTCGTCCGCGAGGACGGCACGGTGCTCGCCGCCGCGCGCGGGCCCGCGTTCCTGCCGCAGAGCGCCGGGGCCGCCGCCGCCGTCGACGTGATCGGCCGGACCGTGCGGCGCGCCCTCGCCGGCGGGACCGCCGCGCCGCCGTACGCCGACCACGTCGCGGCGTACGTCGCGGGCGCGGACCTGCCCGCCGAGGAGGAAGTGCTGCGGGCCGAACTGCTGGCCCGCGGCTACGGCGCGAGCGTGGTCGTGGGCAACGACACCTTCGCCCTGCTGCGGGCCGGATCGTCCACCGCATGGGGCGTCGCCGTCGTCTGCGGCGCCGGCATCAACGCGGTCGGCGTCTCCCCCACCGGGCGGGTCGCCCGGTTCCCGGCGCTCGGCCGCCTCAGCGGCGACTGGGGCGGCGGGCACCACCTGGGCGAGGAGGCGCTCTGGCACGCCGTGCGCGCCGAGGACGGCCGCGGCCCCGCGACCGCGCTGACCGAGGTCGTGCGCGCCTGCTTCGGCGCCGCCACGGTCGAGGAGGTCGTCGTCGGGCTGCACTTCGGCGACCTGCCGGCCGACGGGCTGCACGCCCTCGTGCCGCCCCTCCTGGCCGCCGCCGCGGACGGGGACGCGATCGCCGGGTCGCTGGTGGAGCGGCAGGCCGAGGAGATCGCGCTGCTCGGCGTCGTCGCCATGCGGCGGCTCGGCCTGCTCGCCGCGCCCTGCGAGGTCGTGCTCGGCGGCGGCGTGCTGACCGCCCGCCATCCCCTGCTGACGTCGCTGGTCGAACGGCGCTACGCCGAGCGCGCGCCGCTCGCCCGGCTCGTCGTGACCGGCGTGCCGCCGATCGTGGGCGCCGCGCTGCTCGGCCTCGACCGCCTCGGCGCGCCCCCCGAGGCGTACGCCCGGCTGCGGGCGCACTTCACGGAGGGGGACGGCGCTCAGCCGGTCACGTCGCCGTCCGGCTCCTTCTCGATCACCGGGGACCGGTAGTCGTAGGGCGTGCTGAGGACGACGGTCGTGCGCGTGCTCACGTTGGCCGACGCGCGGATCTGCTGGAGGAGCTCCTCCAGGGCGAGCGGAGAGGCGACGCGGACCTTGAGGATGTAACTTTCATCGCCCGCGACGCTGTGGCACGCCTCGATGGCGGTCAGATGGCTCAGCCGTTCCGGCGCGTCGTCCGGCGCGGAGGGGTCGATCGGCTTGATCGAGACGAACGCGGTCAGCGGAAGACCGATCTCGTCGTAGTCCACGAGAGCGGCGTATCCGCGGATGACACCGCGCTTCTCCAGCCTGCGTACCCGCTGGTGAACCGCGGAGACCGACAGTCCGGTCTCCTTGGCCAGATCGGTGAAGCTCATCCGGCCGTCAGTCGCCAGCAGGGTGACGATTCGGCGATCGATCTCCTCCACGCCAGCAACGGTAGCGGCGGCGGGACCCTCCCGGGGAATCGTCACCGGACGGCCTTCCCGCGAACGTCCCCGCCCGTCCGCACGTTGATGACAACACCGGTGCCGTGACCTACGCTGAAAAAGCTCCTCTCCGGTACCCTCCGGCGCGCGCCCGATACCCAGGAGGAAACGGTCGTGAATGACGGTCGAATTGGAATCCCCGATTTGCGGGACGTGTCGCTCGCGGAATTGACCGCGGACGCGGACGGCGCCGTGAACCGCCTGGTGACGCATGTGCTCGGGGAGACGGAAACGACCGGGACGGCGGTGTTCAATTCGGCCATCTGACGGCGTCGCGCCGCCTTTGGTCACCGAATACGTCCTCAAGATCCACAGCCGCTGCGATCTGGCCTGCGATCACTGCTACGTCTATGAGCACGCGGACCAGAGCTGGCTCCGCAAGCCGCGGGCGATCGGCGGGGCGACGGTGCGGTGGGCGGCCAGGCGGATCGCCGAGCACGCGGCCGCGCACGGTCTCGGCGGGATACGCGTGGTGTTGCACGGCGGCGAGCCCCTGCTGCTCGGGGCCGCGAAGCTGCGTGAGGTCCTGGCCGTGCTCCGCTCCCGCCTCGATCCCGTGTGCCGGCTCGATCTGCGCCTGCACACCAACGGCGTGCTGCTCGACGAGACGCTGTGCGCGCTCTTCGACGAGTACGCGGTGCGCGTGGGGGTGTCCCTCGACGGCGACCGCGCGGCCAACGACCGGCATCGCCGGTTCGCGGACGGGCGGAGCAGTCATCCCCACGTCCGCCGCGCCCTCGAACTGCTGAGGCGGCCGGAGTACCGGCACCTCTACGCCGGGCTGCTGTGCACCGTCGACCCGGCCAACGACCCGATCGCGGTCTACGAGGCGCTGCTCGCCGAGTCGCCGCCCAGCCTCGACCTGCTCCTCCCCCACGCGACCTGGGATCACCCGCCGCCCCGGCCCGGTGGGGGCACGCCGTACGCGGACTGGCTGGGACGCGTCCACGCCCGGTGGGCCTCCGACGGCCGTCCGGTCGCCATCCGCCTGTTCGACTCGATGCTGTCCGCCGCGTCCGGAGGGCCCAGCCTGGGCGAGTCCGTGGGCCTCGACCCGGTGAACCTGCTGGTGATCGAGACCGACGGCGGCTGGGAGCAGGCCGACTCGCTGAAGACGGCCTTCGACGGAGCTCCCGAGACCGGGCTGAACGTGCGCACGCACGCGGTCGACACGGTGGCGGCCCTTCCCGGCCCGGCGGCCCGGCGCGGCGGACTGGCCGCGCTGTGCGAGACGTGCCGGTCCTGCGAGGTGGTCAACGTGTGCGGCGGCGGCCTGTACGCGCACCGTTACCGCACGGGGAGCGGCTTCGCCAATCCCTCCGTCTACTGCCCGGACCTCAAGGCGCTCGCCGGTCTCGTCGTTACGGACGCCGGCCCCGCCGGCAGAGCCGCCCACACGCTGTCCCCGGCCGCCTTCGACTCGCTCGCGCGGGGCCCGGGCGATCCCGCCGCCGTGGCGGCGCTCGCGCAGGCCGGGCTGTCGCTGACCAGGGCGCTGGTCGCCCGCGTCGCCTCCGGACTGCCGGACGGAGCAGGCGAACTGGAGCAGGCGGCCAGGGAGGGCCTGACCCTGCTCACCCGCGTGGACCTCGAACGGCCGGCGGCCGTGGCGGAGGTCCTCGCCCATCCCTGCACGGCCGTGTGGGCGTCGCGCTGCCTGCGTCCGCCGCGCGCGGCCCGCGGCACGCTGGACCTCGCCCACCTGGCGGGGATCGCCGCCTCGGCCGCGCTGCACGCCGGAATGGATGCCGAGTTGCCGCTCCCCGTCCGGGACGGCTCCCTGCACCTGCCGGCTCTGGGCGTGCTCCGGCTGGGGCGGCGGCCGGGCCGTACGGTCCGCGTCTCGCTCTCCTCCCGGGGGCTGTTCGCGGCCGGACGGCGGGTCACCGGACAGGACCCGCGCTGGCTGCCCGTACGGTCGGCCGCGTTCGGTGACCGCACCGTTCTCGTGGACGACCTCGACGCCTTCCGCGGCCGGTCCGGCTGGCGTCCGGCGGGCCGTCTCACAAGCAGCCACTGGGAGGGCTGGAGGACCTGTCTGGACGGCGCGGGCAAGCGCCTGGAACAGGACACTCCCGCCTACGCCCGCGCGCTCGGGGCGGGGCTGCGGGCCGTGGTGCCGCTGCGCCCCGGGCCGCCCCGCCGGCACCGCGCGGGCGGCCTCCGGCATCCGCTGGGCGCGGTCGGGCTGCCGCCGCCGGGCTCCGGAGGTCTCGAGGTCGCCCTGCTCCGCGAGTTCCAGATCGCCAAGCTGGACGCGCTGACGACCCTGCACGGCCTCGTCGAGAGCACCTCCGAGGCCCCCGGCCGGATCCTCCGGGAGGCCTACGCAGGGCTGGCACAGGCGGAGCTGTGGCGCGTCACGCCCGGCGCGGACGCCCGGGACAGGTTCGGCGGGCTCAGCGCGGGGATCCGCGAGGCGATCGGCGCCCTCACCGCCTCCGGATCCCTGACACCACACGGCGTCCGGTTCGTCGCGGGCATGCGCGCGACCGTCGACGCGTGGGCCGGGGACTGACCCCGCGAACCCCGGAAGTTTTCCCGGAAAGCTGGTTACCATCAAAGCGATATAAGAAGGCGGGGTGTAGCGGGTTGGGCGAACAGGCTTTCGCCGATCTTGATCCGCGGGCGCCGCTCTTCTTTATGAGTTACGCGCACACCGAGAAGAACACGCCGCCGGGCTCCAACGAGCTCGCCATGCGATTCTTCAATGATTTGTGCGTGGACCTGGCGGTATTGGTGCCCCGTATTCCGGGCGCGCCGTACGGTTTCATCGACAGGTCGATGGGCGGCGGCGAACGCTGGGAGGGCGAGTTGCTCGACGCGCTCGGAACCTGCCAGGTGTTCATCCCCCTGCTGATGGCTCCGTACATGCGCAGCGAGTGGTGCGCCATGGAATGGCACGGCTTCTCCCGCCGGCGGGTCGTGCGGCTGAACCACTCCGCCTCGGTTCGCCAGACCTGCATCCTGCCGATCATCTGGGCGCCGGCGCCGGGCGGCTTTCCCGAGATCGTCGGGTCGGTCGAGCGGTTCGCGGGTGAGGACGACCTGCACATCTTCGCCAAGGAGATCGCTCTGTACGAGGCCCACGGCGTTTTCGGACTGCGCCGGCTCGGCAAATCGAACGAGTACCACACCGTGGTCTGGCTCCTGGCACAGCGCATCCAGAAGATCCTCATGCACCATCGCGTCGAGCCGCTCGCGCTCGACGTGAGGACACTCGGCACCACCTTCGAGGAGCCGCGATGACCGACACCACCCGGAACGCCCCCTGGGAGCGGCATGGCGGCTACTTCTTCCTCAGCTACGCCCACTCGCCTCCCCTGCCGGGCAGTTCCGGCGCCGATCCCGACCAATGGGTCCGGCCGTTCTTCCGCGACCTCAACACGGCCGTGCGGGCACTCGCCCGCCGCGACCTCGGCGTCTCACCGGGCTCCTTCGACCAGGACGTCCGCGCCGGCACGGACTGGAAGGCGTGGCTGTCCCGCGCCCTCGGCTCCGCGGAGGTCTTCGTCGCGCTGTACTCCCCCGGGTACTTCGCCAGGTCCTGGCCCGGACGTGAGTGGGCCTGCTACCGGCAGCGGATGGCCGACGCCGGGGTGGCGGATCCGCTCACCCGGATCGTCCCCGTGCTGTGGGCGCCGCTGCCCGACGGCGCGGACCGGGCGGAGCTGCTCCAGCTCGACGCCGACCCCGTGCCCGGCTACGCGGAGCACGGCCTGCGCGCGCTGCTCAAGATCGCTCCGATGCGCGGTTCGTACCACGCGGTGCTCCAGCGTCTGGCCCGGCGGATCGTCGAGCTCGCCGAGGGATCGCCCGTCGGCCCCTCCGAGATCGCGGACATCACGGCGGCCGCCAGCCCGTTTCCCTCCGCCGAGGCCCACCCGGTCTTCGAGGTGACCGTGGCCGCGCCGGCCCTCGCCGCCCTCCCCGCGGGCGCCGACCCCCGCCGGTACGGGACCAGCCCGTGGCTCTGGCGGCCGTTCCCGGACGAGCAGGAGCTCTCCCTGGCCGAGTACGCGGCCGGCGTCGCCGAGCGGCTGGAGTTCGCGGCCGTGGTCAGGGACGTCCTGCGACCCGAGACGGAGCGGCTGCCCGGCGTCGCGCTCATCGACCCCTGGTTCGTCGCGGACGAGGACGCCGCGGGACGGCTGGACACCTTCGTCCGGGACCTACCGCCCTGGGTGGTCCCTCTCCTGGTGCCCGATCCCCGCGGGGGTGAGCGTGCGGACCGGCTCGCCGAGCGGACCAGGGCGCTACTCGACCAGGCCGGAGCGCTCCGTACGGAGTCGGCCCGCGAGGCCGTCGCCGGCGTCCGCTCCCTGAAACATTTCGCCTCGATCATGCCGCGCCTGGTGGTGGAGGCCGAGCGGCAGTACTTCCGGCACGGTCCCAAGCCCGACCCGGACGACGTCGCGTCGCCGCGGCACCGGCTGGCGGGCGGGCCCGGGCCGGGCACCCTCACTCCGCCACCGGACACCCTCGGCGAGGAGACACATGGCTGACATGGACGACAGCAGGCAGCCGCGCAGCCGCGACGGCCAGATCGTCACGTTCTATTCGTACAAGGGCGGCACCGGGCGCACGATGGCGCTGGCCAACGTCGCGTGGATCCTCGCGTCCAACGGCAAGCGCGTCCTCGTCGCCGACTGGGACCTCGACTCCCCCGGCCTCTACCGGTTCTACCAGCCGTTCATCGACATCTCGATCGCGAGCGAGCCCGGCATCGTGGACCTGATCCGCAGCTACGAGTGGGCGGCGCGGCGCGCCCTGCCGGCCGAGGGGAAGCCGGCCGACGCGCGGGCCCAGCTCCGCAGGGTGATCCAGGAGCAGGCCCGGGTGCGGCCGTACGTCTTCTCCCTCGACTGGTCCTTCCCCGACGGCGGCGTCCTGGACTACCTGCCCCGAGGCCGGCAGAACCTGGACTACACCCGCACGGTCAGCGCCATGGACTGGGACCTGTTCTTCGACGTGCTGCACGGCGCCGACTTCTTCGACGAGCTCCGCGCGGACATGAGGCGCGACTACGACTACGTCCTCATCGACAGCCGCACGGGGCTGAGCGACGTCGCCGACATCTGCACCATGCACCTGCCGGACGTGCTCGTCGACTGCTTCACGCTGAGCAACCAGGGCATCCTGGGCGGCGCCCAGGTCGCCAGGACCGTCCAGGAACGCATGCTGTCCAGGGACATCCGGATCCTGCCCGTCCCGATGCGGGTGGACCAGGCGGAGATGGACAAGATGGAGGTCGGCCGTGCGTTCGCCTTCCATGCCTTCCGTGGCCTGCCCGCCGGACTGAACGAGGCCGGGCGGCAGGAGTACTGGTCCGCCGTCGAGGTGCCTTACCAGGCGTTCTACGCCTACGAGGAGATTCTGGCCGTCTTCGGCGACCCCCCGGGCAAACCCGGATCCCTGCGGTCGGCGTACGAGCGGCTCACGGCCAGGCTCACCGACGGCGCGGTCACCGCCATGCCCTACCTGGACGAGGCGGTGCGCCTGCGCACGCGGCAGCGGTTCATCCGCAAGCCCCCCAACGAGATCCTGCTGGACTACCTCCCCGAGGACCAGGCGTGGGCGGAGTGGATCGGCGGCGTCCTCACCGCGGCCGGCCTCACGGTCCGCGACCCGCTGGACGAGCCCGACCACGACCAGTGGAGCGAAAGCCTGGCGTCCGTCCTCGCCGTCGTCACCCCGGCGTACATCAGGAGGGTCCGCGGGACCCTGTCCCCCCGGCAGCCCGCCTACGCCCTCTACACCGCGAGCGTACGGCCCGTGGCCCCGCTGTCGTCCGCCACCGCGGCCTTCCTCGCCGGCCTGCCGGAGGACGAGGCGGTCGCACAGCTTCTCGAGATGGTCGACATGGGGGCCCCGCCACCCGCCCGGACGCTCGGCGCCCGCTACCCCGGCGCCGCACCGCGGATCTTCGAGGCCCCCGCCAAGAACAAGCTGTTCACTGGCCGGGAGGACATTCTCCGCCACATCCGCGACGAACTGCGCGAGAACGGCAGCGCCGTGATGCGCCCGCTCACGATCCTGGGCAGCGGCGGCATGGGCAAGACCCAGATCGCGATGGAGTACGCCCACCGCTTCGCCGCGGCGTACGACCTGGTGTGGTGGGTGGACTGTGAGCAGCCCCAGTTCGTCGACGCGTCGCTGGCCGACCTGGTCGCCCGGATGCGCGGTCCCGCGGCGGCCGGCCCGGCGCTGACCTCCGCCGAGGTCGTTCCCGCCGTCAGGCAGGCGCTGGGGCAGGGGGAGTTCGCCCGGCGGTGGCTGCTGGTGTTCGACAACGCCGACGACATGGAGCACGTCACCCGCTTCCTGCCCGGAGGCAGCGGTCACGTGCTGATCACCTCACGCAACCGGGAGTGGGAACAACGGTCCCACGCGGTCCAGGTCGACGTGTTCAGCCGGGAGGAGAGCGTCGCGCACCTGCTCCGCAGGGTCGGCGAGGCCCGCATCAGCATGGCCGAGGCGGGCAACGCCGCAGAGGCTCTGGGTGACCTCCCCCTGGCGGTCGCCGCCGCCGGCGCCTGGCTGGCCGAGACCGAAATCTCCGTGGACGCCTACCTGGACCAGCTGAGGGCACAGCCCCTCCGGGCGATCTCGCGGAGCAGGCTCGCCGAGTATCCCGAGTCGTTGTCGAAGGCGTGGGACATGTCTCTGCAGAAGCTGCGGGACAGGTCCGCCGCCGCCTCCCGGCTGTTCGAGCTCTGCTCGGTGATGGCTCCCCGCATCGGCCTCGACCTGCTCAAGTCCCGGGCCATGGTGGAACTGCTGCGGCCGCTGGACCCGACGCTCGCGGAGCCGCAGGACATCACCATCCTGATCCGGGAGCTCGACCGGCTGGCTCTGATCAAGAACGACACCCCCGCCCAGCGCATCCATGTCCACCTCATGCTCCAAGCGGTCGCGCAGGAGCGGATGACGGAGGAGGAACGCGAGGCGGCCCGTCTGGATGTGCAAGGGGTGCTCGCGGCGGCCCGGCCGGAGAAGGACGTCGACGACCCGGCGAACTGGCCCAAGTACCAGATGATCTGGCCCCACCTGGAGCCCGTGGGTGCCGTGTACTCCGGCCAGGAGGCGGTTCGCACACTGCTCATCGACCGTCTCCGCTACATCTGGCTGCGCGGGGACCTGCCGCAGGCGGAGGAGTTCGGCAGGAGGACCGCGGCGGTGTGGGAGGACATGCTCGCGGCCGAGACGGACCCGGACGCCGCGGCCCGGCTCGAGCGGCAGTTGCTGCACCTCAGATTCAATCTCGGCAACGTCATCCGCAGCCTGGGCCGTTTCGGCGAGGCCCGGGCGATGAACGAGAGCACCCTCGCCGAGCAGCGGCGTGTGCTGGGCAACCACCGCCACACCCTGCTGACCGCCGGCAGCCTCGCGGCGGACCTGCGGGCCCTGGGCGACTACGCCGGCTCGCTCGACATCGAGGAGGAGACCTACCGGACCTGGCGCGCGATCCACGGCGTGGAGGAGCCGGGCACCCTGGCCTCCGGAAACAACCTCGCCGTCTCCTACCGGGTCAACGGCAGGTTCCGTGAGGCGCTGCAACTCGACGAGGAGACCCTGACGCAGCGCCGCTCAGTGCTCGGCACCGCCCATCCCTTCACCTTGTTCAGCGCGGTCAACCGGGGCCGCGACCTGCTGGAGGCCGGTGACTACGACGCGGCCGCCGCGCGCATGGCGAAGACCGCCGCCGAATGCGCCGAGCATCTGGGCAGCGGTTCGCCCGTCAGCATGAACGCCCAGGTGGTGTACGCGATGGCGCTGCGGGCCACGGGAGCGATGGAAAGCTCGGAGGAGAGGTTCCGGGAGGCCTGGACGCAGCTGCGCCGGCGCTTCGGGGACGACAGCTTCGACACGCTCACCTGCCGCCTGGGCCGGGCGGTGACCTTGCTGGGACTCGACCGGGCCGACGACGCCGTGAGGGAGATCGAGGAGGTCCTGGGGATATACCGGAGCCGCCTCGGCGAGGATCATCCCCACACGCTCGTCTGCCGGCTCGACCTCGCGAGCGCGCTCCACCAGCGGGGCGACCAGGAGAAGGCGCTGACGGAGGTCAGAGCCGCCGCCGACGGCTTCTCGGCGAGGCTCGGTCCCGACCACCCCTATCATCTGGCCGCGAAGGCGGCCGAGGCGGCGATGCTGGCCGACGCCGGCCGGCTGGAGCACGCCGCCGACATACAGAAGGACACCCTGGACCGGATGAGCAGGTCTCTGGGGCCACGGCATCCCGACACGCTGCGGTGCCAGGCGAACCTGCTGCTGGTGCGCGAACGCCTGGGGGCGGCGGACGCCGCCGCCGAGCGCGAGACGCTCCTCGGCCAGCTCGCCGCGGTGCTGGGCGACGACCATCCGACCGTCACGACGCTGCGGGCAGGGCGGCTGGTGGGCCGCACGCTGGATCCGCAGCCCTTCTGATCAGGGCGCGAAACCCGTCCCGGCCGAGGCGAACCGTGTTCGCGCGGCCGGGTCCACCATCCAGGCGAGAACCTGCGGCAGCACCTCCACGGCGCCGAAGTGCGCCACCCCCGGCTCGACCCTGAGTGTGGCGTGCGCGATCTGGTCGGCCAGCCACAGCGTGTGCTCGACCGGAGAGAACATGTCGTCCGCTCCGTGCCAGAGCAGGACCGGAACGGAGATGTCGGACAGCTCGAACTTCCAGGGCCGGCGCGCGCCCAGCACGTCGTCGATCCAGCCGTCGGGCCCGCGCCGCAACGCCTCCGCGTACGTGTCGATCAGCAGCCGCCGGATGCCGACGTCCTCGATGACCCGGCGGTCGGAGCTGGTCAGCTCGGGCAGGAGGAACCTGAGCAGATACTCCGGATCATGCAGTATGTGGTCTGTGCGCTCGGTCAGGTCGGCCTCGACCGCCGAGACGTCGTCGTCGGCCGAGGTGTACTCCTCGACGTTGGACCTGGTCATCCCGGCGAACCAGTCGAGATCCGGCGCGTCCGCCGGCGCCAGGCCGACGAGGACGGCGGCCCGCTCCACCCGGCCGGGCAGCAGCGCGGCACAGGCCAGAGCGTGCGGGCCGCCCCCGGATCGGCCGACGACGCCGAAGACGCCGAGGCCCAGCGCGTCCGCGATGGCGCTGACGTCGTCGGCGCTGTCGGACACCGTGCGTCCCGGTCGCCGGCTGGATTCTCCGTACCCCGGCCTGTCGTAACAGATCAGCCGGACGCCGAGCCGCTGCAGGACGACGCCTCGAGGGCGGGGGCCGTGACGGCTGCCCGGTGTGCCGTGCAGCAGGAAGACGGGCTTGCCGTCGGGCGCCCCGATGCAGTCCACCGCCAGGGCACCGCCGTCGGCAGCAGGGACCAGCTGCGTCAACTTAAGCCTCCAGAAGGGCCCGCATGGCACCGCCCCCGGAAGCAGCGTAAACCGCGGAGGACGAACGCGACTATAGCTACCACCGTCACTGCCGCGATCGCATCCCCGACATGCCGGGTGGGTTGACCCGTTACCAGGAAGCGCGCGTCAGTCCACGACGACCAGGTCCCTGGTGGTGTGGTTCATCCGCTCGCCGGCGGTCTCGCCGCAGACGACGATGTCCTCGATCCGGGCGCCGTGCCGTCCGGGCAGGTAGATGCCGGGCTCCACGGAGAACGCGAACCCCGGCCGCATCTCCTCGGCGTTGCCCGCCACGATGTACGGCTCCTCGTGCGTCTCCAGGCCGATGCCGTGACCGGTGCGATGGATGAAGTACTCGCCGTACCCCGCCTCCGCGATCACCTCGCGGGCGGCGGCGTCCACCGACTCACAGCTCACGCCCGGCCTCACGTGGGCGCAGGCGGCCTCCTGGGCACGCTTGAGCACCTCGTAGTACGCCGTGAACTCCGCCGGGGGCTCGCCCACGCAGTAGACCCGGGTGGAGTCGGAGCAGTAGCCGCTCGGCATCGTGCCGCCGATGTCCACCACGACGGGCTCGCCGGGCCGGATGACGCGGTCGCTCAGTTCGGCGTGCGGGCTGGCGCCGTTCGGCCCCGAACCCACGATCACGAAGTCGACCCGCGCGTGCCCGGCGTCGATGATCGCCTCCGCGATGTCCTTGCCGACCTCCCGCTCGGTGCGGCCGGCCTTGAGGAACCGGGGCACCAGGTTGTGCACGGCGTCGATGGCCGCCCCCGCTTCCGCCAGCGCCGCGGCCTCGGCCGGCGACTTGCGCATGCGCAGCTCGCGCAGGACGCTCCCGGCCAGCACCTGCTCGGCCCCGGGCATGGCGGCCCGGAACCGCAGCGACTGCATCGCCCACATCCGGTCGGCCAGCCCGACCCGGGCGACCTGGCCCAGCCGCCGGGCCACCTCGGCGAACGGGTCGTCGGTCTCGTCCCACGCCACGAACTCGACGCCGAGCCGGGAGGCCGGCGAGTGCTCGGCGGCCGGCAGTTCCAGGCGCGGCACCATGAGGAACGGCTCGCCGGACGCGGGCACGACGAGGCAGGTCAGTCGTTCCAGCGGCAGGGCGTCGTAGCCGGTCACGTAACGCAGGTCGGGGCCGGGCGTCAGCAGCAGCGCGTCGAGACCGGCGCGGCCGACGGCCTCCCGTACGGCTGCCGGGCGGGTCGTGGGATACAGGTCGGAAGGTTCCTGGGACATCGTCGTCACGCGACCTAATCTAACGAGCGCAGGCTCCCGCGACACACACAGGTGCTTGTACCACAGCCGCCACGCGGGCGAGCTTCGCGGGGCTCTGGCTTATTCCACGGCATAGAAGAAAAGCAACCCCTGGGTGATGCAGGACTGCTACGCTCCGCGTCAGGACAGTCACAGAACGTCCGAACTGCACGTGCACGAGCACCATCGAGAGCGAGACAAATGGTCGGCGTAGTGGGCGGCACAAGGCCGGCCCTTCCCCCCGCGGACGACCGCGACCCGGGCACGACGCCCGGCGCCGCCCCCGTCGGCACCCTTCCGGTCAAGAACATCGGCGGACGGCGGTGGGCGGAGCGGCGGGAACGAGCCGTCGAGGAGCGCCGCGTCACGCTGGCATTGCGGGAGGCGATCCTGCCCGAGCCCGGCGCGTCGATCGACCTGCCCTACGCCCGGATCGCCGTGCGGTACGTCCCGGCGGGCCGTGCGTCGAGCCTCGGGGGCGACTGGTACGACGCCGCTCCGCTGCCCGACGGCCGCATGTTCCTCGCGGTGGGCGACGTGTCCGGGCACGGCCTGCCCGCGATCGCCGAGATGGCGCAACTGCGGCACGCGCTGCTCGGCCTGAGCATGACCGGAGCCTGCCCCGGCACGCTGCTGACGTGGCTGAACACCATGGTCCTCACCCGGCTGGACGACACCACCGCGACCGCGGTGTGCGGCCACTTCGACCCGGCGACCCGCCTTTTCACGTGGGCACAGGCGGGTCACCCCGCCCCGATCCTGGTGCGCCGCGGGGGCGCGCGCCAGCTCGGGGCACCCCGGGGCGTCGTGCTCGGGGCGACGTCGAGCGTGCCGTACGGGGTGGCCGACGTCCGCCTCGAGCCCGGCGACCTGCTGCTGATGTTCACCGACGGCCTGGCCGAGCGCCGCTCGCGCGACATCGGCGCGGGGGTGTCCCTCATCGTGGAAGCCGCCGTGGCGACCGGCCTCGGCGTGGCCGGAGCTGATCTCGACGCGGGCCTCGACGGCCTGCTGGAGGCGATCGGCGGCCCCAACCCCGAGGACGACACCTGCCTGCTGGCCGTCGCGGTCACCGGAGAGTGCCCACCGCACTCCTGACAGGCGTGACAATGGCAGTGTGCTGATGCTTCTCGACACCCCGTCGCTGTACTTCCGCGCCTTCTACGGGGTCCCGGAGTCGGTGACCTCGCCGGACGGCATGCCGGTCAACGCGGTGCGCGGGCTCCTGGACATGATCGCCACTCTGGTGCGGCAGCACTCCCCCGCCCAGATCGTGGCGTGCATGGACGCCGACTGGCGGCCGGCGTTCCGGGTGGCCGCGATCCCGTCGTACAAGGCGCACCGGGTCGCGAGCGGCGACGAGGAACAGGTCCCGGACACGCTGGCCCCGCAGGTTCCGGTGATCGAGGAGGTCCTGGACGCGCTCGGCATCGCCCGCGTCGGCGTCGCGGGCTACGAGGCCGACGACGTGATCGGGACCTACGCGACCGCCGCGACCTCCGCCGTGGACATCGTGACCGGCGACCGTGACCTGTTCCAGCTCGTGGACGACGAGAAGCCGTGCCGGGCCCTTTACACAGTACGGGGCATTCGTAACCTTCAGATCATCGACGAGGCGTTCGTCCGCGAGAAGTACGGCATCCCGGGCCGGGCGTACGCCGACTTCGCGACGCTGCGCGGCGACCCGAGCGACGGCCTGCCCGGCGTCGCCGGCATCGGCGAGAAGACGGCGGCGGCCCTCGTCACGCGCTTCGGGTCGCTGTCCGCGCTGCTCGCCGCCCTGGACGACGGCGGCGCCGACGGCTTCCCCGCGGGCGCCCGCAACAAGCTCGCCGCCGCCCGCGACTACCTGGAGGTCGCCCCCCTCGTCGTCCGGGTGGCCCACGACGTCCCCATCCCGGACGTCGACGTCTCCCTGCCCGCCGCGCCGCGCGATCCCGAGCGGCTGGTCGCGCTGTCGGAGAAGTACGGCCTGGACAGCCCGCTCAACCGCCTGCTCGCCGCGCTGGCCTGAGCCCCGCCGCCCTGAGCCCCGCCGCGCGTGAGGCTCTCATCGGTGGCTGCGGTGGGCGGTCTCCGGGCCCACGACACGGAGGAGCTCCAGAGCCTCGACGCTCCTGGAGCCGGGCGGCGGCGTGAACAGGCGGAGGCGCTGATCCGCGGCCTGTGTCTGCAGCATCTCGTAGTCGAACTCGATGGGCCCGACGGACGGATGCGTGACGCGCATCCGGCTGGCGCGGCGCACGGCGACCTCGTGCCGCTGCCACAGGGCGGCGAACTCCTCGCTCGCCGCCCCGAGCCGGTCGATCAGGGAGCTCGACGGCCGGTCGTAGCCACGACGTGTCGCGGCGGCGCGCAGGTCCGCGACGTGCAGGCGGCCGAGGCGGTCGCGCTCCTCGGCGGGGTACGGCTCGCGCACGGCCGGGTCGGTGAACCAGCGCCACACGATGTTCCGGTCGGGTTCCGCGACGGTGCACACGCATCCGAACAGGGCCTCGGCCAGGGCGTTCTGCGCGAGCAGGTCGCCGAGGTCGGTGAGGAGCTGGGCCGGCGTCTCGCCCAGCCGGTCGAGGAGGTAGAGCAGACCGGGACGGACGTGTTCTCCGGCGCGCGCCCCTTCGGGTGGGCGGTGGCCCGCCAGCAGGAAGAGGTGATCCCTTTCGTCCTCGGCCAGCCGCAGGGCCCGGGCGAGTGCGGTCAGCAGCTGGGCCGACGGCTGGGAGCCGCGCGCCTGCTCGAGCCGCATCACGTAGTCGGCCGACACCCCGGCCAGCTGGGCCACCTCTTCACGGCGCAGGCCCGGCGTGCGGCGCCTGGGTCCGGCGGCCAGACCGACCTCCTGCGGCCGGAGCCGCTCGCGGGAACGGCGGAGGAAGTCGGCCAGCTTGGTCCGGTCCATCTTCATGTCATCCATCCTGAGCGCCCCGGCTCCCTTCCTGTCCCGCGCACGCTAGGAGAGCCGGTCCTAGGGAACCCTCTCCCCTCCTCATCGCCGCACGCTCCTGGCAGTGTCTGCGGCATCCGGCGACGAGGACGGGAGACGGACATGAGAGAGATCACGGTGGGCACGGCGCGCGTGCCGTACCGGGTGACAGGCCAGGGCCGCCCACTGGTGCTGGTGCATGGGGGCAACCCGGGCTCGAAGTCCTGGGACGGCGTGGCCGGGGCGTTCGCGGACACCAGCACGGTGGTGCTGCCGGATCTTTCCGGCAGCGACGCGGCGCGCGACGACGGGGGCGCGCTCACGATCGAGCTGCTCGCCGAGCAGCTCGCCGCCGTGATCGATGATCTGGGACAGGGGCCCGCCGACGTGGCCGGGCACTCCATGGGCGCCCTGGTGTCCGCCGCGCTCGCCGCCGTCCGGCCCGACCTGGTCCGCGGCCTCGTGCTGGTCGCGGGCCTGGCCGGGCCGGGTGACGAGTACTTCCGCAACGCGCTGACCCTCTGGCGGGATCTCGCCGGTGATCCCGCCGCTTTCGCGCGGTACACGATGCTGATCGCCTTCAGCCCTGAGCATCTGAACTCCATCGGCCGGGCGGCCGTGGAGGAGCTCGCCGCCGCCTATCGGGCCAATGCCGACAGGCTCCGGCAGATCGATCTCGCCCTGCGGATGGACGTCCGCGGCCTGCTGCCGCGGGTTCAGGCGCCGACCCTGGTGATCGGATGCGCCCGCGACGCGCTGGTCCCCGTGCAGAACACCCGCGAGCTGGCCGCCGCCATCCCGGGGGCCTCGTACGAGGAGCTGGACAGCGGGCACATCGCGACGGCCGAGCGGCCGGAGGAGCTCGTGGCGCTCGTCCGCGACTTCATCGGCGGAAAGCCTGGAATGTCCGCACTCGGGTAGGTTGATCGCGTGCCGCGCACGATGATCCGCTTAGACGACACGGCGAACGGGCTCCGCGACGGATTCGCCCGTATTCGCAGCGACTTCGACCTGCCGGATGGTTTCCCCGCCCCGGTGCTGGAGGAGGCCGAGCGGGCCGCCGCGTCCCCCGTCACCCCCGGGGTGGACCGGACCGATCTGCCGCTGGTGACCATCGATCCGCCCGGCTCGATGGACCTCGACCAGGCGCTGTGCATCGAGCGGCGCGGGGCGGGCTACCGCGTCTGGTACGCGATCGCCGACGTCGGGGCGTTCGTCCGGCCGGGCGGGGCGATCGACGGTGAGGCGAGGGTGCGCGCGCAGACGGTCTACATGGCCGGCGAGCGGGTGCCGCTGCACCCGCCGCTCCTGTCGGAGGGCGCGGCCAGCCTGCTGCCCGGACAGGTCCGCCCGGCGGCGCTGTGGCGGCTCGACCTCGCCTCCGACGGGGAGATCGAGGCGGTGGACCTGCGCCGGGCCCTGGTACGCAGCCGTGAGCGGCTCGACTACGACACCGTCCAGGCGGCGGTGGACACGGGCCGGGCGGAGGGGACGCTCGCGCTGCTCGCCGAGGTGGGGCCGCTGCGGCTGGAGCGGGAGCGGGCCAGGGGCGGGCTGTCGCTGCCGACCCCGGAGCAGCAGGTGGTCCCCGACGGGGACGGCGGCTATCGGGTGGAGTTCCGCACCAACCATCCCTGCGAGGCGTGGAACGCCCAGATCTCGCTGCTCACCGGCATGGCGGCGGCCCGGATGATGCTGGGCGCGGGCGTCGGCGTGCTCCGGGTCCTGCCCGAAGCGGGCCCGGAGGACGTCGGCAAGGTCCGCAGGGTCGCCGCCGCGCTCGGCGTGCCCTGGCCCGACGGCGTGTCGTACGCCGAGGTCGTGCACGGGATCGATCCGAAGATCCCGGGCCATGCCGCCTTCCTGCACGAGTCGACGGTGCTGCTGCGCGGCGCGGCCTACGCCGCCTTCGACGGCGCCCCTCCGGCGCGGGCGCTGCACGCCGCCATGGGCGCGCCGTACGCGCACGTCACCGCGCCGCTGCGGCGGCTGGTCGACCGGTACGCCACCGAGGTCTGCCTGGCCGTGGCCGCGGGCGACCCGGTCCCCGAGGAGGTCACCCGGGCGCTGCCCGGCCTCCCGGAGCAGATGGCCGCGGGCGGCAGGCGGGCCGGCGGGGTGGAGCGGGCGTGCGTGGACCTGGTCGAGGCGGCCGTGCTGCGGCCCCGGATCGGACAGGTCTTCGAGGCCGTCGTCATCGACGTCACCGACGGGAAACCGGGCGGGCAGGTGCAGATCGCCGAGCCCGCCGTGATCGCCCGGTGCGACGGCGACCGGCTGCCGCTCGGCGAGCGCGTCCCCGTACGGCTCACGCGCGCCGACCCCGCCACCCGCGAGGTCCGCTTCACCGCCGCCTGAGCCCGCGGGTCAGCTGACGGAGGAGTAGGCGACGACCCCGCGGCGCATGGCGTCGATGGCCTTGCCGGCGTTGTCGGCGACCTTGCTCCCCTTGGGCGCGGCGTCCCTCAGCTGGCCGAGCAGGTCGAGCAGCTGCTTGATCCAGCGGACGAAGTCGCCCGCCGCTAGGTCGCAGTCGGTCAGCACGGCGTCGAGGCTGTGGCCCTTGGCCCAGCGGAAGGCCGCCCAGGCGAAGCCGACGTCGGGCTCGCGCACGAACGACAGGCCGTGGTCCTCCTCGATGCCCTCCAGCTCGCCCCACAGCCGCACCATCTCCCCGAGGGCGTCGCGGGTGGCGCCGGCCGGGATCTTGGGGCTGCGGACGTCGTCGGCCTGCCGCGACTCGTACACCAGCGAGGACACGCACGCGGCCAGCTCGGCGGGGTCGAGGCGGTTCCAGATCCCGGCCCGCAGGCACTCGGCGGTGAGTAGGTCCAGCTCGGTGTAGAGCGAGGCGAGCCTGCGGCCCTGCTCCGTGACGGTCTCGCCGTCCAGGTAGCCGAGCTGGTCCAGCACGCCGCAGACCCGGTCGAAGGTGCGGGCGATGACGTGGGAGCGCCCCTCGACCCGGCGGCGCAGCCCCTCGGTCTCCCGGAGCAGCTTGTGGTAGCGCTCGGCCCAGCGGGCGTGGTCCTCACGCTCGTCACAGCCGTGGCACGGGTGCTGGCGCAGCTCCCGCCGCAGGCGTGTGATCTCATCGTCCTCCTGGGCGTGGTCGCGCGCCCGCGGCGGCTTGCCGAGGTCGCGGTCGCCCAGCTTGGCGTGCACGGTCGAGACCAGGTTGGCCCGTTCCTTCGGTGAGCGCGGGTTGAAGCCCTTCGGAATCCTGATCTTGTCGACCGGCTCGACCGGCACCGGGAAGTCGGCCGCCGACAGGCGCTTGACCTGCTTGCCGATCGTCAGCACGAGCGGCGCGGGCCCGTCGTGCCCCCGGCCGTTGACGCCGGGGTCGAGCACGACCGCGATGCCCGCGCGACGCCCGCCCGGCACCCGGATGACGTCGCCGGGCTTGAGGACCTCCAGCGACTGCACGGCCTGGGCCCGGCGGGCCGCCCCCCGCTGGCGCGACAGCTCGGCCTCACGGTCCGACAGCCGCCTGCGCATCGCCGCGTACTCCTCGAAGTCGCCGAGGTGGCAGGTCATGGCCTCGGCGTAGCCCTCCAGGGCCTGCTCCGCCTTGCGGAGCTGGCGGGCCAGGCCGACGACGGCGCGGTCGGCCTGGAACTGGGCGAAGGAGTCCTCCAGCAGCGTCCGCGCCCGCTCCCTGCCGACCTGCCCGACGAGGTTGACCGCCATGTTGTACGACGGCTGGAAGCTGGAGCGCAGCGGGTAGGTGCGGGTGCTGGCGAGACCGGCGACCGCGAGGGGGTCCATCCCCGGCTGCCAGACCACCACCGCGTGGCCCTCGATGTCGATGCCGCGCCGCCCGGCCCGGCCGGTGAGCTGGGTGTACTCCCCCGGGGTCAGGTCGGCGTGGGTCTCGCCGTTCCACTTGTCGAGCTTCTCGATGACCACGGACCTCGCCGGCATGTTGATGCCGAGCGCCAGCGTCTCGGTCGCGAAGACCGCCTTCACCAGGCCCTTGGTGAACAGCTCCTCCACGACCTCCTTGAACGCGGGGAGCATGCCCGCGTGGTGGGCGGCCAGGCCGCGCTCCAGGCAGTCGCGCCACTCGAGGTAGCCGAGCACCGCGAGGTCCTCGTCGGGCAGGTGCGCGGTGCGCTCGTCGACGATCTGGCGGATCTCGTGGCTCTCGGCCTCGGTGGTGAGGCGCAGCCCCGAGTAGAGGCACTGCATGACGGCGGCGTCACAGCCGTTCCTGGAGAAGATGAAGGTGATCGCCGGCAGCAGTCCCTCGGCGTCGAGCTTCTCGATCACGTCCGAGCGGCTCGGCGTCGTCCCCCGGCCCGGGCGCGAGTAGCCCCGCCTGCCCCTGGCCTGGGCCAGCCGCATCTCGTCGCGGGCGATCCGCATGAGCGAGGGGTTGACCCGCAGGGTGCCGTCGCCTTCGTCGACGAACAGGTCGAACATCTTGTTGCCGACCAGCATGTGCTGCCACAGCGGGACCGGGCGGTGCTCGTCCACGATCACCGTGGTGTCGCCGCGCACCTCCCCCAGCCACTCGCCGAACTCCTCGGCGTTGCTGACCGTGGCGGACAGGGCCACCACCCGCACCGACTCCGGCAGGTGGATGATGACCTCTTCCCAGACCGCGCCGCGGAACCGGTCGGCCAGGTAGTGGACCTCGTCCATCACCACGTACGCGAGGCCGGTCAGCGTGTTGGAGCCGGCGTACAGCATGTTGCGCAGGACCTCGGTCGTCATGATGACGATCGGGGCCTCGCCGTTGACGCTGTTGTCGCCGGTCAGCAGGCCGACGTTGCGCGCGCCGTACCGCCTGACCAGGTCGTTGTACTTCTGGTTGGACAACGCCTTGATCGGCGTCGTGTAGAAGCACTTGCGGCCCTGCTGCAGGGCCAGGTGGACGGCGAACTCCCCCACCACCGTCTTGCCCGACCCGGTCGGCGCGGCCACCAGCACGCCGTCCCCGGCCTCCAGCGCCTGACAGGCGTCGATCTGGAACTCGTCGAGCTCGAAGTCGTATAGTTCGCGGAACGAGGCGAGCGCGGGTCCGGTTCCGGACTGCCCCTCACGGAAGACGGCATAGCGTTCCGCTGGCGTACTCATACCGTCAACCCTACCGATAACGGGATTCCGGGTGTCCGCCATCGGTGATCCTTTCACGCGGGCGGCCTCACGCCGTGGTCCCCGGAGCCAGGACGCGCAGCGCCCCCGGCTCGACGACGCAGGTCAGCGGCGCCGGTCCGGCCCGCTCGCCGTCGGCGTAGGCGACCACGTCCCCGGCCTCATCCTCGTTCAGGGCCTCGATCTCGACCCGCCGGGCCCGCCGCAGGGTCACGGCGGGGTGACCGGTGTGGCTGCCCCGGTAGACGCGCGGAAACGTGCGCAGGAACTCGCCCTTGGGCACCGCGCCCAGCACGAGCACGTCGAGCAGGCCGTCGTCGGGCCGGGCGTCCGGGCAGATGCGCATTCCCGCGCCGTACGAGCGGGTGTTGGCCACCGCCACCAGCATCGCCTCGTGCCCGGCGGCCTCCCCGTCGAGAGTGATCCGGAAGGGGATCGGCGTGAACGACCGCAACTCGCGCACGAGCGCGACCAGGTATTTCGCCATTCCGGGCGGCCGGGTCATGGCGTTGGCCCGCTCGTTGACCCGGGAGTCGAACCCGCAGGCGAGGACGCCGGCGAACCACTCGCCCGTGCCCAGCCTCGCGGCGTCGATCGTCCGGCAGGCGCCCGCGGTCACGATGTCCGCGGCGGCGAGGGGATCCTTGCGGGGGATGCCGAGTGCGTCGGCGATGTCGTTGCCGGTCCCGGCGGGCACGATCCCGAGCGGCACGGCGGTCCCCGCCACGGCCTGCACGGCCAGATGGACCAGACCGTCACCGCCGTAGGCGACGA
Organism: Microbispora sp. NPDC004025; assembly: GCF_053604425.1. Lineage (NCBI taxonomy): Bacteria > Bacillati > Actinomycetota > Actinomycetes > Streptosporangiales > Streptosporangiaceae > Microbispora > Microbispora sp. NPDC004025. Next base: position 278,758 of record NZ_JBSGHN010000010.1, on the reverse strand, counting down.
GTGCGGCCGGCCCGCCGGCGACGGCATCGCGGGCCCGGGCGAGCGCGTCGGCGGCCGAGGTGCCGACGATCACCGACACCGGGCGGCCGCCCGCCCGCAGTCGCCGCAGCACCGGGTCGAGCAGGCGTAGCGTACGGCCGCCGCGGGCAGCGGGATTGACCAGGACGACGATCTCATCGGCCATGAGCGGAACCTACCGCCGCCCGTCCGGCGGCACCAGAGGGATGTTCTGTCAGTCTCTGGCGTCGACCGAGTCCGCCGTGCCGTTCGCGGCCGACGGCCCGTCGAGCTCCTCCTCGATGGCCCGCGCGTGCTCCGCGTCGGCGATGTCGCGCTTCTTGTCGTGGAAGTACATGAACGCCATCGCGACGAAGAACAGGCCGACCATCGGGAGCGCCAGGGCCAGCATGGTGACGGGGTCCTGGCTCGGCGTCGCGACGGCCGCGAAGACGAACATCAGGAACACGACCATGCGGGTGTGCTTGGACACCGTCTTGAACCGGAGCACCCCGATGACGTTGAGGAACACCAACAGCAACGGCATCAGGAAGGAGATACCGAAGATGATCAGCATCGCGAGCGCGAAACTGAGGTACTCGTTGATGCTCACCAGCGTGATCGTGCCCTCGGGCGCGAAGCTGAGCAGCAGCGACAGGCCCTTGTCCATCGTGACGTAGGCGAGGGCCGAGCCGGCGGCGAACAGCGGGACGGACAGGCCGAGGAACGCGAACGTGTAGCGGCGCTCGTTCTGGTACAGGCCCGGGGTCACGAACGCCCAGATCTGGTAGATCCAGAAGATGGCCGAGACCACCACGCCGAAGATCACGGCGACCTTGAGGTTCACGAAGAAGGAGTCGAAGACTCCGTTCACGACGAGCGTGCACTCGGCCTTGTTGAGCTGGTGGGCCTGGGGCAGCCGGCAGTACGGCTGCTTCAGGAAGTTCCAGATGGGCTCGAAGTAGACGAACCCGACGGCGGTCCCTGCGACCACCGCCAGAATGGCCTTGATCAGCCGGTTGCGCAGCTCGCGGATGTGCTCCATGAGCGTCATCCGCCCGTCCTCCGGCGTGACGGGCGGCGTGGCGGGAGTCGACCGTTTCAACAGGGCCATCTAGCTCGTCCTGGGCTCGGTGGGGTGTGAGGCGGCGGGGGGCGCCCTAGTTGGAGCGCTGCTCGTTCTGCGAGCTCACCGGCTGCTGGCTCTCGCGCAGCTTCCGGTTCTCCTCCTCAAGCGTACGCAGCCGATCCTCGACGGACGGGGTGGCAGGCGGGATCTGCGCCGCCGGCGGGGTGACGGGCTCGGCCTGCGCCTTGACGGTCTGCCGCGCCTCGTCCTCCTCGCTCATCTTGCTGGTTTCCTTCTTGAACATGCGCAGCGACTGCCCCAGGGCCTTGGCGGTGTCCGGGAGCTTCTTGGCGCCGAAAAGAAGGATCAGAACCAGGAGGATCAGAATCCATTCCATGGGTCCGAGGTTGGGCATGTCGTGTCCTTACCGCGAGGGCCGTGGGTACTACTCCTCGATCGTACGCGCACCACACGCCTAAGTTCACCTGTCTTGGAGCTTCGAAATCACATCAATCCTGGGCAAAATCCCGCTATTCGGACATTCCGAGACGTCCCTTGGCCCGGTCGACCTCCGCGCGCAGCTCCCGCGCCGCGGTCAGCACCCGGGCCGCCGGCCACGCGAGGATTGCGAGCCCGGCCACCGCGGCCGCGAACAGGGCGAAGATCCATGTCATGCCGGCCATGCTAACGGCCACGACGGCGAGGTGATCGCAATCCACCCGGTCTGCGGCCTCGGCCCGGAGGGCAGCGAATTTCGCGACGCGATCAGGCTCCCTCCATGGCCCCTCAAAGAAACGGCGACCTCGTGGCGTGGCTCGGCAGCTGGCTGCCCCGACATGGCGAGATGGCTCACATGCAGGTTGGATCCACTACCTCCTCCGCGGGTGCCGCCCTCCAGACCGGCCTCGTCCGGCGCTCTATGGGCAGGAGTCGCCTTTTCCTCATTGCTCTGGCCGGCGCGGGCATGCTCCGTCTGCTTGCCCTCGTCGGCTACCCCACGGGCAACTGGCTGCCGGACTCCTTCGACTACGTCCATCTGGCCGTGGAGCGACAGCCGGGTCTCATCCGGCCAAACGGGTACTCGTTCTTTCTCGGCCTCCTCGCGATCTTCGGCGGCGTCCCGCTGATCCTGGTGATCCAGCACCTGCTCTCGCTCGGCACCACGACCGTCATGTACGCGCTGCTGCGCAGAAAGCGGCTGCCCGACTGGGGCGCAACCCTCGCCTGCCTGCCCATGCTCTACGAGCCACGGCAGCTTTTCCTGGAGCACTCGATCCTGTCTGAGGCGGTGTTCACACCCTGCCTCGTCCTGGTCGCCGTCCTGCTCCTTTGGCGCACGTCGCCGACGCGCACGCAGGTGATCGCGGCCGGGCTCTGCCTCGCGGCCGCGGCGCTGGTCCGGCCGGTGGTGCTGCCGATCCTAATCCTCGCCACGATCTATGTGGTGTCCCGGTCCGGCCGGCGGGCGGCCGTGGCGCTCACCCTGTCCTGTCTCCTGCCTCTCGCCGCGTACGGAGTCTGGTTCCACAGTGAGCACGGCCGCTACGGGCTCAGTAGCGCGGACGGTCTCATCCTTTGGTCGCGCGTCATGTCCTTCGCCGACTGCGCGCGCGTCGAACCGCCTCCGCGGCTCGCGGCGCTGTGCCCCCGGCGTGACACGCGCCGGATGCTCGCGCTGGGGAGCGAGGGGAACCGGGAGTGGCCGTGGAACCTCCTTCTCGACAGGAGGCAGCCGGTCCACTACCTTGTCGACCCCGACGGCTGGCCCTCGACGACACCGGGCCCGCTCTTCAGCCCGGAAAAGAACGATCTGGCCCGGGACTTCGCCCTCCGGGCGATCACGGCCCAGCCGGTCGACTACCTGCTGGTGACCCTTAGGGACATCGGACGGACGTTCTACCGGGCCGACATGCCCATTGATTCCGGACAGGTCACGGTGCGCTTCCATGACCGGCCGGAGCCGATGAGTTCCGGCGCGGCCGCGGAGGTGGCCCGGCTGCTGGGCGAGCCGCTCACCCAGTCTCAGGTCGAGCCCTTCGCCATGCTTATCCGTCAGTATCAGGATCGGGTGTATCTCGGGAGCGTGGGCCTCACGGTCCTTTTCGCCGCAGGCCTGGCAGGCCTGGCGGTACGGCGCAGGCGGAACGGCGCGGCGCTGTTCTGCTACGCCGCCGCGACGGTGCTCTTCCTTCTCCCGCCGGCCATCAATGAGGGCGAGTACAGATTCGCGACCCCAGCGATTCCGCTGGCCTGCATGGCACTGGCGTTGCTCTTCCGGCCCTCCGCGCGGACGGACACGCCGTTGCCTCCCCCGACGGCGGAGACCCCATCGGTGGCCGGGGCGATGGCCAGGTAGCCGGGTGTGCTCACGTCCGGGCCCGTACGAGGCCGTATCGGGCCCACGCCGGCGAGCACCGCAGAGCGCCCGCCCGTCAGCCTGCGGTCTCGTAGTTGGCCAGCGCCTGCCTGGCTGTGGCCGTCACCCGCTCGGCGAGCGACGACGGGGACAGCACGCGGCCGCTGTCGCCCAGCCGGAGCGCGAGCCGCACCAGCCAGGACTGGTCACGGGCCCGCAGCGAGACGCGCAGGCGTCCCTCGCCCAGCTCGGCGACCTCCTCGCAGGGGTAGTACTCGGCCACCCAGCGGCCCGCCGGGGTCAGCTCCAGCTCGACCAGCTCGTCGCTGTCCGACGGCCGGAACACGCCCTGGGTCACGTCCATCGGCTCGGCCCCGGCGGGCGGGTCCACGGGCACGTCGAGGACCTCGACGTCCAGGATCCGGTCGACGCGGAACATCCGCATCGCCTCCGCGCGGTAGCACCAGCCCTCGAGGTAGTGCCGGCCGTCCACCAGCACGACCCGCAGCGGGTCGACCTCCCTGGGGGTGATCTCGTCGCGCCCCGGGACGTAGTAGCGCAGCGACAGCCGGCGGCCCCGCCGGGCGGCGTCGGTGATCACCGCGTGGGCGTCCGGGGCCGCGCCGATCTCCACCTGCACCTGGCTGCTCACGGTGGCCGCGCCCTCGCCCGCCGCCTGCTCCAGCTTCGCGATGACGCGGCCGAGCACGTCGCGGCCCTGGAACTCGGGCAGCTCGTCGAGCATGCGCAGCGCGACCAGCAGCGCGCTCGCCTCGTCCACGCCGAGCTTGAGCGGCCGGGCGATCGCCTCGGCGTTGTCGATGAGGATCTCGCCGCCGTCCCACGAGACGTCGATGAGGTCGCCGGGGGTGTGCCCGGGAAGCCCGCACATCCAGACGAGCTGGAGGTCGTCGACGAGCTGCTTTTCCGACAGGCCGAACAGCCGCGCGACCTCGGGCACCTGCGCGCCCGGGTGCGACATGAGGTACGGCACCAGCGCGAGCAGCCGCGGCAGCCGGTCCGAGCTCACTGCAACGCCCCCTTCAGACGGCGGATCACGGCCTCGCGTGCGTCCGGCGGGTCCATTACGACGGCGTCGTGGCCGAGGCTGGCCAGCCACCCGGCCAGCCGTTCGGGGTCGGCGAAGGTCACCTCGGCCTCATCCCACTCGCCCTCGCCCGTCCGTACGGTCTGGGCGGCGTGCCGCAGGCCGAGGCAGGTGCCCTTACGCACCCGCACCAGGGCGACCCGCTCGTTCGGCAGCTCCTGGTAGCCCACCATGGCGCGCAGGTCCAGCCTCTCGGGCACGGTGAACGCCCCCGGCCGCCCGAGCGTGGACACGGCCCCGGTGATCCGGCTGAGCCGGAAGACCCGGGCGGCGCCGCGGTCGCGGTCGTGCCCGGCCAGGTACCACCGGCCGCGCCGGCTGACGACCCCCCACGGCTCGACGGTCCGCCGCAGCACCGACTCGCTGCCGGCCGAGCGGTAGTCGAAGGCGACCACGCGCCGGTCCCGCACCGCCTCCCACAGCGCGGGGAACGCGGGGTCGCGGGTGTCCACCCGCAGCTCCAGGGGGCTTTCGGCGAGGTCGGCGTGCACGCCGCCCGCGGTCAGCTTCAGCAGCGCCCCACCGGCCGCCTCCGCGAGGCTCGCCCGCTGCCACACCTGCGCGGCCAGGCCGATGACGGCGGCCTCGTCCGGCTCCAGGGTGATCTCGGGCAGCTCGTAGGCCTCGCGCACGATCCGGTAGCCGGGGTCGTCCTCCCAAGGGTCCTTGTGGACCTCGATGGGGATGCCGATCTCGCGCAGCTCGTTCTTGTCGCGCTCGAACATGCGCTGGAAGGCCTCGTCGTTGTCCGGGTCGTACCCGGGGACGGCCTGCCGGATCTGCTCCGCGCTCAACGGCCGCCGCGTCGCGAGCAGGCAGATAACCAGGTTGAGCAGCCGCTCGGTCTTCCGCCGCGACATCCGGGCCTCCCTTCCAGTCGAGAACGCTACCCTTTTCGGCGTGATCAGATGGCGCAAGGGCGAAGTGGTGCGGGTCCGGCGCGAGTGGCCGGGGGCGGTGGAACTCGACGTCGCCGTCGCCGAGGGCGAGTGCCGGGCCCTCGCCTATCCCCCGCTGGTGGGACGCCCTGAAGTGGGCGACACCGTGCTGCTCAACACGACCGCCCTCGCCATGGGTCTCGGTACGGGAGGGTACGCCATGGTGGTGGCCGTCCCGGACCGTTTACCGCAAGATCCTTCCGGCCCCGGCCACCTGGTGAAGGCACGCTACACCCCGTTGCAGGCCACCGTGCTCGGCGCGGACGAGCAGGGATCCCCGCACCACGAGGCGCTGCGGGAGGCGGACTCGGTCGACGGGATGCCCGTGGTCGTCGCGGACCTGCACTCCGCCCTGCCCGCGATCCTGTGCGGCCTCTACGCGGACTCCCCGGGCACCAGGGTGGCGTACGTGATGCAGGACGGGGGGGCGCTGCCCGCATGGTTCTCGATGTCGTGCGCGACGCTGCGCGAGCGCGACTGGCTGTGCGGGGTGGTGACGACCGGCCAGTCCTTCGGCGGGGACGTCGAGGCCGTCACGCTGCACACCGGCCTGCTGGCCGCCCGGCACGTGCTCGGCGCCGACGTCGCCGTGGTCGCGCAGGGGCCGGGCAACCTCGGCACCGGCACCCGCTGGGGGTTCTCCGGCGTCGCCGCCGGCGAGGCGGTCAACGCCGCCGCCGTGCTGGGCGGGCGGCCCGTGGCCGCGCTGCGGGTCAGCGAGGGCGACCGCCGCGAGCGGCACGTCGGGGTCTCGCACCACTCGCTCACCGCGTACGGCCGGGTCGCGCTGGCCCCGGCCCGGGTCGTCGTGCCGGATCTGCCCGGCGCGTTCGGGGCGGCGGTGCGCGAGCAGGCCGCGGCCCTGGCCACGCGCCACGAGATCGTGACCGTGCCGGTGGACGGCCTGCACGAGGCGCTGAAGGCGTCACCCGTGCGGCTGTCCACCATGGGCCGCGGCCTGGAGGGGGACCTGGCCTACTTCCTGACCTCCGCCGCCGCCGGGAGATTCGCGGCGTCGCTGCTGTCGTAGAAGTCCTTGAACGTGAACGCCTCCGGGCCCGGCCCCTGGGCCCGGAGCAGGTCCAGGCGTGCCATGGCCTCGCCGAGCGGCGGCAGGTGACCCTCGGGCACCCACCACATCACGGTGTACGGCTCGGCCATCCGGTGGAACCACTCCCGGCGGCGCCGCATCACCTCCAGATGGCCGCTGCGGTAGACGAAGTTCCACAACGTCTCGCGCGACTCCCAGACCGACAGATTCACGACCAGCATCGGTCCGTAGTCGTGCTGGATCAGGTCCGTGGGCTCGTCGCCCTCCTTCATGCGCCAGACGAAGCCGGGCGCGGCGTCCGACACCTGGTAGATCGGCGCGAGGGCGGCGAGGAAATCGGTCAGCGCGGGGGAGTCGAGGGGTTCCCTGAGATGGGCGACGTTGAGCTGGGCGAGATGCATGCCCCGATTCTAAGTCAATCTACGTTGTTTTTAGAAGGCGTGAAGGCCACACAACACTCCCCGGGTCTCGGATCGAGCGCCGCGGCGACCCCGGTCTCGCCCAGACCGGCCAGCATCCCCTCGCAGAGCGCGAGATTCATCGAGCACACGAGCAGCGGGTGGCTTTCGGCCAGCACATGGAAGGGGCAGTTCCGCAACCGCACCCGTCCGTCCTCCTCGTACGGCTCGTAGCCGCGCGCACGCAGCACCTCCACGAGATCGGCGGCCTCGCCGGCGCCGGAGGAGCCGGCCAGGCGCTCCCCCGCCCGCCGGGCGGCCTCCTCGGCCTTCTCCTCGCCGCCCAGCAGATCGACGGTCTCCGCCAGTACGAGCGCCAGCGTGCGGTAGTCCCGGGGCGGCAGGCTCACGGACCGCTCCTCGCGCACCCGCCGGTAGACCTTCGCGGGGCGGCCGCCTCCGGGGCCCGCCCGGCCGCTCAGCCGCTTGAATCCCGACTCCAGCAGGCCCGCCTCCACCAGTTTGTCCAGGTGATGGGCCGCCAGCGTGCGCTGGACGCCGGCCGCCTCGGCCGCCTCGTTGCGGCCCACGTCCCGCCCCTGCTCGGCCACGAACCGGTACAGCGCCCGCCGCACGGGATCGCCGAGCACGGTCATCGACTCCAGGTCGTCGCTCGTCACAGCCGGGAGTCTAGGTCGTGCCGCCGCCGGGACCGTTGACACCGTCGCGAGCGTGCTGCTTTTATTAGGAAACCTTCCTAACTAATCCCCCTCACGGAGGGTTCGACGCACGTGAAAGATCCGCTGATCAGGCGCACTCCCCGGCGCGCGGCTCCGCTACTCCTGGCCGTCGCGGCGGCCGTACTCCCCGCGGGAGCGGCCGGAGCCGCGACCGGCGGCCCGGCCGCCGCCGGGGAACCCCTGAAGGTCACGGTCATGGCCGCCCCGTCCGACCTCACCGACCCGAAGAAGAAGGAGATCGCGATGGAGCTCGTCTCCAGCGCGGAGAACTCCTCCCTCGACTGGAAGGCCCAGTACAAGTACATCGAGGACATCGACGACGGGCGCGGCTACACCGCCGGCATCATCGGCTTCTGCTCGGGCACCGGCGACATGCTCGACCTGGTCGAGCTCTACACCAAACGCAAGCCGGGCAACGTGCTGGCCAGGTACCTGCCCGCGCTGCGGAAGGTGAACGGCACCGACTCGCACCGGGGGCTCGACCCGGGTTTCCCCGCGGACTGGCGCGCCGCCGCCGCGGATCCGGTGTTCCAGCAGGCGCAGAACGACGAGCGCGACCGGGTCTACTTCGGCCCGGCCGTGGCCCAGGCCAAGGCCGACGGCCTGCGCGCGCTCGGCCAGTTCGTCTACTACGACGCCATCGTCATGCACGGCCCGGGCGACGACGCCGTCAGCTTCGGTGGCATCCGCAAGACGGCCATGAAGAAGGCGAAGACCCCGGCACAGGGTGGGGACGAGGTCGCCTACCTCAACGCGTTCCTCGACGCCCGTAAGGCGGCGATGAAGACGGAGGAGGCGCACAGCGACACCAGCCGGGTCGACACGGCTCAGCGGGTGTTCCTGAGGAACGGCAACCTCGACCTCGATCCGCCGCTGCGCTGGAAGGTCTACGGAGACGCCTACGAGATCCGGAGCTGACGCCCGCACGCCGACGGGCCCCTCCCGCCGGGCGGCGGGAGGGGCCCGTCGGCGTATGCGGTTGTCAGGCCGCGCCGAGGACGTCCACGACGAAGACGAGGGTGTCGGTGCCCTTGATGCCGCCCTGGGCGTTGCCCTCCTTGCCGTAGCCGAGGTCCGGCGGGATCGTGATGAGGACGCGGCTGCCGACGGGCACCCCGGTGAGGCCCTGCGACCAGCCCTTGACGACCTGGTTGAGAGCGAACGTCGCGGGCTGGCCGCGCTCCCAGCTGGAGTCGAACTGCTTGTCGGTGCCCCAGATCTTGCCGACGTAGTGGGCGAGGACCGTCTGGTCGGCCTTCACCGCCGGGCCGGCACCCTTGATCACGGTCTTGACGACGAGCTTCTTGGGCGCCTTCTCGCTGGTCTTGGTGGTCAGCGCCGGGGCCTTGTCACCGCCGGGGTTGCCGACCTTCACCCCGTCGACGCCCGGGTCGACGGCGGTGCCCTCGATCGACTTCAGCGTGGCCGACATGACGTCGATGACCAGCACCTGGGACGTGCTGTTGAAGTCCTGGCCCTGCTGCTTGGCCTGGTCGAGCTGCTCGGCGCTCAGGTTGTCCTTGGCCACGACGGCCATCACCCTGCCGCCGGGCTTGGCTCCGACGAGCGCCTCGTGCAGCGCCTTGGGCAGCTGCGGGCTGACCGAGACGAACTCCGACTTGCCCTGGTCGTAGTCCGAGCCCGCCGCCTTGTTCTCCTTGCCGTCCCAGTTGTAGACGGTGACGTTGGCGGTGAGGACGTCGCCATCCTTGGCGGGGGTGCCCTGTCCCTCGACGACCTTGATGGAGGCGGACGTGAGCGAGGGCTGGCCCGACGGGAACGTCAGGGTTGGCTTCTTGCCGACCTCTCCCGTCACCTTGATGGCCGTGGCCGCGGCCCGGGCCCCGGAGGCGGCGGGGCTCGCGCTGGAGGCGGTCTTCTGCGCGGTTCCGCAGGCGACGGCGAGCAACAGGGGCAGGGCGGCGACGAGTGCCGTACGACGGCGCATGTAGGTAATCCTCAAACAGACAGCGGGTCCGGGCCAGGCTACCCGAACCCGCCGTCAGAGCGGTGTAAGAGATCACATGCCGGCGATCAGCTTGTCGACCCTCTCGTCCACGCTGCGGAACGGATCCTTGCACAGCACGGTCCGCTGAGCCTGGTCGTTGAGCTTCAGATGGACCCAGTCGACGGTGAAGTCGCGCCGCTTCTCCTGGGCCTTGCGGATGAACTCCCCGCGCAGCTTGGCCCGTGTGGTCTGCGGCGGAACCGACTTGGCCTCGAAGATCTTGACGTCGTCGGCCACCCTCTCGACGGCCCCCCGCTTCTGCAGGAGGTAGAACAGGCCCCGCTTGCGGTGGACGTCGTGGTAGGCCAGGTCGAGTTGCGCGACGCGCGGCGACGACAGCGGCAGATCGTACTTCTGTCTGTAACGTTCAATCATCTGGTACTTGGTGACCCAGTCGATCTCCCGCGAGACGAGGTCGAGGTCGCCCGTCTCGACCGCGCGCAGCGTGCGCTCCCACAGCTCCAGCACTCGCTTGGCGATGGCGTCGCCGCCCCGCCGTTCGACGAAGTCCTGCGCCTTGGTCAGGTACTCCTGCTGGATCTCCAGCGACGAGGCCTCGCGGCCGTTGGCCAGGCGCACCCTGCGGCGGCCCGTCATGTCGTGGGACACCTCCCGGATCGCCCTGATCGGGTTCTCCAGGGACAGGTCGCGCATCACCACGCCCGCCTCGATCATGCGCAGCACCAGGTCGGTGGCGCCGACCTTGAGCAGCATCGTGGTCTCGCTCATGTTCGAGTCGCCCACGATGACGTGCAGCCGGCGGAACCGCTCGGCGTCCGCGTGCGGCTCGTCGCGGGTGTTGATGATCGGCCGGGACCGGGTGGTCGCGGAGGACACGCCCTCCCAGATGTGCTCGGCCCGCTGGGAGACGCAGTAGACGGCTCCGCGCGGGGTCTGCAGCACCTTGCCCGCGCCGCAGATGATCTGCCGCGTCACCAGGTAGGGGATCAGGACGTCGGCCAGCCGCCCGAACTCCCCGTGCCGGCCCACGAGGTAGTTCTCGTGGCAGCCGTAGGAGTTGCCGGCCGAGTCGGTGTTGTTCTTGAACAGGTAGATGTCTCCCGCGATGCCCTCCTCGCGGAGCCGCTTCTCGGCGTCCACGAGGAGACCCTCCAGGATCCGCTCCCCCGCCTTGTCGTGGGTGACCAGCTCCACGACGTTGTCGCACTCAGGGGTGGCGTACTCGGGATGGCTGCCCACGTCCAGGTACAGACGTGCGCCGTTGCGCAGGAATACGTTGCTCGATCGGCCCCAGGACACCACTCGCCGGAACAGGTACCGCGCCACCTCGTCCGGCGACAGCCTCCGCTGCCCGCGGAACGTGCAGGTGACGCCGTACTCGTTCTCCAGCCCGAATATGCGTCGATCCATCACCTCACCCTATTCCCCGAAACCGGCGGCCGAACAGTGATCAGGCGGTGGAATGAAGAGAAGGAGCCGTCAGGCGACGTAAATCTCCGTCACCTTGACGATCTGCCCGCCGTCGACGGTGATGAGCGCCCGCAGGTCGCCCTTGTCCGCCCGCAGGATCAGCTTGTCCCTGGAGCAGCGCTGGCTGCCGAGGTACCGGCCGTCGATGGTCTGGTCCTTGCCGTCGCAGCCGACCGCGCTGAGGAACACGACGTTCTTCGCGAGAGGCGCGGCGAAGGCCGTCGCGTCGCCCTCCGGCGGCCCCTCGAAGTGGCCGGTCGTGCTGCCGCCGTACTCCTTGACGAACTTGATCGGCCGGTACTCCGCGACGTTCTCGTCGTGCATGGCGACCAGCTGCCCGCGCACGACGCCGTCCCTGCTGGGGCTGAGCCCCTTGGTGAAGTCGTGCCCGGGGTCCGACTGGAGGGTCCCGCCGAAGGGCGCCGGCGTCTTGTCCGTGATCGGCGGCCCGGCCGGTTTCCGCGGGGTCGCGGTCGTGGCCGAGGCGGTGGGAGTCTCCGCCGCCGCCGGGGTGTCGGAGGCCTCCGGTGCGGGGGACGGCTCCGCGGGCGACGCGGGGGCGGTCACCGTCACGGTGGCCGTCACGGTGGGCGAAGCCGAGCTGCCGGAGGCCCCGGAGCAGGCGGTCAGCGACAGGAGGGCGACAGCGGCGGCCGGAACGCCCGCTCGCCGGAAAAGATCAAAAGTCATCACAACAGGATGAGAGTAGCGAAATCGAGGTTTGGTTGAGCCGTAATCCCTGATGCGGCCCCCGCAACAGGACGGCGCCGCGCCCCCGGAGAGGGACGCGGCGCCGCGATGGTACGGGCGGAAGGGCGGGCTACTCGCCGGAGCCCGTGTCGATCTCGCCCTCCGGGGCGATCGGCGGAGTGGCGCCGGGAGGCCGCTCGGCCTGCGCCTCCTCGGACGAGGCCTGCTCGGCGGCCGGCTGCCGCGCGCCTTCCTGGCCCTCCCTGGCGCTCTCCAGGAGCTTCTCCAGGCGGGGCCCGGTCAGGCGCAGGAACTTGCGGTGCTCCCTGCCGCGGTCGAGCACGGCGACCTCGAGCTGGGCCGCCGGGGGACGCTCGCCGCCCGGCTCGGTCAGGGCGGCCAGCGCGGCGTCGAGGGCCTGCGGCAGCGGCAGTCCCTCGCTGTAGCGCTCCTTCAGGCGTCCGCCGACGGCCTCGGCCTGGCCGCCGATCACGGCCATGCCCTGCTCGTCGAAGACGGAGCCGTCGAAGGTGATCCGGTAGATCTGGTCGTCCTCGGGGGCGTCGCCGACCTCCGCGACGACGATCTCCACCTCGAACGACTTGATCGACTCGGTGAAGATCATGCCGAGGTGCTGGGCGTACAGGTTCGCCAGGCCACGGCCGGTGACGTCGCTGCGGTTGAAGGTGTAGCCGTTGATGTCGGCGTAGCGGATGCCGGCCAGGCGGAGCGACTCGAACTCGTTGTAGCGCCCGACCGCGGCGAAGCCGATGCGGTCGTAGATCTCGCTGATCTTGTGCAGCGCCTTGGACGGGTTGGGCGCCACGAACAGGATGCCGTCGGCGTACTGCATCACGACCACGCTGCGACCGCGAGCGATGCCCTTGCGGGCATACTCCGCCCTGTCCCGCATGATCTGCTCGGGCGAGGCATATCCTCCGAAGGGGATGGACACCGGGGGTGATCCTCTCTTGGGTTAGCGCAGCGGCGCGGTCGGGCCTTCGGGGGCGGTCATCCGCCTCTCCAGCATGGACTCCACGAACTCGGCGACCTCGTCGTCCGGAAGACGGCGGAAGCCGTCCTCGGTGATGACGGCCACGACCGGCCAGATCTTCCGCATCACGTCGGGGCCGCCGGTGGCCGAGTCGTCGTCGGCGGCGTCGTACAGGGCGTGCAGGCAGGTCAGGACGGTGTCCTGCGGGCTTGCGTTCTCCCGGTACAGCTTCTTCAGCGACCCCCGGGCGAAGATCGAACCCGAGCCGATGGAGTGGAACTCCTTCTGCTCGTACGGCCCGCCGCCCACGTCGTAGCTGAAGATCCGCCCGGCGTCGCGGGCCGGGTCGTAGGCCGCGAACAGCGGCACGACCACGAGGCCCTGCATGGCCATGGGCAGGTTGCCGCGGATCATGGTGGCCAGGCGGTGCGCCTTGCCCTCGGTGGACAGCGAGCGGCCTTCGTTCTTCTCGTAGTGCTCCAACTCGACCCGGTACAGCCGGGCCAACTCCAGGCCGGTGCTCGCGGTGCCCGCGATGCCCATGCAGGAGTAGTCGTCGGTGCGGAACACCTTCTCGATGTCCCGCTGCGAGATTATGTTCCCGGAGGTCGCACGCCTGTCGCCCGCCATCACCACGCCGCCGGCGCAGGTCGCCGCGACGATGGTGGTCGCGTGCGGGATCTCGTCGCCCACCGGCGCCGCCAGCGACTCGTTGCGGGCGGGCAGCAGGTTCGGCGCGTGCACGCCGAGGAACTCCGAGAACGACGACGATCCCGTATATGTGAAGAGGCTGTTCATCCAGGCTGGCTGAGATGCCACGCGACTCCCTCCAAGCATGCGTTGTTACGCCCGACCATACTCAGGTCTCAGCGCTGGTTGCACTCTTCCCGATCAGCTCAGCGCGAACCAGACATCCCATAGGACGCCGGGCACCCATCCTTCACTCGTCCGCCGAGCGGCTTCTTTACGTGCCGGTCATCGCGTGCGAAGGTCGTGGCTGGAGCCCGATTCCTAAGGTCGTGCGGGTCTCGGTGGGTGACGATGGCGGCGAGACGATGACCACCAGGGCCGTGGTCGGCGGGACGTGGACGCTGGACGACCGGCTGGCCGGGCCGGTGGCGGAGGTGCCGGTGGAGGTGCGGCCCGGCACGGCCGCCCTCACGGTGCGCCTGTCCTACGACCGGTCGGCCGGTGTGCTCGACCTCGGCTGCGCCGGGCCCGCCGGGTTCCGCGGCTGGTCGGGCGGCGCGCGCTCCGAGTACACCATCGCCCCCTCCTGGGCCACCCCCGGCTACCTGCCCGGCGAGATCGAGCCGGGCGTGTGGCGAGTGCTGGTCGGGCTGCACCGCGTGCCCCTCGGCGGGCTGCCGTACGAGATCCGGGTGATCAGGCACGTGCGGCCGCCCGCCCGGCCGCGGCGGCGCCGCACCCGCTTCTCCCGCGTGCCCGGGCCGATCCCGCCCGACCCGGCCGCCGTACGCCGCCGCCTGCCGGCGCCGCCCGGGCACCGCTGGCTCGCCGGGGACCTGCACGCGCACACCGACCACTCCGACGGGACGCTGAGCGTCTACGAGCTGGCCTGCGTGGCGGCCGCGTCCGGGCTCGACTTCCTCGCGGTGACCGACCACAACACCGTCAGCCACCACGCGGAGCTGGCCGCCGCCTCGGCGCTGGCCGGGATCGTGCTCGTGCCGGGGCAGGAGGTGACCACCGACCTCGGGCACGCGGGCGCCCTCGGGGACGTCGGCTGGATCGACTTCCGGCTCCCGCCGGACGAGTGGGCGAAGGCCGTACGGGACCGGGGCGGGGTGCTGTCGGTCAACCATCCGGTGGCGGCCGACTGCGCGTGGCGGCACCCGATGGCCGACCGGCCGCGGACCGTGGAGCTGTGGCACCGGAGCTGGCACGACCGCACCCGGGGCGCGCCGCTGGCCTGGGCGCAGGCCTGGGCCGCGAACCTGACCGGCGACCTGACCGGCGACCTGGTCGTGGTGGGCGGCGGCGACTACCACCGGCCGGAGGAGGGCCACCCGCCCGGCGCGCCGGCGACGTGGGTGCTCGCCGAGGGCGACGGCCGGGGCCCCGAGGCCGCGGGGGCCGTCGTACGCGCCGTGGCGAAGGGGCGGACCGCGGTGTCGGCCTCCCTGAACGGCCCGCTGCTGCTGCGGCTGGAGGACGAGTTCCTGGCCGTGGACGCCGACGGGCTGGTGCTGTGGGGGCCGCGGACCCGCCGGGTGGTCCGCGGGGACCTCGCGCTCCTGCCGGCCGGGCCGGGGATGCACCGGCTGGAGACGCCCGTCAACGAGCTCATGGCCGTGTGCAGCTGACGTGGTTGCGCCACGCCGCCGGTGGGGAGGTGCAGGGCAGGCCGCCGAGCGGAGGAGGGTGAGGACGTGGACACGGTGAAGGTGGGGATCGCCGGGCTCGGCGTGGTCGCGCAGGTCGTCTACCTGCCTCTACTGGCGCGGCGGCGCGACCTGTTCCGGGTCACCGCCGTGTGCGACCTGGACCGCGGGCACGCGGAGACGGTGGGCCGGGAGGCGGGCGTCCCGGCGTACGACGACCCATGGGCGATGCTGGACGAGGGCGGGTTCGACGCGCTGATCGTGCTCACGCCGGGCTCCCACGGGCCGCTGGTGCGGGCCGCGCTCGAACGCGGCCTGTGGGTGCTGTGCGAGAAGCCCCTCGCCTTCAGCCGGGCCGAGCTGAGCGGCCTGTCCGGCGAACGCCTGATGACCGGCTACATGAAGCAGTACGACCCGGCCTCCCAACGGCTGCTGGAGGCGCTGCACGAGGCCGGCGGGCCGGGCGTGGTCCGCCACCTGGACGCCACCGTGCTGCACCCGTCGCAGGAGTCCCAGCTGCTGTTCGCCCGCGCGCGGCCCGGACGGCCCTCCCCCGAACGGACGACCCCCTACGCGGAGGCCGACGACCGGGCGCTCACCGCCGCGCTCGGCACCTCGTCGGAGCGGCTGCGGCGGCTGTACGCCGAGGTCCTGCTGGGCAGCCTCTGCCACGAGCTGTCGCTGCTGCGGCTGTTCACCGGATCTCCGGACACGGTGGACCATGTGGCCGTGTGGCCGGTGGAGGCCTTCCCGCCGTCGCTGGAGGTGAGCGGGACGCTGCCCGTCGAGGGCTCCGGCCGGTACGGCCTGCGGTGGCACTACCTGCCGAGCTATCCGGCCTACCACGAGGTGATGACCCTGCACCACGAGCACGGCTCGCTGGAGCTGCGCTTCCCCTCGCCGTACATGCTGAACACGCCCACCCGGCTGACGGTCACCTGCCGCGTCGGCACCACCGAGCGGACGGTCGTCAACGAGGACGTCGCCGAGGCGTTCGAGCGGCAACTGCGCGCCTTCCACCGCTTCGTCACCCAGGACGAACCGCCGCTCACCGGACTCGACGGGGCCCTGGAGGATATTGTCACGGCGCAGCGGATCGTGCACCGGTACGCGCGCTGGGCCGGCGTCCCCATCGGCGGGGAGTGCGCCCAGGAGGTCACCGGCGCCCCCCGGGAGGCGACCGCCGGGGCCGGCGTCAGCAGCTACGCCGAGGAGGGCGCGAGTGGAGCCATCGGTCACGCCGAGCAGAGCGTCAGCGGATAGCGGCGAGATCGTGGTGGTCCCGCACACGCACTGGGACCGCGAGTGGTACCTGCCCTTCCAGCGGTTCCGCGTCGGCCTGGTGCGGGTGCTCGACGAGGTCCTGGACGCCATGGCCGCCGACCCCGCCTACCGCTTCACGATGGACGGCCAGCTCGCCGCGGTCGAGGACTACCTGGAGATCCGCCCGGAACGCCACGGCGACGTCGCCCGGTTCGTCGCCGAGGGGCGGCTCGCCGTCGGGCCCTGGCTGATCCTCGCCGACGAGTTCCTGTGCTCGGGCGAGACCCTGCTGCGCAACCTGGAGTACGGCATGCGGGGGGCGGCCGCGCTCGGCGGCGCCATGCCGGTCGGGTACCTGCCCGACCAGTTCGGCCACTGCGCCCAGATGCCGCAGATCCTGTCGCTGGCCGGGCTGCGCGCGGCGTGCCTGTGGCGGGGCGTGCCCGCGCACGTGGACCGCGACGCCTTCGACTGGACCGGGGCCGACGGCACGACGATCAGGACGAGATACCTGCCCGGCGGGTACGGCAACGCCTCCGGCCTGTTCACCGGCCCGGCCGAGGGCCTGCCCGACCGCGTGGCGGCCTTCGTCTCGAACGCGCAGGACTGGGCGGCGGACGGGACGCTGCTGGCGATGTACGGCGCCGACCACTCGGCTCCCGCCCGCGAGATCACCGCGTCGGGACTGCGCGTCGCCACCCTCGCCGAGGCCCTGACCGGCCTGGACGGTCCCGGCGGCGGGCTGCCGCGTGTGACGGGCGAGCTGCGCTCGCACGCGCGGGCCAACCTCCTGCCCGGCGTGATCTCGGCCCGGGTGCCGCTGAAGCAGGCCATGGCGCGGGCCGAGCGGGTTCTCACCCGCTACGCCGAGCCGCTGTCCGCGCTGTGGCTCACCGACCGTTCGGCGTGCGAGCGCCTGATCGACATGGCCTGGCGGTCGGTCATCGCCTGCGGCGGGCACGACTCGGTCACCGGGTGCGGCTCCGACGAGACCGCCCAGCAGGTGGCCGCGAGGATGGCCGAGGCCGGGCAGACGGCCCAGGCGGTCGTGGACCTGGTCGCGGCGTCCCTCGCCGGGGCCGCGCCGAAGGACTCGCTCGTCGTCGTCAACCCGTCCCCGTTCGAGCGGACCGGCCTGGTGCTCGCCGACCTGCCCGAGGACCGGGCGTCGCTGGCGGACGGCCGCGGGCGTCCCGTCCCCGTCACCGTTCCCGTGCAGCGGCTCGAACACGCCGCGACCCTGCTCGACGAGACCGTCATGGACGACCTCTCCCGGCTGCTCGGGCGCGTCCACGAGCGGGAACTGTACGGCCACGAGATCGTCTCCTGGGCCGCCGCGGACGGCGTGTTCACCGTCACCGTGAGCCGCCACGCGTCCGGCGCGTACGCGTACGAGGACCTGCGCAGGGCCGTCCTCGATGCCGGTCCGGGGCCGTGGACCGTCCGCACGGTGGCCGAGCCCGTGGTCACCGTGGCCGCGCTGGTCACCGTGCCGCCGCTGGGCCGCGCCGTCCTCACCGCACGTCCGGTCGCGCCCGCCGGGCCCGCCCCCGTCCCGGGCGCTTTGCGGACCGACCCGTACGGGTTCGAGCCGGTGCTGGACAACGGCCTGCTGTGGGTGCGCGTGGCCGGCGACGGGACGCTGTCCCTGCGCGGGGCGGGCGGCGTCGAGGTCCACGGCGTCGGGCGGATCGTCCACGGCGGGGACGCCGGGGACACCTACAACCACGCGCCGCCGCCCGGCGACCGGCTCCTCGACCGGCCCTCCCGCGTCACCGTCGAGGAGATCTGCTCGGGACCGCTGACCGGCGTATACGAGATCACCCGCGGGTACGACTGGCCGGCCGGCGCGGGCGACGCCGCGACCGTGCCGGCGGACGTCACGACCCGGGTGGAGCTCAGGGCGGGCGAGCGGTTCGCGCGGTGCGAGATCACCATGGACGTGCGCTGCCGCGACCACCGCGTCCGCTGGCACGCGCCGCTGCCCCGGGCGGCGGCCGAGTCGTACGCGGAGGGACAGTTCGCCGTGGTGCGGCGCGGCCTGTCCGCCGAGGGCGGAGGCGGAGAGCGTCCGATCCCGACCTTCCCCGCCGAGTCCTTCGCGGCCGCCGGCGGCCTGGCCGTGCTGCTCGACCACGTCACCGAGTACGAGATCAGCGAGAGTGGGGCCGAGATGGCGCTCACGCTCGTGCGGTCCGTCGGGTATCTGTCCAGGAACCGCAATCCCTACCGCGACGAGCCCGCGGGGCCGGAGGTGCAGGCCCCGGCCGCCCAGTGCCAGGGGCCGCTGACCGTGCGCCTGGCCGTCCTGCCGTACGCGGGCGGGTGGCACGAGGCGGGGCTGCCGCGGCTCGCGGAGGAGTTCCGCCACGACCTGCTCGCCGTGCCCGGCGCTGGCGCGGGCGACACGGGCGGTGCGGCGGGGACGGGCTGGGGCGGCCGTCTGTCGGTCGGCGGGGACGGCGTCGTGATGACCGCTCTGCGCGAGCGGGACGGACGGCTGGAGGTCCGCCTGGTGGCCGAGCATCCCACGGCCACCGAGGCGGTCGTACGAGGAGATTTCACCGCGGCCTGGACGGCCGGCGTTCAGGGCTCTCCCCTGAGCCCTCTGGAGGTGTCCCGCGACGAGGGGGCCTCATGGCGGACGGTGCGCGTCCCGCTCAGGCCCTTCGAGATCGCGACCGTTCATCTCGCCATGGCGTGACGGCGCCCGGCGGCGCCGCTGCCGGAGGGGTCGGTTCCCCCCGGAGCGCCGCCACCGGGCCGGACGCCTCCGTCGGGTTACTGTCCGCCCTTCTGCACGTAGGAACGGACGAACTCCTCCGCGTTCTCCTCGAGGACCTCGTCGATCTCGTCCAGGATCGCGTCGACGTCGTCGGTGAGCTTCTCCTGGCGCTCCTGGACGTCCGGGGACGCCTGCGCCTCGGTCTCCTCGACTTCGTGCTCCTGACGCCCAGTCTGCTTCTGGCCGCCGGTCTCCTTGGTCGCCATCCCTGACACCTCCGCTGCTCGGGGGGACGCCTCTCCCCATATCTTCCCCGAACCGACCGACAATGCGCGCGAAAGGGCGTGCGATCTTCGGCCCTGCCGCGAGGCCGGCCCACCCGGTGCCCGCAGGCACGGCGAACACGGAGGATTCCGCGCGTCCTTAGACCGGATCGTTATCGACGTCACACTCCCCGTGGCCGCCTTTCGGCGCGGTGCGACCGCATCCGGGACGACAATTGATGGATCACGGATCTGGGGCTAGCGCACGGGTGGTCGATGGCATCGCACGCACGGCAACTGCTGGCGGATCGGTACAAGCTGCTGACGCCCTTCCGGCGGGACTCCGGGGGGATCATGTGGCAGGCCCATGATCTCCGCCTCAAGCGCGATGTCGCGATCAAGGAGGTGCAGCCGCCGTACCGCGTGGACGTGGCCGACCTGGCCGCCGCCCGCCGGCAGGCGCTGCGGGAGGCCCGCTCCGCGGCCCGGCTCAGCCATCCGGCCGTCATCACGGTGCACGACCTGCTGGAGGACAAGGGCCGGCTCTGGATCGTCACCGAGCTCCTGCAGGGCCTCACGCTGGCCGACACCGTGCGCCACCTCGGGCGGCTTCCGGTCCACTGGGCCGCGTGGGTGGGTTTCCAGCTCCTGTCGGGCGTACGGCACGCGCACTCGCTGGGCGTCGTCCACGGCGACATCCGGCCGGCCAACGTGATGCTGACCGAGGACCGGGTGGTGCTGACCGACTTCGGCATCGCCGCCTTCGACCGGGACCCGGCCGGGTCCTCGACCGTGCCGGTGGCGCGGTCCGGCGCCTATCTCGCCCCCGAGCGGCTGCGCGGGAAGTCCCTGGCCCCCTCCGCCGATCTGTGGTCGTTCGGCGCCACGCTCTACTGCGGGGTCGAGGGACGGCCGCCGTACCCGGCCATGAGCCCGCTGCCGGCCGAGGTGCTGCTCGGCCGCGGGCCCGAGCCCCCGCGCCGCGCGGGCCCGTTGCGTCCGCTGCTGGAGGGCCTGCTGCGGCCCGACCCGGACGAACGGCTCACCGTCGACCAGGCGATGCACACGCTGGTGGACGTGCTGCGGCGGCAGGGCATCCCGGCCGCGACGCCGGGCCGGACGGCTGCCGGCGAGCTGCCGAGCCGTACCACGCCCAGGCAGAGCAGGGAGCATCCCTACGGCCGTGCCCCCGCGCACGGATCGCCGCGGGCGCCCGGGGAGCTCACGGCCGGGCGCCTTTACGACGTAGATCAGCAGCAGGGGGACTCACCCTACTGGCCCGCCCCCACGACCCGCCCCCGCCGGCACCGCAACGGCCCCCCGGCGCCCTGACCGCGCCTGCCGGTGACGGTCAGTCGTCGTGACCGCGGCCGTGGTGGCCCCGGTCGTCGTGACCCCTGTCGTCGTGGCCCCTGCCGTGGTGACCCCGGTCGTCGTGCCGGCGGCCGTCGTCCTCGACCCGGAACCTGACGATCCTCCCGCTCGCGACGGAGACGTACACGCGGTACTCCCGGTGACCCTTGCGGAGCTCGACCTTCCACACGCGGCGGCCGTGCTCCCACTCGCGCTCCACCTTGGTGACCCGGGCGCCGGGCACCCGCCTCTTGGCGATCGCGACCGCCCGGCTCCGGCTGACGGCTGTGCCACTCGAAGCGGTGGCGGTCGAAGCGGTGGAGGCCGGCGCCGCGACGGAGGCGGAGGCCACGGCCGTTCCACCGGCGGTCAGGGCGGCGAGGGTCGTGGCGGCCGCGAGAGCGATCTTCGTTGTGTTTCTCATGACCCAACCGTCGCAGCGATCATGCTAGGGCCGCGCTAAGCGATCCCTAAAACCAGGCGTACCTCCGCACCACCCAGATCGGACGCGCCGAGAGCCAGGAAGCCGCCCGACTCCTGGGCCACGCGACGGGCGATGTCGAGGCCGAGGCCGGTCGACCCGGCCCCGCTCTCCCCCCGCCTCAGCGGGTCGCCCGGGCCGAAGCCCGGACCCGCGTCCGACACCGTGAGGACCACCCGGCCGCCCTCCCCGCCGGTTCCGTCCGGGGCGGGATCACCGGCGGCGAGGCCGACGCGGAACGACGCGCCGTCGGGGGTGTGCGCGAAGACGTTGCCCAGGAGGGCGTCGACGCAGGCGGCGAGGTCCTCGGCGGAGACCGCCACCGGCAGCGGGCCGGGGGCCAGGTCGAGCACGACCGCCCTGGACTGGTCCTCGGCGAGCACCGACCAGAACGCCACCCTGTCGCGCACGACCGGGACGGCGTCGCACGAGGCCCGTTCCCGCGACCGCCGCCGGACATCGTTGATCACCGCGGTGACCGCGCGCTCCAGCGCGTCCACGCGCGTCTCGATCCTCGCCGCCTCTCCGGGGTCCGACAGCGACTCCGCCTCCAGCCTGAGGCCGGTGAGGGGGGTTCGCAGCCGGTGGGAGACGTCCGCCACGATCTCCCGCTCCTCGGCGAGGAGATCCGAGATGCGTCCCGCCAGGTGGTTGAGGGCCAGGCCGGCCGTACGCACCTCGGGTGGGCCGAGTGGCGTCGCCCTGGCGGTAAGGTCGCCCGTGGCGAGGCGGTGGGAGACCTCGGCGAGCGCCGTGGTGGGCCGGACGACCGCGCGGGCGAGCCGGTCGGCGACGAGGATGCCGACCCCGACGAGGGCGACCCCGAGGATCAGCAGCGCGAGCCACGTCTGACGTACGCCGCGCATCAGATCGTCGTCGCCGAGGAAGGCGCGGACGACGGCGGTGCCGCCCGGCGCCCCCTCGACCGCCACCAGGATCTCCCGGCCGCCCGGCGCCGCCGCCGACAGGCTGCGGCCCCGCGCCGCGAGGTCCACCGCGGCCGTGCGGGCCGCGGCGGCTCCGAGCACCCGGCCGTCGGCGAGGAAGACCGTCACCGGGTGGCCGCTCGACGCGCTCGCCTGCTCCGCGGTCAGCCGCAGGGTCTCCTCGTCCACGGTGCCGACCGCCACCGCGACCGACTCGGCGGCCCGGGTGGCCGAGTCGACGGCCTCGCTCTGCGCCACCGAACGGACCAGCAGCGCCAGCGGCACGAGCAGCGACACGAGCACGAGTGACGTCGTCGCCGCGACGAGGGCCGCGAGCCAGCGTCTCACCGGCGCTCCCCCGGGCCCGCACCGGCGCGGGTCGCCGTACCGGTCACGAGGGCGCGGTGAGGCGGACGCCGACGCCTCGGACGGTCTGGAGGTAGCGCGGCTGCTGGGCGGTCTCGCCGAGCTTGCGGCGCAGCCAGGAGAGGTGGACGTCGACCGTCTTGTCGGCGCCCCCGTAGGGGATCTGCCAGACCTCGGTGAGCAGCTCGCGCTTGGTGACCACCTGTCCGGCCCGCGCCGCCAGGTAGTGCAGCAGGTCGAACTCGCGCGGCGTCAGGTCCAGCGGGGCGCCGTCGAGCGTCGCCTCGCGGGTACGCGGGTCCACGCGCAGCGCCCCGACGGTCAGCGAGGTGTCCTCGGGGGCGGTGTCCACGCGGCGCAGCACGGCCCGGATGCGGGCGTCGAGCTGCGCCGCGCTGTACGGCTTGACCACGTAGTCGTCGGCGCCCGCGTCGAGCAGGCGGATCATCTCGGCCTCCCCGTCCCTGGCCGTGGCCACGATGACCGGGACCCGGCTCACGGCGCGGAGCATGCGCAGCAGGTCCGCTCCGTCCATGTCGGGCAGGCCGAGGTCGAGCACGATGAGGTCCGGCCGGTCCTCCACCACCGACCGCAGGCCGTCGAGGGCGGTGGGGGCGGAGGAGACGGCATGGCCGCGCTCGCGCAGGCTCCGGGTGAGGGAGCCGCGGATCGGGGCGTCGTCTTCGATGAGGAGCACGCTTGGCATTTGGCCGCTACGTTAGCTCTCCACGGTCCTGCGGCATAAGTCCGTTATCAGGGCCTTAGCGATCCCTTAGTGTTCGCGGTGGGAGAGTGGGCGCGTGAACACCCGCCTCGTCCTCGCCGTCGCCGGATGGCTGCTGGCCGCCGCGCTCGCCACCGGGGCGGGCGTCGCGGTGCTCGGCCTGCTCGGCCGGCCGCTCGCCGGACCCGCCGGGCGGCCCATGACGGCCGAGGAGATCCGCGTCGCGCTCGCCCGGGACACCCCGGCCGCGCCGTCCTCCGGCCCCGCCTCGGCCGCGGCACCGGAACGGTCCCCCGAACGGGCACCGTCCCCCGCGCCGAGCGCCGCGCCCGTCACCGGCCGGAAGCTGATCTCGACCGGCGCGGGCAGCGTGATCGCCAGGTGCGACGGCGGCCTGGCGCGGCTCCAGTCGTGGACGCCCGCTCAGGGTTACGAGGTCCACGACGTCGATCCGGGGCCGGACGACCACGCCCGGGTGCGGTTCGAGTCGGACGAGGGCGGCGAGGGCAGGGTCGAGATCGAGGTGCGCTGCGCCAGCGACGTCCCCGTCCCCCGAATATCCCGGCACGACTGATCGCCCGGCACGACTGATCGCCCGGCACGGCTGATCACCGGCCACGACCGGCGCGGCGGTCAGCCCTCGCCGGTGAGCGCGGCCACGAGGTCGGCGGCCGTGCGGCAGCGGTCGAGCAGGTCGCCCACGTGCGCCTTGGTGCCGCGCAGCGGTTCGAGGGTCGGCACGCGCTGGAGCG
The DNA here is from genome assembly GCF_053604425.1 of Microbispora sp. NPDC004025. NCBI lineage: Bacteria > Bacillati > Actinomycetota > Actinomycetes > Streptosporangiales > Streptosporangiaceae > Microbispora > Microbispora sp. NPDC004025. The sequence goes on along the minus strand of NZ_JBSGHN010000010.1, from coordinate 254,780 downwards.
ACTCGCGGCCCGGGATGTCGAATATCACCGAGTCCCAGGAGGCGGCGGCGACCGATTCGCTGTACTGCCGCAGGCACCGGCCCCGGAAGTAGGCCCGGGTGTCGGTGGGCGGCGTCTCCACCGCGCGGTCGACGTCCTCGTCGGTCACCAGGCGCTGCATCCTGCCCCTGGCGACGAGCCGGTTGTAGAGGCCGCGGTCGGGGCGGATGTCGGAGTACTGCAGGTCGACCAACTGCAGCCGGGGGTGGTTCCAGGGCAGGTTGTCGCGGGTGCGGTAGCCCTCCAGGATCTCCAGCTTGGCGACCCAGTCGAGCTCACGGGACAGCTGCATCGGATCCTCGGCGAGCCGGGTGAGCACCGACTCCCAGCGGTTGAGCACGTCCTTGGTGAGCTCGTCCACTCCCGAGCCGAAGCGGTCCTCCACGTACTTGCGGGCCTGCTCCAGGTATTCCATCTGCAGCTGCACGGCGGTCATCTTCCGCCCGTTGCGCAGCGCGATCTCGTACTTGCAGGTCGGGTCGTGGGACACCGCGCGCAGCGCCGCGACCGGCGACTCGGGGGTCAGGTCGATGGTGAGGAACCCCTCCTCGATCATCGCCAGCACCAGTGCCGTTGTACCGAGCTTCAAATATGTCGAAATTTCCGACATATTGGCGTCGCCGATGATCACGTGCAGCCGCCGGTACTTCTCCGGGTCGGCATGCGGCTCGTCGCGGGTGTTGATGATCGGCCGCTTGAGCGTGGTCTCCAGCCCGACCTCGACCTCGAAGAAGTCGGCCCGCTGGCTGATCTGGAAGCCCTCGGTGCGCGAGTCCTGGCCGATGCCGACCTTGCCCGCGCCGCACACCACCTGCCGCGACACGAAGAACGGCGTCAGGTGCCTGACGATGTCGGCGAACGGCGTCGCGCGGCGCATGAGGTAGTTCTCGTGACAGCCATACGACGCGCCCTTGGCGTCGGTGTTGTTCTTGTAGAGCTGGATGGGGGCGTTGCCGGGCATGGAGGACGCCCGTACGGCGGCGTCGTACATCACCCGCTCGCCCGCCTTGTCCCAGATCACCGCGGCCCGGGGGTTGGTGCACTCGGGCGTCGAGTACTCCGGGTGGGCGTGGTCCACGTACAGGCGCGCGCCGTTGGTGAGGATCACGTTGGCGAGCCCGAGGTCCTCGTCCGTGAGCTGGCTCTGGTCGGCCACCTCGCGGGCCAGGTCGAACCCCCGGGCGTCGCGGAGCGGGTTCTCCTCCTCGAAGTCCCACCGGGCCCGGCGAGCCCGGGCGGCCGACGCCGCCAGGTACGCGTTGACGACCTGTGAGGAGGTCACCATCGCGTTCGCTCCCGGTTGACCGGGCACGGCGATGCCGTACTCGGTCTCGATGCCCATCACCCGCCGAACCGTCATTCGCACCCCGCCTGCTTCAGGCCGTCGTAGTCATATCCGAGCCTAGCCCTTTCTCTATGCCCTGCTACCGAACAGTTACGGCACAGATGCCTCGGGACTTTGCGCCGGAATGGTCGTCACGGTCCGGGACGCACGGCCGCCGCCACGCTCACGGGGCCTGCGGGAGCGGTCGAGCAGGGCCCCCAACCTGGCCCGAAGCCATCGCTGACCGGGCTTGTCGACCAGCCGGTAGATCAGGTACGCGAGCCCGATCGAGACCGCCATCGTGATCCCGGCGAGCGGCCACGGGTCCACCACGTCCCGGTACGCGGGGATCAGGACGGCCGAGACCGTCTGGTGCAGCAGGTAGAGCGGATACGTCAGCGCCCCCAGGGCGACCAGGCGGCGCCAGCGCACCCACCGCAGCCAGCCGAGGGCGACCGCGGCCATCAGGAGGTAGACGAGCGTGATCGCGACGACGACGGCCTCCGGGGGCGCCGGGTAGCGGGCGATGCCGATCAGGCGCACCCGCTCCCCCACGCGCTCCATGGCGGCGTGCAGGGACATCCCGTAGCCGGCGGCGACCATCAGCCACGGGACCAGGGCCCCCGAGCGCGCCCCGAAGCGGTGGATCAGGAAGAAGGCCATGCCCGCGATGAAGTACGGCGCCTGCCGCGGCATGAAGACGAAGACGAGCGTCTCGTTCTGGGTGAACTCGGCCAGCAGCGCCAGGCCGGTCCAGGCCGCCAGGAACACCAGGCAGCGCCGCAGCGTGATCCCCACGAGGGAGAACAGCGCCACGAGGACGTAGAACCGCAGTTCCACCCACAGGGACCAGAAGACGCCGCCGGCGTGGCCCACGCCGAACGCGCCCTGGAACATGGTCAGGTTGAGCAGGTACTCGCCGTCGCTGAGCTTGGGGTCGAAACCGGCGACCCCGCTGAAGCGGTACATGACGAAGATCACAAGCACGGAGAACCAGTACGCCGGGTACAGCCGGGACACCCGGGAGACGGCGAACTCGCCGACGGTGTGCCCCCAGACGCTCATCAGGATGACGAACCCGCTGATGAGGAAGAACAGCTCCACGCCGAGGATGCCCAGCGTGGTCAGCCGGGCGACCGGCTCGAACAGCGTGGTGGGGAACTCGTCCCACAGCGACCTGCTGGCCGCCATGAAGTGGAAGGCCATGACGGCGAACGCGGCCACGAAGCGCAGGACGTCGAGCTCGACCAGGCGGCGGCTCCCGGCCGGTGCGGCCGCTCGCGGCACCGGGACCGCCGCCGGGACCGGAGCGCCGCGCCGCACGGGCTGTCTGACGGGCTGTCTCACGGAAGTCACCCGCGCGAGCCAAGGAAGATCATGCCATCTTTGACGTGATCACTCCCGGCTTCGGTTCCCTCCGATAACGAACGTCACGGGCGACAACCGGCCTACCGTCCCGCCGGCGGTCCGGACGAGGAGCCCGGAAAGCAGGAGGAGCGGCGCGATCTGATCGCGCCGCTCCTCGATGGCACCGGCCCGGCCGGGTGCCGGGGTGCTACAGGTACTGACCGGTGTTGGCGACCGTGTCGATCGACCGTCCGGCCTCGGTGCCCTGCTTGCCCTGGACGAGCGTGCGGATGTAGACGATCCGCTCGCCCTTCTTGCCGGAGATGCGGGCCCAGTCGTCGGGGTTGGTGGTGTTGGGCAGGTCCTCGTTCTCGGAGAACTCGTCCACGCAGGCGGCCAGCAGGTGCGAGATCCGCAGGCCCTTCTGCCCGGTGTCGAGGAACTCCTTAATGGCCATCTTCTTGCCGCGGTCCACGATGTTCTGGATCATGGCGCCGGAGTTGAAGTCCTTGAAGTACAGGACTTCCTTGTCGCCGTTGGCGTAGGTCACCTCGAGGAAGCGGTTCTCCTCGCTCTCGGCGTACATCCGCTCGACCACGCGCTGGATCATCGCGGCGATCGTGCCCTCGCGGCTGTCACCGTGCTCGGTGAGGTCGTCCGGGTGCAGCGGCAGGTCGTTGACGATGTACTTCGAGAAGATGTCCTTGGCCGCCTCGGCGTCCGGCCGCTCGATCTTGATCTTGACGTCCAGACGGCCGGGCCGCAGGATCGCCGGGTCGATCATGTCCTCGCGGTTGGAGGCGCCGATGACGATGACGTTCTCCAGGCCCTCGACACCGTCGATCTCCGACAGGAGCTGGGGGACGATGGTGTTCTCGACGTCGGAGGAGACGCCCGAGCCGCGGGTCCGGAAGATCGAGTCCATCTCGTCGAAGAACACGATCACCGGGGTGCCCTCGGATGCCTTCTCACGGGCCCGCTGGAAGACCAGGCGGATGTGCCGCTCGGTCTCGCCGACGTACTTGTTGAGAAGCTCGGGGCCCTTGATGTTGAGGAAGAAGCTCTTGCCGGACTGGCCGGTCTTCTCCGCGACCTGCTTGGCCAGGGAGTTGGCGACGGCCTTCGCGATCAGCGTCTTGCCGCAGCCGGGCGGGCCGTACAGCAGCACGCCCTTCGGCGGGCGCAGCTTGTGCTCGCGGAACAGGTCGGCGTGCAGGTAGGGCAGCTCGATGGCGTCCCTGATCTGCTCGATCTGCCTGCTGAGGCCGCCGATCTCCTCGTAGGAGATGTCGGGGACCTCCTCGAGGACGAGCTCCTCGACCTCGGACTTGGGGATGCGTTCGTAGACGTAGTTGGAACGGGGTTCGAGCAGGAGGGAGTCGCCGGCCCGCAGCGGCTGCTCCAGCAGCGAGTGGGCGAGCTTGACGACCCGCTCCTCGTCCGCGTGCGAGATGACGAGGGCGCGCCCGCCCTCCTCCAGCAACTCCTTGAGCATCACGATCTCGCCGACGTCCTCGTAGCCGAGGGCCTCGACGACGTTGAGCGCCTCGTTGAGCATGACCTCCTGGCCACGCTTCAGCGAGTCGACGTCCACGGCCGGACTGACGTTCACCCGGAGCTTGCGCCCGCCGGTGAACACCTCGATCGTGCCGTCTTCCCTCGCCTCAAGGAAGACACCGAATCCGGACGGCGGCTGCGCCAGCCGGTCGACCTCCTCCTTGAGGGCGACGATCTGGTCCCTGGCCTCCTTGAGGGTGGCGACCAGACGCTCGTTCTGGCCTGTGAGGGCGGCCACCTGTGCCTGCGCCTCGTGGAGACGCTCCTCGATGACCCTGGCCTGCCGGGGAGACTCGGCCAGCTTCCGGCGCAACGCGGTGATCTCCTCCTGCAGGAAGGAGACCTGTGTTGTGAGGTCGGCGACCTCCCGTTCGCGCTGCGCGGCCCGAGCCTCAGCGTCGTCGCGAGCTGCCACGCCCCGTCACCTCCTTCCCCGTCGAGAACGACTACTCAAGACCCTACCTATCTTGGCGCTGTACGTAACCTGGCCGGGCAGTGTTCGTGTAGTTACGTTGGGTGTTCGGCGTTTGATACCTTATGGACCGATTGTTCGGGTCACCATTAGGAACACACCCAGATGTTCCCGTGTCACGTGGCTTTGCCGGGTTGTGGCCGAATCGTCACCCTTGTTCGATCCCCTCTCCGTACGCCCCCTTGGCGGGGCGCCTGCGCCGCGGCGGGGGCGTGACGCCGTCCGCCATGCGCCGGGCCGTGACGAGGAACCCCGTGTGGCCGACCATCCGGTGGTCGGGCCGCACCGCGAGGCCCTCGACATGCCAGTCGCGAACCAGGGTCTCCCACGCGTGGGGCTCGGTGAAACTCCCGTGCTCCCGCAGGGTCTCCACCGTTCTAGACAATTGGGTCGTTGTCGCAACATAGCAGCAAATAACTCCCCCGGGAGTAAGGGACTTCGCCGCCGCGTCAACGCACTCCCAAGGAGCGAGCATGTCCAGGATGACGCGATCCACGTCCGCCTCGTCGAGCGCGTCGACGAAGTCTCCGACCACGAGGCGCCACTGCCCCACGGGGCCGCCGTGGAACTTCTCCACGTTCTTCGTGGCGACCTCGGCGAAGTCCGCGCGCCGCTCGTAGGAGGTCACCTTCCCCTCCGGGCCGACCGCGCGCAGCAGGAAGCAGGTGAGCGCGCCCGACCCCACGCCGGCCTCCACCACCCGGGCGCCGGGGAAGATGTCGGCCATGGCGACGATCTGGGCCGCGTCCTTCGGGTAGACCACCGCGGCGCCGCGCGGCATCGACACCGCGTAGTCGGCGAGCAGGTGCCGGAACGCCAGGTACGCCGTGCCGCCCGAGGACCGCACGACGGACCCCTCCGGCTGCCCGATCAGGTCGTCGTGCGGGATCGACCCCTTGTGCGTGTGGAAGACGCCGCCCTCTTTCAGCGTCACCGTGTGCCGCTTGTTCTTGGGGTCGGTGAGCTGGACCTGATCTCCGGCCCGGAACGGGCCGTGCCTGCGAAAACCCATGCGGAAAAGGCTAGTGCCGCGACCGACGAGATTCGCCCCGGCCGGAGAGGCGCCGGGCGGCAAAGCACTGGCCTCCGTGGTGTCGCTGCTGCTAACAATGGGACATGTTGCCCCAAGAGGCGATTCCCGCCGGACCGGTCGTTCTGCGCCTGCCGGTCGAGGGGGACGCCGACCAGATCGCTCGTGCCTGCTCCGACCCCGACATCGCGCGCTTCATCCCCTTCGTCCCGTCGCCGTACACCCGTGACGACGCGCTGGCCTGGATCACCAAGGCCGTCCCGGCCACCTGGGAGAACGGCGGAGCCGACTTCCTCCTCGCCGATCCCGGGACGGGCGAGGTCCTCGGGACGGCCGGGCTGAAGCCGCCGGACCGGTTCGGCGTGACCGAGGTGGGCTACTGGCTCGCCCCGTGGGCCCGGGGCCGCGGCGTCGCCACCGCCGCCGTCCGGGCGCTCGCCGAGCGGGCCTTCGCGCGGGGCGTTCCCCGCATCGGGCTGATCGCCGAGGTCGACAACATTCCGAGCCAGCAGGTCGCCCAGCGCTGCGGGTTCACCCACGAAGGCGTGCTGCGCGCGGCCGGTTCGACGCGCGGGGAGGCCCGCGCCGATCTGGCGGTGTTCGGGCGGCTCGCCTCCGACCCGGGCGACCCGATCGCGCCCTTCCTGCCGTTCTTTCCCGGGGGGTTCCCCGGCGGCTCGCTCACCGACGGCGTCGTCCGGCTCACGCCGCTGACCACCGAGGACGCCGCCGACTACTTCGCGCTGGCGTCCTTACCGGACGTGATCGACTCGTCGGTGCCGCCCGTGCCGCCGGAGTACGCGGGCAGCGAGTTCCTCTGCCGGTACGCCGGGCACCGGTGGCTGACCGGCCAGCGGGCGGACATCGCGATCAGGGACGCGGTGACCGGCCGGTTCGCCGGGGAGATTCAGCTCACCGGCGTCGTCCCGCCGCTCGGCCAGGCGATGCTCGGCTACAGCCTCCGTCCGGAGTATCGCGGCAGGGGCATGGTGGCGCGGGCGGTGAACCTGCTGGTGGAGTGGGCGTTCGCGAACACGCCGCTGAGGCGGATCATCGCCGGGACCGCCCCCGGCAACACGGCCTCACACCGGGTGCTCGAACGGGCGGGGTTCACCAGGGAGCACCTCGTCAAGGGGCTGCTGCCCGGACCGGGAGACACCCGCCTGGACGACGTCCAATGGGCCAGGACTCGTCCCTGAACCCTCTTCCCGCCCGCCCGGGCGAACCCGGGACGGACCTCCCGCGCTCGGGCGCCGCCCGGAACCCGGTGCCCGAGCGCGGGCCGTCCGCGGCACGGCACGCCCTGGTGGGCGTTCCGGCCACGCCGGCGCCGGTCGCCCTCTCAGTCGGCTCCGTACGCGGCCCTCAGCTTGGCGAAGGCGGCGTCGGTGCCCTGCAGGGCCCGGTCGATCTCCTCGTCGGTGTGCGCGGCCGACAGGAACCAGTTGTGCCAGGGATGGAGGTAGACCCCCTCCTCCAGGCAGGCCCCGGCCCAGGCGATGCCCTTCTCCAGGGTCTCGTCGCCGTCGAAGGACAGCCACGGCACCTGCACCGGGCCGGTCTGGCGGACCACGAAGCCGTGCGCCGCCGCCTGGGCGGCGAGCCCCTCCCGCAGCCGGGTCCCGGCCCGGTGCATGAGCGCGGGACCGTCGATCTCGCGCAGGATCTCGATCGTCGCCTTGGCGGCGGCCATGGCCGTGGCGGAGAACCAGAAGGAGCCGGTCGAGTACAGCGTCTGGGCCGCCCCCCGCAGCGCGTCGGTCCCGGTGACCGCCGCGATGGGGAAACCGTTGGCCATCGCCTTGCTCCAGGCCGTCAGGTCGGGGCGCACGCCGAACGGCTCCCACGAGCCGCGCAGGTCCAGCCGCCACCCGGCGCGTACGTCGTCGATGACCAGGGCCGCGCCGAGACGGTCGGCCAGTGCCCGTACGCCCCGGGCGAACTCCGCGTCGGCGGGCTCCTGGTCCTCGAACGAGTCGTGCTTGAACGGCGTGACCAGAATGGCGGCGACGTCGCCGTCCGCCTGGGCCGCGGCGGCCTCGGCGCTCGCGAGGTCGTTGTAGGTGAACTCGATCGTGTCCGCCCGCTGGTTCGGGGTGACCCCGGACAGGCCGGGCGTGCACCAGGGGTCGGCGCCGTGGTAGGCGCCGTGGGCGACCAGCGCCTTGGTCCGGCCCGTCGCCGCCCTGGCCACCATCAGGGCCTGGGTGGTGGCGTCGGTGCCGTTCTTGGAGAACATGGCCCAGTCGGCCGAGGGGATGAGGTCCACCAGGAGCTCGGCGAGCTCCACCATGACCGGGCCCGGACCGTTCAGGCAGTCGCCTCCCGCCTGCTGGGCCGCGGCGGCGGCCTCCACCTTCGGGTTGCGGTGGCCGACGATCATGGGGCCCCAGCTGCACATCAGGTCGACGTACTCGCGGCCGTCGGCGTCCCACTGCCGGGCGCCCTCGGCGCGGACGAAGAACTGGGGGTAGCGGTCCCCGTGCAGGGCCGCGTTGAGGTGGCCGTACATGCCGCCGGGGATGACCTTGGCGGCACGGGCCCGCAGAGATGCGTCGACGGACATGGGCGGCACTCCTGAGCTCGGGGGGATCGGGGAGGTGGAGCCTGGGTCAGGCGTCCGGGGCGGGGTCGCCGGGGACGAAGCCGTCCAGACCCGCGTCGGAGCCGAGCCCGCCGGCGACCCGCGCGGCCACGGCCGTGCCGAGGCGGGCGGCGCCGAGGACGTCCTCGCCGCGCAGCAGTCCGGCGGCGAAGCCGGCGCAGTACGCGTCGCCGCAGCCCGTGGTGTCGACCACCGGCACGTCCAGGGCGGGCACACGGGTGACTCCGCCGGGGGTGGCGACGAGGCTGCCCGCGGCCCCCAGGGTGACGATCACGCCCTTCGGGCCCTCGGCGAGCAGCGCGGCGGCGGCCTCCTCCGGCGTCGGCGCCCCGCTGAGCATGAGCGCCTGCTCCTCGTTCGGCAGGAGGTAGTCGACGTGGGGCAGGAACGCGCGGACGCCGGGCATGAGGTCGGGCATGTTCGACAGCAGGTCCAGCGTGACGGCCGTGCCACCCTCGCGGGCCTTGTCGAGCAGCGCGTAGAAGGCGGGGTCGTGCAGGCCCCAGGTGACGTCCATGCCGCCGAGGTGCACCACCTTCGCGCCGGTCAGCCGGCCGGCGTCGAGGTCGGCGGTCGCCAGCCCCAGGTTGGCCCCGGGCACGTGGAAGGAGGGCCGGCCGCCGTCGGGCCGGATGGGCAGGATCGAGGCCGCCGTCTGCTCCCCCGCCCTACGCACCACGCCGTCCACGTCGACACCGTGCCGCGCCATGATCATCAGGAGGAAGTCGCCGAGCTCGTCGTCGCCGACGGCGCCCATGGAGGCGACCGGCACGCCGATCTTCGCCAGGGCCACGGCCGTGCCCGCGGCGGCGCCGGCCGCGGTGATGCGGATCTGCTCCAGCAGGTGGGTGTCCTGACCGGCCGGGATGGACTCGACCGGGCGGGCCAGGACGTCGACGATATGCACGCCGACCGTCACTACCGTCATGAGCGGATAATAGACGGGCGCCCGACTAAAATGTCAACCGAGGTGGTGGACCCATGCCGAAGATCGTCAATCACGAGGAGCGCAGGGGCGAGGTCGTCGCGGCGGCCCGCCGCGTCATCCTGCGCGAGGGCATCGAGGCCGCGACCACGCGGGCCATCGCCAAGGAGGCCGGATACTCCAACGGCGTGCTCACGCACTACTTCGCCGACAAGGACGAGATCCTGCTGTCGGCGCTCGAGGCGTCCCACCGCCGGATCGCCGACCGGCTGCGGGAGAAGCTGTCGGGCCGCACCGGCCTGGCGGCGCTGCGGGAGCTGCTGCTCGACAACGTGCCGCTGGACGAGGAGCGGGCCGGGGAGACCGGCCTGGAGGTGGGCTTCTGGGGGCGCAGCCTGACCAGCCCCGCGCTGCTCGATGTCCAGCGGCGCGAGGCCGCCGAGCTCCGCTATCTGGTGACGAGCCTGCTCAGGTCCGCCGCCGAGGCCGGTGAGATCCGTACGGACGAGGACCTGGAGGACGTCGCCGAGCGGCTGCTCGCGCTGGTGGACGGGCTGAGCGTGCACCGGCTGCTCTATCCGTCGCACGTCACCGGCGAGCGGCTGGAACGGCTCATCACGGGCGAGATCGAGCGCCTGCGCGCCTGACCCGCCGCCGGGAGCCGGTCAGGCCCCCGGCGTGTCTCACGGGATCAGGCGTTGCGGTGGGGCTCGTACCGCATCGTGCGCGAGACGCCGACGCGCACGGTCGTGCCGGGCAGGATCGGCACCGGCTCGTTCGGCGGGATGTCGTAGAAGTTGGGGTCGCCGGGCGGCTGGATCTGGGTGCCGTTCACCGAGCCCAGGTCCAGCAGGTTGACGTCCCAGTTGTCCAGGAAGACCCGCAGGTGACGGCGCGACACCGAGCCGTCGGGGCTGGTGACCCTGGCCGGCCTGGCCTCGCCCGACTGCACCTCGGGCGCGCGCTCGGGGTCGCGGCCCAGCAGGTAGTCGGCCTCCAGCGGCAGCGCCATGCCGTCGTCGAGCAGCAGCACCCCGAGCTGCGGCCGGGGCCCCTTGTACGGCACCACGGCCCGCTGGTCGATGGGGATGCCGCAGACCGCGCAGTACGGCGCACGCGGATCGTTGAAGTGGTCGTTCTTGCAGTCGACGCCGTAGACCATCGGCCGCGGCTCCGGCTCGGGCGTCGAGTCCATCTGGGTCGGCTCGCCCTGGTCCTCGTCGGCGGGCGCGTGCGGCGCCGGCTCGAACGGCCCGCTCGGCGGACCGTCCGGCCCACCGAAGTCATGCGGTCCGCCGAAGTCGAGGTCGTGCGGCCCGCCCCGGTCCTCGGCGGGCTCGGGCAGCGGGGGCATCGGCTGCGGCCCGGAGTGATGCGCCGGCCCGGAATCGGGGAGGGCGGGCGGCAACGGCGGCAGCGGCTGGGAGACATGGGACGGCGGCTGGGCGGGCGGCGGCGCGAGCGGCTGGGACGATCCCGGCGGCGCCTGCTCGGCCGACGGCCCCGCGCCGGGCAGCGGACCCGAGGAGAACGGCGACGCGGGCGGCGGCGGCACGGACGACGGCACCACGGGCCCGCGCGGGGCGATCGGCTCGGGAGCCCCGATGGCCGGCGGCTGGACGCCCTGCTGCTGTCCCTGCGGCTGCCCATGGTGCTGCGGCGGGCGCGGAGGCAGCGGCGGGAAGGCGAGATCGCCGTGCTGGGCGAAGTCGCACTCCAGACCGGCTCCGGTGACCACGCCGCCGTCCAGCCGGGCGTACGGGCTCGACGGGCCCGCTCCGGGCAGGCGCAGCTCGACCCGGGACACCGGGCCGTTGACGAGACGGTCGGTCCAGGTCAGCGCGTCGTGCCCGGCGAGGCGGACCTCGCCGTCCGAGCCCGACACGCTGGCGTACGCGGCCCCGCTGACCAGCACGGCCACACCGCCCCCCGCGGGTCCGGCGACCGCGCAGGCCACCGGCTCCCCGCCGATGGACCTGTCCATGGCGCGCGCGAGGACCTGGGCCACCCGGCGGGCCAGCGCCCGGCCGTCGCCGCCCGTCGTGGCGGTCTCGCTCAGCGCGCTGAGCAGGTCCTCGACCGGCTGGTCGCCGCCGGTGGCGCACACGAGCAGCAAACCGTTCAGATGGGCGACCACGCCCTCCCCCGGCAGCGGGCGGACCACCCCCACGCCCTGTTCCGTCACAGAAGTTCTCCCTCCGGAAACGCCACCGGATGACCGGCACCATCGCCGGCACGCCATGTGCCGGATCGATCACCCCAGAAAGTAGCAAAAAAGAACGGCGAACCGGCCTGCGGGAGCGCGCGACGAACGACCGGACCATGCCCGGACCCGGCTTCGATCAGCACCCGGTCCCCGGCGGGGAGGCCGTCCCCCGGGCCGCGCTCACACACCGGTGAACATGCGGTTGACGTCGGCGGTGGCGAGCACGCCGTATATCTCCCCGCCCCGCTCGACGAGCAGGTACTCCGGCGCCGGGGTGTCCCGCATGGCGTCGAGCAGGGACTCCCCCTCCAGGTCGGCGCCGAGCACGAGCGAGGGCTCCAGGGCGCGCGACAGGGCGCCGACGTTCACCCACGGCCTGCGGTGCTCGGGAGTGGCGTTGACCGCGGCCTCGTTGACGATGCCGACCGGCCGCCCGTCGTGGTCGACCACCACCATGGCCCCGGCCCCCGCCTCCTGGGCCCGGCGCAGACCCTCCGACAGCGGCACCTCGGCGGTGACCGGGATCGCCCGGCGGGCCAGCGCCCGGGCCCGCAACTGCGGCAGCCGGGCCCGCACACGGGCCACCCGCAGCGACTGGGACGCGCCGAACCAGATGAACGACGCCAGCACCACGGTCCAGAGCATGCTGCCGATACCGGGCTCCTGCCCGGCCATCAGGTTCATCAGGAGCGGCACCACGACCACCGCCACCGCCACGCCCCGGCCGACCCACGCGGCGACCAGCGTGCCCGTGCCCGAGTCGCGCCTGACCTTCCACACGGCGGCCCGCAGCATCCGGCCGCCGTCGAGCGGCAGCCCCGGCAGCAGGTTGAACAGACCGACGATGAGGTTGGACAGCCACAGCTGCCAGACGAGCACCTGCGCCAGGCCGCCCGGCGGCACGACGAACGCCTCCGCCAGGGCCCCGATCCCGGCCAGCCCCAGCGACAGCAGCGGCCCGGCGAAGGCGACGGCGAACTCCCGGCCCGCCGTCTCGGGCTCGCGCTCGATCTCCGAGACGCCGCCGAGCATGTAGAGGGTGATCCGGCGCACCGGCAGGCCGTAGTGCTTGGCCACGACGCAGTGCGCCAGCTCGTGCAGCAGCACGGAGACGTACAGCAGGACGGCGAAGGCCAGCGCGACGGCGTACGCCGCGGTCTCGCTGAAGCCCGGCAGCATGTCGGCGAACTGCGGCTGGAAGCTGATCGTGATGAACGCCGCCACGATGAGCCAGGTGGGCGAGACGTAGACGGGGATGCCGAACGGCCGTCCCATCCGCAGTCCGCTGGACTCCTTGACAGGTGTGCTCATGTGGCCGCCTTCCCCTCCCGCGCCCCTCGATGCTACGTGCCGGAGCGTGAGATCAGCCTAAGAGCTCGCCCGCCCGTCGCGCACCGTGTGATCGGCCACGCGGGGCGAGCGGGGGGGCGAGGCGGGCGCGTTCTGTCGGCCCGGTGTCCTACAGTTCGGGCATGACCCTCGCCGAAGAGCGCGCCGTCATCGGGGCGCTTTCCCCCTCCCGGGCCGGTGACTTCATGACCTGCCCCCTGCTCTACCGGTTCAGGGTGATCGACCAGCTCCCCGAGCGGCCCTCGGCCGCCGCGGTCAGGGGCACGCTCGTTCACGCGGTGCTGGAGCGGCTCTACGACCTGCCCGCGGAGGCGCGGACGGTCGCCGCCGCGCAGGATCTGCTCGAACCCCAGTGGCGGCGGCTGCTGTCCGAGGAGCCCGACTACGCGGGGTTGTTCGAGGACGACGGCGAGCGGGACGCCTGGCTGACGCAGGCGCGCGGCATGGTCGAGCGTTACTTCACGCTGGAGGACCCCCGGCGGCTGGAGCCCGCCGAGCGGGAGATGTACGTCGAGGTCGTGCTCGAAAGCGGGCTGCTGCTGCGCGGCTACATCGACCGTCTCGACGTGGCCCCGACCGGCGAGGTGCGGGTCGTGGACTACAAGACGGGCACGGCGCCGGGGCGCGAGTGGGAGGCCAAGGCGCTGTTCCAGATGAAGTTCTACGCGCTAGCGTTGTGGCGGCGCAGCGGCCAGGTCCCCCGGATGCTCCAGCTCATGTACCTGGGGAACGGCGAGATCGTCCGCTACGTCCCGGACGAGGCGGACCTGCGGGCGACCGAGCGCAAGGTCGAGGCGCTGTGGACGGCCATCGAGCGCGCCGTGCGCACCAAGGAGTGGCGCGCCCGCCGCTCGCGGCTGTGCGACTGGTGCGACCACCAGGCGCTGTGCCCGGAGTTCGGCGGCACGCCGCCGCCCGTCCCCGACCGCGAGCCCGGGCTGTCCGCCCGCGTCAGCAGAAGGTCGGCCAGCGACGAGCTGTGAGCCGGACTCATCCGCGGGGAGGAGGCGCATATCCGTCCCGGGCAGGGTGGACGCGGGCGGTGACCGCCTAGATTTGGTACGTGCGCACCACCCCCGGCAGTACACGGTCCTGGCTTCGGGCCCATCCCCCGGTCTCCGACTCGATCCTCGCGGTGGTGCTGACGACCGCGTCCCTGTGGTGGATCCTGACGGCCGGGGATGCCGGTTGGCTGCGGTCCGCCCCGCCGCGCCCGGCGGACGCGCTGAACCTGATCCTGGCGGCGGCCTGCACGCTGCCGGTGGCCCTGCGGCGTGACCGGCCCTTCGTGCTGCTGGTCGCCACCTGCGTCCCCCAGGCGGTGCTGGACGGGCTCCACTACGATCCCGGCCTGAGCGAGTTCGGCGGCCTCGTCCTGCTCTACTCTGTCGCCGCGTACCGAGGGCTGACGCTGAGCGCGGCGGCTCTCCTCGTGTCGTTCTGCTCCTACCTCGCGAGCGCCCTCGCCGGGATCATCACCCCGTCCTGGACGGACCACGTCGTGGTCATCGCCGTCATGCTGCTGTGCTGGGTGTGCGGCCGGGCGCTGCGGCTGCGCCGCGCCTACCTCTCGGAGCTGGTCCAGCGGGCCGACCGGCTGGAGCGGGCGCGGGAGGCCGACACCAGGGCCGCCCGGGCGGAGGAGCGCTCCCGCATCGCGCGGGAGCTGCACGACGTCGTGGCCCACCACGTCAGCGTGATGACGGTGCAGGCCGCCGCCGCCCGCAGGATGCTCGACACCAAGCCCGACGTCGCGCGGGACGCCCTCACCGCCATCGAGGAGATGGGCCGCACGGCGATGGCGGAGATGCGCAGCATCGTCGGCGTGCTGCGCACCGACGGCCCGGCAGAGCGCGGGCCGCAGCCGGGCATGCAGGACCTGCCGGCGCTGGTGGAGCAGATGCGCGAGGCGGGCCTGCGGACCCAGCTGTGGGTCGAGGGCGAGCGGCGCGGCCTGCCGCCCGGGGTCGACCTCGCCGCCTACCGGCTCGTGCAGGAGGCGCTGACCAACAGCCTGCGGCACGCCGGGCCCTCCGCCCGCGCCTGGGTCACCGTACGGCACGAGCCGGGCGAGCTGAGCATCCACGTGGAGGACGACGGGCGCGGCGCGGCGGAGGAGTCGCTGCGGATCGGGGGCAAGGGCCACGGGCTGGTGGGCATCCGCGAGCGCGTCGCGCTCTATGGTGGTGTTCTGCGGATCGGTCCCCGCACCGGGGGCGGATTCGAGGTCCGCGCCCGGTTCCCCCTGGGTAACAGCCCCCTCAACCACCGCCCCCTCAACCACAGCCCCATTGACCACACTCCGCTCAAGCAGAGCCCCCTCGAGGACAGAGCATGACGATCAGGGTGTCCCCCTCCACCCGGCGGCCCGCCGCCTCCCTCAGGACGGACGCATCATGACGATCCGGGTGTTGCTGGTCGACGACCAGCCGCTGCTGCGCACCGGGTTCCGGTTCATCCTGGAGGCCGAGCCCGACGTTACCGTCGTGGGCGAGGCGGGCGACGGCGCGGTGGCCATGGAGCAGTCCCGCGCCCTGCTGCCCGACGTGGTGCTCATGGACATCCGCATGCCCGGCACCGACGGCATCGAGGCGACCCGCCGCATCGTGCGGGAGGCCGCGCCCAGCGCCCACGTGCCGAAGGTGCTCGTGCTGACCACGTTCGACCTGGACGAGTACATCGTGGAGGCGCTGCGCGCGGGCGCGAGCGGGTTCCTCCTCAAGGACGTGCCGCCGGACGAGCTGGTCCAGGCGATCCGCGTGGTGGCGGCGGGCGACGCGATCGTGGCGCCGAGCGTCACCCGGCGGCTGCTGGACAGGTTCGCCACCCGGCTGCCCTCCGCGCACCAGCAGGCCACCCCGGCGCGGCTCGACCGGCTCACCGAGCGCGAGCTCGAGGTGCTGCGCCTGATCGCGAAGGGCATGTCGAACGCCGAGATCGCGGCCCAGCTGGTGGTCAGCGAGACGACCGTGAAGACCCACGTCGGCAACGTGCTGACCAAGCTGGGGCTGCGCGACCGGGTCCAGGCGGTCGTGCTCGCGTACGAGACCGGTCTGATCGTTCCCGGCGCCTTCTCCTGATCGACCCGGCCCGGCGTCGCCGGGCCGGGGCGGGGGCGTGGGCGGCGGCCCCCCCCCCCCGCCGTCCGCGGGCGCCCCCGCCGGCCGAGA
>NZ_JBSGHN010000010.1:132697-238745 GCF_053604425.1 Microbispora sp. NPDC004025 | reverse complement strand
TGCGCCCCGGTCCCGGGGGGGGTGTCCGCGGTACCCTCCCCCTAGTTCTCCCCCCGGCCCGATCCCTCGCACCCCCCCGCCCGGGCGGCCCCGCCCCGGGGCGGGGGCGTGGCCGGCGGCCACGCCCGCTCTCAGTCCGCGGGCGCCGCGGCCGTCTCCTGCTGCGCCGCGGCGACGCTCCCGGACGGCGCGTTCTCCGGGAAGTGGCAGGCCGCCTGGTGGCCGGGGGCCAGCGTCAGCAGCGGCGGCTCGACCTGCCGGCAGATGTCCTGCGCCTTCCAGCACCGGGTGTGGAACCGGCACGCGGGCGGCGGGTTGAGCGGGGAGGGCACGTCGCCCTGCAGCCGGATGCGCTCCCTCTCCTTGCGCCGCTTCGGGTCGGGGATCGGCACCGCCGACAGCAGCGCGTTGGTGTACGGATGCATCGGCGATTCGTACAGGCCCTTGCGGTCGGCGATCTCGACGATCTTGCCGAGGTACATCACCGCGACCCGGTCGCTGATGTGCCGGACCACCGACAGGTCGTGCGCGATCACCACGTACGTCAGGTCGAGCTCGCTCTGCAGGTCCTCCAGCAGGTTGACGACCTGGGCCTGGATCGACACGTCGAGCGCGGAGACCGGCTCGTCCGCGATGATCAGCTTGGGCTTGAGCGCGAGCGTCCTGGCGATGCCGATGCGCTGCCGCTGGCCGCCCGAGAACTCGTGCGGGTAGCGGTTGTAGTGCTCCGGGTTCAGACCGACCAGTTCGAGGATCTCCTGGACCGCCTTCTTGGTGCCCTGCTCGGTCTTGATGCCCTGGATCCGGAACGGCGCGCCCACGATGGCGCCGACCGTGTGCCGGGGGTTGAGCGAGCTGTAGGGGTCCTGGAAGATGATCTGCACGTCCCTGCGGAGCGGGCGCAACCGGCTCTGGGACATGTGCGTGATGTCGTTGCCCTCAAAGACGATCTTGCCGCCGGTGGGCTCGATCAGCCGGGTGATGAGGCGTCCGGTGGTGGTCTTGCCGCATCCCGACTCGCCGACCAGGCCGAGGGTCTCGCCCTTCCTCACGTCGAAGCTGATGCCGTCGACCGCCCTGACCGCGCCGACCTGCCGCTTGAGCAGGCCCTTCGTGACCGGGAAGTGCTTCTCCAGCCCCTGTACGGACAGCAAGGGCTCCTCGTTCACGAAGCCTCCAGGTTCGGCTTGATCTCGTTCTCCCAGATGGCGCGCCTGCGCTCGCGCGTCACGTGGCAGCGCACCAGGTGGCCGCCCTCGGTCTCCAGCAGCTCGGGGACCTCCGTCTTGGCCCGCCCGGCGGTGCGCTCCTCGAACGCGCAGCGCGGGTGGAAGGCGCAGCCGGACGGCACGTTGATCAGCGAGGGCGGCGAGCCCTTGATCGGCAGCAGCCGTTCCGTCGGCTCGCGGTCCAGCCGCGGCATCGAGCCGAGCAGACCCCAGGTGTAGGGGTGCTCGGGCCGCTCGAAGATGTCCTCGGACGTCCCGTACTCGACGCACTTGCCGCCGTACATCACGAGGATGTCGTCGGACAGCTCGGCGACGACGCCGAGGTCATGGGTGATGACGATCAGCGCGGCGTTGAAGTCACGCTGCAGGTCGCGCATCAGGTCGAGGATCTGCGCCTGCACGGTCACGTCGAGCGCGGTCGTCGGCTCGTCGGCGATCAGCAGCTCGGGGTCGCAGCTCAGCGCCATCGCGATCATGGCGCGCTGCCGCATGCCGCCGGAGAACTCGTGGGGGTAGCTGTCCACGCGCCGCTCCGGCTGCGGGATGCCCACCCGGCCGAGCATGTCGATCGCGTGCTTGCGCGCGACCTTCTTGCTGACGTCGTTGTGGATGCGGTACGCCTCGATGATCTGGTTGCCGACCGAGTAGAACGGGTGCATCGCCGACAGCGGGTCCTGGAAGATCATCGCCATCTTCTTGCCGCGCAGCGTCCGCACGTGCTCCTGGCTGGCGCCGACGAGTTCCTCGCCGTCCAGCCAGATCTCGCCGGAGATGCGGGCGCGCCCGCCCTTGTGCAGGCCGAGGATGCCGAGGCTGGTCACGCTCTTCCCGGAGCCGGACTCGCCGACGATGCCGAGCGTCTTGCCCCGCTCCAGCGTGAACGACAGCCCGTCGACGGACTTGACCAGGCCGTCGTCGGTCGGGAAGTGGATCCGCAGGTCCTTCAGTTCCAGGAAGCTCATCCCAGCCTCACCCTCGGGTCCACGACGGCGTACAGGAGGTCGACGATCAGGTTCGCGAAGACCACGAAGAACGCGGCGACGAGCACCACGCCCATGACCTTCGGCAGGTCCTGCGCGAGGATCGCGTCGATCGCGTACTTGCCCATGCCGGGCAGCGAGTAGGTGCTCTCGGTGAGCACGGCGCCGCCGAGCAGCAGACCGAGGTCGAGACCGAAGATCGTGATGATCGGGGTCAGCGCGCCGCGCAGGCCGTGCTTGACCACGACCGTCCGCTCGTTCAGGCCCTTGGCCCGGGCGGTGCGGATGTAGTCCTCGTTCATCGTCTCCAGCATGCCCGCCCGGGTGAGCCGCGCGTAGCCCGCGGCGTACAGGAAGGCCAGCGTGATCCACGGCAGGATCAGGTTGTACGCCCACATGGCCGGGTTCTCCTCGAACGGCGTGAAACTGCCGCCCGGCGCGGTGATGCGGAACGGTGTGCCGTAGCTGAAGACGACCAGCGAGACGATGCCGGTGAAGAAGATCGGCAGCGACACGCCCGCCAGGGCGACGCTCATCGCGGCCCGGTCGAAGAAGCTGCCGCGTCTCAGCGCGGACAGCACGCCGGTCGCCACACCGGCGATCACCCAGATGACCGCGGCCCCGATGGCCAGCGAGATCGTCACGGGCAGCCGGTTGAGCAGGTCCGGCCAGACGGGAAGCCGGGTGAGGAAGGAGTAGCCGAAGCAGGGCGCCGGGCAGCGCTCCACGCCGGGACCGTAGTCGTAGTCGGCTCCGGCGACGATGCCCTTGGCGAACCGTCCGTACTGCACGATCAGCGGATCGTTGAAGCCGAGCTTCTCAGCCGCGATCTTCACCTGTTCCGCGGAGGCGGTGCGCCCCACGTAGCGCGCGGCGAGGCTCTCCGAGGTGGCGCCCGCCAGGCGGGGCACCAGGAAGAAGATGGCGAACGTGGCGATGCTCACGATGGTGAGCATCACGACCGCCCAGATCAGCCGCCGGATGATGTATGTGACCACAGTCCCCCCGGCTCCGGGGGCCGGCCCTGTGGGACCGGCCCCCTTGCCGCGTTCACGCGTCTATCGGATCTTCTGGTCTCGGCGGGCGCTTACT
Organism: Microbispora sp. NPDC004025; assembly: GCF_053604425.1. NCBI lineage: Bacteria > Bacillati > Actinomycetota > Actinomycetes > Streptosporangiales > Streptosporangiaceae > Microbispora > Microbispora sp. NPDC004025. The sequence continues at coordinate 235,444 of NZ_JBSGHN010000010.1, read as the reverse complement.
TGACGCCCATGCCGAGGTAGTCGTACATGCCGTACGCGTCGTTGACGAAGATGTTCGTGGCGTTCTTGCTGCGCACGAGCAGGGTCTTCGTCCACACGTTCGGCAGGATGAAGGAGTCCTCCATGACCTTCTTGTCGATCTGGGTCCAGATCGCGTTGCGGGCGTCGGTGTCGGTCTCCTTCATCGCCTGGTCGACGAGCTTGTCGACCTCGGGGTCGCGGACACTGATGTTGGAGGAACCGCCGGTTTCGCGGATCACGCGGCTGTCGACGATCTGCTGCAGGAAGCCGAAGCCGTCGGGCCAGTCGGACTGCCAGCCGTTCATGGCCAGGCCGATCTTGTTGTCCTTGGCGTAGCCCGGCTTGCCGGCGTACAGGGCGAAGTAGTCGGCCTGCGGGAACGGCTTGAGCGTGAGCTTGATGCCGACCCGGCCGAGCGACTGCTGCAGCGCCTCGGCGGCCTGCTTCTCCTTCGGCCGCTCGGCGCGGTAGGAGATGTTGGTCTCGAAGCCGTTGGGCTGGCCGCAGGCGGTCAGCGCCTCCTTGGCCTTGGTCAGGTCGCCCTTGTTGTCGGCGCCCGGCGGGTAGAGGTTGAAGTCCTCGTGGCCGGGGATCGCCGGCGGCAGCAGGCTGGTCGCGATCTGGCCGCCGGAGAACTCGCCACCCCAGGCGGTCTGGAGAGCCACCTTGTCCGTGGCGTACTGGACGGCCTTGCGGCAGTCGATGTTGTCGAGCGGCGCGACGTTGCCGTTGATCGAGGTGTACCAGAGGCGGGTGCTGGTCGGGTTGTCGGAGTTCGCCTTCATGGCGGGGTCGGACAGGACCCGGCCGAGGGCCGCCGACTGGATGCCGATGCCCGCGACGTCGACGTCGAGGTCGCCGGAGATGATCCGGTTGTCGATGTCGTCGGCGTTGACGTTGGTGGAGACCTCGTAGCCGTCCGGCAGCGCCTTGCGGTTGGGGTCGGTCGCCGGGTCCCACTGGTCGTTGCGGACCAGCGTGAAGCCCTTGCCGATCTCGTTCTTCTCGAACTTGTACGGCCCGGTGGAGATGATGTGCTCCTTGTACTTCGCGCCGGTGTCCTTGTCCTTGGGGACCGGGATCGTGGCGGGAAGCTGGGCGAAGTAGTCGAAGTTGCTCAGCGGCTGCTTGAGGTGGAAGACGATCGTGTAGTCGTCGGGCGTCTCGATGGCGCTGTCGGTGTTGACGTCCTTGGACTTGTACGCGCCCTTGTAGCCCTTCGGCCAGTCGAGGAAGTCGTTGAAGTAGGTGTATCCGTCGGGGAACACCTCCTTGTCGAACGACCGCTCCACCGCGTACTTCACGTCCTTCGACGTGACCGGGGTGCCGTCCTCGAACTTGATGCCCTTCTTGAGCTTGTACGTCCAGGTCTTGGCGTCATCGCTGGGCGTGCCCAGGTCCTCGGCGAGGTCCGGGGTGAGCTGGTTGCCCTCCTTGCCCACGGCGGACTTGAACATCAGCAGCGAGCGGCCGTACAGGCGGATGAAGTTCCAGGAGTAGCCGTAGTAGGTGTCGCCCGGGTCGAGGGAGTCCCAGTCACCGCCGTTGGCGAACTTGAGGATGCCGCCCTTCTTGTCGGACGGGTTGACCACCCCCGTCAGGGCGGCGTTGAACTCACCCGTGGCGTTCGCGCCGCCGCCGGCGGCGCCGCCGGAGGACGACGGCGTGCTGCTGCCCGAACCGCCGCCGCAGGCGGCCACGGCGAGGGCGAGCACGGCGCCGGTGGCCGCCATACCCAGTCTTCTTCTTAGCATTGCAAACCCCTTGGTGATAGGAGCCGGGGGACTTTTTACGGGGAAAGGGAGGGCTCAGCGGGCCTTCGGGTCGAGAGCGTCCCGCAGGCCGTCGCCGAACAGGTTGAACGCCAGGACCGTGATGAAGATCGCCATGCCGGGGAAGAACATGAAGTGCGGGATCGTGTAGAACCGCACCGCCTCGGCGAGCATGCCACCCCAGGTGGGGGTGGGCGGGCGCACGCCGACCCCGAGGAACGACAGCGCCGCCTCGAACAACACGTTCGTGGGGATCAGCAGCGTCGAGTAGATGAGGATCGGCGCGACCAGGTTCGGCAGCAGCTCGCGGAAGATGATGTACGGCCCCCGCGCCCCGAGGCTGCGCGCCGCGTCCACGAACTCCCGCTCGCGCAGCGACAGCGTCTGCCCCCGGACGATCCGCCCGATGTACGGCCAGTTGAAGAAGCCGATGATGAACACCAGCAGCGAGACGCGCAGCGTGTCGCCGGTAAGGCCGAACGCCGAGTCGGGGACGACGCCCGCCAGCGCGATCGCGAAGACGAGGATCGGGAACGCCAGGAAGACGTCCATGGCCTTGCTGATGATCGAGTCGACCAGGCCGCCGAAATATCCCGCGGTGACCCCGAGCAGGGTGCCGATGACCACCGAGAGAAGCGTGGCCAGGAAGGCGATGAGCAGCGAGATCCGCGCGCCGTACACGACCCGGCTGAAGATGTCGCGGCCGTTGACCGGCTCGATGCCGAACAGGTGGTCGGCGCCGATGCCCGTGCCCGTCTTGGGCGCCATGGTGGAGGAGTCGATCAGGTCGGAGTTGAACTGCGTGGGGTCCTGCCCGAACGCTCCGACGATCACCGGGGCGAAGACCGCGACCAGGATCAGGAAGATGACGATCAGACCGCCGGCGAGCGCGACCTTGTCGCGCTTGAGACGCATCCAGGCGATCTGGCCGAGGGACCGGCCCTGGATCGCCTTCCTGTCCGCCCCGTCGACGACGGCCTCCGGGGTGGCCTGTGCGTCCCCGCCGGTGACGTCCATCGGCGCGGTCATCGATCCTCCTTCGCCCTGCCCGAGCCGACCGCGCCCGCGGTGACATGCTCGGGGAAGCCCGGGATCGATCCGGCGGCGGAGTAGCGGTGGCCGCTCACGACCTTGCCTCGCACGGCCATTTGGTGCAGGCCCCCTGGATCCCAGACGACATTGTCCGTAGGGGGCCCGCGTGGTGTGCGACCCCCGGAGGCAGAATCTATGGTCTGAGCTGGGCTGACCAGTCCCCAGAGGCGCCCTGTGGCTCAACTGTGATTCACGCGAAACTCATTCGTGTTGATCTTGAAGGGTTTGTCGGAGTCGCGTTCCGATTATGTCTTGGGACTGTGACATTGCACTGGCCGGTAACTTGGTCCCACCATGTGGGATGATCAGCTGATCCCGCGGCGCTTCAGGATGTCCTCGATGTCCGAGAAATCATCCGCAGCGGTCTGTTCGACCTGACGCGGTGCCTTCTTCCCGGTCTGTGCCGTTTTAGGCGTGACTGCCTCAGGCGTGGCGGCCCGCCCGGGCGCCGCGGTGGCGCCGCCCGGCTCCGGCTGTGCCGTACGCGCCCGGGACAGGGCACGGCCGCGCAGCGTGCCGGAGACGACGAACAGCAGCGCCGACAGCCCGGCCAGGATCACTCCGGCCCAGACCGAGGGCGACAGGACCAGGCCGGTCACGAAACCCACCGCCGCCGCGCCGATGTTCCAGAGCGTCTGCAGCGCGCCGGTGAGATAGGCGGCCAGCGGCAGCAGGGACCAGGCGGTGGTCCGCAGGCCGGCGGTCACCCCCCTGCGCCGGAAGGCCAGGTAGCTGAGCCCGATTCCCACCGCGGTGACGCCTGCGCACAGCGGCAGCCAGGCGATGTCGTTGAATGTCATGACGGGGCCCCCTTAGTCCACGGTGTACCCCCATCCTGGCACCCGCGGCGCGATCATGCGGGGGCCCGCGCTACCGGACGAGCGCCCGCAGGAAGTCGACGTCCACGTCGAGCAGCGAGGGCATGACGACCCGCCCGGGCGCCTGGGCGATCGGCAGGACGCCCGGCACGGCGACCACCCGGCAGCCCGCCGCGGTCGCCGAGGCGACGCCGTTCGGCGAGTCCTCCAGCGCGACGCACCGCTCCGGGTCCACCGACAGCAGGCCGGCCGCGGTCAGGTACGGCTCCGGATGCGGTTTGGTGTTCATGACGTCGTCCGCCGTGACGACGATCTCGAAGTGCTCCCGGCCCACGGCCTTCAGCACGGCGTCGGCGATGACCCGCAGCGACGAGGTGACCAGCGCGGTCCGCACCCCGTGGTCGCCGAGCCCGCGCAGCAGGTCGAGCGCTCCCGGCATCGGTTCGACGCCTCTCGACAGGCGGCTCTCCATCCCGTCGATCAGCCACTCCCCCACCACCGCGGGGTCGACGTCGGCCTGCGTCAGCTCCAGCATGTACGCGACGGTGCGGTCCCAGGAGCCGCCCACGAGCTGCTCCTGGTGCTCCGGCCCCCAGGCTCCGCCGAGGCGGGTAACCACCTCGGTCTCGACCTCGAACCACACCCCTTCGGTGTCGACGAGCAACCCGTCCATGTCGAACAGCACGGCGTCCACGTGGCCCCTTCCCCCGGTGAGACCCCCGATGAGGGGGGGACCAACATGGTAAGGGGCGCCCGTGAGCGCCGATGCGGCCGGTCAGACGTTGAAGTACTTCGCCTCGGGGTGGTGGACGACCAGGGCCGAGGTGGCCTGCTCGGGGTGCAGCTGGAACTCCTCCGACAGCGTCACGCCGATGCGCGACGGGTCGAGCAGCTCCATGACCTGCACCTGGTCCTCCAGGTTGGGGCAGGCCGGGTAGCCGAAGGAGTAGCGGCAGCCGGTGATGTTCACCTTGAGCATGTCGTCCAGCGACTCGTCGCCGCCGATGCCCAGCTCCGACCGCACCCGCGCGTGCCAGTATTCGGCCAGTGCCTCGGTGAGCTGCACCGACAGGCCATGGAGCTCCAGGTATTCGCGGTAGGCGTCCTTCGCGAACAGCTCGGCCGTGGCCTCGCTGATCCGGTTGCCCATCGTGACGACCTGGAAGGAGACGACGTCGGTCTCGCCGGACTCGCGGGAGCGGAAGAAGTCGGCCAGGCACAGGTGCCGGTCGCGCCGCTGACGCGGGAAGGTGAAGCGAGTCCGCTCCTTCCCGTCGTCGTCCAGGATGATCAGGCTGTCGCCCTCGCTGACGCAGCGGAAGTAGCCGTAGGCCACCGCCGCCTCCAGCAGGTTCTCCGTCTGCAGCCGCTCCAGCCACATGCGCAGCCGGGGCCTGCCCTCGGTCTCGACCAGCTCCTCGTACGACGGCCCGTCGCCGCCCCGGGCGGCCTTGAGGCCCCATTGGCCCATGAACGTCGCCCGCTCGTCCAGGAAGGCGGCGTAGTCGGCCAGCGGGATGCCCTTCACCACCCGGTCGCCGACGAACGGCGGGGTCGGCACCGGGTTGTCCGCCGCGACGTCGGAGCGAGCAGGCAGGTCCTCCTCGGCGGTCCGCGTGAGCACCGCCCCGGTCTTCACCCGCCGCGCGCGCAGCGGCGGCAGCGTCGCGCCGTCCTCGCCGCGCTTGACCGCCATGAAGGCGTCCATCAGCCGCAGGCCCTCGAACGCGTCACGCGCGTAGCGGACCTCGCCCCGGTACAGGTCGGCCAGGTCCTGCTCGACGTACGCCCTGGTCAGGGCGGCGCCGCCGAGCAGCACGGGATACTTGTCCGCGATCCCCCGGGAGTTCATCTCCTCGAGGTTCTCCTTCATGACCACCGTGGACTTCACCAGGAGCCCGGACATGCCGACCACGTCGGCGCGGTGCTCCTCGGCGGCCTCCAGGATCGCCGACACCGGCTGCTTGATGCCGAGGTTGACCACGTCGTAGCCGTTGTTGGACAGGATGATGTCCACGAGGTTCTTGCCGATGTCGTGGACGTCGCCCTTGACCGTGGCCAGCACGATGCGGCCCTTGCTGCTGCCCTCGACCTTCTCCATGTGCGGTTCGAGGTAGGCGACGGCCGTCTTCATCACCTCGGCCGACTGCAGCACGAAGGGCAGCTGCATCTCGCCGGAGCCGAACAGGTCGCCGACGACCTTCATGCCGTCGAGCAGCACGTCGTTGATGATCTCCAGGGCCGGCCGCTGGGCGAGGGCCTCCTCGAGGTCGGCCTCCAGGCCCTTGCGCTCGCCGTCGATGATGCGCCGCTTGAGCCGCTCCCACAACGGCAGTCCGGCCAGCTCGGCCGCCTTGCCGGCCTTCATGGACGCCGCGTCCACGCCCTCGAACAGCTCCATGAACCGCTGCAGCGGGTCGTAGCCCTCGCGCCTGCGGTCGTACACCAGGTCGAGCGCGACCTGCCGCTGCTCGTCCGGGATCCGGTTCATCGGCAGGATCTTGGAGGCGTGCACGATCGCGGAGTCGAGCCCCGCGTTGACGCACTCGTTCAGGAAGACGCTGTTCAGCACCATGCGGGCGGCCGGGTTGAGGCCGAACGACACGTTGGAGACGCCCAGCGTGGTCTGCACGCCCGGGTAGCGGCGCTTGAGCTCGCGGATCGCCTCGATCGTCTCCAGGCCGTCGCGACGGGTCTCCTCCTGGCCGGTGGCGATGGGGAACGTCAGGCAGTCGACGATGATGTCCTCGACCCGCATGCCCCAGGTGCTCACCAGGTCCTCGACGAGACGGGTGGCGATCCGCACCTTCGCCTCGGCGGTGCGGGCCTGGCCCTCCTCGTCGATCGTCAGCGCGACCACGGCCGCGCCGTGCTCCTTCACCAGGCGCATGATCTTCTGGTAGCGCGAGTCCGGGCCGTCGCCGTCCTCGTAGTTCACCGAGTTGACCACGGCCCGGCCGCCGAGCATCTCAAGCCCGGCCTCCAGCACCGCGGGCTCGGTGGAGTCGATCACGATCGGCAGCGTCGAGGCGGTGGCGAACCGGAAGGCGAGCTCCTTCATGTCGGTCACGCCGTCACGGCCGACGTAGTCGACGCACAGGTCGAGCATGTGCGCGCCGTCACGGGCCTGCGCCCGGGCGATCTCCACGCACTCCTCGTAGTCGCCGGCCAGCATCGCCTCGCGGAACGCCTTGGAGCCGTTGGCGTTGGTCCGCTCGCCGATGGCGAGGTAGGAGGTGTCCTGCCGGAACGGCACGTGCTGGTAGAGCGACGCCGCGCCCGCCTCGGGACGGGGCCGCCGCTCGGCGCGGGCGCGGCCGCCCACCCGCTCGACCACCTGGCGCAGGTGCTCGGGGGTGGTGCCGCAGCAGCCGCCCACCAGCGCGAGGCCGTAGTCGCGGGTGAACGCCTCGTGCGCGTCCGCCAGCTCCGCCGGGCTCAGCGGGTAGTACGCGCCGTCGGCCGTGAGCTGCGGCAGGCCGGCGTTCGGCATGCAGGAGATGGGGATCCGCGCGTGCCTGGCCAGGTAGCGCAGGTGCTCGCTCATCTCGGTGGGGCCGGTGGCGCAGTTGAGACCGATCAGGTCGACGCCGAGCGGCTCGATCGCGGTCAGCGCGGCGCCGATCTCGGAGCCGAGCAGCATCGCGCCGTTGGTCTCGATGGTGACCTGCGCGATGATCGGCACGTCCCGCCCGGAGGCCTCGACCGCCCGCTTCGCTCCGACGACCGCCGCCCGCACCTGCAGCAGGTCCTGGCAGGTCTCGATGATCAGGGCGTCCGCCCCGCCCGCGACCAGGCCTGCGGCGTTGTCCCGGTAGGCGTCGCGCAGCGTCTCGTACGGCAGGTGGCCGAGCGTGGGGAGCTTCGTGCCGGGGCCCATCGAGCCGAGGACGAACCGGGGCCTGTCCGGCGTCGACCAGTGGTCGGCCCGCTCCCTGGCCAGCCGCGCGCCGGCCTCGGACAGCTCGAAGATGCGGTCCTCGATGCCGTATTCGCCCAGGGCCGCCCGGTTGGCGTTGAAGGTGTTCGTCTCGACGCAGTCGACGCCCACCTCCAGGTACGCGTCGTGCACGGCTTGCACGATGTCGGGCCGGCTCACGTTGAGCACGTCGTTGCAGCCCTCGTGGCCCTGGAAGTCGTCAAGGGTGGGGTCGTAGGACTGCAGCATCGTCCCCATCGCTCCGTCGGCGATCAGAACTCGCTCGGACAGCACTTCTCGGAACGACGGTCTGCTGGTCATGGGGCAAGCCTATCGGCCCCGCCGGACGGAACACCGATCGTGCGCGCGAAACGGGAATAACCGCCGGGTAAGGGGCGGCCGATTCCCGGCCGGCGGAAGGGCGCCGCAGGTCAGGGCAGCGCGACGGGCCGGTGCCCGGCGGAGGTGACGTACGGGGCCCCTCACCGAATAGTCTTGGACTGAGCCATACTGCACAAGGCCAGTGAGGAGGCGGCGCGTGATCGAGTTCGAAGGGCTCCCCGAGCTCGTCGACCCGGTGCTGATCGCCGCGTTCGAGGGATGGAACGACGCCGGCGAGGCGTCCAGCGGCGTGCTCGCACACCTCGAGTCCGAGTGGAAGGCCACCCCGCTGGTCGAGCTGGACCCGGAGGACTACTACGACTTCCAGGTGACCCGGCCGGTGGTCGAGCTCGGCGACGGCCTGACCCGCTCGATCGTCTGGCCGACGACCCGGCTGCTGCTGGCCCGTCCGCAGGGCGCCAAGCGCGACGTGGTGCTGCTGCGCGGCATCGAGCCGAACATGCGGTGGCGGTCGTTCTGCGCCGAGATCGTCGGCCTCTGCCACGATCTCGGCATCGAGCTGGCCATCCTGCTCGGCGCGCTGCTCAACGACTCGCCGCACACCCGGCCCGTGCCGATCACCGGCTCGGTCAGCGACCCCGGCATGGCCCGCGCGCTCAACCTGGAGATGACCAAGTACGAGGGCCCGACGGGCATCGTGGGCGTGCTGCAGCACACCCTGGGCACCGCCGGGCTGCGTACGGTGTCCCTGTGGGCGTCGGTCCCGCACTACGTCGCCCAGCCGCCCAACCCCAAGGCCACCCTGGCGTTGCTGCGCCGCATCGAGGACATGCTCGACATCCCGATGCCGTACGGCGACCTGGCCGAGGAGGCCCGGGCCTGGGAGCACGGCGTGGACGAACTGGCGGCCCAGGACAGCGAGGTCGCCGAGTACGTGCGGGAGCTGGAGGAGCGCAAGGACGCCGCCGAGCTGCCCGAGGCCAGCGGCGACGCCATCGCGGCGGAGTTCGAGCGCTACCTGCGCCGCCGCGACCGCGGCACCGACCGCTGACCCGGCCGGACGGGGGCCCGGCCGATGAGACCCGGCAGCCTGGTCTGGGCGGCGAGGCGACGGTAGCGCTGCTCATTGCGTACGCCGGGTCAGGCCGGCCACCAGCTGAGGTAGCGCTCACCGGTGTCGGGGAAGATCGTCACGACGGTCTGCCCCGACAGGTCCCGGCGGCGCGCGAGCTCCGCGCAGCCGTACGCCGCGGCGCCCGAGGAGACCCCGACCAGCAGCCCGGTGGTGGCCGCGATGAGGCGGGTCATGCGGGCCGCCTCGGCGTCCGGCACGGTGATCACCTCGTCGATGAGGGTGACGTCGGTGACGGGGCTGATGAAGCCGCCGTTGAGACCGGGGATGCGATGCGGCCCCGGGGCGCCTCCGGACAGCAGGGGCGAGCCCTCCGGCTCCACCGCGACGACGCGCAGCCGGGGGTTGCGCTCGCGCAGGTAGCGGGCCGTTCCGGTGAGGGTGCCGCCGGTCCCGATCCCGCACACAAGCGCGTCGACCTCGCCGCCGGTGGCGGCCCAGATCTCCGGTCCCGTGGTCGTGTAGTGGGCCATGACGTTGGCGGGGTTCTCGTGCTGGCGGGCGTACCAGGACCCGGGGACGGCGGCGTGCAGTTCCAGCGCCCGGTCGACGCAGCCCTGGAAGCCGAGGACGTGGTCGGTGAACTCGACCCGGGCGCCCAGCATGCGCAGGGTCAGCGCGCGTTCCTTCGAGGCGTTGTCCGGCATCACCACGATGCACGGGTGTCCCCGGCCGACCGCGAGCGCCGCCAGGGCGATGCCGGTGTTGCCCGAGGTGGACTCGATCACGGTCGCGCCGGGGGTCAGCGCCCCGGACGCCTCGGCCTCCTCGATCATGCGCAGCGCCACCCGGTCCTTGACGCTCGACAGCGGGTTGGCCGCCTCGAGTTTGGCGAGCACGGTGGCGGCCGGGGGCAGGCCGTCGAGGGCGAGACGGAGCAGGGGGGTGTTGCCGATGAGGTCGTCGATTCTGGTCGCTATGTCACCGCGGATGAGGGGGATCATGGGTACTCCTTGCACGTGGCCGGCTCCCCGGCGCCGCGGGGCCCGCGGGAGCCGGCCGTCGGGTCGTGATCGAGGCGGTCATCCGGCTGGGCGCGGCTCCTTGGCGGCCACCAGCAGGTATTCGTGCGAGCGGTTGGTCACCATCGGGTCGTCGTCGCCGACCGGCCGGTCGTAGCAGTGGATCCGCTCGTCCCCTAGGGTCAGATGGCGGCCGAGCACCCGGGCGACGTCCCAGGCCAGCGGCACGAATCTGCCGCCCAGCCGGCGGTTCTGCACGGCCAGCACCGCACGCGCGCCCGGCCGCATGACCCTCGTCACCGCGGCGAAGGCGTCGTCGAGCGCGCTCAGGTACTCCTCGTAGTCCCGCAGCGCGTAGAACTGGCCCTCCACGCCGGAGTCGGTGTCCAGATTCGTGCCGAAGTAGGGCAGATCCGCCAGCACGAAGTCCACTGACTCCTCCGGCAGGGGCGGGGTGCGGGCGTCGGCGCACAGCATCGTCTGGCCGGGATACGCCTCCAGGCGCCTTCGGGCCTGCTCCGCGCGCTCGGGCGACACCTCCAGACCGACCCCCTTCCGGGACTCGACCGCGCACGCCACCAGCGTGGTCCCCCAGCCGGCGAAGGGGTCGAGCACCACGTCGCCCGGCTCGGTCATCTCGACGATCAACGGCCGCAACTGGCTCACCCAGCCGCACTGGCCGGCGGCCTCCGGCAGCGCGTACGCGGGGTCCTCTCCCTGCAGCACGTGCCAGCTCGATCTGCCCATCACTCCACACCAGCCTTCTGTGTCGCCGTCGCGGCGCGACGGTCATCTGTCTCTTCCGGGTCTTCGGGGGTTCGCGCGTGGACGGCCCGGGCGGGCAGCCGGGACTCCAGGCGGAGCACGGTGAGGGCCGAGCAGGCGACGCCGCCCGCGAGCAGCAGCCACATGGAGGCCGGCGACACGCCCAGCAGCGCGGTCAGCACGGCCGGAGCCAGCGTGATCGGGATGGCCCAGGAGAACTGGTAGACCGCCATGTATCTGCCGTGGGTCTCCTCGGGGGCCGCGCTGGACACGAGCGCGGACAGCGGCGCGCCGTGCAGCATCTCCCCCAGGGTGAACAGCGCCGTCGCGGCGAAGACCCCGGCCAGGGCGACCGGCCGCGCGGGCACCCCGGCCAGCAGGGCGAACACCGCGAACGACACCCCGAACGTGGCCGCGCCGGCCGCGACGGTGCGGGTGCGCCGGTATCGGATCAGCCGCCGTGTCACCGGGATCTGCAGCAGCGCGATGCCGACGGTGTTGACGGCGTACAGCACGCCGACCAGTGACGCGGGGACGCCCAGCTCCCGGGTGACGTAGACGGGCAGCGCCACCGAAAGCACCATGTAGCCGAAGGCGGTCGGCACGTTCTGCAGGGTCAGCGCGAGGAACGTCCGGTCGCGCAGGACCAGCCGGTATCCCCCGCCCCGCCGGGGCGGCGCCGCCCGCCCTTCCGTACGGGCCCGTCCGCCGGGGACCGGGATCGTGCGGAGGATCAGCGCGGCGCCGGCGAACGCGGCCGCGCTGACGAGGACGATCACCCGGTAGGCGGCGTCGCTGCCCAGGCCGAGCGCGGCGCCCGCGATGAGGCCGCCCGCGCCGAGGCCGGCGTTGCGCAGGCTGCGCTGGGCGGCGAGGAGTCTGTCGCGATCGGCGCCCCGCGCGATCGCGGCGACGAACGACTGGATCGACGGCGGGTAGGAGCCGTCGCCGAGCGCCACCAGCGCCACCGCGAGGAACATCGTCAGCGGCGAGTCCACCAGCGGGTAGGCGGCGAACCCCGCGGCGCGCACCAGGTAGCCGCCCACCACGACGGCCCGCGCGCCGAAGCGGTCGACGAGCACGCCCGCGACGGGATTGCCGACCAGGCTGAACAGCGCCGCCGCGGTCATGATCACGCCGACCCGCTCGATCGGCAGCCCGGTGACGTGGTGGAAGAACAGCAGGGACAGGGGCAGGTACATGCCGCTGCCGGTCGCGTCGACCACCATCCCGGCCATGTACCGCGCCTGCGTCGACGGCCGGGTCACGACGGCACCGCCCCGATCCGCACCTGCTCCTCCAGCCGGGCGCCGAGCGCCCGCAGCCTGCGCTCGCACTCGGCGCGGGTGGGGGCCGAGGCGATGGCCACGGTCAGGAAGTCGGCCGAGCCCGAGGCGGGCGGCACCACCTGGCCCGCCTCGGCGTAGAGCCAGAAGTGCTCCACCCAGGGCTCGCTCGGCGCGTCGGGCAGCGCGTGGATCAGTCCCGGCCGCTTCATCATGAGCACCTGCCCCGCCATCCGCGCCGGCTCCGGCCGCCGCCCGGGGCGCAGGGCCCGCTCCACGTCGGGCAGCGGCAGGCCGAGCTGGGCGCGGATGGAGCATTCGGCGAGGTTGACCCCGAACAGGCTGTGGAAGACCTCGCGGATCTTCCCGCCGCCGGAGCGGCAGGCGATCTCGCACAGCACCAGCCGGTCGTCGGGCGTGTGGAAGATCTCCGCGTGGAACGCGTGGTCGCGCAGCCGGCCGCCGGGCCGCCGCAGCGCCGCGAGCGTCCGCCCGGTCAGCTCCAGCAGCCGGCCGGTGAGCGGGTCGCCGGGGTCGAGCGCCAGGTCGACCCGGGAGCCGGGGTCGGTGCCGAACGACGCGAGCTCGTACTGGTACTGGGACGGCCAGGCCAGCACGACCTCGCCGTCGACCACCAGCCCGTCGACGTGGCACATGCGGCCGGGCACGTACGCCTCCAGCAGCAGGTCGTCCCGCGGCTGGGCTCGCTGCTCGCCCTGCCGCGGGCCGTACGTCTCGGCGAGGAAGTCCGTCAGCGCGGCCCGGTCGCGCAGGATGCGCAGGCCGACGGAGTTGAAGCCGGCCCTGTTCTTGACCACCAGGGGGAATCCGTGGAGGCCGGCGAAGGCCAGCACGTCCGCCGCGCTCCCCGGCACGGTGTGCGGCGCGACCTCGACGCCGGCCCGCGCGGCGCGCTCCTTCATCAGGGCCTTGTCGCGGAACGGCAGCACGTCGGCGGCCCGGGGGCCGGGCAGCCCGAGCTCCTCGCGCAGGGCGGCCACGCGCAGCACGTCGGCCTCGTGCTCCCCGATCAGGTGCGTGGCGCCGTACTCGGCGGCGAGACGGGCGACCCGTCCGGCCACCTGGTCGTCGTGGTCGAAGAGCTCCAGGCGGGTGTAGCCGAGGTCGCCCTCCGGCACCCGCTCGCCGAACGGCTCGAACCTGTCGCGGGCGGCGAGGATCACCACGGGGCCCGCGTAGTCGCGCAGCCAGCGGTCGTACGGGAACGGCTCCAGCGGGTTGCGGTGCACGATGACGACGCTCATGCCAGGGCCTCCGCGAGCGCCGGCGCGGGGGCCTCGGCCACCTGCGCGAGCCAGGCCCGCCCGTCCTCGTCCGTCACCCGGATCCGGATGGCGTCCCCGATCTCCGCGCCGCGGCGGATCGCCGCGGCCGTGTCGGGGCCGGTCACCGCCAGCAGGCCGAGCCGGTCCCAGTTGTCGCGCAACGCGTGCACGGTGTCGCCCGGCTTGGCGGTGACGCGCACGTCGAGCACGCCGTCCCGCGCCGCGGCGTCGGCGACGCCCTCCACCGATTCGACCCGGCCCGGCTCGCTCACCAGGGAGCGCACGCTCGCCCCCGCGTGCGCCTGCGGCCGGTCGGGCAGCTCGGGGACCAGCCCGAACGGCCAGCCCAGCGCGTACTCGACCAGGTCGATCCCGTACGCGCCGCGCACGAGCTCGGGGATCATGTCGCCGGCGACGCGGTTGTGGCTCTCGATGATCACCGGACCGCGCGGGCCGAGCCGCAGCTCCGTGTGCGTGACGCCGTCCCTGAGGCCGATCAGGTCAAGGAAACGGGACACGCTCGCGCGGATCCGCTCCCCCACCGGCTCGTCCAGCCGGGCGGGCACGGCATGGCCGAGTTCCGCGAACCGGTCGGCGTGCACGAACTTCTCGGTGATCGCCACCACGACGTGGCGGCCCGCGAAGCTGAACGCCTCGACGCTGAACTCCGGTCCCTCGGCGTACTCCTCCATGAGGAAGTCCCGCAGGAGGTACATGGTCGAGACGCGGTCGGTCCGGGTGCCGCGCAGCCCCTCCACCGTGGCCCACACCCGGTCGGCGTCCTGCGGCCCTCCGATCCGGAAGACGCCGATGCTCGCGGTCGCGTCGGTCGGCTTGACGATGAACGGGTAGCCGTGGGCGGCGGCGAAGGAGTCCAGGTCCTCGCGCCGCAGGAGCGGCGCGGCGGCCAGCGCGGACGGGTCGAGCTCGGCGCCCGGCACCGACGCGAGGTGGCGGCGCATGGCGAGTTTGTCGCGGAACCTCCGGGTGACCTCGTAGCCGGTGCCGCCCAGGCCGAACAGGTCGTTGATCCGGCCGGCGTTCTCCAGCCCGGGCTCGGTGATGGACAGCGCGACGCGGAACCCGGGCTCCTGCCGCAACCGCCGGGCGACGGGCTCGACGGCCGCCCAGTCGGTGTAGTCCAGGACGCGCAGGACGTCGGCGAGCTCCTCCTGCTCGGGGCTGACCTTGGTCGGATGCTGGAGCAGCAGGACGGTCAGGCCCAGCTCCTTGGCTTTGCGGACGGTTTCGTCGGTGGCGCCGACTATCAGGACCGTGCTGTCCGGATTCATCGATCCACTCCTTTCGTCGGGGGGCCGGGACAGGGGGGCTCGGGCCGTACGGGACGACCCGCCGCCGTGGCGCGGCGACAAGGGTGACGCGGGTGACGGCGGTGACGCGGGAGCGAGGGCACGCGCGCCGGCGGGCACGTCGTGCAGGACGAGCGCCCGGGCCCCGATGACGGCGTCGTCGCCCACGCGCACCGGGCCGAGGACGGTCGCGCCGACGCCCAGCACCACGCGGGCTCCGATCACCGGGTGCCGCCGTTCCCCGGCCGCGCGCCGGTTGTCACGCCACCAGCCGACCGCCCCCAGCGTCACCTGGTGGTAGACGGTCACGTCGTCGCCCACGACCGCGGTCTCCCCGATGACCACGGCCGCGCCGTGGTCGACGAAGACCCTGCGCCCGAGCACCGCGCCCGGGTGGATCTCGACCCCGGTGACGGTGCGCGCCAGGAGCATCAGCAGCCGGGCCGGCAGCCGCCGCCCGCGCCGGTGCAGCCGGTGGGCGACCCGGTGCAGCCACAGCGCCGGGAGCACCGGGTGCAGCAGCGCCTCCTTCCGGTCGCGGACGGACGGGTCCCGCTCGACGATCGTCCGCAGGTCCTCGGCCAGGAGGCGCAGCAGTCTCTCCGGCCGGTCGGGGTCTGACGGCGGCGCAGGACTCCTGAAATCGGCATGCGGCATCTTCGCCTCCTCGCATTTCTCGGCGAATGAACCATCTGGCGGAAGACCCGGATTCACGAATGGCGGACTCGCCACATGGCCCGGACTTTTCTCCGCGGCCATTCCCGGGACACTGAATTACGGACCCTTTTTCCTCGGTTATCGGTAAGCGTGAGGGAACCGGAACACGCAGGTCAACCCCTACGACTACGGCCTGCGACCCGGCCTCGGCGAGGTCACGACCCGGATCCGCCGGCGATGTGCGACGCATTCGAAACGGTAACGACGATCCATGACACGAAAGCGGTAAGGGCAGGCCCGTTTCCTCTGACCGGTGCACGTCGTGATGCCGACCGCGCTCAGGAGGAACGAGCCATGACCGAGGAGTACACCGGGCCCTGGCCGCCGGAGGACGTCGAGCTCACCGCGGATGACGAGGCGGACGTCGACCCGGGTGCGGAGGAGCAAGGCATTCGCCGCAGGTGACGTTCCGCCTGAGTCCGGAGGAGAAGGCGGCCGCCAGGGCACTGGCCGAACGGGAGGGCAAGACCGTGTCTCAACTGGCCAGAGAGGCCTTCGCCCAGTACCTCCGCGACCACGCCGCCTGACCGGCTGTCGCCCCCCGGCGTAGGCGGCGTACGGAGGGCTCGCCGGAGCCCGCTCAGCGACGCGCGCCGGCGGGGTGCGAGGCCGGGGCGGGCGGAACGGCGGCGCCGGACCGGGCGAGGGCCTCGTCGAAGCGGGCCCAGACGAGGGCGGCCAGGTCGTCGTCCACGCCGAGGGGCGCGCTGACCAGGTCCGCGCCGCTCGTCAGCAGCCGGTCGTGGAAGAAACCGGGCGCGAGCAGGTAGGAGGCGACGGCGACGCGCGGGGCGAGGCCGGCCCTGGCGCGCTCCAGCGCCTCGGCGAGCGTGGGCGTCCCGGCCGAGGCGAACGCTGCGGCGACGGGACGCGAGAGCCGTACGGACAGCAGCCGGGCGGCGGCGCGGACGTCGTCCAGCGCGGCGGGGTCGGACGAGCCGGCCGCGCCAAGGATCACGGCGTCACAGGGGCGCAGGCCCGCCGCGGCCAGGCGCCGCGCCAGCACCGAGGTCAGCAGCCGGTGCGGCCCGAGCTGCCCGGCGACGACGGCGCCGGGCCGGGTGCGGGCGACGACGGCCGGCAGGTCGATGTGCGCGTGGTATCCCCCGGCGAGCAGCATGGGGACCACCACGACCGGTCCCGGCACCCGCGACAGCACGTCGGACAGCAGCGGCGCGCTGATCTCCAGGAACCCGAGTTCGACCCGTGCGGCGGGCCTGGCACGGCGCACCCGGGCCGTGAGGGAGTCCATGACCGACTCCCAGTGGCCGCTGCGGGCGCCGTGCGCCGCCATCACCAGGGTCGGGGTCCCCGGCTCCGGCGTCATCGTTCGTCCCGGCCGCAGGCCAGGCGGTAGCCGCGCTTCACGACGGTCTCGACGATGCCCGCGGGGCCGAGCGCCCGGCGCAGGCGGGTGATGGCCATCTCGACCGCGTGCTCGGCCGAGTCGCGTGCGGGGCCGCCGGGCAGCACGACACGCAGGTCGGCCCGGTTCACGACGTGCCCGGGACGCTCGGCGAGCCGCTTGAGCACGGCCATCGGGGCGGGCGGCAGCGGCTTGAGCTCGCCGTCGACCACCACGGCGTGGCCGCGGATCTCCAGGTCGTGCCCGCCGGCGACGAGCCGCGTGACGCCGCTCTCCGGCAGGTGGCGGGCGAGGGTCCGGGCGAGCGCGCCGAGGCGGGCCCGGTCGGGCTGGACGGCCCGCACGCCCCGCTGGGTCAGCGGCCCGGCCGTGACCGGGCCGACGCAGGCGGCCACCACGCGGGTGTCGAACGCGGCCAGCAGCGCGTCCTCCAGCCCGTCGGCGCGGGCGGCGCCGAGCATCGCGAGCACCGCGGGAGCGCTGGTGAAGGCCACCGCGTCCACCGATCCGGTGATCACCTGGCTGATCAGGCGGCGCAGCGGCGAGGTGTCGCGGTAGGGCAGCCACCGGTAGACCGGCACCTCGATCACCTCGGCCCCCGCCTCCCGCAGCGACGCGACGAAGCCGTCCAGCGGCTCGCCGTGCAGCTGCACCGCGATGCGGCGGCCGTGCAGGTCCTGGGCGAGCAGGTACTCCTTGACCTCGTCGCACGACTCGGTGGCCGGGGTCCAGAAGTCCACCAGACCGGCCGCCCGCACGGCCCCGCGCGCCTTGGGACCACGCGCGAGCAGCCGCGCTTTCCCGAGGTGGACGTTGAGGTCGGCGGACAGGCCCCAGCCCTCGGCCGCCGCCATCCACCCCCGGAAGCCGACGCCCGTGGTGATGACCACGTCGTCCACGGGCGCGTCCAGGCACGCCCGGGTCGCGGCGAGCAGCCCGGCGTCCTCCGCGAGCGGCACGATGCGGATCGCGGGCGCCCGCACGACCCGGGCGCCCCGCCGCTCGAGGAGCGCGGCCAGCTCCTCGCTGCGGCGGGTCGCCGTCACCCCGATCGTGAACCCGGCCAGCGCGTCGGGCGCGGTCTCAAGGGTCATCGGCACCTCCTCCAGCAGCGTGGTCATCCCACGCTCACCTCCACGGTTCCGTCCGTCACTCGAATGGGATAGGTCGGTACGGCGACGCCGGGATCGTCGACGCACACGCCGGTGACCAGCGAGAACACCTGCTTGTGCATCGGCGAGGCCACGGTCGGCTCGCCGTTCCTGGTGCCGACGATGCCCCGCGACATCACCTGCGCCCCACTGAACGGGTCGAGGTTGCCCAGGGCGTACAGGGCGCCGTCGAAGGCGCGGAAGACGGCCACCTGCCGGTCGCCGACGAGCACCGCCGCGCCCCGCTCGGGCAGCAGGTCGGTGTAGATGCAGACCGGGGTCCAGTGGCCGGCAAGGGCCGGGGTCGCGTCGAGGACGGTCATCAGCGGGTCACCTCCAGGGGAACAAGCACCGGCTTGATCTGGTCACGTTCGGTCTCGAAGGAGATCGAGGGGTCGGGAACGCCCGGGGCGTTCACGAAGCTGACGAAGCGGCGCAGCTTGTCGGGGTCCTCGATGGTGGCGCGCCATTCGTCGACGTACGTGGACACGTGCCGCTCCATCTGCGCGTCGAGCTCCGCGCAGATGCCGAGCGAGTCCTCCATGATCACCTCACGGAGGTAGTCGAGCCCGCCGTCCAGGTTCTCCAGCCAGGCCGCGGTGCGCTGCAGCCGGTCGGCGGTGCGGATGTAGAACATCAGGAACCGGTCGATGGTCCTGACCAGGTCGTCGGTGGACAGGTCGGACGCGAGCAGGTCGGCGTGGCGGGGCTTGAAGCCGCCGTTGCCGCCCACGTAGAGGTTCCAGCCCTGCTCGGTGGCGATGATGCCGAAGTCCTTCGACCGGGCCTCGGCGCACTCGCGGGCGCAGCCGGAGACGGCCGACTTCAGCTTGTGCGGCGAACGCAGCCCCCGGTAGCGCAGCTCCAGGGCGATGGCCAGGCCGACCGAGTCCTGCACGCCGTACCGGCACCAGGTGGACCCGACGCAGGATTTCACCGTCCGCAGGGCCTTGCCGTACGCGTGCCCGGACTCGAAGCCGGCGTCGACGAGCCGGCGCCAGATGGCGGGCAGCTGCTCGACCCGGGCCCCGAGCAGGTCGATGCGCTGCGCGCCGGTGATCTTCGTGTAGAGCCCGAAGTCGCGGGCCACCTCGCCGATCACGATGAGCTTGTCGGGCGTGATCTCGCCGCCCGGGATGCGCGGGACGATCGAGTAGGTGCCGTTCTTCTGGATGTTGGCCAGGAACTGGTCGTTGGTGTCCTGCAGCGCGGCCTGCTCGCCGTCGAGGATGTGGCCGCGGCCGAGGGAGGCGAGGATCGAGGCGACCACCGGCTTGCAGATGTCACAGCCGCGGCCGGTGCCGTGCTCGGCGATGAGCTGGGAGAACGTGGTGATGCCGCGGACGTTGACGATGTCGAACAGCTCGGCCCTGCTGTGCGGGAAGTGCTCGCACAGCGCCTTGCCGACGTCGACGCCCGACTTCACCAGGATCTGCTTGAGCATCGGCACGCAGCTGCCGCAGGTGGTGCCGGCCCGGGTGCAGTCCTTGATTCCCTGCACGTCGGTCAGGCCCTTGTCGGCGATGGCCGCGCAGATCCTCTCCTTCGTCACGTTGTTGCAGGAGCAGACCTGCGCGTCGTCGGGCAGGTCGACCGACGCCTTGCCCGCACCGGCGAACAGCAGGTCGCTCGGCGCGCCGGGCAGCGGCTTGCCGACGAACGGCCGCAGCGCGTTGTACGGCCCGGCGTCGCCGACGCAGATGCCGCCGAGCAGGGTCTTGGCGTCGTCGCTGATGAACAGCCGCTTGTAGACGCCGCCCACGGGGTCCATGTAGGTGACGTCGAGCGCCCCCGACATCGCGCCGAACTGCGCGACCTCCACGCCGAGCAGCTTGAGCTTGGTGGACATGTCGGCGCCGGTGAAGGCGGCCGGCCCGCTCATGATGCGCTCGGCGGCCACCTCCGCCTGGGTGTTGCAGGGCCCGACGAGGCCGTAGACCACGCCGCCCGCCAGGGCGCACTCGCCGATGGCGTAGACGTGCTCGTCGGAGGTGCGCATGCCCGCGTCGACCACGATGCCGCCGCGCTCGCCGACCTCCAGGCCGCAGGCGCGGGCGAGCTCGTCGCGCGGCCGGATGCCGGCGGAGAAGACGACGACCTGCGTGTCGATCGCCTCGCCGCCGGGCTTCACCAGCGACGCGACCCGGCCGTCCGGGCCCGCCTCGATCGAGGACACGCCCGCGCCCGTGTGGATGGTGAGCCCGAGCCCCTCGATGTGGCCGCGCAGCACCGAGCCGCCGCCCTCGTCCACCTGGCGGGGCATCAGCCAGCCGCTCATCTCGATGATGTGCGTGTCGAGCCCGAGCCCGCGCAGCGCGTCGGCCGCCTCCAGGCCGAGCAGCCCCCCGCCGATGACCACGCCCGCGCGGGCGTCCCGCGACGCCTCCCTGATGGCGTCCAGGTCGTCGATCGTCCGGTACACGAAGCAGCCCGGCAGATCCTTGCCCGGCACGGGCGGCACGAACGGCGCCGACCCGGTGGCGAGCACCAGCACGTCGTACGGCTCGCTGTCGCCGGCGTCGGTGGTGACCGTGCGGTTCGCGCGGTCGATCGCGGTGACGCGGACGCCGGTCCTGACCGTGACGCCGTCCGGCACCGGATAAGTGAGGTCCTCGACGCTCTTGCCGCTGAGGTAGGAGGTGAGCGCCACCCGGTCGTAGGCCGGGCGGGGCTCCTCTCCGAACACGGTGACCGTCCCGCCGAAGCCCCGGGCGGCCAGCGTCTCGATCAGGCGGTGTGCCGTCGGGCCGTGTCCCACTACGACGAGTCTCATGCGCTTACGCCCTCCTGCTCACACAGCCAGCCGACGATGCCCTCCACCGCGTCGCGGCAGCCGCCGCACCCGGTGGTGGCCCGAGTCGCGGCGGCCACGGCCTCCACGTCCCGCGCGCCGGACTCCCAGCACGCCCTGATCTGGCCCTTCGTCACGTTGTTGCACTGACAGACCCGGGCCGAGTCCGGCATCCGGGTGGGGTTGTCGGCCACGGCCGCGCCGCCCACGCCCGCGATGTCGGGGAACAGCAGCCCGGTCCGGTCGCCGGGCAGGGGCCCGCCCCGGTCGAACAGCTGGGTCAGCGTGCCCACGGCCGAGGTCTCGCCCAGCAGGATCGCCCCGACCAAACGGCCGTCCCGGATGACGAGCTTGCGGTAGGTGCCCTTGTGCCGGTGGGAGAAGCGGACGATCTCCGCCTCGTCCTCGGTCAGCTGGGTCTCCCCCATGGCCGCGAGCTCCACGCTCTTGGCCTTCAGCCGGGTGACCAGCCGCGAGCCGCGGTAACGCGCGCCCTTGTCCGCGCCGGTGACGAGGTCGGCCACGACCGACGCCTGCTCCCAGCCGGGGGCGACCAGCCCGTAGACGCGGCCCGCGTGCTGGGCGCACTCCCCGATCGCGAAGATCGACGGGTCGTCGGTGCGCAGCTCGTCGTCCACGACGACTCCGCGCTCCACCTCCAGCCCGGCGTCGCGGGCGAGCCCGACGACCGGCCGTACGCCGCAGGCCAGCACGACCAGGTCGGCGTCGACCAGCTCACCGCCGGCGAGCTCCACGTGCCGCTCGCGGATCGCGCTCACGGTGACGCCCGTGCGGATGGCGACGCCGAGCGCGTCGAGCGTCTCGCGGAGGATGAGCCCGGCCTCCTCGTCGAGCTGGCGCTCCATCAGGTGGCCGGCCAGGTGCAGCAGCGTCACCGGGACGCCCCGCCCGGCCAGGCCGCGCGCCGCCTCGATGCCGAGCAGCCCGCCGCCGACCACGACCGCGCTGCGCGCGCTCGCGGCGGCCTCCCTGATCCGCTCGCAGTCGTCCAGCGTGCGGAACGCCGTCGCCCGCTCCACGCCGGGGATCGGCGGGACCACCGCCTCGCTGCCCGTGGCGAGCACGAGCACGTCGTACGGCTCACGCGTCCCGTCGGCGGCGACCACCGTCTGGCAGTCCCGGTCGATGGCGGTGACCGCGACGCCGAGACGGGCGGTCACGTCGTGCTCGCCGTACCAGCGGGGGTCGAGCAGCCGGACCTGGTCCGGGCTCGACGTGCCGGCCACCACGTTCGACAGCAGCACCCGGTTGTACGGCTGCCAGGCCTCGGCGCCGAACACCGTGATCTTCACGTCCTTGTCCCGGGCGCGGACCTCGCTGACCAGGCGCGAGCCCGCCATCCCGTTCCCGACCACGACGAGTCTCATGCGACACGCTCCCCGTCTTCGCAGCGCTCGATGGCGGCGGCGCACACCTTGAACTCCGGCATCCGCGACGTGGGGTCCAGCGCCGGGTTGGTGAGCAGGTTGACGCCCTCCCAGTGGAACGGCATGAACAGCGTGTCCGGCCGGATCGAGGCGTTCACCCGGGCGGCGCCCTCGGCGGCGCCCCGGCGGCTGCGCACCCGGACGCGGTCGCCGGGGCCGATGCCCAGCCGCTCGGCGAGGTCCGGGTGCAGCTCCACGAACACCTCGGGCGACGCCTGCGTGAGCGGGCGGATCCGGCGCGTCTGCGCCCCCGACTGGTAGTGGGCGAGCACCCGCCCGGTGGTCAGGTAGAGGGGGAACTCCTCGTCCACGTCCTCGGCGGGCGGGCGGTGGTCCACCGGCACCAGGCGTGCCCGGCCGTCCGGGGTGGCGAAGCCGTCCAGGAAGGGCCGCGGGGTTCCCGGGTGGGGCTCCCCCGGGGTCTCGGGACACGGCCAGAACACGCCGGTCTCGGCCGCGATCCGCTCGTAGGTGATGCCGGAGTAGTCGGCGACCCCCCCGGCGGAGGCCCGGCGCAGCTCGTCGAAGACCGTGCGCGGGTCGGCGGGGAACTTCTCGCCGCAGCCGAGCCGCTCGGCGAGGCCCCGCAGGACCTCCAGGTCGGTGCGCGCGCCCGGTGGGGGCGCGGCGGCCTTGCGGCGCAGCAGGACCCGGCCCTCCAGGTTGGTCATCGTGCCCGACTCCTCGGCCCACTGGGTCGTGGGCAGCACGACGTCGGCCATGGCCGCGGTCTCCGACAGCACGAAGTCGCAGACCACGAGCAGGTCCAGCGCCTCCAGCCGGCGCGCGACGTGCCCGGCGCGCGGCGCCGACACGACGGGGTTGGAGCCGAACAGCAGCAGCGCCTTCGGTCCCTCCGGCGTGCCTAGCGCGTCCAGCAGCTCGTACGCCGACCGGCCGGGGCCGGGCAGGTCGGCGGGGTCGATCCCCCAGACGGCCGCGACGTGCGCCCGCGCCGCCGGGTCGTCGATCTTGCGGTAGCCGGGGAGCTGGTCGGCCTTCTGGCCGTGCTCCCTGCCGCCCTGGCCGTTGCCCTGGCCGGTCACGCAGCCGTAGCCGGAGCCCTCACGGCCCGGCAGGCCGAGGGTGAGCGCCAGGTTGACGAACGCGGTGACCGTGTCGGTGCCCTTGGCGTGCTGCTCGGCGCCCCGACCGGTCAGCACCATCGCGCGCCCCGCCTCGCCGAGGATCCGTACGGCCTCGCGCATCCGGGCGACCGGGACGCCCGTGACGCGCTCCACCCGCTCGGGCCACCAGGCCGAGACGGAGGTGCGCACCGCCTCGAAGCCGGTCGTGCGGGCGGCCAGGTAGTCCAGGTCGGCGTACCCGTCGGCGATCGCGATGTGCAGCAGGCCGAGCGCCAGCGCGAGGTCGGTGCCCGGGGTGACCTGCAGGTGCAGGTCGGCCATCTTGGCGGTCTGGGTGAGGCGCGGGTCGACGACGACGAGCCTGCCGCCCCCGGACCGCATCGCGGTCAGGTGCCGCACGAAGGGGGGCATGGTCTCGGCGACGTTGCCCCCGGCGAACAGGACGGCGTCCGCGCGGGCGATGTCGGTGATGGGGAACGGCAGTCCCCGGTCCATGCCGAAGGCCCGGTTGACCGCGGCCGCCGCCGACGACATGCAGAACCTGCCGTTGTAGTCGATCTGGCTGGTCCGCAGCGCCACCCTGGCGAACTTGCCGAGCTGGTAGGCCTTCTCGTTGGTCAGCCCGCCGCCGCCGAACACCGCCACGGCGTCCGGCCCGTGCGCGGCCCTGACGGCCTCGATCCGGGCGGCGACGTAGTCGAGCGCCTCGTCCCAGCTCACCGGGCTGCCGTGCAGCAGCGGAGTGGTGAGCCGTTCGGGTGAGGTCAGCAGTTCGGCCGCCGTCCAGCCCTTCTGGCACAGGCCGCCGGCGTTGGCCGGGATGTCCTCCCGCGGGGTGATCTCCCCCTTCGACACGTACATGCCGCACTGCAGGGCGCAGTACGGGCAGTGCGTGGCCGAGCCCACGGTCGTGTCCGCGGCGGCCTGTGAGATCACAGGCCCGGGAGCGTGGAGTGAGATCGGCATGGATCCGATGGTGCTGACAGGCGGTTTCACCGCTGGGTCCCTTCTGTTACCGCTGTGCTACAAGGCGCCAACCGCGCTAACTTCGGCGTGCGCGGCGTGTGAGAGACCCCGTCGTCTCGAAAGCTCACTTGTGCTGTCGCCGCTTGTGAGGCATCGGTCCGGAAAAGGCGGGCGCCGCTCGGGCGCCCGCATCGGAAGGTCAGACGCGAGCGGCCGCCAGGCTCGGCGCGCCCTTCGCGCCGAGGGTGCGCATGTAGCAGAACCAGGTGAGCCCGAAGCAGATCGCGTAGAAGGCGGCGAAGGCCGCCAGCGCGGCCCCCGCGCCGCCGGTGGCGGCGATGGAGCTGCCGAACCCGCGGTTGATGAAGAACCCGCCGAAGGCGCCGATCGCGGAGATGAACCCGATGGCCGCCGCCGCGTCGCGCTTGCCGGTCGCCAGCGCCTCCTCGTAGGCCGGGGTGCCGGGCTCGACGCCCGCGACCGCCTTCGCCCGGAAGATCGCCGGGATCATCCGGTACGTGGAGCCGTTGCCGACGCCCGCGGTGCCGATCAGCAGCATGAAGGCGGCGAAGAACAGCGCGATGCTGTGCGCGGTCATGGCCTGCCAGACGAGCAGGACCGAGACGATCATCGCGGCGAAGTTCCAGAACGTCACCGAGGCCCCGCCGAGGCGGTCCGACAGCCAGCCGCCGACGGGCCGGATGACCGAGCCGACCAGCGGGCCGAGGAACGCGAGCGAGGTCAGCGCGGCCTGCTCGGGGAACTGCGACTTGATCAGCAGCGGGAACGCGGTCGAGTAGCCGATGAACGAGCCGAACGTGCCGATGTAGAGGACCGACATGATCCACGTCTGCGCCCGGCCGGCCGCCTTGGCCATCTCCCGCGGCTCCGCCTTGGCCGAGGTGAGGTTGTCCATGCAGAAGTACGCCCCGGCTGCGGCGGCCAGGATGAACGGCACCCAGAACAACCCGGCGGCGGCCAGCCCGAACCCCGCGATGACCAGCGGCATCAGCAACTGCACGGAGCTGACGCCGATGTTGCCGCCGGCCGCGTTCAGGCCGAGGGCGGCGCCCTGCCTGTTCTGTGGGTAGAAGTGGGTGATGTTGGCCATGCTGGAGGCGAAGTTGCCGCCGCCGAGCCCGGCTGTCGCCGCGATCACCAGGAAGGCCCAGTAGGGCGTGCCGGGGTCGTTCACCGCCACCGCCAGCAGGCCGGCGGGCACCAGCAGCAGCAGCGCGCTGACCACGGTCCAGTTCCGGCCGCCGAACCGGGCGGGTGCGAAGGTGTAGGGGATGCGCAGCGCCGAGCCCACCAGGTTGGGCAGCGACACGATCCAGAAGAGCTGGTCGGTGGAGAACTTGTAGGCGCCGAGCTTGACGGCGACGATGCTCCACACGGTCCACAGGGTGAATCCGAGGTGTTCGGCCAGGATCGAGAACATCAGGTTCCGCCGGGCCACCTTCTTGCCGGTGCTCTCCCAGAAGACGGAGTCGTCCGGTCGCCAGTCACCGATCCAGCGGCCCTTCCCGGGTGTCGCCGCCTGCGTCGCCGTCATCGTTCCTCCCGCGTCTTTCGCATCTGGGGCCGGTACCAGAAGCTAGGGAGAGCGCGTTACGCACTTTGACCATGCGTGACCGTGCGGCCGTTACATGTGCCGCACCCGCGAAACACGCAATCCACAGGCATAACGGACGCAACATCGCGTTAACACGGGCCCGCCCCTCGTGTGGTCCGCGTTTCGTCCGCGTGACGTCGCGCGGCCCCGCCCGGCCGCCCGTCGTCACGCAAGGTCAGTGGCGCCCACATCCGGGCCCGTACGGGGAATTTCGCGACATTCCCGCGATCGCGGTACTGCCATTCCATGACCGGACTACGGCGTTTCTCCCCGGGAAATAGCGCGGACATTTCGGTTGACATGTGACCGGTTTTCCGTAGGCAGGAATATCCGCGGCGGAGAAAGGGGATACCGATGCCGCCTCCCGCCGGACGAGGACCCCCCGAGGGTCCGCGTGCACTCGGGGAGGACGGATGCCAGCGGTTTCACGCCGCGCGTTCCTTAGGTCGGGGTTCCTGCTGCCGGCGCTTCTGGCCGCACACGGTGGAATCGTCGCCGTCGCCACGCCCGTGTGGGCGGGAAACCGCCCAAGACGGCCGCGCGTGTACACCCGGTCCGACTGGAAGGCAGACCCGCCGAGGAGCAAGGCCGACGTACTCGACCGGGCGCCCGACCGGCTCGTCGTCCACCACACGGCGACGGCGAACACCGGCGCGACCGACCTCGACGCCGCCTTCCGGCTGTCCCGGTCGATCCAGCGCTACCACATGCGGCGCAACGGCTGGGAGGACATCGGTGAGCAGTTCACCGTCAGCCGGGGCGGATACGTGATGGAGGGCCGCAACCGCTCGCTGCCGGCCGTCGAGGCGGGCAGGCACGTGCTGGGCGCGCAGGCGGCCGACCACAACGACCACACGCTGGGCATCGAGACCGAGGGGACGTACACCTCCGTCCTCCCCCCGGCCCGGCAGCTGTCCGCGCTCACCACCCTGCTCGCCTGGCTGTGCGACGTGTACGACCTCGACCCGCACGAGGCCGTCATCGGCCACCGCGACCTCAACCGGACCGCCTGCCCGGGCGACCGCCTCTACGCCTACCTGCCGCGGCTGCGGGACGACGTCGCCCGCCGTCTCGGCGGTCGCGGGTCCGGACGGGACGAGCCCCCGCCGCCGCGGCTCGCGCTGCCGGATGGCGCCTACGAGGGGGTCGCGCTCGTCGGTGACCTGCCGTACGAGCACGGTCCGGCCGTGGGCCCGCACGACCTGTCCCGCTGAGTACGGCACGGGCGGCCCCCCCTCCTGCGGGGAGCCGCCCGTGGTGGCGGTGTCACAGCCGCTCGACGTTGGGCCCCCGGCAGCGGTTGCGGGTGTCGAGGACGAAGGCGCTCTCACGCTGGACCAGGGCGTAGTCGAAGCAGTCGTGGTCGGTGAGGATCACGACGGCGTCGGCCATCGCGATCTCCCGCGCCGACGCCTCGGCGAGCGCCACCCCTTCCGGCACGAGGGCGAGGTCGACGTGCGGGTCGGCCGCGCGCACGTCCGCGCCCAGCTTGCGCAGGTGCCTGGCCACCTCCAGCGCCGGGGACTCGCGGCAGTCGCCGGTGTTCTTCTTGTACGACAGGCCGAGCAGGAGCACGCGGCTGCCGTTCACGGCCTTGCGCCGGTCGTTCAGCGCCAGGACCAGCCGGTCGGCGACGTGCGCGGGCATGTGGTCGTTGACGTCGTTGGCCAGCTCCACGAACCGGAAGTTGTGCCCGAGGCTGCGCTTGACCTTCCAGGACAGGTACGACGGGTCGATGGGCAGGCAGTGGCCGCCGACGCCGGGCCCCGGGGTGAAGCGCATGAAACCGAACGGCTTCGTCGAGGCGGCGTCGA
This sequence comes from Microbispora sp. NPDC004025, assembly GCF_053604425.1. Lineage (NCBI taxonomy): Bacteria > Bacillati > Actinomycetota > Actinomycetes > Streptosporangiales > Streptosporangiaceae > Microbispora > Microbispora sp. NPDC004025. The sequence continues at coordinate 207,784 of NZ_JBSGHN010000010.1, read as the reverse complement.
TGGCCTCCCACACGTCGATGCCGAGCTGCCGCGCGAACACCGAAAGCTCGTTGACCAGGGCGATGTTGACGTGCCTGAAGGTGTTCTCCAGGAGCTTGCACAACTCGGCCACCTGGGGCGAGGACACGGGGACGACCTGCTCGACGACGGCCTCGTAGAAGGCGCGGACCCGCGCGAGGGCGGCGTCGTCGAGACCCGAGACGACCTTCGGCGTGTTCTCCAGACCCCAGAGCGCGTTGCCGGGATCGATCCGCTCCGGGCTGTAGCCCAGGTGGAATTCGCCGGGTGCGCGCAGCCCCGATCCCTCCTCCAGGATCGGCCGCAGGTACTCCTCCGTGGTGCCGGGATAGGTGGTCGACTCCAGCACCACGGTCGCGCCCGGCCGCAGGCGTGGCGCGAGCGACCGGCCGGCCGACGCGATGTGGCTGAGGTCGGGCACGCCGTCGGTCAGCGGCGTCGGCACGGTGATCACGCAGACGTCGAAGCCCTCGGCGTCGGCGTAGTCGGCGCTGGCCCGGTAGCGGCCCGTCGCGTGCGCCGCCGCGAGCGCGTCGTCGCCGACGTCCTCGACGTACGACTGGGCGGCGTTGAGACGCTTGACCCGCCACTCGTCCACCTCGACGCCCACCACGTCGAATCCCGCGCGCACCGCGCGGACGGCCAGCGGCAGGCCGACATACCCCTGCCCGACCACGACCAGTTTCTCCATCAAGGACCCCCGTCCCTTGTCTGTCACGATGTGCCCTCTCACCCGCGGCGGTTCGTCAGCGGGCGCCACCAGTCCTGGTGGTCCCGGTACCAGCGCACGAGGTCCGCGAGGCCCTCGTCGAAGTCCACCCGAGGCTCGTAGCCGATCGCGCGGATCTTGCCGCTGTCCAGCGCGTAGCGCCGATCGTGCCCCGGCCTGTCGGGCACGCGCTCGACCATCTCCCAGCCGGCGCCGAAGGCGTCCAGGATCCGGCGGGTGAGATCGATGTTGCTCAGCTCGGTCCCGCCGCCGATGTTGTAGATCTCGCCGGGCTCCCCCTTGTCCAGCACGAGCTGGATGCCCCGGCAGTGGTCGTCCACGTGCAGCCACTCCCGCACGCGGCCGTCGCCGTACAACGGCACGGGCCGCCCGTCGATCAGGTTGGTGACGAACAGCGGGACGACCTTCTCCGGGTACTGGTACGGCCCGTAGTTGTTGCAGCACCGGGTCAGCCGGACGTCCAGCCCGTATGTGCGGTGGTAGGCGCGGCAGAGCAGGTCGGCCCCGGCCTTGGCGGCCGAGTAGGGCGAGTTCGGCAGCAGCGGTTCCGCCTCCGTCCACGTCCCCTCGTCGATCGAGCCGTACACCTCGTCGGTGGACACCTGGACGAACGTGCGCACGCCCGCCTCCAGGGCGGCCTGCAGCAGCCGCTGCGTGCCCAGCACGTTGGTCGTCACGAAGTCGCCCGCACCGGTGATCGAGCGGTCGACGTGGGTCTCGGCGGCGAAGTTCACGACCACGTCGTGCCCGGGGACCAGCTCGGCCAGCAGCTCCGCGTCGCACACGTCGCCGTACGCGAACGTGAACCGCGGGTCGGCCTCGACCGGTGCCAGGTTGGCCGGGTTGCCGGCGTAGGTGAGCCTGTCCAGCACCGTGACCTCGGCGTCCTCGTAGCCGGGGTAGGCGCCCGACAGCAGCGAGCGGACGTAGTGGGAGCCGATGAACCCGGCCGCGCCGGCGACGAGGAGCTTCACGCGCGCACCTGCACTTTACTGTGGTCTCCGATCATGAGCTGGTAGGAGTTGGGCACCCCGGTCGCCCGCGTGACCTCCGCGTTGCGGCCGATCAGCGAGTGGGTCATGCCGCAGACGCCCCGGACGGCCGAGTCGGCGAGCACGATGCTGTAGTCCACCTCGGCGTCCTCGATCACGCAGCGCTCGCCGATGGAGGTGTACGGCCCGACGTACGAGCCGATGATCTTGGTATCGGCGCCGATCACCACGGGGCCGCGGATGACCGAGCCCTCCACGACGGCGCCGGGGGCGATCACTACGCGACCGCTGACCTCCGACAGCCCGTCCACGGTGCCCGCGACGTCGGGCTCGACCGCCTCCAGCACGATGCGGTTGCACTCCAGCATGTCCTGCAGCCGGCCGGTGTCGCGCCAGTAGCCGGTGACGAGGTGCGACCGCACGCGGTGGCCGGTGTCGACGAGCCACTTGATCGCGTCGGTGATCTCCAGCTCGCCCCGGGCGGACGGTGTGATCGCGCGCACGGCCTCGTGGATCGCGGGAGAGAACGTGTAGACCCCGACGATCGCCAGGTCGCTGCGCGGGTGCTCGAGCTTCTCCTCCAGTGCGACGATCTCCCCGCCCGGACCGAGTTCGGCGACGCCGTAGAACTGCGGCTCGGCCACCCGGGTGAGCAGGATGCGGGCGTCGCAGTCCTCCGCGCGGAAGGCGTCGACCAGGCCGCCGATGCCGCCGACCAGGAAGTTGTCGCCCAGGTACATGACGAACGGGTCGTCGCCGAGGAACTCCCGCGCGACGAGGACGCAGTGCGCCAGCCCGAGCGGGGCCTCCTGCTGGAGGTAGGTGACGTCGAGCCCGAACGCCGAACCGTCGCCGACGGCCTCGCGGACCTCCCGGCCCGAGTCGCCGACGATGATCCCCACATCGGTGATGCCGGCGTCCCTGATCGCCTCCAGACCGTAGAAGAGCACCGGCTTGTTCGCGACGGGAACGAGTTGCTTGGCCGAAGTGTGGGTCAGCGGGCGCAGCCGCGTTCCCTTTCCCCCCGCCAGAACGAGTGCCTTCACGTTTTTGGGTTCCTTCCCCAGAAGTTGGCCGGCCGGGCGATCCGCGGTTCCGGGCGGCCGACCGCCCGAAAATAACAGCCCGCGCAATCGGACGCGGATCGCCGCTCCCCGTTTTGCCGTACGGCGTGACGCGGGTTGCCGAGCTCAGACGTTGCCGGTCGCCCGACAAGCCCAGAATCGGTTGGCGAGGTAACTCAGGGAGCGGCAGTCCCACCACGGACACGCCGAGGAAGGTCAGCCCCACGGCGTAGAAGCGCAGGTAGCCGCTGATCCAGCCGGCTGCGCAGCCGCGGAAGACGACGAGCCGGTATGCCGGGTAGACGGCCACCACGGTGACGAAATGGCAATTCACGACGAGGAAAAGATAGGGCACCGAGTTCCTGGTCAGCAGCAAACCCAGGCCAAGAAGAACGTAATACACCCCCGCCGTTGCCGCGCCGGCCAGCGGGTATGTGATGCGCTGGCCGAGAAAGCCGGAAGGACCGCGGCCCGAATTCTCCGGGCACTCCGGCTTTCCAGTTCGAGCATGATTGAATCACTCCGGGTTGCCGCCGACGCCGGCCAGCAGGAGTGTAATCGCCGGTGCCGATGAACCGCGCTAACGAACCGGGACTTCGTCGCCGGGCCGCAGGTCCAGCAGGATCGCCGACATCTCCAGCGCGTGCGTGCAGGAGGTGGTCAGCAGCGCGTGGCCGGCGCCGGTCAGCTCGCGCAGGAGCGCGGTGGCTCTGCGGGTGAACGGCCCGTCGCCGCAGGTGGACCCTTGGCGCAGGGCCTCGGTGAGGTAGCCGACCTCGTTGTCGCAGACGTGGGTCCGGTTGAAGGGAACCGCCGTCAGGCTGGTTGTGCTCACCTCCGGTAGTGAACATCTGCGGAGATGATGACGGGTGTGGTGAAGCTCGCCTGCTGCCACCCCGCCGGGGACTCGTTGGTGAAGGTCACGCTGGCGAGCTTGGCCCCGCCGGCCGTCCAGAGGCTGCCGATGTGGAGGCCGCGCGGCCGAGGGACAGCTACGGGGCCGCGACGGCCTGGCCCGGGGTCGCGACGACGGCGGCCGAGGTCCTTGATTGCCACACCTGTGCCGATGATCTATAAGAGGGCGGCCATGAGCTGCCCGAACGCCGACTCGGCGTTGACGCTACTGCGCGCCTTCACTGATGACCACCCCCACCTTCATCCGTAAAAGCCCGGACGGGGAAATATAGCGCTTTCATCGATATTGCGGCCCCACTCATGTGACGGGCGGGATGACGGGGAGATGTTTTCACACCGGCCGGGAACTCGCCGATAGCGGCTCATAAAGGGGCGAGCCGGTAGCCGATGACGCGTCGAACGCCCACGCTTTCTCGAACTCGCCGTCGGATCCAGCCGGAATGGCATTTCGAGTATTTACTCAGACCTTAGTTCGCGGTTGCCGGACAACCCGCACGGCCGATTGACCGGTGTGATTTACTGCGACGCCGTAGAGCAACCATCCGATTACCCAGCGGGCATACTTTTTCGCCGAAACGACGAATGCCCGAGTAAGGAAAACCGAGGAATATGGCAACCCTCACCTCCATCGGCCACGCCGGGCTCGCCGTCGAGGCATCCGCGTTCACCCTGGTGTTCGACCCGTGGATGAGCCCGCACGGCGCCTACATGGGATCATGGTTCCAGTTCCCGCGTAACGATCATCTCGACGTCAAGAGCCTGACCTCGGCGACCTATGTGGCGATTTCGCATGAACATCTGGACCACATGGACTCCTGGTTCCTCGAACAGCTCAGCGACGAGACCACGGTGCTGATCCCCACCTATCCGTCGGACACGCTCATCGATCGAATCCGGGAGACCGGTGTCACGAATATCGTCAAAATCGCACCCTGGGAGCGATTCACCCTGAACGACGGGGAATCGTGGATCACCACGATTCCCCAGCCGTCTCCGCTGTATCACGATTCGGCGTTCCTCATCGTGGCCGAGGGCAGGTCGGTGCTGAATTGCAACGACGCCAAGCTGATCGCGTCGCAGACCCGCCGCGCCAAGCACATGGCGGGCGGCCGGCTCGACGTCATGGCCGTTCAGGCCTCCTCGGCGACCTGGCATCCGATGCGCTACTCCTACGACGAGGAGGAGGAACGGCGCATCGCCATGGAGAAGCGGATCGCCAAGCTGGTCTCCGTTCAGCGCCTGATACGTGCGACGGGGCCGGAGCTGGCCATCCCCTTCGCCGGCCCGCCCTGCTTCCTCGACCCCGAGCTGCGCGACATCAACTGGGTGCTGGACACCGAGAACGGAGCCTTCGTCCACCCGGAGGCCGCCAGGAGCTGGCTGAGCGAGCGCCTGCCCAGGCAGGTCTTCGAGACACTGAAGCCGGGTGACCGGCTCGACCTGGAGACCCGCGAGGTGACGCGCGACCCCGTATCGGCGCGGTTCAGCTTCACCGAGGGAGTCGAGGAGTACATCCAGCGCTACGCCGAGGACCGGGCGGAGATCCTCGAGAAGCTCCACGTCGAGTACCCCGAACCGGGCCCCGACTTCCCTGAGCGCTTCGTCAACCACTTCGTCCGGCTGGGCTCGCTCAGCACGTACTTCCTCAAGCACATCGACATGACGGTGCGTTTCGAGATCACGGGACCCAACGGCGGAGTCTGGGACGTCCGGATGAACGCGGACGGCCTGGCCATCGGCCCCGCGACCACCGAGCGGCCCGGTTACACCGTCAGCGTGCAGGGACGCTGGGTCGAACCGATCCTGGCCGGCGAGGTCGCATGGGAGGACCTGCTGCTGTCCCTGCGGATCCGCCTCCACCGCGACCCCGATGTGTTCAACGGCTACCTGGTCGGGCTGCTGAAACACGCCAACGCACCGGCGCTGCAGGCGATCGAGGAATACGAGACCGGCAGGGACGAGGGCGAGCGCATCGTCGTCACCGACGGCGACCGGACCTTCGAGATCGCCAGGTACTGCCCGCACGCGGGTGAGGACCTGTCCGAGGGCGCCGTCATCGAGGACGGCAAGGTCCAGTGCCTCGGCCACTTCTTCACCTTCGACCTGGCCACCGGGGAATGCGTGAACGCACGCTGTAACCCTCTGGCGACCCGTGAGATCACGGCGTCCTGAGCACGACCGTTGCGCGGTATCGAGGGCATCCGGCGCGGGCTGAGCCCGCGCCTCCACGATCGCGACCAGGAGGTACCGTGACCGGCGACCGGCAGGCCATCAACGAACAGCACCGGCGGCAGGCGAAGCTGCTCTGGGACTACCACCGGATGGGCCACTCGCCTCGGCCCTGTGACGTGGCCATCGGCCTGGGCAGCCACGACCTCGGCGTGGCCGGGCACGCCGCCCGGCTGTACCACGAGGGGCTGTTTTCTCGCCTGGTCTTCACCGGGGGCAACAGCCCGGGGACGCTCGCCCGCTTCCCTCGCGGCGAGGCCGTGCACTATCGCGAGCACGCCCTGCGACTCGGCGTCCCGGACGAGGTGATCCTGCTGGAGCCGAGAGCCGCCAACACCGGGGAGAACATCACCCTGTCGCGTCGGGTCCTGGCCACCGCCGGGATTCGTCCGCGGTCGGTGCTGTTGATCTCCAAGCCGTACATGGAGCGGCGCTCGTACGCCACCGCCCGCAGGCTCTGGCCCGAAGTCGAGGTCGTGTGCTCATCCGAACCGCTGACACTCGCTGATTACGTCAGGGCCATCGGTGACGAGAAGTTCGTGATCGACATGCTCGTGGGCGACCTGCAGCGCGTCATCGAGTATCCCGGGCGCGGGTTCGCGATCGCCCAGGAGGTCCCGGAGGTCGTGCGCGCCGCCTACGAGGCGCTCCTGCGCGCCGGTTTCGACAGCAGGCACCTGGCCTGACCTCGGGCGTGCCGTCCGAGATGGTCCACGCAGTACGAATGTGCACGCACGCGTAAAACCGCGGCATGAACACCGCCGCGCATGAACGTCACTTCCCGCCGGCGCCCGCCCCGCCGCCCAGACTGACAGCGGTGGGGCGACTCGGCACCGGCGCTTTCTAGCATCGCCGCGGCCGAGGCCGGCGAACATCCTCGCGGAGGACCACGCCCCGGCGTCCGATCGCGTCCCTGGACAGCGCCTGGAGGATCGATGTGCGGGATAGCCGGAACGGTGTCCACGCTGGCCCCGGACCCCGATCTGGTCCGCCGTATGTGCGACGTGATCGTCCACCGCGGTCCCGACGGCGCCGGCTACCACGACGACCCGCACGCCTCACTCGGCATGCGCCGCCTGGCCATCATCGACGTCGCCACCGGTGACCAGCCCGTCCGCAACGAGGACGGCACCATCGTCGCCGTCTTCAACGGGGAGATCTACAACTACCCGGAGCTCCGCCGCGAACTCGTGGCCAAAGGACACCGGCTCCACGGCCAGGGCGACTCGGAAACCCTCGTCCACCTTTATGAAGAACACGGCGCCGACCTCGTCCACCGTCTTCGCGGCATGTTCGCCTTCGCCATCTGGGACCGTGCCCGCCAGCGTCTGCTCCTCGCCAGAGACCGTGTCGGGAAAAAACCCCTGTACTGGCGCGCCGACGGGACCGCCGTCCACTTCGCCTCCGAGCTCAAGTCCCTTGCTCAGGATCCCGGGCTGGCCCGCGACATCGACCCCGTCGCCCTGCACCATTACCTGACCTACCAGTACGTCCCCGCCCCCTGGTCGATCTACGAGGGCGTGCAGAAACTGCCTCCGGGTCACCTCCTCATCTGGGAGCGGGGCAGGGTGTCCGTACGCCGCTATTGGAGCCTCGGCCGAACCGGAGGCGGCCCGGTGGACGAGCGGGAGACCGAGGAACAGCTCCGGGAGCTCCTGCTGGAGGCGACCCGGATCCGCATGGTCAGCGAGCGTCCCATCGGCGCGTTCCTCTCCGGCGGCGTCGACTCCTCCGCCGTCGTCGCGGCCATGGCCATGCAGAGCTCCGGACGCGTGAAGACCTTCTGCATCGGCTTCGAGGACAGCAGGTACGACGAGCGGGACATGGCCCGCCTGGTCGCCGGCCGGTACGGCACGGACCACCACGAGCTGGTGGTGTCCGCCGACCTCCTCGACATCCTGCCGCGCCTGGCCTGGCACTTCGACGAGCCCTTCGCCGACTCCTCCGCGATCCCCACCTTCTACGTCGCGCAGCTGAGCCGCAGGCACGTCACCGTCGCGCTGAACGGCGACGGGGGCGACGAATGCTTCGGCGGCTACCAGCGGTACGCCCTCATGAACCAGGCCCGGAGGATCCCGGCCCTGCCCGGCCCGCTCGCGGCGATGTCCTCGCGGGTCGGCGATCTAATCACCCGCAGGAGCCACTCGCGGTCGCGCCTTCGGCGGCTCGGCCGGTTGATGCGCTTCGCCGCGGAGCGTCCCTCCCGCCGCTACGCCGGCCTCATGTCCTGCTTCACCTCGGAGCAGAAAGCCGAGCTCTACGGCGACGCGCTGCGTGACCGGCTGGCGGAGACGGACAGTCACCTGCTGCTCGACGCGATCTACCGTGACTCCTCGGCGGACACCGACCTCGGGCGCGTCCTCGACGTGGACGTCCTGAGCTACCTGCCCGGCGACCTGCTCGTCAAGGTGGACATCACCACGATGGCCAACTCCCTGGAAGCCAGATCGCCGTTCCTGGACCACCGCCTGATGGAGTGGGCGGCGGCCCTCCCCCCCGGCCTGCACACCCGTGGCACCCGGACCAAGATGTTGCTCAAGCGCGCGGTCGCCCAGTGGCTGCCGCCCGAGCTGCTGAACAGCCCGAAGCGGGGATTCGGGGTTCCCCTCGCCGCGTGGCTCCGCGGCGAGCTGCGCGAGCTCGCCCACGACATGCTCACCGACGGCACCGCGCGGGGCAGGGGCCTGTTCCGGCCGGAGGCCGTACGGAGCCTCCTGCGCCGGCACGCGGCGGGCGAGGACCACAGCGGCCACCTGTGGACGCTGCTCCAGTTCGAGCTGTGGCACCGCACGCACGCGGAGGCGGGCGGACTCCTCACGGCGGAGGCCGGCTGCCCCCTAACGGAACCGTGACGCAAAGGCCGCCCCTGCTGACCGGCACCGGAAAGGAGCCCTCCGCAGAGGGCTCCTTTCCGGTGCCGGAGGGCTATCCGGCACGGCTGCGGGACAGGAGTTCGCTGTAAATCTCGATGTGTCTGTCCACCATGGCGTCGAGGGTCAGGTGACTCCTGGCCCATGCCTGGGCCTTGACCGCGAGATCACGAGCGCGGTCGCGGTCCACCAGCAGGGTGGCCAGAGCGTCGGCCAGAGCGGCGGCGTCACCGGGGGGGACGACCAGACCTCGCCCTTCGAGCAATTCGGGGGGCCCGCCGGACGCGGTGGCGACGACAGGAACGCACGCGGCCATCGCCTCCATCACGGCAGTGCTGAGCCCTTCGCTCACTGACGGCAGAACGAAGACGTCCGCGCGCCGCAACAGGGCGGCGACGTCTTGACGGACCCCGAGAAAACGGATGTCCGCGGACAGTCGCCGTGCCTGCTCCTCGAGACCCTTACGTTCGTCCCCGTCGCCGACCAGGAGCAGCGTGCCGGCGACCCCTCGCTCCTCCAGCAAGGCCATGGCTTCGATCAGGTATTTGTGCCCCTTCGAACTACGCAGGTTGGCGACACAGAGGAGCACGGGCAGGGCAGTGTCGACGGCAGCCGGCATGACTTCGTCGAACGCCTCCGGCGCCAGTCCGTTGTAGACCGTGGTGATCTTGTCCGCGTCCAGCCCTTCCTGGCGTACCGTGTTCTCGGCCACCGCCCGGGAAATGGCGATGACGCGATCCGTCATCCGCATGGCGACGCGCTCGACGGCGAGCATCGCCTTCTTCTTGCCGGTTTCCTTGTAGAACCCCATGTTCCGCCGTCCGGCCACGACCACGGGCACTCCGGCAAGCCGGGCTGCGGGCGCGATTACCACGTACGCGTAATACAGAAAGGCGTGGACCACGTCCGGCTTCTCCCGCCGGAGCAGACGAACCAGACGGGCGAAAGCCGCGAAAGTGTTGGCCGGGTCACGAGGAATCTCACGTCCACCCCGGAATCCGAGGTAGACGACAGGGATGCCCTCGTCTCTCAGCGCGGCTTCGTGCGGCCCGCCGCCGAACATCACGAGCACGACTGTCTCGATGCCCCGCCGGTGCAGGCTCCGCGCGAGAAGAACGAGCTGATTCTCGGCTCCCCCGAGAGCCAGTTGATCCGCGACCAGGAAGACCTTTTTGAGACGCGCTCCTGAAATCGAGGCCTGCGCAGCTGTTTGTTCCGTACGCATCTACGAGACTCTTTCAGTCTAGGATGGCTTCAGTCGGGTATCACGCTGATCAAGGGGCTGTTTCTCGGCGGCACGGACTCGATGGGCGACACCGGAAATGCTCCGCCAGCAGGGCCCTTCACCTGAATCAGGATCGCCCGCACGGAGCGGGCGTCGTCGGCGACATCGCCGTACGACCGCAAGAAATTGCGCAGTTCTGCTCTCGGCATTACCCCCGGCGATTCAGGCGGAACCAAGCCGATGCGGGGTCACGCGGCCTGGGTGGGACGTGCCGCCGAATCCGGAAGGCGGACGTGTGGGTCGGCCGATGCGGGGTCACGCGGCCTGGGTGGGACGTGCCGCCGAATCCGGAAGGCGGACGTGTGGGTCGGACGTGATGACGCGTCGCAGCGACGTAATCCAGAATCCGGTGCCGAGGATGGCGATCAGCAGCCTCCCCCACGCGAAGAGAAGCGCCGTCGTCAAGGCCGCGGTGGACGTCCAGGCCGCGATGAGCAGCGCTGCGACGAGCAGGGCCGCCTCCGCGCAGAGATAGGCGAGCCGCCAGCCCGGCTTCCCCGTCGCGAGGGGAAGAACGTTGCACCAGCAGACCAGGCCCTTCACGCACGCGGCGCCGAGCAGCAGCACCGCGACCACGCCGGTGTCGGCGAACTCCGCGCCGTAGGCCATGGCGATGACGGGGCCGATCAGCGGAAGCCCGATGGCGGCCGTCAGCGCTCCGCCCCCCGTCATCAGCAGCGTGGTACGCACGATGTCGCGTCTGATGACGGCCGCGCCGGCTCCGCGCGCGATGGCCTGGGCGAGTCGTGGATACAGCATCGCCGCGACCGGGGTGGCCAGGGTGGCGTAGAAGCGCCCGGGAGCCATTGTGATCTTGAGTATGGCCACGAGGGGTGGTCCGCCGACGAAGCCCGCGATGGTGAGGATGCCGGTGTCGGAGATCCCCGCCACGATCGTGCCGATCGAGGTCGGCAGGGTGAACCGGACCATCCCCGCGGGTAGCCGTGGGCTGCCGACGGCCGGGCCCAGTGACCGTGCCACCGCGCGCGAGGCGAGGAGGCAGAGCACCGCGGCGACCAGGAGTGCGCCCACCGCCTGACCGGCCAGATAGAGCACAGGTCCACCGGTGAAGAGCCCGGCGAGCGACAATCCGAACGAAACGAGCGCGCCCTGCACGCGCAGGAGTCCCGACACACGCAACCGGTCCGCGATGGCGAACCCCGTGAACGCCATGCCGTACGGGGCCATGACACCGCGGCCGGCGACCGAGAGGACGAGCATGAGCGCGAGGTCCGCCGAGAGGATGCCCGAGATCCACGCCCCGAGAACCGCGGCGAGGGCGACCACGGTCGCCGCGAGGGCGATCCCGACGTCCAGGCGCAGCAGGCGCAGGAAGAGCGCGCACCCATGGCCGGTCCGCTCCTGCTCGATCGGGACGAACCGCTGGGTGGCCCTCTCCAGACAGGGATCGAACACGAGGAACCAGAAGTTCGCGAGGGACTGGGCGAAGATGACATGCCCGGAGGTCTCGGCCCCGGTCACCCGGACGAGGGCGATGAGGCTGAGCGTGGGAAGCACGGTCTCCCCGAGCCCGGCCGAGCTCAGCGATGTGAAGGTGAGCAGATGCCGCCCACGCGGGAGCCGAAGCCGGCGGAGAGAGCGGCTGAGAAAGGTTGTCGACATGGCCTACGAACCCTCGCCCTCCAGGCCTCGGTCACTTTTGATCAAAACGGCTACGCGCTGACGCAGATGTTTCACCTCGCCGCCATGAGACGAGGTCACCAAGGGCGACGTCGTCGTGGAGGACAACCGCGAACGGAGAAAGTCACCGGGTCCCCAGAGGTGCCTCACGCTTCTCCGGTGCGCCGAAGGCGACAGGTCAGGTCAGGCACATGAGCGCAAGTCTGGCGACAGATATGCCGGGAGCCGGGGCCGACGCGGCCCGCTCACCGTCTCATTACCGGAATCTGATCGGGGCGAAGCACTCCCGCCCAGTTCGTCCCCGGAAGGTCGGCCGGCGACCTGGTCGCCGCTCGGACCGGGGAATGACCTTTTACGGGACTTGGTATACCGAGCGGCCCTGCGTTCAGCGTGCTTCACGCCCTTCCCCGTTAGATTGACGGACGTCCCGGAACGTCTCGGCCACCGATCTGCGGGTGATTCTTTTGGAATACGTGGTCATCGCGATAACCGCGGCGATACTTGTTCTTCTCGTTCACGCCTTCATCGACCGGGACACGGCACGGCTCGTCCTGCCGGTGCTGCTCCTCGCGTTCGCCGTACGGCTCATCGTCCATCTTCTGGTCGTTCGCTCCGGCCTTCTGCCGTACGGCGGCGACAATCACACCTATGAGCACAGAGCGATGGAGATCGTCGCTTACTGGGACCGCGAGGGCATCCAATTCGTCACCTCGGCTCAGATAAGCGGCATCTATTCCGTCACAGTGCCCTGCAATCTTTTCGCGCTCATCATCTACCTGTGCGGCGGTCCGGCTCCCCTGGCGTGTACCGCGGTGGTGGCACTGATCGCCTGCGCACTGTGCATCGTCGTCTACCGGTTCGCGAGGATCATCGGGGCCGACGAGAGGTCCTCCTTCCGGCTCCTCGCTTTGACGGCGTTCATGCCCTCGCTTCTGCTGCACACGGCGAGCACGTACAAAGACGGCTTCAACGCGTTCCTCGTCGTGACGTGCCTCTACCTGGCCGCCTCGAACGTGCAGAAATTCGGTATCCGGAAGGTGCTGCTGCTCGCACCGCTGCTGTGGGCGCTGTGGAATGTGCGCCCCTACATGGTGTTCATGTGCGGGCTCCCGCTCCTCCTCGGCTTCGTCGCGTCCAAGCGCGCTCTCCCCTTGTGCACTCTCGCCCTGCTCGCCGGTGTTGTCTCCCTCTTCGTGTTCTTCCCCGAATCAACGCAGTTCGCAGCCGGGTCGTTCCAGGAACAGCTCGACCAGGGACAGTCCGAAGCGGTGCGCAGCGAGAACGCGGCGGGAGGCTCCGGTGTCGTGTTCGACGACGGCGGAAATCCATGGAGCGCGATTGTGCCGAAGCTTGTCTATACGCTGCTGTCGCCGTTCCCCTGGATGGGCGGCAGCCTCGTGCTGCAGCTCGGGAAGATCGAAACGCTGGTCTGGTACTTCCTCCTGTTCTGGGCGGCGCGAGGAGTACGCGACCTGTGGCGCCAGGACCGCCGAGTGTTCATGGTCATCCTGCTCTTCGTCGTGCCCTGCACGATCGCGTATGCGACGAGCATGTCGAACATCGGCCTCATCTTCCGGCAACGGATGCCGATCGTGATCGCCGTAAGCCTGCTGTCCGCGTTCGCCTGGGCCCGGGCGGCGCAGCGCCGCGGCCAGGTCCCGTCCGGCGACTCACCTCACCCACCCGTCAGCACAGCCAGGATCCTGACATGAGAATTCTTCATATCGCCTATCGGCTGCCGCCCGAGCCCGGAGGTATGGAACTCCATATCGAACGGCAGATCCGCGCCCAGGTGCTTGGCGGCCACGAGGTGGTCGTCGCGCATCGTCGCGGTGCGCCCCTGCGGGACACCGAGTCGCTGCCCCTGACGCGCACCGCGGCCAGCTGGGTGGTCTCCCGTAAGTCCGACCAGGTCGCCTTCGCGATGGAGTGCGCCGCCGCGCTCCATCGCATGGGCCGGCCAGAGGTCATCCACCTGCACGGCGATCATCGGGAGGCGCTCGCGCTCGGCCCCGCCGCGCGGCGCCTCGGCATTCCGCTCGGGCTCCAGATCCACGGCGCCCTCGCGACGCACCACCGCTGGATCATGCCCTGGGCGTTCCGCCATGTCGGCGGATTCCTGGTGGCGGGGACCCGTCCCAGGGGGGACCTGCTGGCCATCGGCGTGCCCGATCCGCTAATCCGAATGACGTCGGCCGGTCTGGACCTGCGGCGTCTGACCGGGTTTCGTACGGATGCCCACGTCGAGCGGGGATTGATCGTCAGCGTCGGTTCCCTGATCAAGGCGAAGAACCATGCCCTGACCATCGAGGCGTTCCACCGCGTCCGGAAGGCCCGGCCGGACGCGCGCCTCGTCATCGCCGGGGACGGGCCGGAACGCGACCGGTTGCGGCGGCTCGCGGCGGCCGGTCCGGGGATCGAGTTCACCGGGCACATCTCCCCCGACCGCGTCTACTCGCTGGTGAGCCGGGCCCAGATCCTCGTGCACTCGTCCCGGAGGCTGCTGGGCATGGGTGAGGGGATACCCAACGCGGCGCTGGAAGCACTGGCGCTGGGCACCGCCCTTCTCGTCTCCTCGGACGCCTCGCTCGACCCCGCGGCCCCTCCGGACGCATACCGGATGTTCCGTACGGGGTCGGTGGACGATCTGGTCGCCCAGCTCCACACTCTCCTCGAAGACGACGAAGCACGGCAGCGGATGATCGAACGAGGCGTCCGCGCCGCGGAGGCGCTGGATTGGCCGCTGGTGGCCGCGCGCGTCGAGCGCTGGTACGACGCGGTCATCTCCCGCCGGGTGCCCACCACGGCGGCGTGATGGCGGGGCCGGCGCGCCGGGCAGGCGTGAGAACACCGCCCTGCGCGGCGACGCCACCTGCCCGTCAGACCCCCACGCGCCCGGCCAGCTCCTCGTAGAGCTCCTCGAACCATTCCGACGTCGTGACCATGTCCAAGCCGTCCCCATCGGCCAGGGCTCCGGCCCGCAGTTCACGATGGGTCCGCGGCTCCATCGCCTGGATCACGGCACCGGCGAGGGCGCCGGGCGATCCCGGCTCGGTGAGGATGCCGTTCCGCCCCGAAGTGACCAGGTCGGGCAGTCCGCCGACCCGGGTGGAGACCACCGGCACCCCCGCCGCGAGCGCCTCCATCACCACGACGGGCAACCCCTCGTGGTGGGAGCTGAGGACGAGAAGGTCGGCTGCCGCGATCAGCCTCCTGGCTCCGGACACCCGCCCGAGGACGCGCACCTGCCCGGCGAGACGCCGCTCCCGCACGTCGCGGACGACCGCGTCCCGCAGCGGCCCTTCCCCCGCCAGCAGGAAGACGGCGTCCGGGCGGGCCCGCACCACCTCGGAGGCCGCCTGGACGAGCATGCGGTGGTTCTTCTCGGGGCGGAAGTTGGCGATGGTGACGCACAGGAAGGCGCTTTCGGGCACGTCGAACTCGCGCCGCACGCCGGCCGCCCGTGCGGCCCACTCCCGCTGGTCCCCCACGTCGACCCCGTGAATCCGGGTCAGCAGACGACGGCAACCCGCGACGGCGCGAGAGCGCGCCACCGCCGGCGACACGGCGACGGTACGGTCGTCCAGCAGACTGCGGGTGAGCCGGTCGAGGAACATCGTCTTGCGCCATCGCACGCCGTGAACCGTCGACACGAGGACGGAGCTGCGCCTGGTGAGCCGCACGAACGGGCGCAGCACGATGCCGGGCGCCGGAGAGTGCACGTTCAGCACATCCGGCGCGATCCGCCGGACCGTCGCGGCAAGCCTGGCGTAGACCAGCGCCCGTGGGCACGAAGTGAGATCGACGACCGTCACTCCGGCCGAGCGCAGGCGCTCGATGAGCTCACCGGTCGACGCCCGCAGGCAGATCACCGTGTAGTCCACAGCGCTGTCCACGATTCGCCTCCGGGCCGTCACCAACCGCTCGACGAGCAACACTTCGGCGCCTCCGGGATCGAGGGTCTTCACGACCTCGCACACCCGGAGACGGGTCGTGCCCGGGCCGACCGGCGCCGCCACGTCAGCGTGGCCGGGGCCGGAATTGGAATGACAGTCCATGTGCTCCGCCTACCGATTTTTTATCCGCGCCATCCGGGATCGCGGGTTTGAAATGCCCGGGGACCGCGCTTCGCCGACTCGGCGAGCGCGCCGGAAGATACGTAAAAGGAAATCACCGCGATATGCGCAGGCAAGCGAAACACGGCGCTCTTGGCCGGTCCTTTCCATCGGAGTCGCACTGCCCGCCTGAACGTGGTCCGACAGTGGGCGACAGCGCCGTTACCTGCAAGGACGTCCGGCTCTCACGGGGCAGTGGGCCCTCGATCATGTTCGGGTACCGAAATCGGAAACTCTTCGCCGACACGGTGAGCGCACCGATGCGAAGATCCGCGTGCCGGTTAGTTTCTCGGGCGTGAGGCAGGCTTATCAGCGAGGGACCCTATGAAGCCGGACCGCCGGATTCGCGTCATGGAAATCATCGCCCGCATGAATGTGGGCGGCCCGGCCACGCAGGTTCTGGGACTGTCCAAGGGGCTGAACTCCGAGGAGTTCGACCACCGGCTCTACGTCGGCCACGTCGGGGACGCCGAGGGCGACCATCTGCGCCTGCGTGACGCGGCCGTGCCGGTGCACCGGGTGCACGGCCTCGGCCGCTCGATCAGCCCGGCGAACGACGTGCGCGCCTTTTTCCGGCTGGTCCGTGCGATGCGCGAATTCCGGCCGCACATCGTGCACACGCGTACGGCCAAGGCGGGCGCGCTCGGCCGGACGGCGGCCCTCCTGTCGGGGGTGGGGGCGGCGCGGATCCACGTGTTCCACGGGCATCTGCTGCACGGCTACTTCTCCCCCGCCAAGCTGCGCCTCTACATACGGACGGAGCAGGCGCTCGCGTCGATGTCGGACCGGCTGGTGACCGTCGGAGCCCAGGTCCGTGACGAGTTGCTGGCCGCCGGCATCGGGCGGCGAGAGCAGTACGTCGTCATCCCGCCCGGCGTGCGGCTGGGCCCGGTGCCCGGCAGGGAGGCGGCCCGGGCCGAGCTCGGGCTCCCGCAGGACGCGCCGGTGGTCGCCTACGTCGGGCGGCTCACCCGAATCAAACGGCCCGACCGCTTCCTCCAGGTGGCGGACGCGGTCCTTCGCCGCATACCCGGCTGCCGGTTCGTCGTCTGCGGCGACGGCGAGCTGAGGCAGGAGCTGGAGCAGGGGATCGGCTTCGCCCCGGACTCCTTCCACCTGCTCGGATGGCGCAAGGACGTCGAGACGGTCTACTCCGCCGCCGACGTGGTGCTGATGACCGCCGACAACGAGGGCACCCCGCTGACGCTCGTGGAAGCGGGCATGGCCGGAACACCCGCGGTCTCCACCCGCGTCGGCAGCATCGCCGAGATCGTGCGCGACGGCCACACAGGACTGCTCGCCGCCACCGACGCGGCCGAACTCGCCGAGCACGTCGTGCGGCTGCTCTCGGACACCGCCCTGTCCCGCCGGATGGGCGAGGCGGCCCGCGAGTGGACGACCGGCGCGTTCGGCGTCGAACGCCTCGTCTCGAACACCGAAGCCCTTTACCGATCACTTCGCGGCGCCTAGCGGCACCGCCTTGTCTGAAAAGAGCAACATATGAGGATTCTTGTGACGGGCGGCGCCGGTTTCATCGGCGCGAATCTCTGCCGCGTGCTCACCACCCGGCCCGAGATCGAGAGCGTCACCGTGCTCGACGACCTGAGCACCGGCGACCGGCGCAATATCGAGGACGTGGGCGTGGAACTGGTGACCGGGAGCATCCTGGACCGGGAACTGCTCGGCGACCTCGTCTCCCGGGCGACCACCGTCGTGCACCTCGCCGCGCGGCCCTCCGTGCCCAGGTCCCTGGCGGACCCGATGGCGTCGCACACGGCCAACGCGACGGGCACGCTCCACGTCCTGGAGGCGTGCCGGGCGTCCCGGCCGCACCTGATCCTGGCGTCCTCGTCCTCCGTCTACGGCGACTGCACGGAACCGTACAAGCACGAGGACCTGCCCACGCGCCCGCTCAGCCCGTACGCCGCGAGCAAGCTCGCCACCGAGGCGTACGCCGTGGCCTACGCGGCGAGCTTCGGCCTGCGGGTGCTGCCCTTCCGTTTCTTCAACGTGTACGGGCCCATGCAGTCGTCAGGCCACGCGTACGCGGCGGTCATCCCGGCGTTCGTGACCGCCGCGCTCGCCGGCGAACCGGTGCCGATCCACGGGGACGGCACCCAGGCACGGGACTTCACCTACGTCGGGACGGTCACGGCGGTGCTCACCGAGGCGGCGGTCCGCGGGGTGGCGAGCGGCGCCCCGGTGAACCTCGCGTTCGGGTCGCGGACCTCGCTGCTGTCCCTGAAGGACGCCCTCGGCGCGGTGCTCGGCCGCCCTGTGGAGGCCACGTTCCTCCCCGCGCGCGCGGGTGACATCCGTGTGTCGCAGGCGTCTTCCCGGCGGCTTCTCGACCTGTTCCCGGGTGTGCGGCCGGTGCCGATGGACGAGGGGCTGCGCCAGACCGTGGAGTGGTTCGAGAAGACCTTCGGGCCGCACCGCTGACCTCGTCCCTTCTGACACGCGTTCCGCACGCCGTCTTTCACATCTCAAGCACACGTCCCAGGAGGATTCGGTGACTAACGCACCAAGGCGGACCTACCTCATCACGGGTGGAAGCGGTTTCGTCGGCTCCCATCTGACCGACGCGTTGCTCGCCCGCGGCGACTCGGTCGTCGTGCTCGACGACCTGTCGACAGGCCGGCTCGACAACCTCACCCCGCACCCGAACCTGCGTTTCGTTCAGGGATCGGTGCTGGACACCCTCATGGTCGACGAACTCGTGCGCCAGTGCGACGTGGTCGTCCACCTCGCGGCGGCCGTCGGGGTCAAGCTGATTCTCAAGGAGCCGCTGCGCTCCTTCGTCACCAACATCCGCGGCACGGAGACCGTCATCGAGGCGGCCCACCGTTACCGGCGCAAGATCCTCGTGACGAGCACGAGCGAGATCTACGGCAAGAACACCGGCGACGCCCTCACGGAGTCCGCCGACCGCATCCTCGGCAGCCCGGCGCTGGCCAAGTGGTCCTACAGCACGGCGAAGGCCGTCGACGAGATCCTGGCCAACACCTACCACAAGGAGCGCGGCCTGCCGACGATCGTCGTGCGGCTGTTCAACACCGTCGGCCCCCGGCAGAGCCCCGCGTACGGCATGGTCATCCCCGCTCTCGTCCGGCAGGCGGTCACCGGGCAGCCCCTCACCGTGTACGGCGACGGCACCCAGACCCGCTGCTTCGCCCACGTCAAGGACGTGGTCGACGCGCTGGTGCGCCTGCTGGACCACGAGGGCGCGGTGGGCCAGACGTTCAACATCGGAGCGAGTCACGAGGTGAGCATCCTGGAGCTCGCCAAGCTCATCGTCGAGATGACGAAGAGCACGTCGGGCGTCGAGCTGGTCCCGTACGCCGAGGCGTACGGGGAGGGCTTCGAGGACATGGCGCGCCGTGTTCCCGACACCACCAAGCTGCGCGGGCTGACCGGTTGGTCACCCAGCCGGACGCTCGACGACATCCTGACGGAGACCATCGCCGAGGCCCGCGCGGAGCCGGCGGCTCCCCTGCGGTGAACGGCTCCACTGTCCTGGCCGCCGCGGTCTGCGGCTTTCTGCTGACCGCGGCGGCCACGCTCGTGCTGCGACGGGTAGCGCTGCGCTGGGGAATCGTCGACCGGCCCGGGGGGCACAAGTCGCATCGGCGGCCCACTCCCTACCTGGGCGGGGTCGCCATCGCGCTGGGCACCCTCCTCCCGCCGATCGCACTCGCCGGGCCGGCCGTCAGGCCGGTCGCCGGCATCCTCGTCGGCGCCCTGGCCATGGCCCTGCTCGGCCTGATCGACGATCTCATCCCGCTCCCCCCGCTCACCCGGCTGGCCGTACAGGCACTGGCGGCCGGCGTCGTCGTGGTGAGCGGGGTCGTGGCGCCGCTCACCGGCACCTGGCTGGACCTCCTGGTCACCCTGGTGTGGATCGCCGTGGTCACCAACTCCTTCAACCTGCTCGACAACATGGACGGCGCTCTCGGCGCCGTCGCCGTGGGGTCCGCCGCGATCCTCGCGGCGGCGGCCTTCGTGTCCGGCCAACCGGTGCTCGGGCTGCTCCTGACGGCCCTGCTTCTGTCCGTATTGGGGTTCCTGCCGTTCAATTGGGCGCCCGCGAAGATCTTCATGGGGGACGCCGGCTCGTTGTTCATCGGATTCGTCCTCGCCTCCTCGGCGGCCCTGCTGGTCACAGGCCGGGGCCCCGGCACCGCGATCGCGGGCCTGCTCCTGCCGACCTTCGTCGCGACCGTCGACACGGGAGTCGTGGTGCTGTCGCGCACGAGGGCCGGGCGGTCGATCATGCAGGGCGGGACGGACCACCTGTCCCATCGGCTGCACAAACTCGGTCTCAGCAAGCGGCTCACCGCCCTGGCGCTCGCCGTCCTCGCGGCCGTGACCGGGGTGCTGGACCTGCTGATGACGCTGCGCTGGATCTCACCGCTCAGCGCGTCGCTCATCGGGCTGGTGGCCGCCTCCGTTCTTATCGGCCTGCCGCAACGGGTGCGGGTCTACCCGCCGCTCCGCGCACAGTCCTCTCACCTCGCCAGACGGAAATGACATGGAACTGCTCTATTACGTGCGACTCATCCGCAGGAACTGGCTGCTCCTGCTGCTCTCGCTCCTCACCGGGGTGACGGCCGCGCTCGTCATCACCGCGAACACGCCGCCCAAGTACGTCTCGACGATCTCCATGCTGGTCTCCGGCGACGACAGGGAGGGCAGCATCTCCGCCGCCCTCCAGGCCGGAGCCCTGTCGCAGCAGCGGGTGCAGTCCTACGCCACCCTGCTTACCAGTCGCCGGGTGGTCGGCCAGATCGCTCACGGCGCGGACGTCTCCAGCCTCCAGGAGAGCATCACGGCCGAGTCCATCCCCAGCACCTCGCTCCTGCGCGCCACCGTCACCGACACCGATCCGAGGCGCGCCGCGGCCCGGGCCAACGCCCTGGGGGCGGCCTTCTCCGCGCTGGTCGACCAGCTCGAGCGGCCCAGTGCCAAGAGCCGGGCCACGGTCCGGGTCTCCGTGGTGGACGCGGCGGAGGTCCCGGAGGCACCGGTGTCTCCCAAGCCGCTGCTCAACGTGGCGCTCGGACTTCTGCTGGCGCTGTTCGCCGCCATCGGCGCGCTCGTGCTGCGCGATCGCCTGGACACGAGCATCAAGACCCTGGAGGCGCTGCAACAGGTCTCCGGGAGCTCGGTTCTCGGGATGATCAGCTTCGAGCGGGACGCCCGGCAGCACCCGCTGATCGTCCGCGGGGACGGCCGATCCTCACGGGCGGAGTCCTACCGATCCCTGCGCACCAACCTGCAGTTCATCAAGGTGGACAAGCAGCTCAAGTCGCTGGTGGTGACCAGTTGCCTCCCCGCTGAGGGCAAGTCCTCCACCTCCGCCAACCTGGCGATCACGATGGCCCAGGCGGGCCGGCGGGTGATCCTCATCGACGCCGACCTGCGCCGCCCCCGTCTCGCCACCTATCTCGGCATCGAGGGCGGCACCGGTCTCACCGACGTCCTCATCGAGCGGGCTCGGCTGCACGACGTCATCCAGACGTGGGGGCAGCCGGCCCTGTCCGTCCTGCCCAGTGGCAGGATCCCGCCGAACCCCAGCGAACTGCTCGGTTCCCGGGGCATGCGCTCGGTGCTCGCCCAGCTCACCGAGGAGTACGACATCGTGATCATCGACGCGCCGCCGCTGTTGCCGGTCACCGACGCCGCGGCCCTGTCCGCGGTGTGCGACGGCGCCCTGCTCGTCGTACGGCACGGCAAGACGCGGCGCGAGCAGGTGGCACGCGCCGAGGAACTGCTGTCGTCGATCGACGCCCGTCTCGTCGGGACGGTTCTGAATTTCGTGCCGGCGAAGCGGGGCGACTACTACGAGTACCGCTACACCCAGGCCGAGCAGGAGACGCCGAAGCTTCCCGAGCCGGTGGAGGCATGAGCGGGCGAACCGGGCCCCGGAGCGGCCGCGCGGAGCGGAGCTGCGGGGGTCAGGGCGCCGGCACCTGTCCGAGCAGGCGCAACGGAACGGCGAGCGCGTCCACGATACGGCGCGCCGCCTCCCGGTAGGCCCTGCGGGAACGCCCGTAGGGGTCGGCGATGTCGGGCTGGTCCACCCGGACCAGCCCTCGCAGCGCGTGGGCCTCATCCAGCAGCGCCCGCGCCCGCCGTACGGGGTCCCGATGGCGCAGGAGGTTCTCGGCCGGCACGGCCTCGGCCAGCGCGCCGAACTCGGCCATGGTGAAGGACAGCGGCGCCGAGCGCGGACGCAGGGCCACCGCCGCGGCGCGGTGCTCGGACGAGGCCGCCAGCACGAGATCGGCGCCGGCCACCGCCTCGGCGGTGAGCGGACGTGACGCGAAACCCGCCGGGTCCCCGCCGAGCCGCAGGAGCACCGTCCGTGCCCGTTCGGCCATCGGCAGCCCCGCCCTGGCGCGGGTTCCCGCGCTGCCCACGCGGATCGGCGAATCCGGTCCGAGCGCGGCCAGGGCGAGCCGTTCGGCCATGGCCGACCTGCAGATGTTCCCCGTGCACACGAACAGGACGCGGAAGGTCTCCGCGTCCTTCGGCCTGCTGTCCGTGTCCGCGTCCGTCTCCTGCGCCGCGGTCTCCCCCGCATACGTACGTTCCATGGGCGGGACGTTAGGCCGCTCCCGGCGCGCCGCCGTTCGCGGCACGCCGGGTTTTACGGTTCCTGTCGGTGCCCCCCTGGGGCTCGTCAGGAGGAGCAGCCCCTGCTGTCGGCCGTCACCCTCGTCCGCTGCGGGCGGACGAGCGGCTGTGAGGGCACCACCGGGGCCGCCGCCGAGTACGGTTCGAGCAGGTCGATCTCCAGCGTCCTCGACTGTCCGGGCGCGAACTCCAGGACCTTGGAGTAGACGGGATGGGACCGCTCGGTCTCCGCGTAGTACGAGATGGGCCGCCCGTCGAGCCGCACCGCCGTGGCCTTCGCGCCGACCGCCGCGTACAGCGACACCCAGAGCAGGTTGGACCCGGCGGCGTGCGGGTGCTCCGGGTCGTCGAGCCGGTCGGTCACGTACGTCGGCAGCGGCCCGCGCGGCGCGTCGTTGGTCAGCCGGATCCGCACCCGGGAGGTGCGCTGCCCGTCCGGGCGGCACGGCCCGAGCTCGTAGGTGAGCGAGCGGTCCAGGTAGTAGTCGAGCTTGGTGCCGGCCGAGTTGTTGACCACGAGCCCGGCGTACGGCCCCCGCCGCTCGGGCAGCACCCCGCCGAGGGGGGTGGCCGCCAGGCGGCGCTGCTCGTCCTCGTTGCGGCTCCAGACGCGGAGCCGGTGCTCGCTCACCATGCGTGAGAAGGCGGGCAGCAGCCGCGCGGGCTCACGCAGCGATCCGGTCAGCGCCTCGCTGACCGCGCCGGCGATCCTGATCAGGTATTTCTTGCGCTCGGCAGGATCGGGATAGCGGGCGTAGGCCACCCGTTCGGTGAGGTCGACGACGTTACCGGCCGTCACCGTTTCGCCTCCGGGAAGTCTCACCGGCCCGATCGCGCCCAGGATGTAGGACAGGCCGACCGGGTCGGTCGCGATGGCCCCGTCGAGCTCCTGGCCGGTCTGCCGGCGCCACAAGCCGGTCCAGGTGGCCGCCGCGTAGGGAAAGTGCGGGGACAGGTTGGACACCGACAGCGTGGTGGTCGCGCCCCGCCCGTACCGCGAGGCGAACCCCTGGCCGTGGTCGGCGACGGGCTTCGCGCTCGCCGCCATGCCGGTGTTGGCCGACAGCCGCGTCACCGACACCCTGCCGCCGTCGGCCTTCAGGATGCCGAACGCGCCGACGAGGCCGCCGGTGCCGCGGGCCTCGGCGTTGGTCTCGAACGCCAGGAAGTAGCGGCGGGGGCCGCCGCGGCCGAGCATGGGCGGCAGGAGGGCCGCGGCGTCCGCTCCCCGGCTCAGCAGGCCCCTGAGCCGGACCGTCTCACGGAGCACGGTGTCACGCGCGCCGTCCAGGGCGGCCAGCCCCGTCGACGCCGGCGTGCGCGCGACACGTGACCTCGCCGACTCCACGCGGACGACACCGTCGCGCAGCACGGGTGCCATCGCGTCGAGGGCGGCCAGCGCGCGCCGCAGGTCCCCCGGCGACTGCGCGCTCGGAGACAGCAGCGGCGCGGCCGCGCGCTCCACTCCGGTCAGCACGTCGGTGACGTCCGCGACGGACGCGGCCAGCCCCCTGGCCGTCGCCGCGCCGTCGCCCACCAGGGGAAGGTGCGTGAGCATCGCCCAGTAGAGACCGCCGGTCAGCCGCCGCGCCTCGGCCGCGTGGCCGCGGGCTTCGGCGAGCGTCACGGCGGCGGAGCGGGCCGCCCCGAAGTCGCCCGGCCGCAGCCGGAGCAGGGCGGCCCGCGTCGCCTCCAATTGGTCGCGCACGCTCAGCCCGAGGTGGGCCGCCCAGCCCCCGGCCAGCACAAGGCCGAGGGCCAGCGACGGCAGACCGATGACGACCAGCCGGCGATTTCTCCTACTCGGCACCGCTGGACCGGCGACGCCGCGCGGACATCAGCGTGCAGCCCAAGGCCACCGCCAGCAGGCCGGCACCCGCGGCGGCCACGCTCATCGGCGCACCCGTGAACGGCAGCTGCGGGCCTGCGGCCGGGCCGCCCGCGGCCTGCGCGGGACCGCCCCCGCCCATGGTCTCCTCGGGGCCCATGCCCGCCGCCTCGTCCTCGAAGTCCTCCTCGTCGAAGTCCTCGTCGGAGGTCTTCTCCTCGTCCGTCTCCTCCTCCGGCATCGCCTCTTCGACTTCCTCCTCCGGCATCGCCTCGGGCGCGGCCTGCTGCACGGCGTTCTGCACCGGCATGACCCCGCCGGCGCCGCCCGCACCGGCGGGTGCGACGACAGGCTGCGCGTTGCTGTTCGTGGTGTCGTTGTTGGTGTAGGCCTGCGGCCAGTTCCAGCCCTGCCAGTTGTTCTGCGGCCATATGTTGTTGGGCTGCGTCACCTGGTTGTCGCTCACCACCACCGGCTCCGTCGGCGTCTGGACGTTCTCCACCACGACGGGCCTGGGCGGATACACGCCGTCGTCCGACGGAAGGACGGTGAAGCCGACGGACTGCGCCGCCGCGGCCCCGGGGATCCCGAGGGCCAGGCCGCCGACGACCGCCGCCGCCACAAAGATAGGTATTTTAGTTCGCGCCACTTGGACTCCCGATAACGCGCGCTCAATTGCTTGAGCATTTGCCCTGATTGCCAGCGACATTTCGCTGCTCGACTGTTATATGTGTCGCGGGAAGGCTTGCTCCATAACGGCGCACGGTGCTTACCGAAGGATCGTCCATGTTTTCGCTTCATTGACCACGAGCGCGTCGCCGCAGTTCGCGGTGGATGTGCAGCACACGGTACGGCCCGCGCCCGCTGTGGGGGGCGGGACACGCGACGGGCTTACCGCTCCTGTGCTCGACGTCCGGACAGCGAGCGGCCCTCCGGCACGAAGACGAGGGCCGACGACGGCGAACTGGCGGTTGTCCTCGCCGTTTACTTCGCGCGTGCGGAGCGGCGGCGCTTGGAGACCAGCAGGGCGCAGCCGAAGGAGAGGGCGGCGGCGAGCAGGCCCGCGCCCGCGGCGGCGACTCCCGTCGGCGCCCCCGTGAACGGCAGAGCGGCGCCACCGGCCGGACCACCCGCGGGCATCGCCTGCTCAGGGGTCACCCTCATCGGCGTCTCCGGCACCGTCTTCTCCGGAGCCTCCTCGGGCCCCTTCTCCGGCACGTTCTCGAGCTCGCTTGGGCCGGGCGCGGCCTGCGGCGCCCCCGGGGCGCTCTGCACGGGGTTCTGCGCGGGGTTCTGCGCGGCGTTCTGGACCGGGGGTATCCCCGCGTTGCCGCCCATGCCCGGAGGCGCGACGACGGGCTGAGCCGGCGCGTTGCCGTTCGGCGTCCGGTTGTCCGTCCAGACGCCGGGTCCGTTGTTCCACACCGGCCCCCAGCCGTCGTCGACGCTGGGCTGTGTGACCACCTGAGTCTCCGGCACAGACGTCGGTCGCTGCTCCTGCACCGCCACCGGCACGACCGGTTCGACAACGGCGTCCGCGTCGATGGGCCTGGCCTGCGCGTCCACCACGGGCTCGGCCTCCCCCCGAGCAGGCTCGGCCGCGGGCTGGGACGGGGTCTCCGGCTCGGCCTTCACCACAGGCTCGACCCGGCTCTCCGGCTTGGTCACCGGCTGGGTAACGGGCTTGGTCACCGGCTGGGTCACCGGCTGGGTCACCGGCCTGGCCTCCTCCACAGCAGGCTCGGCCGCATCGGTGGCAGGGAAGCAAACGCAATCCGCCTCTGCCGCACTCCCGATCGCCGCGTTCACGGCAGGCTCGACCCGCACTCCGACGCCGGCCGCGGCCGTAGCCCCCACTCCCAACCCCAGCCCCAGGCCCAGCCCGAGGCCAAGCGACAGGTGGCCCGCGTGCGGGTGGGGCCGGTTCGAGCGCCTCTCCTCCTGGGCTGCACCGCCGGCGTTTCCGTTCCCGGCGACCTCGGGGTCGCAGGGCCCGGGCCGACACCGATCCGGATGGGTGGCGAGCCCCGGCGCCGAAGAGCGGGGCTGGGCATTGGCGATGCCGTTGGCGCCGAGTGTCAGGCCGCCCGCAACCGTCACCGCCAGGAGAACAGGTACTGTGTTTTTTCGCGTCATTTCGGACTCCCGATGTAGCCGGCTCAAGCGAATGAGCATTTACTGAGTCACCAGCGGTATTTCGCTGCTTCACCGTTGTACTCATTCGGGAAAGAGCCCCCGGGTCCGGCGCTCAGTGTTTAACCAAATGATCGTTTGGCTTTTCACGGTGTTGACCCGGCACCGCCCGCCGGAGGTGGGCGAAGGACCGCGCACACGACCGGACGACGCGGCCGTACGGCGCGGGACGCACGACGGACTCACCGCTCACGTACCGGGCGTGCCAAAGAATTCACCAACGCCCTCCGCGTGGCCGCCGCCCGGAGATCTCTGCGGGCGATACTCGGTGCGTGCGAGCGGTCACCAGGGTCATCGGCGAGCTGTGCCTGCCCGTGGGGCTGGTCCTGCTGCTGTTCTACGCGTACCTGCTCTGGGGCACCGGCGCGGAGACCGAGCGGGAGCAGCGCGTCCTGCAGCAGCGGCTCGGAGACGTCTTCGACAGGCACGGCGAGCACGCGGGTCCCGGTGCGGTGAAGCTCGGCGACGCCCTGGCGCTGCTGCGCATCCCCCGGCTGGGCGCCGGATACCGGTACGCGGTCGTCGAGGGCGTCGGGCCGGCGGAGCTGCGCAAGGGTCCCGGCCACTTCCCCGGCACGGCGCTGCCCGGCCAGGTGGGCAACTTCGTGCTCTCCGGGCACCGCACCACCTACGCCGCGCCGTTCAACCGGCTCGACGAGCTGCGCCGCGGCGACGACATCGTGGTCGACGCGCGGGACGCCCGCTACACCTATGAGGTCACGCGCAAGGAGGTCGTCGATCCCGGGGACGTCGGCGTCGTCGACCCCGTTCCCGGCCATCCGGGGCGGCGGCCCACGACCGCGCTGATGACCATGACCACCTGCCATCCCGAGTTCTCCGCCGCGCAGCGCCTGGTCGTCCAGGGCGTGCTCGTGCGGCGCGAGGAACGGCAGGACTGACCGAGGGAGAACCGGCGTGTACAGATTCCTCTGGCGGCACCTGCCCGGCGGCACCGCGCTGCGCCTGGCCGTCGTCCTGCTGCTGACCGGCGTCGCGGTGGCCGCGCTGTGGTACGTCGTGTTCCCCTGGCTGGCTCCCCGGGTGCCGCTCGGGTGAACGCCTCGCGATCCATAACGCGGTAGTAGGGGAAAACTGGCCTGTCCCCCGCCGGGTCCGCCGAACGTACGTTTGCGGCAGCCCCACCCGAGACACCCCGGTCACCGGCGCGCCTCGTGGTGGTCATCCCCCAGCCGAGGAGACGACGGTGCACATGTCCCCCATGCGAGTGTCACGGTTCCTCCGGGCCGTCGCGGCCCTGCTCACGGGAGCGGCCGTGCTGCTCACGGTGTCGCCGGCCCGGGCGGCCCAGCCTGCCGGCGGCACCACGGCGAGCACGACGGCGAGCATGACGGCGAGCATGACGGCGAGCGCGGCGGTGCGCGTGCTGCGGTACGACGCGAGCCGGGCCGCCGAGTTCCACGCGGTGATGGACCAGGCCGCACAGGTCTGGAACGCCTCCGTCACCAGCGTGCGGCTCGTGGCGGGCACACCCGCCGACTTCGTGGTGCTCGCCGACAACGGCTGGCCCCGCACGAGCGTCACCAGGCTGGGCCGGGGCACCATCTGGATGGGCAGGGAGGCGACCGCCGAGGGCTACCATCCCCTGCGCATCGCCACCCATGAGATCGGCCACATCCTCGGTCTGCCCGACCGTCGCACCGGCCGCTGCACCGACCTGATGTCCGGTCACAGCGCCCCGGTGAGCTGCACCAACGCCACTCCCAGCGCGGCGGAGAGGAGCGCGGTCGAGGCGAACTTCGCCGGCTCCGCCCTCCGCGCGGGGGACCTCGCCGGCGGGCTCTTCGTCGACCGTCCCGACGCCGCCCGCGACCCCGTTCCCGCGCCGTAGGGCGCGTCCGGCGCGGTCGCGTCCCCGGGTCCCGCCCGTCGTGGCGCGGCCCGGGGACGGCCCGTGCCGTCAGAGCGAGGGTCAGAGGGCGAGAATCAGAGGGAGGGTTACAGGGCGACGCCGAGGAGCGCGTCGGCGATGTCGCGCACCAGCTCCGGCGAGGAGGCGTCGTCGCCCTCCGCCGCCGCCCAGGCGTCGATCGCCGCGAGCGCGCCCGGGGCGTCGAGGTCGTCCGAGAGGCGCTCGCGCACCGCCGCCAACACCGGGCCGCCCGCGGGGCCCGCCGGGCGCGCCACCGCCGCCCGCCACCGCGCCAGCCTCTCCTCCGCGGCGGCGAGCTGGTCCTGCGTCCA
Organism: Microbispora sp. NPDC004025; assembly: GCF_053604425.1. Taxonomy (NCBI): domain Bacteria; kingdom Bacillati; phylum Actinomycetota; class Actinomycetes; order Streptosporangiales; family Streptosporangiaceae; genus Microbispora; species Microbispora sp. NPDC004025. The sequence goes on along the minus strand of NZ_JBSGHN010000010.1, from coordinate 179,063 downwards.
CTCCCAGTCCGTGCGGTAGTGGTGCGCCAGCAGAGCCAGCCGTACGGCCATGGGGTCGGTCGTCTGCCGCAGCCGGGAGACGAACACGAGGTTGCCCTTGGACTTGGACATCTTCTCGCCGTCCAGGCCGACCATGCCCGCGTGGACGTACGCCCGCGCGAACGGCCACTCACCGGTGGCCACGTGGCCCTCGCAGGCGCCCATCTCGTGGTGGGGGAAGATCAGGTCAGAACCGCCGCCGGCGACGTCGAAGCCGCTGCCCAGGTTGCGCAGGGCGATGGCGGTGCACTCGACGTGCCAGCCGGGCCTGCCGGGGCCGAACGGCGACTCCCAGGACGGCTCTCCCGGTCGTTCCGCCCGCCAGAGCAGCCAGTCGAGCGGATGGCGCTTGCCCGGCCTGCCGGGGTCGCCTCCGCGCTCGCCGAACAGCTCCAGCATCGTCTCCTCGGAGTAGCCCGAGACCGCGCCGAACTTGGGCGCGGCGGCGACGGAGAAGTAGACGTCCCCGTCGATGTCGTACGTGGCGCCCCGCTCGGCCAGCCGGACGATCAGATCGGCGATCTCCCCGACGGTCTCGGTGACCCCGACGTACTCGCGGGGCGGCAGGATGCGCAGGGCCTCCATGTCGGACCGGAACAGCTCGATCTCGCGCTCGCCGAGGGAGCGCCAGTCGGTTCCGGTCGCCTCGGCCCGCTCCAGGAGGGGGTCGTCCACGTCGGTGGCGTTCTGGGTGTAGTGCACGTCGTGGCCGGCGTCCCGCCACACCCGGTTGACCAGGTCGAAGGCGAGGTAGGTGTTGGCGTGCCCGAGGTGGGTGGCGTCGTACGGCGTGATGCCGCAGACGTACAGACGGGCCTCGCCGGAGGGGGCCGTCTCCCGCACCTCACGGGCGGCGGTGTCGTACAGACGGAGCGGAAGGCCCGGACCAGGCAACCTGGGGACATTCGGAGCAGACCACGATCGCATGGTGTGAAGCCTATCCGCGAGGCCGGCGGACCGGTTCAGCCGGTCTGGTCCACGAGGTGTCGATCTCGTGCCAGGTGTCCGGGTCGTCCGGTTGGGGGCAGAAGTCGTAGCGCAGCCCCTGCTCCGCGAGGGCGACCAGCGTGACCGACAGGCTGGCGAAGACCCGGCCGTCCGGCAGCCGCCGCCGCATCACCAGCGCGCGGGGATCGTCCCAGGGCAGCCCGGCGCCCGAGGCGGGGTCGAGCCACTCCCCCCAGAACCGTTCGGACGAGCCGCCCGTGGTCCATCCGGGCCGGGCGGCGCGGGCGAACCGGGGCCGGAACCAGGCGGTGCGCGGCACGCTCTCGCCGCGGTCCCAGCCCGTGTTCACGATCATGTGCACGCCCTCGGGCAGCTTCTCCTCGGTCAGGACCTCGCCGTCCCAGCTCCACAGCCGCACACCGTCGAGCCCGCCGAGGACGAGATGGAAGGGGTCGTACCAGGACAGGTCGAGCGACGGGAGCTCCCCCGTGGCGGCGGCCAGGAGGGGCAGTTCGCCGCGTGAGTGACGCCGGCCCGCCGGGGCCGCCGTCCCCTCGCCGTTGAGCAGCGCCGCCACGCGCCGCCCCGCGGGGTCGGCGGCCAGCCAGGTGCCGCCCGCCTCCAGGTCGCGGCCGCCGACCAAGCCGGGGTACGCGGGCCAGTGCCGGTCCGGCGACATCCACGGCCGCACGACGAACTCGTCACGCACGCCCGCGAGGAGCACCGGCGCGCCGGACTCCGGCTCGACGCTCACGATGACCGTACACAATGCGTGTTCCCTCCAATATCGGTAGAGACCCCTGCAGAGTGCACAATCCACACGTTTTGCGCAAGCCTGTCTGCGGCGATCAAATCGGGGGCCACGGGATCGCGGGCCAGTCCTCGGAGGGGTGCGGGTGGACCCCGGTGGCCAGCAGCCTCTTGACCCGCTCCCACGTGGCCTCCACCTCGGCCTGGGTCAGCAGCTCACGCAGGCGCCGCCCGAGGCGGCCCCGCTCGATCTCCCGCTCCAGCCGCACCAGCACGTTGACCGACTCGCGCGGCAGCGTCTTGCCGCGCCACTGCCACAGCACGGTGCGCAGCTTGTCCTCCACCGCGAAGCAGACCCCGTGGTCCACCCCGTAGACGTGCCCGTCGGGCAGCGGCAGCAGGTGACCGCCCTTGCGGTCGGCGTTGTTCACCACGGCGTCGAAGACGGCCATGCGGCGAAGCGCGGGGTTGCGGCTGCGCATGAGGGCCATCAGGTCGGCCTCGGGATCGGCGTCGATCCACAGCTGCACCATGCCCGGGCCGAAGGGGCCGTCCCGGTAGACGGTCGGCGGCACGATGCGCCATCCGGTGGCGGCCGCCACCTCGTAGGCGGCCACCTCACGGGACGCCAGCGTGCCGTCGGGAAAGTCCCACAAGGGGCGCTCCCCGCGCACCGGCTTGTACACGCACGCCGCCGCGTGCTCACCGTCGCTGATGGAGCAGTAAAGCGTCATGTTCGTGGCCTCGACAAGTCGTCCGGCCACTTCTAAGGTGCCCTCCCGCAGCAGGCGCATCGCCGCCGCGTCGTCCAGCCCCGGCCCGTCCACGTCGCTGATGCTCGCCTCGTCCTCCGTCGTCATCCGGTTCCCCGCCCGCGCGGCGCCCCGCCGCCCTTCCAGCCGTTCACGCCGTGCCTCATGCCGTGCCTCTCATGCCGAGAACACCCCGGGATGGTGGCCGTTGAGGCGGACGCAGATGTGCCCCTCGGGGTCGAGCGGCCGGCCGCACAGCGGGCACGGCGGACGGCCCGCGGCGACCACCTCGAGCGCCCGGCGGCTGAAGGCGCGGGCGGCGGCGGCGCTTATCCGCACCCTGAGGACGGCGGGCTCGGGCCGGTCGTCGTCCAGCGGCGGCTCGTCCTCCTCGTCGCCCTCCGTCGCCTCCTGCGCCTCGATGATCACTTGCGCGGTCTCGGGATCCCAGGCGAGCGCCATCGTCCCCACCCGGAAGTCCTCGTCGATCGGCAGGTCGAGGGGGCCCTCGTCGGCCAGTTCCGCGGGGGCCATGGCCGGGACCGGCGCGCGCCCCCCGCTGCGCCGCAGCACCTCGTCGAGCAACTCGTCGAGGCGGTCGGCCAGCACGGCGACCTGGAACTTCTCGAGCGCCACCGTGGTGATCCTGCCCTGGCCTCGGGCCTGCAGGAAGAAGGCTCGTGCGCCCGGTTGCCCCACGGCACCGGCCACGAACCTGTCAGGCGGATCGTAGTCGAAGACCGGCATAGCCCGACCTTATGTGGTCCCGGCTCCGCCGCCGACGGCGGCGTCGCTTCCGGTGAGGGTTTCTCCCCCGTCTTCGTCCTCCGACACCCCTGGTGGGGGCACCAGGTTGGCCACTCCCCCGCCCACGTCGTTCGCCCTGAGCAGGAAGGGGCGCAGGGGGGTGTAGCGGATCACCGTGACGGAGGCGGGGTCGGCCGTGACGCGCTGGAACTGGTCCAGGTGGAGGCCGAGCGCGTCGGCCACGATCGCCTTGATCACGTCCCCGTGGCTGCAGACCACGTAGGTGGCCTTTTCGCCGAGCCGCTCGTTCCAGTCGCGTACGGCCCGCACGGCGCGGTTCTGCACCTCCGCCAGGGCCTCACCGCCGGGGAACACCGCCGCGCTGGGATGGGCCTGCACCACCCGCCACAGCGGCTCCTCCGCGAGCTCCTTCAGCGGCCGGCCCGTCCAGTCGCCGTAGCCGCACTCACCGAACCTGTCGTCGGTCTGCACCGAGACGGGGCGGCCCTGCGCGATGGCGGCGGCGGTCTCCCGGCACCGCTCCAGCGGGCTGGACACGATGGCGTCCAGTTCCAGGGGCGCGAGCCGTTCGGCCACCGCACGCGCCTGCTCCCTGCCGCGCTCGTCGAGGTGGACGCCCGGCGTCCAGCCGGCCAGCACCGGGCCGGTCATCGCGGTGAGCCCGTGCCGTACGAGCAGAACGGTCGTCATGACTGCACCACCCCGAGGGTCAGCAACGTGAGGAGGAACGTCCCCGCGAAGACGCGGTAGACGACGAAGACGATGGTCGAGTGGCGCGCGACGTAACGCAGCAGCCAGGCGATCGAGGCGTACCCGACGATGAACGACACGACGGTCGCGATCACAGTCGGCGCCACCGGCGGGCCGCCGCCGTCGCCGATGTGCCGCAGCTCGAACAGCCCCGACAGGATCACCGCCGGGATCGACAGCAGGAAGGAGTAGCGGGCGGCGGCCTCGCGCGTGTACCCGAGGAACATCGCGCCGGTCATCGTGGAGCCCGAGCGGGAGGCGCCCGGGATCAGCGGCAGCATCTGCCACGCGCCGATGATCAGGCCGTCGCGCATGTTGAGGTCGGCGACCTCCTTCTTCTTGCGGCCCATCTGGTCGGCCGCGAGCAGCAGCAGGCCGAAGACGATGAGCATGGCCGCGTTCAGCCACAGGTTGCGGGCCGGGCCCTCGATCGCGTCCTTGAACAGCAGGCCGGCGACGCCGATCGGGATCGTGCCCAGGCCGATGTACCACCCCATGCGCGCGTCGAGTTCCCCCCGCAACTCCGGCGTCCACAAGCTGCGCAGCCATGTCCAGGTGATCCGGACGATGTCCCGCCAGAAGTAGATGAGCACCGCGAGCATGGTGCCGAGCTGGATCACCGCGGTGAACGGGGCGCCGGGATCGTCCCACCCCGCCAGCTTGGGCACGATCAGCAGGTGCGCCGAGCTGGAGATGGGCAGGAACTCGGTGAGACCCTGCACGAGCCCGAGCACGATCGCCTGTAGTACGTCCATGGTGCGGACAGCCTATCGGCTAGTCTGTCCGCACCATGGACCAGCGACTAGTCGGGCGCAGCGGTCTGTCGGTGTCCAGGATCGGGCTCGGCACGATGACCTGGGCCCGCGACACCTCCGCCGAGGAGGCGACGGCGCAGCTCACCGCCTTCGCCGAGGCCGGCGGCACGCTGATCGACACCGCGGACGTGTACGGCGGCGGCGACGCCGAGCGCCTGATCGGCCGGCTCATCCGCGACGTGGTGCCGCGCAGGGACCTGGTGATCGCCACCAAGGCGGTGCTCACCCCCGGAGGGGAGCGGGACGCCTCCCGCCGTCACCTCATCCAGGCGCTCGACGCCTCCCTGGCCCGGCTCGGGCTGGAGGAGGTCGACCTGTGGCAGCTCCACGCGTTCGACCCCCGCGTGCCGCTGGAGGAGACGCTCGCCGCCGTAGACTTCGCCGTCTCCACCGGCCGTACGGCCTACGCGGGCGTGTGCAACTACACCGGCTGGCAGCTCGCGGCGGCCGCCACCTGGCAGCGGTGCGGCGACTCGCGGGCCCCGATCGTCGCGGCGCAGGTGGAGTACTCCCTGCTGGCCAGGGACGCCGAGGAGGAACTGCTGCCGGCCGCGGGGCACGTGGGCGCCGGAGTCCTCGCCTGGTCGCCGCTGGGACGCGGCGTGCTGACCGGCAAGTACCGCACCGGCATCCCCGCCGACTCCCGCGCCGCCACCCCGCACTTCGCCGAGTTCGTCCGGCCCTACCTGGACGAGCGGTGCCGCAGCATCGTGGAGTCGGTGACCACCGCGGCCGAGGGGCTCGGCGTGTCGCCGCTCGCGGTGGCGCTCGCCTGGGTGCGCGACCGCCCGGGCGTGTCGTCGGCGATCGTCGGCGCGCGCACCCACGCGCAGCTCCTCGGCGTGTTGCAGGCCGAGAAACTGACCCTGCCGTGGGAGATCCGCGAGGCTCTGGACGACGTCTCCGACCCGTGAGCGCCGCGCCCCGGCCGCGAGGTGAACGAGAATCGTCCTCACGTATCACACATCGATACCGAACTGCAACTTTCTACTGCATAACCCCGCGCTCTGGCGAAGAGTGACGGGTATGTCGGGGGATGGACCAGAGACTGCGGAAGGGGACACATGGGGATCGTAGGCAAGGCCTCCGCGATCTCCGCCGGGGCTCTCGCGATCGCCCTTGCCGGAGGACTCCCTCTCGCCGCATCCCCGGCACAGGCGCTCGACTGCACGGGAGGCGGTGGATTGCTCTCGGGCGTCACCGGCGGCGTCTGCTCCCTGGTCGACGGCGTGGGCAAGCTGACGGACGGTGTCACCGACGTCGCGGACAAGGCCACCGGCGGGTTGACGGAACCGGTCACGAAGGTCGTGGACGACACGCTGAAGACGACCACCGGGGCCGCGGGCACGGCGGTCCACGACGTCGGCAAGACGGTCGACAAGGCGGGCCAGACGCTGACCGGGGCGGCGGACACCGCGGTCGGCGCGGCGGGCGGAGCCGCCGACACGGCGACGGGAGCGGCGGCGCAGGCGGTGACGGGCGGCGGCAAGGACGACTCCCCCGCCACGCACAGCCCCGCCCCGAGCGTCCGGAAGCTCACCGACGGGCTGACCCGCGCCGTCCAGGGCACCTGCCTGCCCCTGGTCGCCGGCGAGGGCTGCGCGTCCCAGGGCCGCCGCGAGAGCGGCGAGGACGCGGACGGCGCGCGGCACGCACGGCCCGCCGGCAAGAAGCCGGCGCGGCCGAAGGCGTCCATGACCCCCGAGGGCACCCTTCCGCGCGAGCCGTACCGGCCGCGTCTCGTCGCGGCGCACGAGGACGCGCCGGAGACGGCGCGCCGCCGGCCCAAGGTGGACCCGGACGAGGACGGCGTCATCCCCCTCCTGTGGCCCGGGCAGAAGCTGCCCGGGCTGCCCGAGCTGCGCGGCGGCCCCGCGGGGGCGCCCGCGCGCGCCTCCCGGTCCTACGACGCGGCGGGGACGGCCCTCACCGCGGCGCTGCTGCTGTCCGCGCTGCTGGCGACCCGCGTGGTCTCGGCACGGCGGGCGCGGGCCGAGCAGCAGGAGCCGCGCGAGTCGATCCCGCTCGAGGGCGGCCTGCGGCTGCCCGGCAGGTCGGGACGTCACCGGCTCGCCTGAGCCCGGCCTCCCGTGCGCTCAGCAGTACCACTGTGCTCAGGAGTACCAGGTCGGCTCGGGAATCTCGTCCCGCAGGCGGTGGACGCCCACCTCACGGCGCTTGTACGCCACGGGGTCGTGCAGCGTGTGGGTGCGCACGTTGCGCCAGAACCGGTCGAGCCCGTAGCGGGACGCGGTCGAGCGGGCGCCGGTGGCCTCGAACACACGCGAGGTGACCTCCAGGGCCACGTCGGTGGCGTGCGCCTTGACCGCGGCCACCCGCACCTCGTGCTCGCCGCGCAGCCGGGGGGTGACCTCGTCCGGGTTGAGGTGGAACCACAGACCCTCCCGGGCGACCTCGTCGGCGAGCGCCTCGGCCGCCCACAGCTTGGCGGTGAGGTCGCCGTAGAGGTCGATGACGTACGGCTCGTCGACCGCGCGCTCGTGTCCGCCGTGCAGCCACGGGCGGGTGTGCTCCCTCGTGTACGCCAGCGCGGTCTCCAGCGCGCCGCGGGCGATGCCCAGGTAGAAGTTGACGAACACGAGCTGGATGGTCGGCACGTTGAGAGTGGCGTAGACGCGCGGCCGGAACTCCTTGTCCACGTATCCCAGGGCGTCGCTCCACGGCGCGCGCACGCCGGAGACCGTGACGCTGCCGCTCTCGGTCAGCCGCTGGCCGATGTTGTCCCAGTCGTCATGGAAGGCGAGCCCTTCGGAGCCGGAGGGGACGACGGCGAAGACATGGTTGCCGGTGCCCTCCAGCACGCCCTCCAGGACGGTGACGTCGGAGACCTTGCTGCCGGTGGAGAAGGTCTTGCGGCCGTCGAAGACGAGGGTGTCGCCCTCGTCGCGCACGACGATGTCCCGGTCGCGAGGGTTGACGGCCCCGCCGAAGAACCACCGGTCCCGTGCGGCGTCGGCCTCGATCCGCTCCCACTGCTCGCGGGTGCCCACCAGGCGCGCCGCCCAGTTCCACAGGTAGTGGTAGCCGAGCAGCTGACCGATCGAGCCGTCGGCCGCGGCCACCTCGCGGACGACCCGGTAGGCGGTGGGCCAGTCCTGCCCCGCGCCGCCGTGCCCGGCCGGGCCGAGCAGCGTGACCAGGCCGGAGTCCTTGAGCAGCCCGATCTCGGCGTACGGGGTCTTCGCGGCCCTGTCGCGCTCGGCGGCGTCCACCGCGAGGACGGCCGCCACCTCGCCGGCGCGCGCGACCCACTCGGCGGGAGTGCGCGGCGCGGGGCCGTCCGTCCAGTCCGTCCGGCTGGCGTGAGCGATGGTCACGTGTCGTCTCCTCTCGTGTGCGGCGCGTCGCGCCGGCTGTCGCTCACCAGGTTAGGCAACATTCTCTACTTGTTAAGTGGGGAAATCGCCGAACGGCCGGTAGGGTCGCCCTTGAACACCCCCGGACAAGGTGGACGACGATGCGCATCGAACAGCTTGAGTACATCCGCGCGGTGACCCGCCTCGGCTCGCTGCGCCGCGCGGCCGACCATCTGCACCTGTCCCAGCCGGCCCTGAGCGAGACCGTGCGCAACCTGGAGCGCGAACTCGGCGTCGACCTGCTGGAGCGGCGCCGGTCCGGAGCCACGATCAGCGACAAGGGCCGCGAGCTGCTGCCCTACATCAACGGTGTGCTGGAGGCGGTGGACCGCCTGCGCGGCGCGGCCGACGAGCAGCACCACACGGCCCGCATGGTCAGGCTGGGCACGGTCAACGCGGCCACCGTCCCGCTGCTGATCCCCGCCGTACGGGCCTTCCGCGAGGCCCATCCGGCGACACAGGTCGAGGTCGTGGGCGCGCAGCAGGCCGAGATCCACCGGCGCATCCGCGAGGGCAGCTTCGACCTGGGGCTGGTGAACTACCTGAGCGGCGACGACCTGCCGCCCGACCTCGCCACGACCGAGCTGCTGCGCGGCCGCCCGGTGGTGTGCGTACGGCCGGACAGCCCGCTGGCCTCGCTGCCCGCGGTCGAGGTCGCCGACCTGCTCCGCGAGCCCATGATCGTGATGCGCGCCGGCTACGTCATGCACCGCCTGGTGCACCGTCTCCTCGGCGGGCGGGCGCCGTCGTTCTCGTACTCGACCGACGGCGCCGAGATGGGCAAGCTCATGGTGGCCGAAGGACTCGGCGCCACCGTGCTTCCCGAGTTCAGCGTGGCCGGCGACCCTCTCCTGCGCAACGGCGCCATCACCTACCGGCCGCTGGCGCAGCGCGTGGCGGAGGTCCTCCTGGTGATCCAGTCGCAGCGGTCCGCCTCGGCCCCCCGGGTGGCCCGCGACCTCCACCGGCTCCTCCTCGATCGGGCGCGCGACTGCCGCGCCGGCGCACGGGCACGCGCCGCCGGGTGACAGGGCCGCCCTATCACGCCCCCGCCGATCGCGTGTGGAACTCCGGACGGCGCCGCCGTACTATCCCCATTGTCTGAGTAGGAAATACCGGAAAGGGGTCATTCGTGTCCGCGAACGTCAGTCCAGAGCCGCTGCGGTTCGCCTACTGGGTGCCCAACGTCAGCGGCGGGCTCGTCACCAGCACGATCGAGCAGCGCACCGACTGGAGCTACGACTACAACCGGAAACTGGCGGTGCTCGCGGAGGACAACGGCTTCGAGTACGCGCTGTCCCAGGTGCGCTACATGGCCAGCTACGGCGCGGCGTTCCAGCAGGAGTCGACGAGCTTCAGCCTGGCGCTGCTGCTCGCCACCCGCCGGCTGAAGGTGATCGCCGCCGTGCACCCGGGCCTGTGGCACCCCGCGGTGCTGGCCAAGCTGGTCAGCACCGCCGATCACCTGTCGGGCGGCCGGGCCGCCGTCAACGTGGTGAGCGGCTGGTTCAAGGGCGAGTTCACCGCCCTGGGCGAGCCCTGGCTGGAGCACGACGAGCGCTACCGCCGGGCCGAGGAGTTCATCCGTGTCCTGCGGGCGAGCTGGACCGAGGACAAGACGGAGTTCCAGGGCGACTTCTACCGGCTGCACGGGTACGACCTGCAGCCCAAGCCGCTGTCCGCGCCGGACCGCCCGCACCCCGAGATCTTCCAGGGCGGCAACTCCACCGCGGCGCGCGCCATGGCCGGCCGGGTGTCGGACTGGTACTTCAGCAATGGCAAGGACTTCGACGGCGTCACCGAGCAGATCGAGGAGGTCGGCGCGGTGGCGCGGGCCCACGGCCGCCGGGTGAGGTTCGGCCTGAACGGCTTCCTCATCGCCAGGGACACCGAGGCCGAGGCGCGCGAGACGCTGCGCGAGATCGTGGCCAAGGCCGACGTCGAGGCCGTTCACGGGTTCCGCGACGCGGTCCGGCAGGCGGGCAGGTCCACCCAGGACGGACGGGGGATGTGGGCCGACTCCTCGTTCGAGGACCTGGTGCAGTACAACGACGGGTTCCGCACCCGCCTCATCGGCACGCCGGAGCAGATCGCGCACCGGGCGATCGAGTACAAGAAGCGCGGCGTCGACCTGCTGCTGCTCGGTTTCCTGCACTACCACGAGGAGGTCGAGTATTTCGGCCGCCACGTGCTGCCCATCATCCGCGAACTGGAGGCGGAGATCACGGCGAAGGGCGCGTTCCCGGTGGAACCGGCCAGGGCCTGATCCCATGACCGATCTCGTCGACACTCCCCGGACCGCGCACGTCGTCACCGGCGATGAGGAGGCCCTCGCCGTCGCCGCCGAGCTGGCCGGCCGCTTCGCGGGCGGCGCCGCCGAACGGGACGCCCGCCGCGTGCTCCCGGTCGCCGAGCTGGCCGAGCTCTCGCTGAGCGGCCTGCTCGGCATCACCGTCCCCCGTGAGCACGGCGGCGCCGACGTGCGGACCGCCACGCTGGCCGAGGTCGTCCGCCTGCTCGCCGCCGCCGACCCCAACATCGCCCAGATCCCGCAGAGCCACTACGTGTACGTCAACGTGCTGCGGCAGCAGGGGTCGGCGGCGCAGCGGGCGTTCTTCTTCGCCGAGGTCCTGGCGGGCCGGCGGTTCGGCAACGCGCAGTCGGAGGCGGGCACCAGGCACGTGCAGGACTACCGCACCCGGCTGCGCCCCGCCGAGGACGGCGGCCACGTCCTCGACGGCGTCAAGCACTACTCGACCGGAGCCCTGTTCGCCGACTGGATCACCGTGCTGGCCAAGGACCCCGCCGACCGGCTCGTCGTCGCGTACGTGCCGGCCGGCGCGCCCGGCCTGACGGTCGTGGACGACTGGGACGGCATGGGCCAGCGCACCACGGCCAGCGGCACGGTCCGGCTGGAGGGCGTGCGGGTGCCCGCCGACCGCGTCGTCCCCCACCACCTGACCTTCACCGGGCCGCAGCTGCACGGCGCCCACGCGCAGCTGCTGCACGCCGCGATCGACGTGGGCATCGCCCGCGCCGCGCTCACCGAGGCGGCCGAGTTCGTGCGCACCCGCAGCAGGCCGTGGTTCGAGAGCGGGGCCGGCCACGCCGCCGACGACCCCCTGACCATCCAGCGCTTCGGCGAGCTGGAGGTCTCCGTACGGGCCGCCGAGGCCCTGCTGGGCGAGGCCGGGCGGGCGGTCGACCGCGCGCGGGAACGGCTCGACGACGAGACCGCCGCGGCGGCGTCCATCGCGGTCGCCACGGCGAAGGCCTTCGCCGACCCGGCCGCCGTCGAGGTGAGCGACGCGCTGTTCGAGGTGTCCGGCACCAGGTCGGCGCTGGACTCGCTCAACCTGCACCGGCACTGGCGCAACGCCCGCACCCACACCCTGCACGATCCCGTGCGCTGGAAGATCCAGCACATCGGCAGGTACGCGCTGAACCGGACCCTGCCCCCGCGGCACGGCCTGATCTGATCCGGTCCCATCTGACGGAGGTTCCGCCATGTCCACCATCGTCGCCCTGTCCGGCAGCCCCTCGGCGGTCTCGCGTACCGCCGCCCTCTGCGCGCACCTCGCCGACCGGCTGCGCCTCCTCGGCCACGAGGTCGACGGCGTGCAGGCGCGCGACCTGCCCGCCGAGGCGCTGCTGTCGGCGGACACACGGCATCCGCGCATCGCCGAGGTCGTCCGCCTCGTCGAGGAGGCCGACGGCGTCCTGGTCGCCTCCCCCGTGTACAAGGCCGCCTACAGCGGGCTGCTGAAGACGGTGCTCGACCTGCTGCCGCAGTTCGCGCTCGCGGGCAAGGTCGTGCTGCCGGTCGTCACCGGCGGCAGCCCCGCCCACGTGCTGGCCATCGACTACGCGCTCCGCCCGGTCCTGACCTCGCTCGGGGCCGACCACGTCGTGCCGGGATGGTTCGTCCTGGACCGGCACATCGCGGTCCGCGACGGCGAGGCCGGCCTCGACCCGGAGCACGCCGCCCCGCTCTACCGCGTGGTCGACGCCTTCGCGTCGGCCGTGGCCGCGCGCCGCCCGCTGCTCGCCGCGTCCTGAAGGGACTGCCATGACACTGACGTTCCACTGGTTCCTGCCCACGTACGGCGACAGCCGCCACCTCGTCGGCGGCGGGCACGGCACCGACGTCACCACCGCCGGCGGGGACCGGCCGGCCTCACTGGCGTACCTCGGCCAGATCGTGCGCGCCGCCGAGCAGCTCGGCTTCGAGGGCGCGCTCACCCCGGCGGGAGCCTGGTGCGAGGACGCCTGGCTGACCACCGCCATGCTGGTCGCCGGGTCCGAACGACTGAAGTTCCTGGTCGCCTTCCGGCCGGGGCTGCTGTCGCCCACGCTCGCCGCGCAGATGGCCGCCACGTTCCAGCGGCACTCGGGCGGGCGTCTGCTGGTCAACGTCGTCACCGGCGGCGAGGACCACGAGCAGCGCGCCTACGGCGACTTCCTCACCAAGGACGAGCGCTACGAGCGCACCGACGAGTTCCTCACGGTCGTACGCGGGCTGTGGCGCGGGGAACGGGTCACCCTGGAGGGCAGGCACGTCGGCGTCACGGACGCCGCGCTGAGCCGGGTGCCGTCCCCGGTCCCGGCGGTGTACTTCGGCGGGTCGTCCCCGGCGGCCGGGCGGGTGGCGGCGCGGCACTGCGACGTCTACCTGACCTGGGGCGAGCCGCCCGCGCAGGTGGCGGAGAAGATCGGCTGGATCCGCCGGGAGGCGGCCGCGGCCGGCCGCGAGGTGCGCTTCGGGATCCGGCTGCACGTCATCAGCCGGGACACCTCGGCGCAGGCGTGGGCGGAGGCCGAGCGCCTGCTGTCCGCGCTCGACCCCGCGGTCATCGCGTCGGTGCAGGCCGGCCTCGCGCGCAGCGGGTCGGAGGGGCAGCGGCGGATGCGGGCCCTGCACGGCGGCCGCACCGACGCGCTGGAAGTCTCGCCGAACCTGTGGGCCGGGGTCGGCCTGGTCCGCGGCGGCGCGGGCACGGCGCTCGTGGGCAGCCACGCCGAGGTGGCGGAGCGCATCGAGGAGTACCACGCGCTCGGGATCGACGAGTTCGTGCTGTCCGGTCACCCGCACCTGGAGGAGGCCTACTGGTTCGGCGAGGGCGTCCTGCCCCTGCTGCGCCGCGGGGGGCTGTGGCGGCACCCGGTGGACACGCTGGAGGACCCGGCTCCCGCCGCCATCCCGTTCGCCGGCGCCCCGTCCCGGTGACGCTCAGGCGCCCATCGCGTGGACGCCGCCGTCGACGTGGACGATCTCACCGGTGGTGGCGGGGAACCAGTCGGACAGCAGCGCGACGCACGCCTTGGCGGCGGGGGCGGTGTCGGCGAGGTCCCAGCCGAGCGGGGCCTTCTCCGGCCAGGAGTCCTCGAACTCCTTGAACCCGGGGATGCTCTTGGCCGCCATCGTGCGCAGCGGACCGGCGGCGACGAGGTTGACCCGGATGCCGTGCCTGCCCAGGTCGCGGGCGAGGTAGCGCGAGCAGGACTCGAGCCCGGCCTTGGCCACGCCCATCCAGTCGTACACGGGCCACGCCTTGGTCGCGTCGAAGTCCAGGCCGACGACCGCGCCGCCCTCCTTCATCAGCGGCAGGCAGGCGACGGCGAGCGACTTGAACGAGAACGTCGAGACGTGGACCGCCGTGGCGACGTCCTCCCACGAGGTGTTGAGGAAGTTGCCGCCGAGGCAGGACTGCGGGGCGAACCCGATCGAGTGGACGACTCCGTCCAGCCCGTCGAGGTGCGCGCCGACGCGGTCGGCGAGCGTGTCGAGGTGGTCGTCGTTCTGGACGTCCAGCTCGATCACCGGCGGCGGCTCGGGCAGCCGCTTGGCGATGCGCTCGACCAGGCTGAGGCGGCCGAAGCCGGTCAGCACGACCTGGGCGCCCTCCTCCTGGGCCAGCTTCGCCACGTTGAAGGCGATCGACGCGTCGGTGAGGACGCCGGTGACCAGCAGTCGCTTCCCGTCCAGCAAACCCATGTCCAGCTCCAGTCTGTCGTCCGCTCGGTGGCCTGTTCGGTGACCTGGTTCAGTGACCTGTTCAGTGGCCCATGCCGAGGCCGCCGTCGACGGGGATGACCGCCCCGGTGATGTAGGAGGCGTCGTCGCTCGCCAGGAACCTGACGACCCGGGCGATCTCCTCCGTCTGCGCCTGCCGCCCGAGCGGGATGCTCTTGCGGATCTGCTCCTGCTGCGCCTCGTCGAGCACCGCGGTCATGTCGGTCTCCACGAACCCCGGCGCGACCACGTTGACCGTGATGCCGCGCGAGCCGAGCTCGCGGGCCAGCGACCGGCCGAAGCCGACCAGGCCGGCCTTGGAGGCGGCGTAGTTGGTCTGACCGGCCGAGCCGGACAGGCCGACGACGGAGGAGATCAGGATGATGCGCCCGCGCCGCAGCCGCAGCATGGGCCGCACGGCCCGCTTGGCGACGCGGTAGGCGCCGGTCAGGTTCGTGTCGATGACGTCGGTGAAGGTCTCCTCCTTCATCATCGGCAGCAGCGTGTCCTTGGTGATCCCCGCGTTGGCGACGACCACCTCCACCGGGCCGTGTTCGGCCTCGGCCTTCTCGAAGGCGGCGTCGACGTCGGCGGAGCTCGTCACGTCGCAGCGGACCCCGAACAGCCCCTCCGGCGGCTCGCCGGAACGGTAGGTGATGGCGACGGCGTCCCCCGCGGCGGCGAGCTCACGGGCGATCGCGAGACCGATGCCGCGGTTTCCGCCGGTGACGAGTACAGAGCGAACCATGCGACCGACGGTATCGGCTACTTGGGGGTAGTCCACTTGTCCGCTGGACACAAGATCACAGGGTTAGGATCGTGGACATGCGCCAGATCGACCCCGACTTCCTCGCCCTGCCGCTGCGGCGGCTGGCGGACGCGGCCCTGCAGCGCGCCCGTGACCTGGGAGCCGAGCACGCCTCGTTCCGGCTCGAACGCGTACGCGCCGAGACGCTGCGCCTGTTCGACGCCCGGCTCGAGGGGTCCTCGGACGCCGACGACCTCGGCTTCGCCGTACGGGTCGTCAAGGACGGCACCTGGGGCTTCGCGTCCGGGATCGAGCTGACCCCGGAGGCGGCGGCCCGGGCCGCCGAGGAGGCCGTCCGGGTGGCGGCGGTCAGCGCGCCCATCAACCGTGAGCCGGTGGAGCTCGCCCCCGAGCCGGTGTACGGCGACGTGACCTGGGTGTCGTCCTACGAGGTCGACCCGTTCGACGTGCCGCTGCCGGACAAGGCGGCGCTGCTCGCGGAGTGGTCGTCGGGTCTGCTCGGCCGGGTCGACCATGTCTCGGCCTCGCTGACGCAGGTCAAGGAGCAGAAGTTCTACGCCGACTCGGCCGGCACGGTGACCACGCAGCAGCGGGTGCGGCTGCACCCCGTCCTGACGGCGATGCGGGCCGACGGCGACCGGTTCGACGACATGCGCACGCTGGCCCCGCCGGTCGGCCGGGGGTACGAGTACCTGACCGGCACCGGCTGGGACTTCCCCGCCGAGCTGGCCGAGATCCCCGACCTGCTGGACGAGAAGCTCAAGGCGCCCTCGGTCGAGGCCGGGCCGTACGACCTGGTGGTCGACCCGTCGAACCTGTGGCTCACGATCCACGAGTCGATCGGCCACGCGACCGAGCTGGACCGGGCGCTCGGCTACGAGGCGGCCTACGCCGGCACCTCGTTCGCCACCTTCGACCAGCTCGGCAGCCTGCACTACGGCTCGCCGGTGATGAACGTGACGGGCGACCGCACGGTCGAGCACGGCCTGGCCACCGTGGGCTGGGACGACGAGGGCGTGGCCGGCCAGTCGTTCGACATCGTCCGCGAGGGCACGCTGGTGGGCTACCAGCTCGACCGGCGGATGGCGCTGCTCAAGGGGCTCGGCCGGTCGAACGGCTGCGCGTTCGCCGACTCCCCCGGGCACGTGCCGATCCAGCGGATGGCCAACGTGTCGCTCCAGCCGGCCGCGGGCGGCCCGTCCACCGACGAGCTGATCTCCCGGGTCGGGCGCGGGATCTACGTCGTCGGCGACAAGAGCTGGTCGATCGACATGCAGCGGTACAACTTCCAGTTCACGGGCCAGCGTTTCTACAGGATCGAGAACGGCCGGCTGGCCGGGCAGCTGCGCGACGTGGCCTACCAGGCGACCACCACGGACTTCTGGCGCTCCATGGAGGCCGTCGGCGGTCCGCAGACGTACGTGCTCGGCGGCGCCTTCAACTGTGGCAAGGGCCAGCCGGGCCAGGTCGCGCCGGTCAGCCACGGCGCCCCCGCGGCGCTGTTCCGCGGCGTACGGATCCTCAACACCGTCCAGGAGGGTGGCAAGTGAGCGACGGGGTGACCACACCGCAGGAGACGGTGGAGCGGGCGCTCGCGCTGAGCGGGGCCGACGGCTGCGTCGTCATCGCGGACGAGGGCTCGACCGCCAATCTGCGCTTCGCCGGCAACACGCTGACGACCAACGGGGTCGCGCGCTCGTCCCGGCTCACCGTGATCTCCGTCGTGGGCGCCGGGGTGGGGGTCGTCTCGCGCTCCGCCGTACGCGCCGACCAGCTCGCGGACGTGGTGGCCGAGGCCGACCGCGCCGCGCGGGAGGCGCGGCCGTCGGAGGACGCCCGGGCGCTGGTGGAGGGAACCGCCGGGGAGGGCTGGGAGCGCCCGGTGGAGCCGACCTCCATCGACGTGTTCAGGGACTTCGCCCCCGCGCTCGGCGAGGCGTTCGCCGCCGCCGACGCCTCCGGCCGCAGGCTGTACGGCTTCGCGGAACACATCGTGACCTCGACGTTCGTCGGCTCGTCCACCGGTCTGCGGCTGCGCCACGACCAGCCGACCGGGCGGCTCGAACTGAACGCCAAGTCGGCGGACATGTCGAGTTCGGCGTGGACGGGTGTGGCCACCCGCGACTTCTCCGACGTGGACGTGGCCGCCCTGGACGAGACGCTCACCCGGCGGCTGGGCTGGGCGAAGCGGCGGATCAGCCTGGAGCCGGGCCGCTACGAGACGCTCCTGCCCGCGACCGCGGTCTCCGACCTGCTGATCTACCTGTACTGGGCGGCGGGCGCGCGGGACGCCGCCGACGGCCGCACGGTGTTCTCCCGGCCCGGCGGCGGCACCCGGGTGGGCGAGCGGCTGTCAGCGCTGCCGATCTCGCTGCACAGCGACCCCGCGCGGGCCGGCGTCGAGTGCGCGCCGTTCGTCGTCGCCCACTCCTCCGGCCGGGAGCAGTCGGTCTTCGACAACGGCCTGCCCCTGACCCGCACCGAGTGGATCAGCGACGGCACCCTGGCCAACCTCGTGCAGACCCGGCACTCGGCCGAGCTGACCGGCCTCGCCACCACCCCGCAGATCGACAACCTGATCATGACGGGGCCCGAGGGCGGCCGCTCGCTGGAGGAGATGATCGCCTCGACCGAGCGGGGCCTGCTGCTGACCTGCCTGTGGTACATCCGCGAGGTCGACCCGCAGTCGCTGCTCCTGACCGGGCTGACCAGGGACGGCGTCTACCTCGTCGAGAACGGCGAGGTCGTGGGCGAGGTGAACAACTTCCGGTTCAACGAGTCGCCGGTGGACCTGCTCGGCCGCCTCACGGAGGTGGGCGCGAGCGAGCAGACGCTGCCGCGCGAGTGGAACGACTGGTTCACCCGCGCCGTCATGCCACCGGTCCGCGTGCCCGACTTCAACATGTCGACGGTCAGCCAGGCCAGCTAGGAGTCACCGCACCCAGCGGGGCCGCGAGCCCCGCCTGAGCTTGGTCGACGGCGGTCTCGACGATCCCGTCGAGCGGTTCCGGCATCACCAGGCTGCCGGGACCGCGCATCGCCTCATTCGGCGTCCTCCAGGCGGAAGCCCACCTTCATGCCGACCTGGAAGTGGGCCACCTCGCCGTCCACGATGTGCCCGCGCACTTCGGTCACCTCGAACCAGTCCAGGTGCCGCAGCGTCTGGGCGGCCCGCCTGACGCCGTTGCGGATGGCCTGGTCGACGCTCTCGGCCGAAGTGCCCACTATCTCGGTCACCCGGTAGGTGCGATCCGACATCACGTCCTCCTGCCTGTGCCTGTCGCGTGATCGTAGCGCCGTGCGGGCGTCACCCCGCCTCACCCGGGGTCTACCGTGGAAACCGTGAATCCATGGCGCTGGTTGAGAAAAGACCGCCCGGTCGTTCACCAGGTGACGGACGCCCAGCCGTCGCTGACCGACGACGTGCGCAAGCGGGAGATCAGTTACCTCATCAAGATGGGCATCCGGCTCGTCTGCCTGATCCTGGCGGTGGCGGTACCGGCCCCCTGGCCCGTCAAGGCCCTGTTCGTCGCGGGGGCCGTTCTTTTGCCATACCTTGCCGTAATCGGGGCCAATCAGAGAGGTCACGAGCCTCCTCCGCCCCCCGGCTTTACCTCACCTGACCAAAGCGAGATACCACGCCATCGACGCGAGATCGGGTCGTGACAAAGTCTTGACGCAACCCATGGGTTGGAGGTGTACAGTTTAGCCAAGCGCTCTGGTCCCCCGTCGGAGCGCTGGTGCCGGCGTTCCGGGCCCCCGTCGGAACGCCGATGAAGCGGCGCCGGGTGGTTTGCCCCCGTAACCACCCGGCGTCGCCCTTTTCCAAGACCTTTGCACGGACCTCACGGACCGGCCGTCGCGGTCGTCTTCCCTAGGAGACGGCCCTTCCGCCGAACGGCCCCCGGTGCCCGCCCTTCCCCTCCCGCGGCGCGCCGGGGCCGTGGCGGCAGAT
Source organism: Microbispora sp. NPDC004025 (assembly GCF_053604425.1). Classification (NCBI taxonomy): domain Bacteria; kingdom Bacillati; phylum Actinomycetota; class Actinomycetes; order Streptosporangiales; family Streptosporangiaceae; genus Microbispora; species Microbispora sp. NPDC004025. The sequence goes on along the minus strand of NZ_JBSGHN010000010.1, from coordinate 160,127 downwards.
GTCAGGAGCCAGGGGTGTCAGGAGCACGCGTGTCAGGAGCACGCCTGTCAGGAGCACGCCTGTCAGGAGTCGCGGGCGCCTCCGCGGTCGCCCGCGCCCACTCCTTCGCCATCCGGGACAGCCGCTCCACCACGTCCGGCGGCGCGGTGCCGGCCCCCTGCGCCAGCCCCAGCAGGTAGGCGGTCAACGGGGCGGCCGGCCGCGCCACGCCGTGCGCCACGTCCCTGGTCAGGTCGAGCACCGCGGTCCGGTCCACCCGGGCGGGGTCGATGCCCAGCTCGCGGCAGACCAGGGCCGTCCATTCCTCCAGCACGTTCACGCGCGCTCCCTTCACCCCATGTCCCACGGCCCGTTCACGGGCCGCACGGAGATCGTCGACGGTGTCGCAATCGAACCACGGCGGGATCTCGCCCGGCGCCACCGGCGGGCGCACAGGCGCCGGCGCCAGCGGGCCGAGCAGCCCGCGCAGCGACCGTCCCCGGTACGCGCCGAGCGCCGCCCGCAGCGCCGCCGTCCGCCACGCGCCGGTGAGCCACTGCTCACGGCCCTCGTCGTCCACGAGCACCGCGCCCGCGCCGTCCTCGGGCACGGCCGCCAGGAGCGCCCCGACGTGACCGGCGGCGACGAACGGCAGGTCGGCGGCGAGCAGGACGACCAGCGGGGAGGTCACCTCGGCGAGCCCGGCACGCAGCGCCGGAACGGGCCCGCCGCCCGGCGGGTCCTCACGGGTGAACAGCACGCCCGGCATGTCCCTCGGCGGGCCCACCACGACGACGGCGCGGGCGTCGCGGACCGCCGCCGCCACGCGCTCGACCAGAGGCAGTCCGCCGACGAGCGCGCCCGGCTTGTCCGCCCCGCCGAGGCGCTCGGCCCGGCCCCCCGCCAGGATCACGGCGTCGTACGCCGCCGCTCCGGTCTCGATGCCGGTCTCGGGACGAGGACGCACGGCGGGCTCCAGGGTCTGCGGGGCTCCGTCAGCCGCCGATGGCCGACATCGGACGGGCCGGCTGGAGGAACGCGGGGTCGTCGATGCCGTGCCCGGCCTTCTTCCTCCGCACCGCCGCGACCCATCGCTCCGCCAGTTCCTCGTCGGAGGCGCCCGAGCGCAGCGCCGTACGCAGGTCGGACTCCTCGGTGGCGAACAGGCAGTTGCGGACCTGGCCGTCGGCGGTGATTCGGACTCGGTCGCAGGCGCCGCAGAACGGCCGGGTGACCGAGCCGATCACGCCCACCCGCTGCGGGCCGCCGTCGACCAGGAACAGTTCGGCGGGGGCGCTGCCCCGTTCGCGCGGGTCGTCCTCGGTGAGGTCGAAGGACTCCTTGAGCAGCCCGAGGATCTCGTCGGCCGTGATCATGTCCTCGCGGCGCCAGCCGTGCTGGGCGTCGAGCGGCATCTGCTCGATGAAGCGCAGCTCGTATCCCCGGTCGAGGCAGTGGCGCAGCAGCGGCACGGCCTCGTGCTCGTTGACGCCGCGCATCAGCACCGCGTTGACCTTGACCGGCGTGAGCCCCGCCGCCGTCGCCGCGGCGAGCCCGTCCAGCACGTCGCGCAGCCGGTCGCGGTGCGCGAGCCGGACGAACACGTCACGGTCGAGCGTGTCCAGCGAGACGTTGACGCGGTCGAGACCGGCCCGCGCGAGCGGCTCCGCGAGGCGGGCCAGACCGATGCCGTTGGTCGTCAGCGACACCTGGGGACGCGGGCGCAGCGCGGTGGTCGCGGTGACGATCTCGACGAGTTCCCGCCGCAGCAGCGGCTCGCCGCCGGTGAAGCGGACCTCCCGGATGCCGAGCCGCTCCACGCCGACCGTCACCAGGCGGACGATCTCCTCGCCGGTGAGCAGTTCCGGTTTGGGCAGCCAGTCGAGGCCCTCGGGCGGCATGCAGTACGCGCACCGCAGGTTGCACCGGTCGGTCAGCGACACCCTCAAATCGGTCGCGACCCGGCCGAACGAGTCAACCAGCACGAGAGGACCTCCAACCCCCAGAGAGCCTCAAGCCTAAGCCCTGCCGTCATGACGGCGACAACCTCGCCGTCCCCGCCCTGATTCCCGACCGGGCACCGGCCGGCTTCGCCGCCGTGCTCGTGGCTTCCCCGAGGGCCTTCCGCCGCCCTGTCTCCGCGACGCCCGCGCCTGCCCGCCCTCACGATCCGGAGGACATCCCCCACACGTGCCAGGTGTCGATCTCGATCCAGCCGCTCACCCTCGGCCGTTCGCGGTTCGGGTACGGTTCACCCGTGTAGTGGACGGCGAGGCGGTCGATGTCCTCCAGGTCCGGGTCCTCCTCCAGCGACACCACCCGTCCCTGCAGGCTGACGTGGCGGTACCAGCCGTCGGAGTCGAGCACCGTCAGCGACACCCGGGGGTCTTGGCGCAGGTAGCCCAGCCGCTTGCGACCGGCGTCCATGTTCACCAGAACCCTGCCGTCCTGCCACAGATACCAGGTGGCCACGGAGACCGGCGCGCCGTCCGGGCGGACGGTGCTGATGACGCAGGGATTGGGGCGGGCGAGCAGTTCGACGACGTGCTCGGGCAGAGCGCCACGGGACATGGACGGAGACCTTTCCATAGCAGGGCCGCGTGGGCGGCCGGTTCAGACGCCGGTGTCACGGGCCCGCGCGTAGTGCCGGGCGGCCTTGACCCGGTTGCCGCACAGAGACATGGAGCACCAGCGGCGGGTGCCGTTGCGGGACGTGTCGAGAAAGTAGCGGATGCAGTCCGGCTGGGCGCACAGGCGGATGCGCTCGGGAGCCGCGGCCAGCAGGTCCAGGTAGTCGCGGACGGCGGTCCACGCCGCCCCCCACGCCGGGTCGTCGAACTCCGTCGTCTCGCCGGGTCCCTCCGCCGTCAGGGTGAGCCGGACGCGGCCGCGCGCGAGGACGTCGTCGGCCTGCCGGTAGACCGCGGGTCCCCCCGGGCCGGCGGCCAGCGCGGCCAGCACGTCGCGCGCGTGGACGACCGCCTCCAGCGACTCCTCGTCCGCGGCGAATCGGTCCGCCAGCCCGTGGCCGGCCAGCCACACGCGCAGGCCGGAGGGCGAGTCGAGCAGGTCGTGCAGCCGGCCGTGCTCCTTCCACCGGGTGTTCAGCAGGTCGAGCGCGAGGGGCTCCCGCGCGAACGGACGCGGGTCGGCCTCGGTCATGGCGACATCCTCCAACCGCCGCTCACTCTAACCACTCAATCATAGATGACCGGTTGCAGCACCTCATTTCTAACCCTTAAAGTCAGCGAAGGCGGTTATAGGGAGCACGGCGAGCGCTCGGGAGAGGGTTCATGTCACTGCCGGTCACAGGGGCGAAGGCGCCCGCGGAAGGGAACTCGTGGGGGCTGCGCGAGTGGGGCCTGCTCGTCAGCGTCTGCGCCGCGTTCTTCCTCGACGCGCTCGACAACATCATGGTCGGCATCGCGGTGCCGCCGATCCAGGCGGACCTCGGGATGACCACCGAGTCCGTGCAGTGGGTCGTGAGCGCGTACGTTCTCGGCTTCGGCGGCTTCCTGCTGCTCGGCGGGCGCATGGCGGACCTGCTGGGCCGTCGCCGCATGTTCCTCGCGGGTGTCGCCGTCTTCGCCGCCGGATCGCTGGCCGGCGGTGTCACCGGCGAGGGACTGGTCGTGATCGTCGCCCGGTTCGTCATGGGCGTCGGCGCCGCGTTCACCGCCCCGGCCGGCCTGTCCATCATCGTCACCGGCTTCGCCGAGGGCCCGCCGCGCAACCGCGCGCTGGGCGTCTACACCGCGTGCGGCGCGGTCGGCTACTCGACCGGCGTCATCGTGGGCGGCTCGCTGACCGAGATCAGCTGGCGCTGGACGTTCCTGCTCCCGGTCGCCGTGGCGCTCATCGCGTTCGCCGGCGCCCTGTCGCTCGTGCCGCGCGACGTCGCGCCCGGCCGGCGCGGGGGCCCGTTCGACCTCGCCGGCGCCGTCACCGTGACGGCCGCGATGCTGCTGCTCGTCTACGGCATCGTCGAGGCGCCCACCGCGGGGTGGACGTCGCCGCGCACCCTGGTGATGTTCACCGCCTCCATGGTGCTCCTCCTGGCCTTCGTCGTCATCGAGCGCCGGACGGCCCGGCCCCTGCTGCGCCTGGGCATGCTGCGCAACGGCGCGCTGGTGGGCGCGAGCCTGGTCGCGGCGGCGATCCTCGGCACCTACATGAGCTTCCAGTTCATCGGGGGCCTCTATCTGCAGTCGCTGCGCGGCTGGTCGCCGATGCAGATGGCGCTGGCCTTCCTGCCCGTCGGCCTGCTCATCGCGACGATCGCGCCGCGGGCCGGCACGCTGATCTCGCGGTTCGGGGTCCGATGGATGATCTTCGCGGGATTCGTCGCCTACACCGCGTCGTACCTGCTCTTCCTGCGGATCGACGAGGCGTCCCCGTACGCCTGGGTGATCCTGCCGAGCATTCTGCTCATCGGCGTGGCCTTCCCCCTCTCCTTCCCCGCCGCCAACGTCCAGGCGACCACCGGTGTGGCCGACTCCGAGCAGGGGCTGGCGGCCGGTGTGCTGCAGACGGGATACCAGGTCGGCGCGGCGATCGTCCTCGCGATCGTGACCGCCGCGATGTCGGCCGGCGGCGCGACGGGCGGCGCCGCGACCCTGTCCGGCTACCACAACGGTCTTCACGTCGTCACCGGCGTCTCCGCCGTGACCATGCTGCTCACGCTCGTCGCGGCGTTGCGCGCCCGGGCACGGCGCTCCCGGCCGGCCGCGACGCGGGCGACGCCGTGACCGCGGCGCGGCGGGCCGGTGGCACGGGAGTGAGCGGGGTCAGCGGTCGCGGCGGCGCTCGATGCGCTTGCGGCGGGCGACCTCGCGCCGGTGCTCGGCCAGCGCCCGCTCGCGTTCGCGCCGGTCCACCCGCGCCTCGCCTTTGCTCTTCTCCATCTCGAGCCGCAGCGCCTCCTGCGCGGCCGTGCCGCGCCGCGTGACCCTGGCCGCCGCGCGGGCGGCGAGCTTGGCCGCGCGTTTGGGGTTGACCCGCCGCTCCCCGCGCCCGTCCACCGGTACGGCGGGGGCGGCCTGGGCGCGTTCGAGCAGGGCGACCCCGTGCCGCATGAGGAACGCGTACAACTCGGGGCCGGTGGGCTCGGAGCCGAGGACGAACCGGGTCGCGCGCAGCTCGCCGTCCTCGACGATCTCCAGGACGCCCACCCAGAACGGGTTCTCGAAGTACACGGACAGGGATGCCACGATGCCCTCCACAGGTATGCCGACAGGCGGCTTGCGAAGCCGCTTTCCGGCACACCGGACATCCTCCGAGGCTCCCCGAGGGGACACGAGAGGCGGATACGGAAACCGCCGGGCCCGAAGGCCGGCGGGCGCCCGGGCTACCAACCGGGACCGCGTTTTCGTGTGCGTGCCCCAGCGTAACGGCGACGTGCCCGAAACGGCCATCACCTTTCCTGGCACCGCCCGCGGCGTGGGGCAGACTGAGGCCATGGAGCCGATCTCGCTCGACGTGCGGGCCAGGGAGTTACTCGAGCGCGCCGCCGCCGCTTCCGGCGGGCGCGCGGCCGACAGCGTGTACGGCGGCCACGAGCACGCACTGCGCCAGACGCTGCTCGCCCTCACCGCCGGGACCGGGCTCGCCGAACACGAGAGCCCGGGTGAGGCGACCCTGCTGGTGCTGCACGGTCATGTGCGGCTGAGCAGCGGCGACGCCTCCTGGGAGGGGCGGTCCGGGGACCTGCTCGCCGTTCCCGGCGCACGCCACGTGCTCGACGCCGTCGAGGACAGCGCGGTCCTGCTCACCGTCGTCAAACGCCCCTGATCACCCCGCCCGGCGGCCCCGGCGGTTCGCCGGCCGCGCGGCGCGGACAGGGAGGAATCGCTACACGGCCAGGAGGAAGCAGCCCAGCGCGAGCAGCGACAGGACCTTCACGACCTCCAGCGCCACGTAGTACAGGTGCGCCCTCGACCTGTGCCGCGCCGGGTCCTCGCCGGACAGGACGCGGTCGGACCTGCGGTTGAGCGGCGGGCGTACGACGGCGATCTGGATCACCAGGACGGCCGCTGTGAGGGTCGTGAGCGCCACCACGGCGGGCCCTGGTGAGCCGGTCGCGACCGCCGCGATCACGACGACCGCCAGCGCGGCCTCGGCGGCGTTGAGCGCGCGGAAGACGAGCCGTCCGATGCCGAGCCCGATCGGGATCGTCACACCGGGGGCGCGGAACTTCAGCGGCGCCTCCAGGAAGGAGATCGCCAGCACCATCCCGAGCCAGACGAAGGTGGCCGCGCCGCCCACGGCGGCCCAGGCGGGGTTCATCGTCGTTCTCCTCTCGCGCACGCGAACCGGCCGGGGCGCTCCGGGCGTCGTCCCACCGGTCACGGCTCGCGCCGCCGCCCTCGCCAAGCGTTCCACGCGTCCCGCCCGGTTCCCGCGTCAGGGTCGCGCACGGTGCTCGTCACCTGTACCGCGAACACGGGCTCGGTCGCTTCGCGCCTGCCGGAGGTCATCGCCAGCCGGTCCGCTGCCGCAGCCAGGCGAGCGCCACCCGCCCCTGTGCGCGCTGGAACGCGCGGAGCGTGGGCAGACCGGGCGGCGGGGGGAGGTGTCCCCGCTGCACGAAGAAGCCGGTCACCGCGGCCAGGACCGCGGTGACCGCGTCGCCGTCCGCCTTCGCCGCGACCGGGTGGCCGTCGAAGACCTCGGCCGGCGGCGGGCCCCCCTGCATGGTCACGCTGGGCAGCATGTGCAGCAGGTCGAACCACCGTGTGCTCAGGCACGCCCAGGGCCAGTCGACGACGACCACTTCCCCGTCCGCCGTGAGCAGCAGGTTGTCGGCCCGCAGGTCGGCGTGGGCGAGCGTGTCACCCTCCGCCGCCGCCTCCCACGCGGCTTCCAGATCCGCCAGCCGGTCCAGGTGGCGCCGGGCCCACTCGGCATCGCATCCGTCCATGCCGAGGCCGTCCGGCCCCGCCGCCAGAAGCCGCCAACCCCGGTAGTCCTCCCCGAGCCGCTCGGCGGCGGACGGGACGGCCACGGGCGCGGGGGTGAGCGACTCGGCCAGGCCGGCCATCACCCCGAGCACGAGGTCGAGCTCCGCCGGGACCCAGGGCTGGGCAGGCTGGCGCCCCTCGACGTCCTCGAACAGCAGCACCACCCAGTCGTCCTCGTCGAAGGACGCGAACAGCCGGGGCGCGGGCGCGGTCGCCGGCAGCGCGGCGGCCACCCGGGCCTCCGACCGGTGCATGCCGGGGCTGATCGGGTTCGGCTCGGGCCCGACCGCCTTGACGAACGCCCTGCCGCCACCCGCGAGCCGCAGGCGGGCCGCCACCCCCGGGGAGAAGCCGCCGGGCTGCGTGACGGCCTCGGTCACACGGTCGCCCAGGTGCGTCTCGACGGCCAGCCGCAGGTGCGCGGGCACCGCGGTCCACGGCAGTCGTACACCTCTGGCGGGCGGAGGCGGGCCGTCCTCACCGGGACGGCGACGCCGCTCCTCCCCCTGGTCGCCGGGCTTGCGGGAATCGTCGCGCATTGCGGCATGATGCGCGGCGGGCGGGTAGGGCGGCAAACGACTTTCCGCGCGATATTCGGTTGGGATTCCCGCCGCGCCCCGGCACAGTGGATCTCGATCGAGGAGGAGAACCACCATGCCGAAGCACATCGCCCCGAAGGTGCTGTCCTGGGCGAGCGAGATCGACGACGGGACGATCGACCAGGCCGCCCGGGCGGCGCGCCTGCCGTTCGTGCCCAATCACGTCGCGCTCATGCCCGACGCGCACGTGGGCATCGGCGCGACGGTCGGCTCCGTGATCCCCACGGAGGGCGCGATCATCCCGTCCGCCGTCGGCGTGGACATCGGCTGCGGCATGGTCGCGACCGAGACCACGCTCACCGCCGCCGACCTGCCCGACTCGCTCGACCCGCTGATGCGGCTGGTGGAGCGGCGCATCCCGGCGGGCGTGGGCAAGGGGCACGACGACCGCGCGGTGGATCGCGCGCTCGGCGAGCTGGGCCGGCCGCACACCTCGCTCACACCGAAGCAGGAGAACACGGTCGCCTGCCAGTTCGGGACCCTCGGCTCGGGCAACCACTTCGTGGAGGTCTGCCTCGACGAGCGCGACCGGGTCTGGACCGTGCTGCACTCGGGCTCGCGCGGGATCGGCAACCAGCTCGCCACCGCGCACATCAACGGCGCGAAGCGGCTCATGCGCAGCCTGGCCATCGGGCTGGAGGACTACGACCTCGCCTACTTCACCCAGGGCACCCCGGAGTTCACGGCGTACATCGAGGACATGCTGTGGGCGCAGCGGTACGCGATGGCGTCCCGCGCGCGGATGGACAGGGTGCTGAACGAGGCGCTGTTCCGCGTCGCCGGCGCCGGCACCCGGGTCCGGACGATCAACTGCCACCACAACTTCACCCAGATGGAGAGCCATCAGGGCAAGGAGCTGTGGATCACCCGTAAGGGAGCGATCAAGGCGGACGTCGGGGACGAGGGCGTCATCCCGGGCTCGATGGGCACCCGGTCCTACATCGTGCGCGGGCGGGGCAACCCGCTGTCGTACAACTCCTGCTCGCACGGTGCGGGACGCAGGATGTCCAGGAGCCGGGCCAAGCGCGAGCTTTCGCCGGCGTCGCTGAAGGAGGCGATGCGCGGCCGGACCTGGAACTCCGACCGGGCCGCCGCGCTGGTCGACGAGCACCCCGAGGCGTACAAGCCGATCGACCAGGTGATGGCGGACCAGAAGGACCTCGTGGAGGTCCGGCACACGCTGCGCCAGGTGTTCAACTACAAGGGATGAACCGCCGGGCGCGGCCGTTCCGCCCCCACCGTCTCTCGGGGCACGGCCGCGCCGGCCGGACGCAGGACGAAGCCGCTCGCCACCCGGGCAGGGATCCGGTACGGCGAGACGGTGAGGTCCTGCTCCGGCACGGTGTAGTCCAGCCGGGCCAGCCGCGGCGCGAGGGCCTCCAGCAGGCCCACCGCGACCGGCTCGCCCGGGCACCGGTGTCCGGCCGCCGGGTCGCCCCCGCCCTGCGGGATCAGGTCGTACGGGCCGATCTCCCGTCCGACGAAGCGTCGCGGGTCGAACGCGCACGGGTTCGGCCAGAGCGCCGGGTCGTGGTTCTGGCCCCAGATGTCGAGCAGCACGAGCCAGTCGGCCAGGATCGGCTCGCCCTTCCAGGTGAGGTCCTTGACGGCCTTCCCCGCGACGAACGGCGCGAAGGGGTAGAAGCGCCGCACCTCGTGGGCGAACGCCTCGGCGTAGGCGCCGTCGGCGTCCTCGGCCAGGCGGACGCGGTTGACCGGCCAGCAGTGCAGCGCGTGCGCGGCGAACGTGAGGAACCAGCTCACGGCCACGGTGGGGCGCACCAGGTTGAGCAGTTCGACCGCCGCGATCCGGGGCGCGAGCGGTTCTCCGCCGGGCTCACGGTGGCGGGCGGCCACGGCGAGCGCCGAGGTGTCCGGCGCCCGCAGCGCGCCACGCCGCACGTCCTCGACCAGTCCCGCCAGCCAGGCCTCGCGGCGCCCGCGCGCCGCGCGGGCCCGCCAGTGCCGCGGGCCGGGCGACCCGAAGCCGTCGACCAACGCGACGAGGTCGGCGGCGAGCGGCCCGGTCTCCTCCTCGGTGAGCGGGATGCCGGCCCATCGGCACACTCCCCGGGTGATGACGCGGGCGGCCTCGTCGAAGAGCACGACGTGTCCCCTGTCCGGCCACGTGGTCACCGCCGCGTCCCACGCCGCGGTGGTCTCCTCCACCAGGGCGGCGACGCTCTGCGGCGTCATGAGCGACATGAACATGCCCTTGCGCGCCCGGTGCGCGGCCTGGTCCAGCGTGTGCACGGCGCCGTGGCCGAACAACGTGCTCTTGATCGGCTCGGGCAGCGCGGGTGCCCGCTGGACGTGGTCGTCGTCGTAGAAGAAGCGGACGGCGTCCGGCCCGCGCAGCACGACGGCGCGCTGGCCCATCAGCCGGGTGTGGACCATCTCTCCCTGGGTCTCCCGCCATCGGGCCGGCAGCCAGGCGTAGCCCTCGAGCAGCAGGAGCAGCGTGGTGTCGAGCAGCGGCATACGTCCTGACTGCCCGCGTCCGTCCCGGAGAAACGGGTCCGGTCCGTCCGGCCGGGGACCGGACGGACCGGTGCGACGGTCAGCCCCGGATGCAGGTGCCGCCGTTCAGCGTGAAGCCGGTGGGATCGGGGTTGGCGCCCGTGTGGGAGCCGTTGAAGCCGATCTGCAGGGACCCGCCGCCCGGGATCACCGAGTTCCAGGACATGGCCGCGGCGGTGACGTCCTTGCCGGACTGGGACCAGGTGGCCGACCAGCCACTGGTGACCTTCTGCCCGGCGTCCGGGAGGACGAAGCGCAGCGTCCAATTGTTCATCGGCGTCTGGCCCAGGTTGATGATCTTCACGGTGGCCGCGAAGCCGCCGCTCCACGACCACGCCGTGTACTCGATCTTGCAGCTGACCGGCGGCGGCGAGTAGGTGGGGTAGCCGCCCGACGCCGTGGCCGTCACCAGGTCGGACGGCAGGCTGAGATTGCCCGCCGCGTCCTTGGCCACCATGAAGTAGACGTACGACTGGCCGGTGACGAGGTTGCCCTCGGTGAAGTGCGTGCCGATCGGCGTGCCCACCCGCGCCCAGCCGACGGAGGTGCGCCGGTACACGTCGTAGCCCGTGACCCCGACGTCGTCGGTGGACGGCGTCCAGCAGAACGACGTCCCCTTGAAGTCGGGCAGGCAGTTGGCCTGTATGCCGGTCGGCTTGGTCGGCGGCGTCGTGTCGCCCGTGGGCGGGGTCGGCGTCGCGTTCGCGCCGGAGACCGCCGGGGTGCTGAGCAGCTCGGAGGGCCGGCTGGTGTTTCCGGCGGCGTCCTTGGCGACGACGTAGAAGGTGTAGGTCCGGCCGTGGACCAGCCCGGGGACGACGGCCGTCGTCCGCGAGGTGGAGGCCACCTCGAAGAAGCCGTTGTCCCTGAGGAGGAACACCTTGTACTCGGTGGTGTCGTCGGAGGACGCCGTCCAGCACAGGCCGACCACGCCCTGGAAGCTCCCGCTCGGGGGCGGGGGCGGCGGGCACGCCCGCAGGTCGCCCGGGGCCGTCGGCGGCGTCACGTCCGCCCCCGGCGAGGGCGACGGCGTCGGCGAGACCGTGGTCAGCGCGCGGACGGCCTGCGCTCCGGCCGTGCTGCCCGCGAGCACCGGCGGCGCGGTGATGTTGGCCGCCAGCAGCGCGGCGGCGACGGCGCCCGCCGCCGCCCACGCGGCCGGCCATGACAGTCTGGGCACGCTTCCACCTCTTCCGAGAACGAAGATCCGCCGACGATGTCGCCCGGATCATCGGTCGGCCGTGCGGGCCCGTCAAAGGACCGGTCCCGTCCCTGCCGGTCGTGCCGTAAGAATTGTGAAACTTTCAGCGGGTCAGGCCGTCGCTACCGTGGCGAGATGAAGATCATGGTCACCGGCTCGGCCGGCTTCATCGGGAGCCGCGTCGCCGCTCTGCTGCGGGACGCCGGGCACGAGGTTCGGGAATTCGACCTGCGCGGCGGGGCGGGCGTCACCGCGGGTGACGTGCGGGACGAGGACGCCGTCGGCCGCGCGCTCGCCGGAGCCGACGCCGTCGTGCACCAGGCGGCCAAGGTCGGCCTCGGCGTCGACGTGTCCGACCTGCCGGCGTACGTGTCGGTCAACGCGCTCGGGACCGCGGTGCTGCTCGCCGCCATGGCGCGGCACGGGGTCGCCCGGCTGGTCCTGGCGTCGTCGATGGTGATCTACGGCGAGGGCGTCTACGACTGCGCGGAGCACGGCCCCGTGCGTCCCGGCCCCCGGGCCGCGACGGACCTGGCCGCCGGCCGGTTCGAACCGGCGTGCCCGCGCTGCGGGCGGGCGGTGACGCCGGGGACCGTGGACGAGGACGTCCCGCCCGATCCGCGCAACGCGTACGCCACGAGCAAGCTCGCCCAGGAGCACCTGGCGGCCGGCTGGGCCCGCGAGACCGGCGGCGCGGCGATCGCTCTGCGATACCACAACGTGTACGGGCCGGGCATGCCGCGCGACACCCCCTACTCGGGCGTGGCCGCGATCTTCCGGTCCGCTCTGGAGGCCGGGCGGGCGCCGCTGGTGTTCGAGGACGGCGGGCAGCGCAGGGACTTCGTCCACGTCGGGGACGTGGCGGCGGCCAACCTCGCCGCACTCGACGCGCTGGGGTCCGCCCCGCCCGGCGGGCTCCGCGCGTACAACGTGGCCAGCGGCGAGCCCCGCACGATCGGCGACCTCGCGACCGCGCTCAGCGCGGCGCGGGGCGGACCGGCCCCCGAGGTCACCGGCCGTTACCGGCTCGGCGACGTGCGGCACATCGTGGCCTCCCCTGACCGCGCCGCCGCCGAGCTGGGTTTCCGGGCGCGGATCAGCTTCGCCGACGGCATGCGCGAGTTCGCCCACGCCCCGCTGGGGACGGCGGGCTGAGTCACCATGGCGACCGGACGAACCCCTGCAGCAGCAGGCCTGCCGCCGCCTGCGCGGCGAGCAGGCGGCCGTCTCCCATATGCCCTGCTCCCGTGCGCCCTGCTCCCGTGCGCCCTCCCAGGGCGGCGACCCACAGGGCGTACGGCAGCCAGATCCGCTCCACCTCGCCCCTGGTGACGCCGCTGACGTCGAGGGCGAGCACCGCGGCCAGCGCCGCCAGCGGCAGGATCCGGTCGCGGGCCCGCCCGGGCGCCACGAGCCCGGCGGCGGTGGCGGGGCCGGTGACCAGGGCGAGCACGGCCAGGTTCGCGACCAGGAAATACAGGTACGGCCGGGCCGCGCCGGGGTCGGCCGCCCACTCGGCGTGGGTGGCGAGCACACCGGCCGGCCACCAGAACCCGCCGGCGGCGAACAGGGCGCTCACCGCGGCCATCCCGGCCAGGCAGGCGGCCACGGTCGTCCGCGGCACTCCGGCCGCGACCGCCGCGACGAGGGGGACGAGCAGGTACGGCACCAGGCCGTAGCTGAGGTAGGGCAGCGCGCTCAGGGCCAGCCCCGCGCCGAGGCCGAGCGCCACCCGGCCCGCCCGGCTCCGCGCGCCGAACACCAGCAGCGCCGTCCCCCACGCGCCCACGCCCGCGAAGAACGCGTCCATGGTCGTCGCGATCCACACCGCCGCCGGGGACAGGGCGAGATACGGCAGCGCGCGCCGGGCCGCCTCCTCCCCCGCGACGCGCCAGACGGCCAGCCCGATCGCGGCCGTGGCCGAGCATCCCATCACGACCACGAGGACGGCCGCCCAGAACGGTCCCGGCAGCCCGGCGGCCGCCAGGGTCCACAGCACAAGCACCGGCAGCGGCGGATGGCCGCGCACGTGCGTGGGGTAGGCCGGCAGGTCGCGGGTGAAACGGGCCAGCCAGCCGAGGGGGTCGTCGCCCACGGCGCCGAGCCCCGCCAGGTACTCCTGCGGGTGCGTGAACGGCCACGCCAGCCCCTCCCCCGACACGGCCAGCAGGACCGTCCAGGCGAGCGACGCGGCGAAGGCCGCCGCCAGTGCGGCGCGCATCGGCAGATGCGCGGTCAGCCGGGGCAGCACCGCCACCGCGACCACGGCGAAGGCCGCCGCCGGGAGCAGCGCGGCCGTGGGCAGGCGCGCCAGCGCGTGCAGCGGCGGAAGGTGGTCGATGCGCAGCACGCCGCGGGCGTGCAGCAGGCCGCCTGCCGCGAACGCGCCCGCCACCAGCGCCGCCCAGGCCGCCAGTGCCCGCCGTCGTGTCGTCACGGCCCACAGGCTAGGTTCGCCGGCGGCCACCGGACCCCCGCCGTAGTCACTTCGTAAGAACTGCGCGGCACCGGCGGCCCTAGCTTCTGCGGCATGCAGATCGATGTGGTGCTTCCCTGCCTCGACGAGGCGGCGGCGCTGCCCTGGGTGCTCGGCCGGATGCCGGACGGCTGCCGCGCCATCGTGGTGGACAACGGGTCCACGGACGGGTCGGCCGAGGTCGCCGCCCGGCACGGCGCGCTCGTGGTGACCGAGCCGCGGCCGGGCTTCGGCGCCGCCTGCCACGCGGGTCTCACCGCGGCGACCGCCCCCGTCGTGTGCTTCATGGACGCCGACGCCTCCCTCGACCCGCGGCAGGTGCCATACGTCGCGGAGGGGGTGGTGAGCGGCGCCGCCGACCTCGTGCTGGGCCGCCGCAGGCCCGTCACCGGGTCGGCGTGGCCCGCGCACGCCCGGCTGGGCAACCGGGTGCTCGCCTGGCGGCTGCGCCGCCGCACCGGCGCCCCGCTGCACGACCTCGGCCCGATGCGGGCGGCCCGCCGTACGGCGCTGCTCGCCCTGGACCTGCGGGACCGGCGGTTCGGCTACCCGCTGGAGATGGTGCTGCGGGCGAGCGAGGCGGGCTGGCGCGTCGGCGAGGTCGAGGTGGACTATCTGCCGAGGGTGGGCCGGTCCAAGGTGACCGGGACCGTCCGCGGCACCGTCAGGACCGTCCGGGACATGTGGCGGGCGGCGTGAAGACCTCGGTCACGGCGCAGCTCGTCGTCATCGCCAAGGCGCCCGTGCCCGGGGCGGTCAAGACGCGGCTCACGCCGCCGTACACCGCGCGGGAGGCCGCCGCGCTCGCGGAGGCGGCGCTGCGCGACACCCTGGCGGCCGTCGCCGCCGCCCCCGCCGCGCGCCGGGTGCTCGCCCTGCTCGGCGAGCCCGGGCCGTGGCTGCCCGCGGGGTACGACGTGGTCGCGCAGCGGGGCGACGACCTGGCCGCACGGCTGGCCGCCGCCTTCGCCGACGCCTGGGCGGCCCTGCCCGTCCCGTCCGTGCTGATCGGCATGGACACCCCGCAGGTCACTCCCGCTCTGCTGGCCGAGGCGGGGCGGCTGCTGGCCGAGCACGAGGTCGTGGTCGGCCCGGCCGCCGACGGCGGGTTCTGGCTGCTCGGGCAGCGCAGGCCCGACCCCGCCCTGCTGGCCGGGCTGCCGATGTCCCGGCCCGACACCGGGGCGCTGCTGATGGAGCGGATCCGCGCCGCGGGCGTGCGGGCCGCCCTGCTGCCCGAGCTGACCGACGTGGACACCGCCGCCGACGCGCGCGCGGTGGCCGCGCTGGCCCCCTCCTCGCGGTTCGCGGCGACGCTGGCGGCCCTCGGCACGGACGTCCCCGCGTGATCGGGCCCCTGTACGCGGAGTCGCTGGACGGCGCGCGGGTCGAGGTCGAGTCGGCGGACGGCGGGACGTGGCCGCTGGAGGCGCGGCGGTGGATCGACGGCGCGGAGGGGGACGAGGCCATGCTCGCCCGCTGCGCCGACCCCACGCTCGACGTGGGCTCGGGACCGGGACGGCTGACCGTGGCGCTGACGCGGCGCGGGGTGCGGGCGCTCGGCATCGACGTCACTCCCCGGGCCGTCCGGCTCACCCGTCTCGCCGGCGGGCGGGCCCTGTGCCGTGACGTCTTCGGTCACGTGCCGGGCGCCGGGCGCTGGGGCACCGTGCTGCTGGCCGACGGGAACATCGGCATCGGCGGCGATCCCGACGCCCTGCTGCGGCGGGTCCGCGAGCTGCTGCGGCCCGGCGGCGAGGTCGTCGCCGAACTCGATCCGCCCGGCGCCGCGACCCGCTCGGAGCGGATCCGGCTGCGCCGGGAGGGCAGGGCCACCGCGTGGTTCGCCTGGGCGCGGGTCAGCGTGTCGGACATCGGCCCGCTCGCCGGGCGTACCGGCTTCCGCCCGGTGGAGGTGTGGAGCGAGGCCGGCCGCTGGTTCTCCGTCCTGACGCCGCACCGGTGAGGGCGGGCCGGAGCTTTGCCGGCCGATGAGGGGAAACGGGGCGGCGGTCCCGGTCCGTGCGGCGGCGCCGCCGATAACCTGCGCGGAAAGCAGGCGGAAGCGGACGACACCAATGCCGGGGATCGCGCGGATTGTCACCTGGATGGTCGCACGGCCGTCGCGGGCGGGGAGTCGGGCCGCCGCAGACCGTCCTGACGGGAAGTGGATCGGCGCGGACCTCGCCTTCGTCTGCGCCCTCACCGTCGCGGCGGCGGCGCTCTACGCGTTCTACTCGTGCCTGAGGCTGGCGCGTTTCCGGGCGGGCGCCTACGACCTGGTGATATTCGACCAGGCGGTCCGCTCGTACGCGCGCCTCCAGCCGCCCGTCTCGATGCTGAAGGGGGTGCACAACGGGTTCGGGCCGGGGTTCTGCGTGCTCGGCGACCACTGGTCTCCGGCGCTCGCGCTGCTGGCGCCGCTGTACCGGATCCACGACGGGCCCGCGACCCTGCTCGTCGCGCAGGCCGTTCTCCTCGCGCTGTCCATCCCGTTCGTGTGGGCGTACGCCTACCGCGCCTCCGCGGCGGTCACGGCCGGACGGCGCGTGGCCCACCCCGTCGCGATCGCCTACGCCCTGTCGTGGCCTATCGCCGAGGCCGTGGCCTTCGACTTCCACGAGGTGGCGTTCGTGCCGCTGCTCACCTCGGTCGCGCTGGAGCGGTACCAGGCCGGGCGCAGACGGGCGGCGCTCCTCGCGGGGCTGGCCCTTCTCCTGGTCAAGGAGGACATGGGCCTGCTGCTGGCCGGGTTCGGGCTGTTCCTCCTCACCCGCCGCCGCGACCGCGTCGCGGGGGCGCTGCTCGTCGCGGGCGGCACCGCCGCGACCCTGGTGGCGACGGGCATCCTCATCCCGCGCTTCGGGGGCAGGGCCGACTATTACTGGGCGTACTGGACCCTGGGCCCGGACCTCCCCCGGGCCGTGGTGCGTGCCGTCACACGCCCGGGCGACGTCGCCGCGCTGCTCGCCGACCCGCCGCTGAAGCTGCGGACACTCGTGCTGACGCTGACTCCCGTGCTGTTCACCGCCGCCCTGTCCCCGCTGGGCCTCGCTCTGCTGCCGCCGCTGCTGGAACGCATGCTCGCCAGCACCTACCCGAACTGGTGGACACCGCGATACCACTACACGGCCTTCGTCGTCGCGGTGGTCTTCGCCGCCGGGGTCGACGGCGCCCTGCGCGCGTCCTCGCGTTCTCCCGGAAGGCCCGGCGTGCTCCTGCGGGGATGGGCGCTGCTGGTGCTCGCCGTCGCGTTCGCGCTCGTGCCGTTCTTCTCGTTCGGCGCGCTGTTCACGCCCGGCTTCCACGCGGAGACCGCCCGGACCCGCGCGGCCGGGCGGGCCGTCGCGGCCGTGCCGGACGGCGCGCTGGTCGAGGCCGCCGACTCCCTCGCTCCGGCCCTGTCGCCGCGTACGCGGACCCTGCTGTGGGACCGCACGCCGCGCGGGGCGCCGTGGGTCGCCGCCGACGTGGGCGCCAGGGTCTTCCCCTTCGGCTCGGTCCACGCGCAGGCCGCCCGGGTCGAGGCGCTGCGTGAGCGGGGCTACCGGGTGGTCTTCCGGGAGGCCGGATACCTGGTGCTCACCCGGCCGTAGCCGCCCGCCTCACGCGCGCACGTACGCGTGCGGGGTCGTGCCGAAGGCGTGCTTGAACGACTGGATGAACGCGCTCGGGCCGCTGTAGCCGCAGGCGGCGGCCGTCGAGGTCACCGAACGGCCGCCGGCCAGCAGGATGAGCGCGTGATGCAGCCGCAGCTGGGTCCGCCACTGCGGGAAGCTCATGCCGGTCTCCGCCCGGAACAGCCTGCTGAGCGTGCGTTCGGACGCGCCCACGACCGCGCCGAGGGCGGCGAGGGTGCGGCCGTCCGCCGGATCCGCCTCCAGGATCGCGGCCACGTCGCGCAGCCGCGGATCGGACGGCGCCGGCAGGCACAGCGGCAGCGCCTCGACCTCGCGGAGCTGGTCGAGCAGCACGCGTTCCAGGTTGGCCCGCTGCCGCGCGGTCGGCTCGTCGTCGCCGGTCAGGGCGACCACCACCTCCCGCAGCAGCGGCGTGATCGCCAGGACCGTGGGCCGGTCCAGGCGCAGCGGGTTGACCGGCGGGGCGAAGACCAGCGCCCGCATCTCGGTCGGTCCGTACGCCTCGTGCGCGTGCGCCACCCCCGCCGGTATCCACACGCCCCGGTGCGGCGGCACCACCCAGTCGCCGATCGGGGTCGAGATCCGCAGCACCCCGCGGTGCGGATGGATGAGCTGGTGCGAGGTGTGGTCGTGCCAGTCGATGCGCTGGCGGTGGGCCAGCGGCACGCGGGACGCGCCGCCGCTCGCGGGATGGCGGGTTGCCGACATGACTCGGCAGAGTATCGCTAGTTCGCCGACTCGGTCCTCCGGGATGCTCGACGGAGCCTCTCGAGGAGACGATCAGTGACAGAGACAACCGCTTCGGCGCCGACGGCGCGGGCGACGTCCGCGTGGCGGCGCATGTGGCTGTGGGCGGCCGCGCACGCCGTCGACGACCTGTACCAGGGACTGGTGCCGGCCTGTGTGCCCTATTTCGTGCTCGACCGGCACTACGGCTACGTGGCGGCCTCCGGGCTGACGCTGGCCGCGGCCCTGGGCAGTTCGATCCCGCAGCCGTTCATCGGCCTGGCGGTCGACCGCTTCCGCCTGGGCTGGCTGGCCGCCGCCGGCGTCGCGCTGGCCGGACTCGGCCTCGGGCTGTCCGGGCTGGTGGAGCCGTACGCCGCGGTCTGGACCCTCGTCCTGCTGTCCGGGCTCGGGGTGGCCATGTTCCACCCGGCGGCGGGCAAGGGGGCGAGGGAGACGGCGGGAGACAGCGCCACGGCGATGAGCGTCTTCGCGGCGGGCGGGAGCGTCGGCTTCTTCCTCGCGCCGGTGCTGGCCACGCCCGCCCTGATCGCGATGGGCGTCGGCGCGACGGCGCTGTTCATCCCGCCGGCCCTGCTCGTCGCGTTCGCGCTGCTCAGGAATCGGCCCCCGGCCCGGGCGGCCGTGACGGGCACCCGCTCCGGCGCCGACAGGTGCGCGCCCTTCATGGTCCTCACCGGCGTCGCGGTCGTCAGGTCGGTGGCGTTCTTCGGCGTCCTCACCTTCATCGAGCTGTTCTGGATCGAGCATCTGGGCGCCGGACGCGGTCTCGCGGGCGCGGCACTGGCCTGTTTCCTGGTCGGCGGGGTCGCGGGCACCCTGATCGGGGGGCGGCTCGCGGACCGGATCGGGCTCGTGCGCACGGTGCAGATCGGCGGCCTGCTGGTCATCCCCGCGCTCGCCGGGCTGCGTCTGCTCCCGGGGCCCTACCTGCCGCTGCTGTTCGCCGTGCTGGCGGGCATCGCGATCAACATCCCGTTCGCCGTGCTGGTCAAGCTGGGCCAGGACTACCTGCCGAACCGGCCGGGCACCGCGGCCGGTGTCACGCTCGGGCTCGCCGTGAGCGTCGGAGGGCTCGCCGCGCCGCTGCTGGGCGTCGCGGCGGAGGCGTACGGCCCGCAGGGCGTCTTCACGATCCTCTGCGTGGTGCCGATCGCGGCCGTGGCGCTGGGGCTGTTCCTCCCCCGCAGGTGACCCCGCGGGCGCTCGCGCGCCTCAGCCGCCGGTGACGACGCCCGGCGTGGCGGCCAGCAGCAGGACGTCGATGCCGGCGGCGCCGATCGCGGCGGCGAAGGGCGCCCCGGGCACGCGCCGCCCGAGCAGCAGGCCGGCCGCGGCGCACGCGGCCACCCCCGCGAGCGCGAGCCATCGGGCCGGGCCGGCCGGTCCCGGCGGCCCGGCCACCAGGAGCACGGACGCGGCCAGCAGCGGCAGCGGCAGGACAACCCGCACCCGCGCGGCGCCGAGGCGCTGCGGCCAGCCGCGCACTCCCGTGGCGACGTCCGTCTCGATGTCGGGCAGCACGTTGGCGAGGTGCGCCGCGCAGCCGAGCAGCGCCGCGGCGAGCACGGCCCACCACGCCGGCGGCACGCCGCCCGGCATCCCTGCCGCGACGAACACCGGCACCGCGCCGAACCCGGCGGCGTACGGCGCCCACGAGGCCGCCGTGCCCTTGAGCCACAGGTTGTACGCCCAGGCCGCGGCCACGGCGAACAGGTGAGTGATCCCGGCGACCGGGCCGCAGGCCAGCGAGAGCGGCACGCAGGCCGCCAGCGCGGCGAACGCCGCGGCGCGCACCGTGCGCGCGGTCACCAGTCCCGCCACGATCGGCTTGGCGGCCCGCGCCGCCGCGGCGTCCCTGGCGGCGTCCACGGCGTCGTTGCACCAGCCCACGGACAGCTGGCCGGTCAGCACGGCGAGAGCCGCGAGCACGGTCTCCGCCAGGCCCCACCCGGCGAGCGCCACGAGCGCCGTGACCAGGGCCGTCACCGCCGCGGCCGGACCCGGATGGCAGGCCAGGACAAGCCCGGCCACCATCCGCCGCGGCCCGGCCGGCCGCTCGCCCCCGGCGTCCGCCGAAGCGTCGCCTCCGGGACCCGCGCCGCGACCCGGCACAGCGGCACCCCGGCCGGTCTCGGCCGCCGTTTCGTCGGGCAGGGCCCCTGAGCCGGTCACGACCCCGAGCGTAACCGGACTTTACGGATGCGGATCATCCTGCGGTTCCGAGGGTATGCGGCGGCCCGCAACGGGCAAGAGGGACTTGTCACGATTTTCGCCAGCCCGAGGATGTGAGATGACGCGGATCGCGGCCGTCCACGGTGTCGTCCCCCCTCATCGCCACTCGCAGGCGGAGATCGCGGACGCCCTGGCGAGGGTGTGTCTTCCTCCGGGCGCCGACCGCCGGCTTCTCGACAGGCTGCACGCCGGCGCCCGGGTGGAGCACCGCAACCTGGTGCTGCCGCTCGACCAGTACGGCAAGCTCGACGGTTTCGGCGCGGCCAACGACCTGTTCATCGAGGCCGCGCTCGACCTGGGCGCGCAGGCCGTGACGGCGGCGCTGGACGCGGCCGGCCTCACCCCGGCGGACGTCGACATGATCATGTGCACGTCGGTCACCGGCGTCGCCGCGCCGTCGCTGGACGCCCGCCTGGTGAACCGGATCGGGCTGCGCCCGGACGTGAAGCGGGTGCCGGTGTTCGGCCTCGGATGCGTGGCGGGCGCGGCGGGGATCGCCCGGCTGCACGACTACCTGCGCGGCTGGCCCGGTCACGTGGCGGTGCTGCTCTCGGTCGAGTTGTGCTCCCTCACCCTGCAGCGCGAGGACACCTCCACGGCCAACCTCGTGGCGGGGGCGCTGTTCGGGGACGGCGCCGCCGCCGTGGTCGCGCACGGGGACGACCGCGAGCCGCCCGGAACGGGCCGCGCGGCGGGGCCCGCCGTCGTCGCGACGCGCAGCCGGCTGTATCCCGGTTCCGAACGCGTGATGGGCTGGGACGTCCGCGACAGCGGCTTCCGGGTGGTGCTCGACGCCGGGGTCCCCGGCGTCGTCCGCGCGCACCTCGGCGACGACGTGCACGGGTTCCTCGCCGACCACGGCCTGACCGCCGGCGACGTCGCCGCCTGGGTCTGCCACCCCGGCGGCCCCAAGGTGCTGGAGGCCGTCGCGGAGACGCTCGCGCTGCCGGACGGCGCGCTCGACCTCACCTGGCGTTCGCTGGCCGCCAACGGCAACCTGTCGTCCGCGTCGGTGCTGCACGTGCTGCGCGACACCCTCGCCCTGCGGCCGCCACCGCCGGGCACGCCGGGCCTGCTGCTGGCGATGGGCCCGGGATTCTGCTCCGAACTGGTCCTGCTGCGCTGGTAGGGAGACCCCGTGTCGCTCTCGTACGCGCTGCTCGTCGCGCTCGTCGCGGTGGAGCGGCTCGCCGAACTCGTCGTCGCGCGCCGCAACGCCCGCTGGAGCCTCGCCCGGGGCGGAGTGGTGTACGGGCAGGGCCACTATCCCTGGATGGTCGCCCTGCACACCGGCCTGCTGGCCGGTTGCCTGCTGGAGGTGTGGCTGGCGGACCGGCCGTTCGTCCCGGGCCTGGGCTGGCCGATGTTCGGGCTGGTCCTGGCCGCGCAGGCGCTGCGCTGGTGGTGCGTCACCACGCTCGGCCCGCAGTGGAACACGCAGGTCGTCGTCGTGCCCGGCATGCCGCTCGTGACGCGCGGGCCGTACCGGTTCGGATGGCTGCGCCACCCCAACTACGTCGCGGTGGCGGTGGAGGGCGCGGCGCTGCCGCTCGTGCACTCCGCCTGGCTGACCGCGCTGGTCTTCACCGTGCTCAACGTGCCGCTCATGGCCGTGCGCCTGCGCTGTGAGAACGCCGCGCTCGCCACCGCCGCCCCCGGACCCGCCGCTCACGGCGCGGGGACGGGGACCGCGGCGTGATCGACGTGCTGGTCGCCGGCGGCGGGCCCGCCGGGCTGGCCACCGCCGTCCACGCGGCCCTGGCCGGCATGGAGGCGGTCGTGGTCGAACCGCGGGCCGTCCCGGTCGACAAGGCGTGCGGGGAGGGGCTGATGCCCAGCGGCGCCGCCGCGCTGGCGGACCTCGGGGTGGCCGCGCCCGACGGCAGGCCGTTCCTGGGCATCCGCTACGTGGACGGGCGGCACCGGGTGCAGGCGGAGTTCCGCGACGGCCCCGGGCTGGGCGTGCGCCGGACCGCGCTGCACGCCGCGCTCGCCCTCCGCGCGCGGCAGCTCGGCGTCCGCGTCGTGCCCGGCCGGGTGGACACGGTGCGCGCCGCCGACGAGGCCGTTCACGCGGATGTGGCGGGTGAGGCCCCCCTCCGCGCGCGGTGGCTGGTCGCCGCCGACGGGCTGCACTCGCCGATCAGGACCCGGCTGGGGCTCGGCCTGCCCTCCCGCGGCCCGCGCAGGTACGGGCTGCGCCGCCACTACCGGGTCGCGCCGTGGACGGACTTCGTGGAGGTGCACTGGGCGCCCGGCGGCGAGGCGTACGTCACGCCGGTGGGCGACGACCTGGTCGGCGTGGCGGTGCTGAGCGGCGAGCGGCGGACCTACGACGAGCACCTGGCCGGGTTCCCCGGTCTGCTCGCCCGGCTGGACGGCCCGCCCGTCACCCCCGTGCGCGGGGCGGGACCGCTACGCCAGCGGGTGCGGCGGCGGGTGGCCGGGCGGGTGCTGCTCGTCGGCGACGCGGCGGGCTACGTCGACGCGCTCACCGGCGAGGGGATCTCCCTCGCGCTGCTGTCGGCCCGCGCGCTGGTCGGCTGTCTGCGGGCGGGCCGGCCCGAGGACTACGAGACCGCCTGGCGGCGCCTGTCGTGGCGTTCCCGGCTGCTGACGACCGCGCTCGTGCGGGCCCGGCGGCATCCCCCCGCGGCCCGGATGATCGTGCCGGCCGCGCGGCGCCTGCCCGCGGTCTTCGAGGCCGCGGTGCGGACGCTCGCCTGACCCCGCGCCCTCTGCCCCCGAACGTGCCCCCGAACGTGCCCCGGAGCGGACAGGGCCCCGGGATTGTTACAGCCGGATTCACAGTTGATGAACGCCCGTTTTTAGGACGCCTCTGGCAACCCCTATATGGAGTGGTAATAGAACCTACTTCGACACGAATGAAGTAGCCATATTTCCTGATCGGTATGCAAAGATCTAACGTGTGCATCTAATGGCGAGGCCGATGTTACGGCAAGGATGACTGGAGGGTCGTTACTTGCCTCATATCGCCCTCATCGCCCTGCTCGTCCTGCTCGGTACGCTCCTGATCGCCGCGCTGGTGATCCTCGCGGTCCGCCTGCGGCGGCTGCGCGCCATGCAGGCCGAGGCCGTACGGCAGGCGGCGGCGGAAGCGCGCGAGCAGTTCGGCCGCGACGTGCACGACCTCGTGAGCAGCCGCCTGTGGCTGGCCACCCTGCGCAGCGAACTCGCCTACCGGCTCGCGGACGACGACAGCCCTCTGCGACCCGCGCTCGCCGACGTGGTGCAGGCGATCCGCCAGGCGTCCGCCGACATCCGCAACGTGACCCGCTCCTTCCGGGACGTCTCCCTCGCATCGGAACTGGCCAACGCGCGGGCCGTGCTGCGCGCGTACGGAACCGACTGCAAGATCGAGGTCGCGGAGGCGGAGCTGGGCGACGAGGTCAGCGCGGTGCTCGCGATCACGGTGCGGGAGGCGGTGACCAACGTCCTGCGCCACAGCAGGGCGACCCTGTGCACGATCGAGATCGTCGTGCGGGCCGGCGTGGTGACGCTCACCGTCGCCAACGACGGGGTCGATCCCTCCGTCCCGCCGGGCGACGGCAACGGCCTGGACAACCTGCGCAACCGGGCGGCGGCGCTCGACGGCATGGTGGGAACGATCCTCGACCCGGACGGCTGGTTCCGCGTCATCGTCGAGATTCCCAACAGAGGCGGAGACCGCCGCTGACGCCGGCCGGGCTCACCCCGGCCCGCCGCCCCGGCACCCACGGCGCCTCGCACGGCTTCCGCCACGCCACGCGCCACGCGCCGCCTGCCGGCCACCCCCTGCCCGGGCCTCCGCGAACCCGGACGCCGGCATTCCTGCCGGCTCATGCGCGGCCCGGCGCCCGTTCCCGGATCTCCCCGCGCCCGGGCGGTCTCCCGGCCCAACCGCGGCCCGCGCGCCGTTTCCCCACGACTGTGATCGCCGCCGGGCGCCGCGTCCCGTCACCGCCCCCGCACGGCGCCGCCCCCCCGCGCCTGATCGTCGCGCTGTGCCGCCCCCTCCCGGCCGGCGTACGCGCGCCGCGCGCCTTGACCAGCGATCTGACCAGATGGTCCGCGACGCGTCCCGGACACGGCCGTGAATGGCATCATCGCCCACCCATGACTGCGTCACGGTTCGTTATGTGCAGATTTCACATAGCGCAGTTGACGGGCGTAACTTGGCCCTTCTCGTTATTTCCGGAATTCTTTGACGTGACCGGCCTAAGGGGACATCTGGTGATTAGTAAGTACGAGATTTACTGCCTCGCAGATCCCTTGTTCTACGACACGCTCGACAGCAAGCGCGCGGAGCATCCCGACTTCGCCATCGCCGCCCGGCCCGCGCCCGAGGGGTGGGCTCATCTTGCGACCGACACCTGGCTGCACTACGCGCCGATCGGCGCCAGGCTGCCCAGCCAGGGATGGAAGATCCACATCTCGTCCTCCCTGGCGGAGGCGGAGCGAGTGATAGCGGCGGCCTGGGACTACTGCGCGCCGCGCGGGCTGGCCTTCAAATTCCTGCGCGGCCGGCGCGTGATGACGATGCAGAACTCCAAGTACGCGTTCCGCGGGTCGAGCGGCAAGCTTGTCACCATTTACCCCGTCGACGAGGCCCAGCTGGAGCTGACGCTCAAGGAGCTCGCCGAGATCCTGGACGGCGTCGAGGGCCCGTATATCCTCAGCGACCTGCGTTACGGCGACGGCCCCCTGTTCGTCCGGTACGGCGGCTTCGCCGAGCGCCACTGCCTGGACGACAGCGGCGAGCGGGTGCTCGCGATCGAGGACGCCGACGGCAACCTCGTCCCCGACGTGCGCGGCCCGGCGTTCGCCCTGCCCCCCTGGGTGGCCCTGCCGGCGTTCCTCGAACCGCACCTGGCCGCCCGCAACGCGGTGACGCTTGAAGGCGTGCCGTACGACGTGGAGAGCGTGCTGCACTTCTCCAACGGCGGCGGCGTGTACCTCGGGCGCGACAGGCGCACCGGCGAGAAGGTGGTGCTGAAGGAGGCCCGTCCGCACGCCGGGCTCGACGTCGAGGGACGTGACGCCGTCACCCGCCTGCGGCACGAGGCCGCGATCATGGAACGCCTGGCCGGCCTCGACGCCGTGCCGGCGCTGCGCGACTACTTCACGGTCGGCGAGCACCACTTCCTGGTGCAGGAGTACATCGACGGCACCTCGCTCAGCCAGCTCATCGCCCAGAAGCACCCCCTGACCCGGGCCGACCGCACGCCCGAGATGACCGCGGACTACGCCGGGTGGGCCGTCGGGATGCTCGCCAAGGTGCGCGCGGCGGTCTCGGCGCTGCACGAGCGCGGCGTGGTGTTCGGCGACCTGCACCCCTTCAACATCCTGGTCGAGGGCGAGCGGGTGGTGCTTATCGACTTCGAGGTCTCCTCGCCGATCGAGGAGCGCAGGCGGCCCACGCTCGCGAACCCCGGTTTCATGCCGCCACGCGGGCTGGCCGGAGCCGAGGCCGACGAGTACGCGCTGGCCTGCCTGCACCTGGGCGTGTTCGCCCCGATGACCACCATGCTCCTGCAGCTCCACCGGCCCAAGGCCGCCCAGCTCGGCCGGCTGATCACTGAGACGTTCCCGGTGCCTCCCGCGCTGATCGAGGGAGCCGTACGGACCATCCTCGGGCAGGACCCGCCCGCGGCAGAGCCGAGCCTGCTCCCGCGGCCGGGCCGGATGAGGGAGGACTGGCCCGCGGTCCGGGACGCGCTGGCCAAGGCGATTCTCACCTCGGCGACACCGGACCGCGAGGACCGGCTGTTCCCCGGCGACATCGTCCAGTTCGAGCCGGGCGGCGGCGTGAGCCTCGCCAACGGCGCGGCCGGCGTCCTGTACGCGCTGGCGGCGACCGGGGCCGGGCGGTTCCCCGAGCACGAGGAGTGGCTCGTCCGGCAGGCCGCCAAGCCCGGCGTCGGGATCGGCTTCTACAACGGCCTGCACGGCGTGGCGTACGCGCTGGAGGCTCTCGGCCGCCGCCGGGACGCGCTCGACGTGGCCGAGCTCTGCGTACGGCAGCCGGCGCAAGGGCTCGACCTGAGTCTCTACCGCGGCCTGTCCGGCATCGCCCTCGCCCTGATGCACCTGCACGACAGGACCGGCGAGCCGGAGTTCCGCGACCGGGCGGCGCGCATCGTGGCCGCGGTGGCCGACCGGCTCGGCGGCCCGGACGACGTGCCCGAGATCAGCGGCGGCAGGTATCCGCACGCGGGCCTGATGTACGGCTCGTCGGGACCCGCCCTGATGTTCCTGCACGCCTACGAGCGCACCGGCGACCCCGGGCTGCTCGACCTCGCGGCCACCGCGCTGCGGCAGGACCTGCGCCGGTGCGTCGGCCGCGAGGACGGTCAGCTCCAGGTGCAGCAGGGCTGGCGGACCAACCCCTATCTCGACGAGGGGTCGGCCGGCATCGGCCTGGCACTGGACCGCTATCTCGCCCACCGGCACGACGAGACCTTCGCCGAGTCGCTCGCCGCCATCCGGTCGGTGCTGACGCTGCCGTACTACGTCCAGCCGGGGCTGTTCGCGGGCCGGGCCGGCATGATCGCCTGCCTGTCGTCCGGCTCCCGCCCCGACCCCGGGGCCGCCGCGGCGCAGATCGCCCGGCTGGCCTGGCACGAGCTTCCGTGCCAGGGCGGGCTGGCCTTCCCCGGAGCCCAGTTGCTCCGCCTGTCCATGGACCTCGCCACAGGGAGCGCCGGCGTGCTGTTCGCGCTCGGCACCGCGCTGCACGACGAGCCGGTTCACCTCCCGTTCCTCGAGCCCCCCGGACGGCCCCAGGCGCAGGCCCCCCTGCGCACCGCCGCCGGGTCCCGCGTCCCGACCAGCACCGGAAGGAGGTGAACACACCCATGGCGCTCCTCGACCTGCAGACCCTCGAGACTCCCGGCGGCGGCGGTGACTACCCCGGCAGCAACATCAGCCTCCTCGGCTGCACTCCGCACGAGAACAGCAGCCTCAGCATCGTCTGCGGCTGACGGACCCTCCGGTGAACACGCTCTTCAGCCTCATCCGGGCTGGCTCATCCATACAAGGGAGATGATCGAAATGGCGCTTCTCGACCTGCA
>NZ_JBSGHN010000010.1:0-132600 GCF_053604425.1 Microbispora sp. NPDC004025 | reverse complement strand
GCAGACCCTCGAGGTTCCCGGCGGCGGCCACGACGGCGGCGGCAGCAACCTGTCCCTGCTCGGCTGCACCCCGCACGAGAACAGCAGCCTCAGCCTCATCTGCGGCTGACGACCATCCGGACCACGATCATCGGCCTCAACCGGGGCTGACGGCACTCATACAAGGAGATCATCGAAATGGCGCTTCTCGACCTGCAGACCCTCGAGGTTCCCGGCGGCGGCCACGACGGCGGCGGCAGCAACCTGTCCCTGCTCGGCTGCACCCCGCACGAGAACAGCAGCCTCAGCCTGATCTGCGGCTGATAGCACGCGCAACGGAGTCCTGGGCGGTCGTCGCGGCCGCCCAGGCTTCCGCGTTTCCGGGTCCGGCCCGGGGCCCCGCCCCCGCCGCACCGGAAGACGGCTCTTCTCGTCCTGTGAGGCCTTTCCATGGAGGACCCCGGTGAGCTCTCGTTCGGCGGACCTGCTGATCGCGCGGGCCGTACGGCGCGGCGGCCCGTGGCTGGCGGCGCTGGCGGCGGCGGCGCTGCTGGGCGCCGCCGCCGACCTGCTGCTCCCCGCGGCGCTCGGCCGCGCGGTCGACGCCGTGGTGGGAGCGCGGGCGGAGACCGGATCGCGAGGCGGCGCGGAGGTCACCGGCCCGCTCGCGGCCGCCGCGCTGCTCGTCGCGCTCGTGGTCGCCTGCGACGCGCTGCGCGTGCTCGCGGCAGGCGTGAGCGGCGCGCGGGCCGCGCAGTGGCTGCGCTCCCGGGTCGTGGACCACACACTGTCGGTCGGCGCCGGCATGAGCCGTCACCTCACGCCGGGCGAGCTCGTCACCCGCGCCGGGGTGAACGTGGAGGAGGCCGGGCGGACCCCCGAGGCGGTCGTCACGGCCGCCACGCTGATCGTTCCGGCGGCCGGCAGCGTCGTCGCCCTCGCGTTGATCGACCCGTGGCTCGCGGTCACGCTGGTGGCCGGTCTGCTTGTGATCGTGGCCGTGCTGCGCGCGTTCATGCGCAGGACCACGGCGGCCTCCGGCGGCTACCAGCAGGCCCAGGGGGAGATCGCGGCCATGCTCGTCGGCGCCCTCTCCGGGGCCCGCACCATCACCGCGGCCGGGAGCGAGGATCGCGAGGCCGCGCGCGTGCTCGCCCCGCTCCCCCGCCTGCGCGCCCACGGCCTGGCGCTGTGGCGGCTGCAGGCGCGGGCCGGTGTCCAGGCCGCCGTCGTCATCCCGTTCCTGGAGATCGTGGTGCTCGGCGTCGGCGGGTTGCGCCTGGCGGCGGGCGGCCTCACCGTCGGCGAGCTGCTCGCCGCCGCGCGCTACGTCGTGCTCGGCGCCGGCCTGGGGTCGGCGCTCGGCTACGCGGCGCGCATCGCCCGCGCCCGGTCGGCCGCCCTGCGGCTGGAGCAGCTGTTCGCCGTGCCGGCCCCCGCGTACGGGGAGCGCTCGCTGCCGCCCGGCCCCGGCACCCTGGAGCTGCGCGAGGTGACCGTACGGGCCGACGGCGTGCGGCTGCTGAGTGGCGTCAGCCTGGTCGTGCCGGGCGGCACGTGCACGGCGGTCGTGGGCCGCTCGGGCTCGGGCAAGTCGTCGCTGGCCGCCGTGGCGGGCCGGCTCGTCGATCCCGAACGCGGCGCCGTGCTGCTGGACGGGGTGCCCCTGCGGGAGATCGGCCGCGAGCCGCTGCGCCGCGCGGTCGGGTACGCGTTCGAGCGGCCCGCGCTGTTCGGCGAGACGCTGGGCGAGGCCGTCGCCTTCGGGCTGGGCGCCCGGGACGCCCCCGGCGTCCGGAGCGGGGACACCGTGCGGAGCGAGGACACCGTGCGGAGCGAGGGCGCGGTGCGGGCCGCCGCGGCCGCCGCCTGCGCCGACGCCTTCATCCTGCGACTGCCTCTCGGGTATGCCACTCCGGTCGGCGACGCGCCGATGTCCGGCGGCGAGATGCAGCGGGTCGGGCTCGCCCGTGCGTTCGCGCAGGCCGGCCGGCTGCTGATCCTGGACGACGCCATGTCGAGCCTCGACACCGTGACCGAGCGGCAGGTGGCGCGCGCGCTCACCGGGAGCCTGTCCGACCGCACCCGGCTGGTGGTGGCCCACCGGGTGACGACGGCGGCGCAGGCCGACCAGGTCGTGTGGCTGGAGGACGGGCGGGTGCGCGCGACCGGCACGCACGAGCGGCTGTGGCGCGACCCCGGCTACCGGGCGGTGTTCCAGGCGGAGGAGGACTCGTGAGGCGGCGCGCCCTCGCCGGGATGTCGCGGCAGGCGGACGCGCGGCGGCCCGGGGCGCGCCGGGCCGACAGAGACGGGGCGGACGGACAGGGGGCCGATATGCGGGGCGCCGATACGCTCAGGGCCGACGCGCGGCGCGTGGTCACGGGGGCGCTGATGCGCGAGCCGTCCCGGCTGCTGCTGCTGGCCGCCTGGTCGGTCGGTGAGGCCCTGCCCGCGCTGTGCGGTGGGTACGCCGTCGCGCGCGCGGTGGACGACGGCTTCGCCGCCGGGCGGCCGCTGGCGGGTCTGGCCTGGCTCGGCGTGCTCGCCGCCGCGTGGACGGTGGCCGCGGTGGCCGCCCGGCGGGTGCTGCTGCTCATCGCCGGGATCGTCGAGCCCTTCCGCGACGATCTGCTGGAACGCGTGGTGACCGGGGCGCTGCGGTCCGGGCGCGGCGGCGACAGCGCCGCCGTCGCCCGGATGAACCATCAGGTGGAGCTGGCCAGGGACGCCTTCGGCGCGATCATCACGGTGGTCAGGACCTTCGTCTTCACGCTGGCCAGCGTGGCGGTGGGGCTCACGACGCTGGCCCCTCAGGTCGTTCCGCTCGTGCTGGCGCCGGTGGCCCTGGGGCTCGGCCTGTTCCTCGTCTCCCTGCCCGCCCTCGCCCGGCGTCAGCGCGAGTTCATCGTCGCCGACGAGCGTACGGCGGCCGCGGTGGCGGAGATGGCGAGCGGCCTGCGGGACGTGACGGCCTGCGGCGGCGAGGAGCGCGTCGCGGCGAGTGTCGGGCGGGAGGTCTCCCGGCAGGCGAGAGCCGCACGGGCACTGGCCCGGGTGACGGCGTCGCGGACGCTGTCGCTGGCGGTGGGAGCCTGGCTGCCGGTCGTGCTCCTGCTCGCGGGCGCGCCCTGGCTGGTGCGCCAGGGGGTCACCGGCGGGGTGATCCTCGGCTCGCTGACCTACGTGATGCAGTCGCTCGCCCCCGCGCTCGGAGGCCTCGTGCAGGGCCTCGGCGTCAGCGGCGTCCGCCTGGCCGTCACGCTGGAGCGCATCCTGCACGCCCCCGGCCCGCCCGTCGCACACGGCGACCGGCGGCCCGGCGGGGTCCGCCTGGAGCTGCGCGGGGTGCGCTTCGCCTACGGCGCTCCCGGTCAGAAGGCCGCCGAGCCGGTGATCGACGGTCTGGACCTCGACGTGCCCGAGGGCGACCACCTGGTGGTCGTCGGCCCGAGCGGGATCGGCAAGTCCACGCTGGCGGCGCTCGTCGCCGGTCTGCTGCGCCCGGACGACGGCGAGGTCCTCGTCGGCGGCGTCCCGGCCGCACAGGTCCATCCGGCCGCCCGCGCGCTGATTCCCCAGGAGGCGTACGTCTTCCCCGGCACCCTGGCGGAGAACCTGACCTACCTCGCGCCGGGGACGCCCGCGGAGCGGGTGGACGAGGCGGTGGCGGTGTTCGGGCTGGCGGAGCTCGCACGGCGTACGGCGGGCGGCCCGCTCGACCCGGCCGAGCTGTCGGCGGGCGAACGGCAGCTCGTCGCGCTGGCCAGGACCTACCTGTCCCCCGCCCGGCTGGTCGTGCTCGACGAGTCGACCTGCCATCTCGACCCGGCCGCGGAGGCGCGGGCGGAGGCGGCGTTCGCGGCGCGCGAGGGCACGGTGATCGTCGTGGCGCACCGGATCTCCTCGGCCCTGCGGGCCCGGCGGGTGCTGGTCATGGACGGCACCCGCGTCCTGCTCGGCACGCACGCGGAGATGGTGGCCGCCTCGCCGCTGTACGCGGACCTGGTCGGCCACTGGGAGGCGCCGGGGCCGCTACCGGCGGGAGCGGTAGCGCAGGATGCCGATGTCGCGCCCGGCCGTGGGCCAGAGCCAGCCGCACTCGGAGGCGATCTGGATCGCCTCGACGCGTGAGCGGGCGCCGACCTTGGTGAGGATGCGGGACAGGTAGTTGCGGACCGTGCCGCGGGACAGCGACAGACGGTCGGCGATCTCGCCGACGGTCGCGCCGCAGGCGGCGGTCTCCAGGACGTCGAGCTCACGCGCGGTCAGCGGGTTGGCGTCGGCGTCGAGCGCGGCCACCGCGAGCTCGGGGTCGATGACCCGCTCTCCCTTCGCCACACGGCGGATGCAGTCCACGAGGTGGCCCGGCGAGGCGTCCTTGACGACGAAGCCGCGCACGTTGGCGTCCAGCGCCTTGCGCAGCGCGGTCGGCGTGCCGAGGCCGGTGAGCACGACGGTCCTGCACGAGGGTAATCGGCGGTGCAGCTCGGCCGCCGCGGTGAGGCCGTCGACACCGGGCATCCCGATGTCGAGCACCGCGACGTCGGGACGCCGCAGGCAGCCGAGCCGGACGATGTCCTCACCCTTGTCCGCCTCGGCCACCACCTCGAGGTCGTCCTCGCTCGACAGCAGAGCGACCAGCGCCTTGCGGATGAGGTGCATGTCCTCGGCGAGCATCAGTCGGATCAATCCAGACCCCCCTACACGCGGTGCGAGCGGATGCTCGCCGTTCGTGACCGCGGCGCTCCACTCACTATGCAGGTTTCACGCGCACGCCGGGACCTCTCTACCCCAACTGTCACCTTTAATCAGGAACCGTGTGAGAGAAAAAAGCGGACGCCCGGCCCCGTACGGGGACCGGGCGTCGCGGGCGGATTCCTAGTGGCGCCAGACCTTCACGTAGTCGGTCGCCTCGGAGCCCTTGAGACGGCGGTTGCCGTCGAACCGCACCGCCCAGGTGCCGGACCGCCAGGCCCGGACCTTGGCGGCGAAGTCGCCGTCGCCGTCGGTCTCGATGGTGTCGATGTACTGCCAGCGGCGGGAACCCGAGGGCTGGAAGTAGATCTTCACGTCCTGCGAGCCCAGCCAGCGCCACTCGTTCCAGTAGTTGCGGCTGTCGGAGCAGTAGCGGTCGCCGCCGCGACGGCCGGAGAAGTCGTTCCAGTCGTCGTAGTACCAGTCACCCCAGCACTTCGCGGTCTGCAGCGTGCCCTTGAGGGTCAGCGAGCGGCCCTTGCGGACCGGCTCGGGCGTGGCGTCGAAGCCGGCGATGCGGGTCGCCTTCGGGCCCGACGGGCGAGGCGCGTGCCACTCGTTGCGCTTCACCGTGAAGGTGCGGTCGGCGGTGTACTTCTTGCCGTCGAGGCCGATCGCCTCCACGTGCACCTTGTAGGTGCCGGCGCGGTCGCTCCAGTCGAAGCGCCACGACCGCGACGCGTGGTCGAACTTCGGACCGTCGTTCGGGCCGCCCTTGCGCTTGCCGAACCAGTGGTCGCCGCCGTGGTCGCTGCGGCCCCTGGGACCCCACAAGTCGATGTCGACGCTCTTGACGTCCTTGGTCGTGACCCGGGCGGTGACCTGGGCCGACCGGCCCTTGTTCACCACGACCACGTTCGGGTCGACGTCGACCGACACGATGCGCGGGTCCGGCGTGTACGGCTTGCGGGCGTTGTCCGAAGGAGTGGAGTCCGACGTGGGCGTCGGCGAAGGCGCGACAGGGTCCGCGTACGCGGGCGCAGTCGCGAGCGCCGTGGCGCCCATGGCGACCGCTACCAGGGCGGTAGCGACTCGTTTCTCCATGAGGCTAAATCCTCTCCCCGTTTCAAGGATCGCGTCCCGGTTTGGGACGCACCTACGTCATAGACGTCACAAGGAGGAGAAAAGTTGCCTCACTCTTCCACGAAAAACATCACAAAATGGTAACTGTCCATTATGTCGGCTTTATATGCTTATATGCCTTAAATCGTCCTTTACGCCTCGCGCTGTGGGCTTGTGTCGGCGGCATATCTGGACGTACCGGCATATTCGGCGCGCCACGTGCCCTCTCCCTCCGCCCGGAGCCGGGCGCTGAACCAGCCGTCCCTCCGGGTGACCGCCTCCCCCACGGTCTTCCAGCGGGGCGACCCGGCGGGCCGGAAGCGGATCTCGACCCGCTGCCCCGCGAAGGGCCGGTAGTCGACCTTGCCGCCCGGGTCCACCCGCAGCAGCGTCCCGGTGACCCGCACGGCGTCCCCGTCGCGCACCGCCTTGAGTCCCTCGATCTCGGTCGCCCGGCGCAGGTTGAAGCCCGCGCGGGCGACGGCCCGCTCGCCCCGCGCGTTCACCGCCGTCGCGGTGACCGTCCAGGGGCCGCTGCGGTACCACCGCGACAACGGCTTGTCCGGGAGGAACCGCCAGGTCTCCCACTCCCCCGACGACGCCGGGGAGACGCGCCAGGCCGGCCGGGCACCCGCGGGCGACACGCCCACCACGCCGGGCATCGCGGACGCCAGCCCGCCCAGGCCCGGCAGGGGCCCGACAGCCGGCCCGACAGCGGACACCGAACCGGGCACTGAACCGGGCACTGAACCGGGCACTGAACCGGGCACGGCGGGAGCCGGGAGGTCCCCCGGATCCGGGGAGGCGGACGGCACCGGCGTGGCGTCGCCCGACGGCGGCGAGGGGGACACGTCCGGCCCGGGCTCCTTCCTGGGCTCGTCCTCGTCCGAGGGCGCGCGGCCGGGTTCCAGGACGACGGAGACGCGCTCCGCGCCGCGCGCCACCACGTCGACGACCAGTCGCACCGACCCGCTGGGGCCGACCACCGGATCGGACGGGCGCACCTCGACCGAGCGGATGGCCAGGTCACCGGAGGCGGGGCCCGGCACGGCCGCCGCCGCCGTCGCGGCCGCGAGGGCCAGCGTCGCGAACAGAGGTCTCATCATGCCCCGTGACCGTACGCACGACCGGGGGCCGCCCCGCTCTCGACACACTCCCGGTCAGGTAAAAAACCGGCCCGTGAACTCGGTCCGGTCGCGCGGCCCGGCGGGAGACCTCCCCGCGCTCAGCCGGTCGCGTACAGCTCCTCGATCACGCCGGCGTACCGCGCGTGGACGACCCGGCGCTTGAGCTTGAGGCTGGGGGTGAGCTCCTCGGTCTCGGCGGTCCACTCGGCGGGCAGCAGCCGCCACCTCTTGACCTGCTGCACCCGGGCGAGCCTGCGGTTGGCGGCCTCGACGGCCGCCTCGATCTCGGCGAGGACGTCCGGATGCCCGGCCAGGTCGGCCAGGGACTCGAAGGGGACGCCGCGCGCCCGCGCCCACTCGGGCGCGACCTCGCCGTCCAGGGTGAGGATCGCCACCGGGTACGGCCGGCGGTCCCCGTACGCGAGGGCCTGCCCGATGAGCGGGTGCTCCTTCAGGTGCCCCTCGATGACGGCCGGGGACACGTTCTCCCCGCCCGAGGTGATGAACAGTTCCTTCTTGCGGTCGACGATTCGCACGAAGCCGTCCTCGTCGATCGACCCCACGTCGCCGGTGTGCAGCCAGCCGTCGGCGTCGAGCAGCTCGGCGGTCGCCTCGGGGAGGCCGAGGTAGCCCCGCGTGTTGAGCGGGCTGCGGGTGAGGATCTCGCCGTCCTCGGCGATCCGCACCTCGACGCCCGGCTCGGCCCGGCCCACGGTGCCGAGCTTGAAGACGTCCGGCGAGTTGGCGGTGAACGCGCCGGTCGTCTCGGTCATGCCGTACACGTCGATGACCTTCAGGCCGAGGCCGGCGAGGAAGCGCTGCACCTCGATCGGCATCGGCGCGGCGGCGGTGGCGCACCAGCGCGCCTGGTCGAGCCCGATCATGCCGCGGATGAGCGACAGCAGCGCCGCGTCGGCCCGCTCGTACGCCTCCCGCACCTCGGGCGTGACCGTGTGGCCGTACTGCAGCCCCTCGATGTAGGCGAGCCCGGCGGCCATCGCGGCGCGCACGTTTTCCTGCTGCTCGGGCGGCTGGCCGGCCAGCAGCGCCTGCAGCCGGGCCGTGACCTTCTCCCATACGCGGGGGACGCCGAAGAACAGCACCGGGCGCACCTGGCCGAGCGTCGCGCCGAGGTTGGCCATGTCGGTGCAGAAGTACACGTGGTTGACCTTGACCAGCGGCAGGTACAGGCTGAGCACGCGCTCGGCGATGTGCGCGTAGGTGAGGTAGGAGATCTGCGTGCCGTGCGTGGGCAGGTCGATCATCCGCTGCGTCGCGGTGAGTTCGAAGAACACGTTCGCGTGGGTCAGCGGGACGCCCTTGGGGTTGCCCGTCGTCCCCGAGGTGTAGAGGACGCTCAGCGTGTCGTCCGGGGTCACCGCGCGCCAGCGCGCGTCCACCTCGGCCGGGTCGGCGGCCAGCGCGTCGGCGCCGATTTTGAGGAACGCCTCCCAGCTCAGGAAGCGCTCGTCGTCGGAGGGGGCGCCCTCCAGCATGACGATCCTCGTCAGCGCGGGCAGCTCGCCCAGGATCGGCTCCCAGCGGGCCAGGTCGGCGGGGCCGCCGAGCACCGCGATCCGCGCCCCGACGTCGCGGGCGACGTACGCGACCTGCTCGGGGGCGAAGGTGGCGTAGACAGAGCAGGGGACGGCTCCCGCGTGGACGGCGCCGAGGTCGGCGAGCACGTGCTCGCTGCGGTTGACCAGCATCAGCGCGACGGCGTCGCCCGGCCGCAGGCCCAGCGCGGCGTAGCCCGCGGCGATCTCCAGCACGCGCCCGCGCGCCTCGGCGTAGGTCAGCGTCGTCCACTCGTCTCCGGCGGGATCGGAGTAGGCCGGCGAGTCCGGATGCTCCCGCGCGGCCCAGCTGAGCTGCTCGCACACCGTTCTGCCCGCGATCTCCCGCTCGATCGCCGCCCGGTCTTCAAGTACGCCGGTCATCGCGCCTCCCAAGGGGCATCTCGCACGCGTGGCATGCATCGCATCACAAAAGATCAGCCGCGGACAAGACCCCGGTGGCGAGAAGCGCGAGCGGATGTGGTATGCGACGCCATCACAATCGGACAAATGAGACATAGAGGCAGGTAAGGTACGAGAACGATGCGAGGGGGAGAACGCATGGCATCCGGAAGATCGGGTCCGCCGGTGGGAGAGCGGACCTTCTTCGGCCATCCACGGGGGCTGGCCACGCTGTTCGGCACGGAGATGTGGGAGCGCTTCAGCTACTACGGCATGCGCGCCGTCCTCGTGCTGTTCCTGACCGCGCCCGTCGCGCGCGGCGGCATGGGCCTGCCCGAGACGACCGCCGTCGGCGTCTACGGCGTCTACATCGCCTCGGTCTACCTGCTCGCCCTCGTGGGCGGGTGGCTGGCCGACCGGCTGCTCGGCGCGCGCAGGACCGTGCTGGCCGGCGCCCTGATCATCATGGGCGGCCACGTCAGCATGGCGATGCCCATGGCCGGGGGGTTCGTCTGGCTCGGTCTCGTGCTGATCGCGCTGGGCAGCGGGCTGCTCAAGCCGAACATGTCGGCGCTGGTGGGCGAGCTGTACCGGCACGAGGACGACGCCCGGCGCGACTCCGGCTACACGGTCTTCTACATGGGCATCAACCTGGGCGCCTTCCTCGGCATCATGGTCGTGCCCTGGCTGCAGACGGGCGGCCGCTGGCACCTCGCCTTCGGGGCGGCGGCGGTCGGCATGGCCATCGGCCTGGCGCAGTACGTGCGGGGCCGGGCGACGCTGTGCGGCGCCGGCGAGGAGCCGGACCACCGGCTCACGCCCGAGGAGCAGCGGCGCTTCAAGCTCGTCGCGGGCGTCGGGCTCGCCGCCGGATCGGCCGCGCTGGCCCTGTGGGCGCTCAGCGGCACGCTGACCGTGGACCGTTTCGCCCTCGTGCTCACGGTCGTGACGGCGGCTGTGCCGATCGCCTACTTCGCCTTCCTGTTCACCTCACGCGAGGTCACCGCGGAGGAGCGGACCGGGCTGCGCGCCTACGTGTGGCTGTTCCTCGCCGCCGCGATGTTCTGGCTCGTCTACGACCAGGCCGGCAGCGCGCTGCTGCTGTTCGCCAAGCACGACACCGACCTGGACGTCTTCGGCTTCACGATCCCGCCGGGCTGGGTGGGCAACGTCAACTCGCTCGCGATCATCCTCGTCGCCCCCCTCTTCGCGCAGATGTTCCTCAAGGCCGGCACCCGCATCAGCACACCGCTCAAGTTCGCGGTCGGCCTGGTGGTCGTCGGGCTGAGCTTCGTCGTCATGTCGGTCGCGGCCGGGATCGCCTCGGGCGGCGTGAAGGTCTCGGTCATGTGGCTGCTGTCGGTCTACCTCATCCAGACCGTCGGCGAGCTGTTCCTCAGCCCGGCCGGGCTGTCGGTCACCAACAAGCTCGCCCCCCGGGCGTTCGAGAACCAGCTCATGGGCCTGTGGTTCCTCTCCATGGCCCTCGGCGACTCCGTCGGCGGCCAGGCCTACCGGCTGACCAAGGTCGTGCCGATGCCCGCGTACTACCTCACCCTCGCGCTCGCCGCGATCGCGGCGGGGCTCGTCATGCTGGTGTTCGTCCGCAGGCTCCGCGTGCTGATGGCCGAGCACGACCACGTGCCGCCCGTGCCCGCGCCCAGCTGAGGACCGGTCACAGGATCGGCGTGAGCGGCTCGCGCGGCCGGTAACCGGCGGGATCGCGGGCGATGCGGCGCACCGCCTCCTCCAGCACGGCCGGAGGCTGCGTGAACGGCAGCCGCAGATACCGCTCCAGCGCGCCGTCCACCCCGAACCACGGTCCCGGGGCCAGCCGCACGCCTCGGGCGGCGGCGGCCTCGGCGACCGCGTCCGCCACCGGCCCGTCGAGCCGCACCCACAGCGAGCCGCCGCCGCGGGGCACCGTGAACGCCCAGCCCGGCAGCTCCTCGCGCAGGACCGCGGCGAGCGCCGCGCACGACGCACCGAGCGCACGGCGGCGCTCGGCGCGCGCCTCCTCGACCCGCTCGAACAGGCGCGCCACCACGAGCTGCTCGAACACCCCGCCCGCGATGTCCACGGCGGCGCGGAGCACGGCCAGGCGGCGCACCGTCGCGGCGCTCGCCCGGATCCAGCCGACCCGCAGGCCACCCCACCACAGCTTCGAGGCCGACCCCACGCTGATCACCCGGCCGTCGGTGTCGAACGCGGCCAGCGGCGCCGCGCGGGCCGTGTCGTCCAGCGCGATCTCGGCCCAGCTCTCGTCGGCGATCAGCGTGACCCCGTGCCGGCGGGCCGCGTCCACCAGCGCGCCGCGATCGGCGTCGGACATCAGGTGTCCTGTCGGGTTCTGGAAGTCGGGGATGACATAGGCGAGGCGGGCCGCCGACTGACGCATCGCACAGCTCACCAGGTCGAGATGCCAGCCGTCCTCCTGGACGCCCACCGGCACCAGGCGGGCTCCCCGCAGCCGCGCCGCGTCGATCGCGTGCGGGTAGGTCGGCGACTCGACCAGCACCGATCCACCCGGCTCCGCGAACGCGGACATCAGCAGGTGGATCGCATGCTGGGCCCCGGCCGTGACGAGGATCTGCTCGGGACGGGTGGGCAGCCCCCGCTCGCCGTACCTGCGGGCGATCGCCTCACGCAGCGGCGCGAGCCCGGACGGGTGGTAGCCCATGCCCAGCGCGTACCGGTGGTAGGCCAGGCCCGCCTCCTCGAGGGCCTTTCCGAGCAGGGCGGTCGCCGGGGGCGCGGCCGCGTGCAGCGGCAGCAGCCCGTCGTCGTCGGACGCGAGCCACGGGTTGTCGGTCCCGAGCGCACCGGCGTCGGGCAGGGCCGTACGGCTGCCGGACCCCTGCCTGCTCTCCAGATAGCCCTGCTCACGCAGCCGGTCGTACGCCGAGGTCACGGTGGTGCGGCTCACGCCGAGCGCCTCGGCCAGGTGCCGCTCGGCCGGCACGCGCACCCCGACGGCGAGCCGCCCGTCGAGGACCAGGCCGCGCACCGCCTCCGCGAGCGCCCGGTAGTAGGGCCGGGCCTCGGAGGGCACCCGGACGAGCCGGGCGAGCTGAGGAGCGCTGAGATATCGATCCATAAAGGCCAATTTCTCCGATTGGCTCTTTCCTCGCAACCTCACCGGCCTGCACGATGGGCCGACTATGACCGAACTTCCATCTCCCCCACCCCCGCTCGCTCCCGCTTCCCCCTCCCCCACCCCCGCTCGCTCCCGCTTCTCCCTCCCCCGTTCCCGCTCGCTCGCGCTCCGGCTCGTCCGCCTCTACGCCGGCCTCGTGCTCTACGGCGGCGGCATCGCGCTGCTCGTCAGGTCCGGGCTCGGCCTCGACCCCTGGGAGGTCTTCCACCAGGGCATGTCGGTGCGCACCGGGTGGTCGATCGGCCTGTGCATCAACCTGGTGGGCGCGCTGGTGCTGCTGCTGTGGATCCCCCTGCGGCAGCGGCCCGGCCTCGGCACGATCAGCAACGTCCTGGTGGTCGGCACCAGCGCCGACGGCGTGATGGCACTGGTCCCCGCGCCCGCGGCCTGGCCGGTGCAATGGGCCTTCCTCCTCGGCGGCATCCTCGCCATCGCCGCCGCCTCCGGGCTCTACATCCACGCGGGCTTCGGCCCGGGGCCGCGCGACGGCCTGATGACGGGCCTCAACCGGCTCGGCCTGTCGATCCGGGTCGCCCGCACGGTCGTCGAGATCACCGTGCTCGCCGTGGGCTGGCTGCTCGGCGGCACGGTCGGCATCGGAACGGTGGTCTTCGCCCTGACGATCGGCCCGGCGACGCAGGTCTTCATGAAGCTGTGGGCCCCGGCCGGGGACACCGCCCGGCCACCGGGTACGAAGCCTGCATGATGAGGCGAGCCCTGTGGGAAGGCCTGGTCGCAGGGGCGGCCGGGGCGGTCGTGATGACCCTCGGCGAGAAGCTGGAGCAGCGCCTGACCGGGCGGCCGGACTCCTACGTCCCGGCACGGGTCCTCGAACGCCTGACCGGCATGGCCGAGCGGTCCGGGCGCGCCTCCGACGCCGTCAACTGGGCCATGCACTACGGCGAGGGCGCGCTGCTGGGGGTCCTGCGGTCCGTGATGGCCCACGCCGGGCTGCGGGGCCCGTGGTCGTCGGCCAAGTTCGCCGTGGTGCGGCTCACCAACGACCAGATCCTGGAGAACGCCACGGGCGTCGGCGCGCCGCCCCCGACCTGGCCCCGGTTCGAGCTGGGCGCCGACCTGCTCCACAAGGCCGTCTACGCCTTCGCGACCGGGGTCGTGGCGGACGCCCTGGCCGGCCGTACGGGACCGGGCCCCGGGCAGCGGCACGCGCGACTGCGCCCGGGCCGGCACGCCGGCGCCGGACCACTGCCCAGGGAGGAGGCCCACGCCCGGCGCTGAGGGACACGTACGGCGCGGGGGAGGTGAGCGCATGCGGATCGAGGACTACGCCCTGATCGGCGACACGCAGTCGGCGGCCCTGATCGGCCGCAACGGCTCGATCGACTGGCTGTGCCTGCCGCGCTTCGACTCCCCCTCCTGCTTCGCCCGCCTGCTCGGCGACGAGTCCAACGGCTTCTGGCGGCTGGCCGCCCTGGGACGGGAGACGGCCGCGCGGCGGGCCTATCTGCAGGACTCGCTGGTGCTCGCGACCGACTGGGAGACCCCCACGGGGACGGTCAGGGTGGTCGACTTCATGCCGGTCCGTTCCGGCAACCCCGATCTGGTCCGGGTGGTGGAGGGCCTGTCGGGGACCGTGGAGATGACGACGGAGATCCGCATCCGGTTCGACTACGGCCGCATCGTGCCGTGGGCCCGCCGGACAGGCCCCTATCTGCACGCCGTCGGCGGTCCCGACTCGGTCTGGATCCACTCCCCCGTCCCGCTCCGCGGCGGCGACTACCGGCACGAGGCCACGTTCACCGTCGCCGTCGGGGAGCGGCTGCCGTTCGTGTTCACCTGGCACCCCTCCCACCAGCCGCAGCCCCCGGCCATCGACCCCCTGGCCGAGCTCGGCCTGACCGTCGACGCGTGGCGGCACTGGGTCTCCCGGTGCGGCTACCGGGGTCCCTGGCGCGACGCCGTCGTCCGTTCGCTCATCACGCTCAAGGCGCTCACCTACAGCCCGACCGGCGGCATCGTCGCGGCGCCGACCACGTCGCTGCCCGAGCACCTGGGCGGCGTGCGCAACTGGGACTACCGCTACTGCTGGCTGCGCGACGCGGCGATGACGCTCGACGCGCTCCTGCGGGCCGGGTACGTCGAGGAGGCGGACGCCTGGCGCGTGTGGCTGCTGCGCGCCATCGCGGGCCGCCCCCAGGACCACCAGATCATGTACGGCGTGGCCGGCGAGCGCCGGCTGCCGGAGATGACGCTCGACTGGCTGCCCGGCTACGAGAACTCGGCGCCCGTGCGGATCGGCAACGGCGCCGCCGGCCAGTTCCAGCTCGACGTCTACGGCCAGGTGGTCAACGCCCTCTACCGGGCGCGCAAGCGGGGCATGCCGCCCGACGACTACACCTGGTCGCTGCTGGTGAAGGGCGCCGAGTTCCTCGAGCACAACTGGGACCGGCCCGACGAGGGACTGTGGGAGGTGCGCGGCCCCCGCCGCCACTTCGTCCACTCCAAGATCATGGCGTGGCTCGCCATGGACCGCATGACCCGGGGAGCCGCCGAGCTCGGCCGTACCGGGCCGTTCGGCAGGTGGTGCGCGGTGCGCGACCGGATCCACGCCGAGGTCTGCGACAAGGGCTACGACCCCGAACGCAACACCTTCACCCAGTCCTACGGCTCACGCGAACTGGACGCCGCCCTCCTGCAGATCCCCATCGTCGGCTTCCTCCCCCCCGACGACCCCCGCGTCACCGGCACCATCACCGCCATCGAACGCGAACTCATGACCGACGGCTTCGTCCTGCGCTACCCCATAGCCCAAGACAACCCCGTCGACGGACTACCCGGCGGCGAAGGCGCCTTCCTCGCCTGCAGCTTCTGGCTCGCCGAAGCCCGCGCCCTCACCGGCCGCCACGACGACGCCGTCCACCTCTTCGAACACCTCATCGACCTCACCAACGACGTCGGCCTCCTCGCCGAGGAATACGACCCCAAAACAGGCCGCCAACTCGGCAACTTCCCCCAAGCCTTCACCCACATCCACCTGATCCACACGGCCCAGGCGCTGAGCGGCACGAACAGGATCACGGCAGGTCGTACCGGGTCCTGATGGACCTGGCCTCCTCCTCCGTCACCTCTGGCGGGGTTCGGGCCAGCGCCTGCCGCAGTTCGGTCAGGATCCGATCGGCAGAACCCCGCACCCGCGACCGGTTCTGGGCGAACTCCACGTCGAAACGCCGCGCCGCCGGTCCGGTCCACACCGTCCCGTTGTGGAAGTACAGGTACGGCCCCTCGACGGCCTTTTCGATCTCCCCGACGAGAGGCTCGGCCGTCCGCAGCGCCTCCCCGAGCGCCAGATACAACGGATTGGGCACCAACGCCGCCATCAGCCGGTCAGCCCTTCCCCGAAACGGACGGACTCGCCGGCGGAGCACTCGCGTCCGTGATCAGCCTGGGCGCGATCAGCTTCATCAGCGCCAGCACGTCAGCCGCGTTGTCCCGCCCCTCGACACCTATCTCCAACGCTATGTTGATCTCCGCCTTCCCTCGTACGAGATGTGCGAACGCGGCGTTGTTCTCACCGCTGGCACGCCTGAAGTACGCACCGACGGA
The DNA here is from genome assembly GCF_053604425.1 of Microbispora sp. NPDC004025. Taxonomy (NCBI): domain Bacteria; kingdom Bacillati; phylum Actinomycetota; class Actinomycetes; order Streptosporangiales; family Streptosporangiaceae; genus Microbispora; species Microbispora sp. NPDC004025. Next base: position 116,995 of record NZ_JBSGHN010000010.1, on the reverse strand, counting down.
CCCCGGGACGATCTCGGGGAGAGGTGTGGCGCCGGAATCAAGCTGCTCGTTGACCTCGGCCGCATAGCCACCGGGCGTGAGGTCGACATGGAGCACCTGCAAGCGGTCGCCTCCTCGTTGGTAGACAGCGCAGCTTCCGGCACCGCCACCGTCGGCGACCGTCAGGTCGAAGAAGCCTCGCGCCAGCGGATCACGCATGCCCGTCATGAGTTCCACCGCCCGACGGGGAATGTGTCCGCACAGGTAAGGCGGCTCCGCGACCGTCGGCATCGGTGCGAGGTCGGTCATGCCCACGCGGTTCTCACCCTGCTGGCAGGAGACCAGCCCGGTCAGTGCGCACAGCAAGACCAACAGGAAGGGTGACCACCTCCGCCTCATGCCGCATACTGCGCAAACGCATGGAAGAAGCCCTGATCAAGGCGATCTTCGACGTCCCTCCAAGGCTTCCCCGACAGGCCGTCGTACAGCCATCGCTCGTAGGCCTCCATCCTGCGGTACTTGTCCGTGCTGTTGGTGGCCGTCTTGTCGGTCATCTCGTCCATGGTCATCAATGTCCGGCCGTCGTCTTTGAGGAAGTTGTTGGGATTGCCGCGAGGATCGTCTCCATTTTCCAGACCTTCGAGCGAGGCCCAGGGGTGCGTCTTGGCGGGCGGCTCGGCCGGGCCGAAGGCGCCGTGCTTGAGCATGGCCTGGGCGGTGAGATCATGCAGGAGAGTCCTGGACTGGTCGACGGCGGCGTTCGCCTCGCTGCGAGCCTTGCTTTCCGCGTCGCCCTTGGCACTGTCTTCGATGATGCCCGTCCAGGCCCCGATCAGGTCCGCGGTGATCGGCCAACCCCCCTTCTTGGGAAAGACCAGAGCGGTGTTGACTCCGGCCATGAAAATCTTCATGTTGCGCTCCTGCGCCTCGTCCAGCTCCTTGCCTGCCTCGATCTTCGCCAACCCCGCAGCATCAGTGATCATGCCGAATCCCGCTCCCGCCCGCTCGGCGTTGGTCAGCAGCGTGTCCCGATCCCCTTCCCGCATCCGGGCCGCCCCGTGGTCGAGAAGAAGGCTCGTGAATGCCGTCTGCGCGGCCAGGACTGGAGTGAAGGCCCCCGAATCCGCGAATGCCTCGCGCATCACCCGGCGCAGTTCCTGCCGGCCGAACTGAGCTCCCCACGGCTCCCTCCCCGGCACTCCGGGATTGTCCGCACCGGAGACGCCAACGGTCATCGGATTCTCCCGATTCTGCGCCACGCGGTCGATGTCGCTGATGTAGCCGGCGAGGATGCGGCCGGTGGTGACGGGTTTGAGGAACGAAGGGCGGCCCGCTTCGATGCGTCCGGCCTCGATGTGGACGAGCTCCGAGGTGAGCTTGGCCGACAGGTAGCCGCGGGATGGGTGTTGGGGGGAGCCCTCGTGGTCGCGGAACGTCAGCGTCGCCGCTTCGAGCGCCTTGCCCAGGGCCGTGCCGCCGTCCCCCAGCCCGCGTTCGGTCAGGTAGCGCTTCAGCATGGTCGGGTCGCCTGTGAAGAAGTCCTGCGCGGCGGCGGGATCGCGGCTCAGCGCCTCCATGACCGTACGCATCACCCCCGGGTCCGAGCCGACCGGGAACTTGGCCATCTCGCGGTCCCACGCGTCGAGCTTCCCTGCCACCGCCGTCAGGAACCGGGTGTCGTATCCCCCCTGCTTGAGGGCGAGCGCGACCGCGAGCCCGTCCTGCCAGCCCACGCGGAAGCCGGAGGTCAGCTCGTCGCGCCAGGCGTCGCCGAGCCGCCGGCTCGCGGTGCCGAGCGCCGACCCGAGCGCGGCCTGCAGCCGTTGCGTCTTCCGCCCGCCGCCGTGCTCGGCGGTCTGGACCATGAGCGTGCGGAACCCGGCCGCGCCCAGCGTGGTCATCAGCGCGGTCGTGAACGCGGCGTCCCCTTTCCGCTTCTCCAGCGCCGCCAGCGTCCTCTCGTCGACCTGTCCGCCTGCGGCGGCACCCGTCAGCGCCGTCACCGCGGCGTAGACGTCCGGATCGCGGCCGGCTCTGCCGTACAGGGCCTCGTCGAAGGCGCTCAGCCCGCCCGGGACTGCGGCCGAGGCGGCCCACTCCGTCTGCTCCGCGCGAATCGTCGCGCTGCGCCTGCGCAGGTCGGGACGGGCGGCGGCGATCCAGTTGCGCATCTCGCGTACGGCCGCCAGGCCCGAGGCGTCGAGGCCGAGGCGTCGCAGGGTCCGGTCGAGGACTTGTTCGTTGCGGCCCATCACGTCCTCGGCCCGCCCAAGTCCTTTCTCGAATTCATCCATTGAGGCCGGATTTATCCCGGAATAGCCGTCACTAATTGCCGCGATCGGGGACGGCTGAGGCGTCGGCGAAGGCCGGGGCGCGGGCGCGTCTCTCGTGGTCACGGGCGCGGGCGACGGCTGCGGAGCCGGTGACGGCACCGACGGCGGATGAGTCATGAGAACGGCGGACTCCAGCACGATCGGCGGAAAGCGGCAGAGGAAAAGATTACGTTCGCCTTCCCGCGGCAGTAAAGCCATTCAATTGCAGGCGATCAAGGCGCGGATGTGGGGGACGGCGCGAGCCGGGTAGCGTGACGGCATGCGGATCGAGGACTACGCCCTCGTGGGCGACATGCAGTCGGCCGCCCTGATCGGCCGCAACGGCTCGGTCGACTGGCTGTGCCTGCCGCGGTTCGACTCCCCCTCCTGCTTCACCCGCCTGCTCGGCGACGAGTCCAACGGCTTCTGGCGCCTGGCCCCGGTGGGACAGGAGCAGGCCACGCGCCGCGCGTACGTCGAGGACACACTCATCCTGGAGACCTTCTGGGAGACGCCCACGGGCGCGGTCAAGGTGATCGACTTCATGCCGCCCCGGCACGCCAACCCCGACCTCGTACGCGTCGTGGAGGGCCTGTCCGGGACCGTGGAGATGACGACGGAGATCCGCATCCGCTTCGACTACGGCCGCATCGTGCCGTGGGTGCGGCGCACGGGAGGGCACCTGCACGCCGTCGGCGGCCCCGACTCGGTCTGGATCCACTCCCCCGTCCATCTGCGCGGCGGCGACTACCGGCACGAGGCCACGTTCACCGTCGCCGCCGGGGAGCGGGTGCCGTTCGTGTTCACCTGGCACCCCTCCCACCAGCCGGAGCCGGAGCGGATCGACCCGCTGGAGCAGCTCACCGAGACCAGGCTCCTGTGGGAGGAGTGGGTCTCCCGGTGCGGCTACCGGGGTCCCTGGCGCGACGCCGTGATCCGTTCGCTCATCACGCTCAAGGCGCTCACCTACAGCCCGACCGGCGGCATCGTCGCGGCGCCGACCACGTCACTGCCCGAGCACCTGGGCGGCGTGCGCAACTGGGACTACCGCTACTGCTGGCTGCGCGACGCGGCCATGACCCTCGACGCGCTGACCAGTTCCGGGTACGTCGAGGAGGCGGACGCCTGGCGTTCCTGGCTGCTGCGGGCCATCGCGGGCCGCCCCGAGGACGTGCAGGTCCTGTACGGCGTGGCCGGCGAGCGCCGGCTGCCGGAGATGACGCTCGACTGGCTGCCCGGCTACGAGAACTCGGCGCCCGTGCGGATCGGCAACGGCGCGGCGACCCAGCTGCAGCTCGACATCTACGGGGAGTTCGTCGACGCCCTCTACCAGGCGCGCAAGCAGGGCATGGGACCCGACGACCACGCCTGGGCCCTGGTCACGAAGATCATGGAGTTCTTCGAGCACAACTGGGACCAGCCCGACGAGGGACTGTGGGAGGTGCGCGGCCCCCGCCGCCACTTCGTCCACTCGAAGGTCATGGCCTGGGTCGCGGCCGATCGCATGGTCCGCGTCATCGAGGAGCTGGGCCGGCGCGGCGACGTGGAGCGCTGGCGCGCGCTGCGCGACCGGATCCACGCCGAGGTCTGCGACAAGGGCTACGACCCCGAACGCAACACCTTCACCCAGTCCTACGGCTCACGCGAACTGGACGCCGCCCTCCTGCAGATCCCCATCGTCGGCTTCCTGCCCCCCGACGACCCCCGCGTCACCGGCACCATCACCGCCATCGAACGCGAACTCATGACCGACGGCTTCGTCCTGCGCTACCCCATAGCCCAAGACAACCCCGTCGACGGACTACCCGGCGGCGAAGGCGCCTTCCTCGCCTGCAGCTTCTGGCTCGCCGAAGCCCGCGCCCTCACCGGCCGCCACGACGACGCCGTCCACCTCTTCGAACACCTCATCGACCTCACCAACGACGTCGGCCTCCTCGCCGAGGAATACGACCCCAAAACAGGCCGCCAACTCGGCAACTTCCCCCAAGCCTTCACCCACATCCACCTCATCCGCACCGCTCTGGCCCTCGGCCGGACGTGATCGCCTCGCCGTGACGGCCCATCCGCCGAGGCCCGTGCACCCCTGTGGCACCGGCGTCGGCGAGCGGCCGTTCAGGCGGCGAAGCCGGCATCGCCGGCTTCGCCGCCCATGAGGTGCGCCACTGGCGGACCGGCCGCTCAGCCCGCCCGTGGCCGGCTACGAGGCGTTGTGGATGCGGATCGTCATCCGGGGACAGTTGTCCAAGCGGCCGTAGTAGCTGTTCGTCAGACCGGGGATCCGCCAGCGGTTGGTGGCGCCCGTGCCGCGGCCGACGACATGGCCGTTGGTGGCGTCCACGACCTTCCAGCGGATCTCGCTCGCGTCGCACAGCGGGTTGCCGAGCCACGACTCGAAAGTCGTCACCTCGATCCATCCGTTGGGGACCGGAAGGGTCCCCGTGGAGCAGGTCGTCGTGAAGTTCTGAACGGTGCACTCCGAGTTCGCCGCCCAGGCCGGCGCCGCCGGCAGCACGGTCACGCCGACTCCGAAGGCCAGAGCGGCCGCCGCCATTCCCTTGCGAATACCCATACTTCTCTTCCTTGGCTCGTGCGGAACGGATGCCGACGAGCCAAGCCCGGAGCGGTATAGGCCTGGTATAGGCTCCCTGTTCGTCTCTGTGACCTGCGCTGATGCTCGACCTGTGGATCGCGGCCGTCACGTGCGGCGATAAGCCAGGCTCCTGGCGTGCGCGCGGAATCCGAGCGACCGGTACAGCCGGGCGGGCACCGGGTAGGCGTCGTCTCCGCGTGGGCTCACCACCGCCTGCCGCGCCCCCGCCCGCCGTGCCGCGTGCAGCGCGGCCAGGCAGACGGCCCGCGCGAGGCCGCGCCGGCGGTGATCCGGCACGGTGCCCGCCGGTTCGATCCGGGCGGCCCGGTTGGCCTCGTCCAGCCAGACCAGGCAGAACGCCGCGGCGCTTCCGTCCGGCGCCTCGGCGACCCAGTCCAGGTCCGGCCGGTACGGCCAGGCGCGACGCACCGCCTGGTAGCTCTCCACGGTCACCCGCGACGGGTGGAAGGCCGCGCGGTGCGCCGCGACACGCATGGCGACGTCACCATCCCCCACCGCGCGCAGGCGGTATCCGGCGGGCGGGATCGGCTCGGGCAGGCCGTGGTCCAGATCCATGACCATGTGCAGGAAGAAGGGACCCTCGTCCGTACGCCGATAGCCGTGCCGGTCGAGCGCGGGGAACAGGTGCGTCTCCGCGCTGGAGAGCGCGACCGTACGGGCCGGGTCCGGCACACGCGCGGCGAACCAGTCCAGGACCTCGTCGGCCAGGAGGGCGTGCGCGGGATCGGCCAGCAGGGTCAGCCGCCCGGCATCGGCCCACCCCCAGGCCGCGGTCGCGCCGCCGGCGGCCCAGAGCATGGCCGGCCACTCGTGCTCCCCACCCGTGTGCTGGAAGCGTTCCCACGCCAGGTCGCCCACGTGCCAGGTGGCCCCCGGCGACCACAACCGGCCGGCGAGATCCTGCATTGCCCTCAGGTCCTTCACTCCGGCGTACGGTCTGCGGGAGAAGGGCACGGGCGTCATGCCGGTCAGTCTCATCCGGCGGGGCGTCCCCCCGCACCCGGTTTTCCGCGCGAAGTCACACCTCGCAGCCGCAGCTGCGGCGCGGCACCAGACGCGCGGCGGGGGCGGCGGACTCGGGCGCGCCGTCGAGGAGCAGCGCGACCGCCCGCTCGGCCATGGCGTCCAGCGGTTGCTCGGTGACGCTGAGCGCGGGGGCGGTGTAGGCGCTGTCGGGAGTCCCGTCGCAGCTCATCAGGGCGAGCCGGCCGGGAACGGGCAGCCCGGCGGCCGACGCGCCCGCGAGGACGCCCATGGCCTGCTCGTCGGTCGCCGCGACCAGGGCGTGCGGCATCGCGCCCTCGGCGATCAGTCTCGCGGTCAGCCGCGCCGCCGCCTCGCGTGAATACTCGCAGCGCAGCAGCAGGGGTTCGAGATCGTCGGCGGAGACCGCGCGGTGCCAGGCGTCCCGGCGCTCGGCGACCGGCCCGGCGTCGTGCGGCCCGGCCAGGAAGGCGACGCGCCGGTGCCCGTGGCCCCGCAGGTGCTCGACGGCCGCGCGGACCGCGGCGTCGTTGTCGGCGGACACCAGCGGCGCGCGGCCCGGCCCCGGCCGGTGATGGACGTAGACGGACGGCACGCCCGCCGTCGCCGCCAGGGCCGCGACGTCGGCGCCGCCGTCGGCGGAGACCACGACCAGACCGTCGACCTGCGCCGCGAGGAACCGCTCGGCCAAAAGCCGCTGCCTGTCGGGGAGGTAGCCCGCGTTGCCCGTCATCATCAGCGTGTCCCGCCGCTCCAGCGCACGCTCGACGCTGCGCGCGAGGGCGGCGAAGTAGGGGTTGGACGCGTCGGCCAGGACGAGGCCGACGACCCCGGTGGTGCCGGCCCGCAGCGCCCGGGCGATGCGGTTGGGGCGGTAGCCCAGCTCGGCGGCCGCGGCGAGAACCCGCTCCCTGGTGGCCGGGGCCACCGGCCGCGGGCCGTTGTTCATCACGTAGCTGACCACCGCCGTGGACGTGCCGGACCGGCGGGCCACGTCCGCGAGCGTGACGGCCATGGGGGCTCCTTTCCTCCGTGCGGCTTGCATCTTCTCATCTAAACGATTAGAACTGCCACGCGAGCCCGTTCCGATCCTGTCGGCTTCCCCGCCTCGTCCCCGTGCCCGTCCCTGTCACCCCCCAGCGAAGAAGGTCCTCGCATGCCTCCGACACCTCTCCTGATCGACACCGACACCGGGTCCGACGACGCCGTGGCCCTGCTGCTGGCGGCCGCCAGCGGCCTGGGCGACGTGCGGGCCGTCACCACCGTGGCCGGCAACGTCCCGCTGCCGACGGCCACCCGCAACGCGCTGATCTCCCTGGAGATAGCGGGAGCGGCCGGCGTCCCCGTATACGAAGGGTGCGACCGCCCGTTGCTGCGACCCCTGTCCACGGCGCAGCACGTGCACGGGCAGGACGGCATGGGCGACATCGGCCTGCCCGGCCCGCGGCGCGGTCCCGAACCGGGGCACGCGGCCGACGTCCTGACGTCCTACGCCCGCCGCTTCCCCGGCGAGCTGACCCTGGTCACCCTGGGCCCGCTGACCAACCTCGCCGCCGCCCTCCTGCGGGAGCCCGGCCTGCTCGGCCGATTCCGGCACGTGTACTGCATGGCGGGCGCGGCGGACGCCCACGGCAACGTCACCGCCACCGCGGAGTTCAACGTGTGGGCGGATCCCGAGGCGGCCGGCGTGGTGCTGCGGGCGGCGCGCCCGGACACGGTCACCTGGATCGGCTGGGACGTCTCCCGCACGTACGCCGTCATGACGCCGGAGGATCAGCGGCGTCTCGAAGGGCTCGGCACTCCCCTCGCCGCCTTCGCCCATCGGATCAACCGGACGGTCGCCGAATGGGCGAGCGAGGTCACCGGCCTGGCCGGGTACGACCTGCCCGACCCGGTCGCGATGGCCGTGGCGCTGCGGCCCGACCTGATCGTCGGACAGGAGCGGGCGCACGTGACGGTCGCCCTCGGCGACGAGGCGCGGGGTCAGACGATCGTCGATCGCCGCCGTACGGCCCCCGAGCCAAATCTGACCATGGTGCGCCACGTCGACGAGGCCGGTTTCAAGGACCTGCTCTTCGCCACGTGCGCCGGAACGGGCCGGGCCGCATGACGATCACATCGTCCGCCCCGCGGCCGGCGGGGCGCTTCGAGCTGCACTGCCATCTCGACGGATCGGTTCGCCCCGAGACGGTCGCGGAGCTCGCGAGAGCGCAGGGGATCACGCTGACACGGCCCGCGCACACCCTCGTGACCGCGCCCGCCCGGTGCGGCAGCCTGGCCCGGTTCCTCACCTTCCTCGACCTTCCCCTGCGCGTCCTCCAGACGCCGGACGCCCTGCGACGCGCGGCGCACGAGCTCGTCGAGGACTGGCACGCGGACGGCGTGTTGTACGGGGAGGCGCGTTTCGCCCCGCAACTGCACGGCCGTCAGGGCCTGACCCTGGACGAGGCGGTGGACGCCGTCGCCGCCGGGCTGGCCTCCGGCGCCGCGGCCACGGGCGTGCGCACCGGGCTGGTGCTGTGCTGCCTGCGGCACCAGACCCCGGACGAGAGCCTCGCCGTCGCGGAGACCGCGGTGCGCCAGCGCGACAAGGTGGCCGGGCTCGACCTGGCGGGCGACGAACGCCTGCATCCGGGCGCGCCGCACCTGCCCGCCTTCGCCGTCGCGCACGCGGCGGGACTGCCCTGCACCGTCCACGCGGGCGAGGCGGCGGGACCGGAGAGCGTCTGGGAGGCGATCGACGTCCTGGGCGCGCGGCGCATCGGACACGGCGTGCGGTCCGCCGCCGACCGCGCCCTGCTCGACCGGCTCGGACGCGAGCGGATCGCGCTGGAGATGTGCCCCACCAGCAACGTCCAGACCGCCGCGGTTCCCCGGCCGGCCGACCACCCGGCCCACGCACTCCTGACGGCGGGCCTGAGCGTCACCATCAGCACCGACACGCGCACCACCTCGGCGACGACGCTCCGCCGGGAGTTCGAAGGGCTGCGGGAGACGTTCGGATGGACGGCCGGCGAGGAGGCGGCCTGTCAGGCGCACGCGGCGGCCGCCGCCTTCGCGTGGCCCGCGGCCCCGCCGGACACCCGGCAGGGCACGGGAAGGGGCTGATCACGGCCCCGGGTACGGGCTACCCCTGGCCGGCGATGCGGGCGAGCAGCCGGGCGAACTCGGGCGGCGGGGCGACGACCAGCCGGGTCTGCCCGTCGTGGCTGATGAGGTCGGCCTGGATGCGCGTCAGCTTGCCCCGGCGCCACCAGTACACGTGCGGGCTGAGCCCGTCGGCCCGGCCGGCGTGCTCACGGTGCGCGAAGATGCGCAGGCGCTCGATCGCGCGGACCACGCCGATGCCGGCCACCGGGTGCACCGCGACCATGCCCCGGTGCGGCAGCACGGCGAGCATGCCGTCCTCGGGCACCTCCATGTACGCCGTCAGGCGGCGCAGGTGGGCCGCCGCGCTGGGCGCGGTCAGCAGCGACACCTCGGTCCCGGCGAGGTCGAGCCGCGACACGGTGGGCCGCTCGTCGGTCAGGGCGTTGCCGACGGCCACGTCGAGCGCCTCGGCCGGCGGGATCGGCCAGCAGAAGGCCTCCTCCGGGCGTACGGGCCGGGCGCCGATGGTCAGCACCTCGATGAGGTCGGCGCTGAGGTGACGGCCGATGATCCGGGAGGGGTCGGGGAAGGCGGGGTCGTCGGCGGCGTGGACCCGGGTGCGCAGCAGCGGCTTGATCGGCGCGAGGTTGCAGGCGTCGAACGGCTCGCCGGACACCGCGTGGGCCAGGTGCTCGGAGACCAGCATCGGCCAGTCCTCGCGGGCACGCCGACCGGCCTCCCGGCGCAGGCCGACGAGGTTCACCGATCGCTCACGCTCGGCCGAGGTCAGCGTCAGCGACGTGCCGTCGGCCGCGAACACGCAGGTGTAGCCCATGGTCTCGGCGACCAGGGCCAGCAGCGAGTCGAGATCGACGTCCTCGACGGCTCTCGGGGCGGGATGGTCCGGCCGCGTCCGGCTGAGCAGTCGCCGCAAGAGTCCCAACGCACCATCCCTTCGCCGCCGCCCGGATGCCTCCGGGGCGGGTCTCAGGTTGCCGCGTCCGAGTCGCGGAACATGCCCAGGAGAGAACACGATTCGGCAACAATAGCCACATTCGTCTCCAACCACACACTCAACTGTGGTGTGCCATGGCCCACAGGCAGCCCCGCCAGCACCGGCACACCCAGCGGGGCCAGGCGTTCCGCCAGCATGGGCAGCGGGTCGCCGCAGTCCACCCACGATCCCAGCACGATGCCCGCCGCGCCGTCGAGACAGCCCGCCTGCAGCAGCTGCGTCACCATGCGGTCGATCCGGTACGGCTCCTCGGTCACGTCCTCCAGCAGCACGACACGGCCCCGCGCGCGCAGCGCGTACGGCGTGCCGCACAGGGCGGCGAGCAGGGCGAGGTTGCCGCCGGTGAGCCGGCCCTCGGCCCGGCCGGGCACGATCACCCGGTCACCCTTGATCGGCGCCGGCGTGCCGCCCTCGAACAGGGCCTCCCGCAGGTGGGCGAAGGTGACCGGCTCGGGCCCCTCCGCGCCGCCGATCGCCGCCGTCGCGGGCATCGGCCCGAACAGCGTCGCCAGCCCGAGCCGGTCGGCGAAGGCCCGGTGCAGTGCGGTGACGTCGCTCGACCCGAGCAGGATCTTCGGCCCGGCCGCCGCCATCGCGTCCCAGTCGAGCAGCCCGAGCAGCCGGGTGGTGCCGTAGCCGCCTCGTGCGCAGACGACCGCCGCCACCCCTGGATCGCACCAGGCGTCCCGCAGGTCGGCCGCCCGCGCGGCGTCGGAGCCTGCGAGGTAGCCCTCCCGCGCGAGGACCGACGCCCCGTGCACGACCCGCAGCCCGAGCCCGGTCAGGACCTCGGTGCCGCGCTCCAGCCGTACGGGATCGACCGGGCCGGCCGGCGCGACCAGCGCGACCGTGTCACCGGGCCGCAGCCGCCGGGGCAGGCCCGGGACCGTTACCGAGGCGTCACCGCCCGCCCTGCCCGGGAAGCGCTCGCTCACCCTTCAAAGGGTGTCAGACTTAGCGGTATCTATGCGACCTCCGACGCACATCCTCGTGGTCAACGGTGTCAAGGTCCGCCGTCCGGTGTTCGTCGTCGCGGCGCCGCACTCCGGCGCGGACCTGCTGGGCCGTGCACTCAAGCGCTCGCCCGGCTTCCACGTGACGATGGGCAGGGGCCCGGTGGCCCGGGTCGTCTACGCCTTCGCCAGGAGACCGTCGATCGCCCGCAGCGGCGGCGCGCCGCAGGTGCTGCGCGACGTGCTGGCGGAGGCCTGGCAGGTGGTCCCGGCGGCCTGCGCGGAGTGCACGTCCGCCTGCCGGGAGGCGGGCGGCATCGTCGGCGCGGGGCCGTGCGTGGGGCCGGGCACGCTGACCCGGTTCGGCGACGCCAGTCCCGACCTGCTCTACAGCGCGCCGGTGCTGCTGCGGGCGTTCCCCGACGCCCGGCTCATCCAGATCATCCGCGACGGCCGTGACGTGGTCGCCGACATGCTGGCCGACCCCGCCTGCATGACCTGGGTCAAGCCCCACATGCTCAGCGAGGACGCCGAGTTTCCCAACCCGTTCCTCGGCGTGCGCTCGGCCGAGCACCGCGAGCGCTGGGCCGGGATGCCGCCCGCGGGCAAGTGCGCCCTGCGCTGGCGCGGCGCCGTACGGCTCAGCGCGGCCCTGCGCCGCGAACTGCCCGCCGAGCACCTGCTCACCCTGCGGTACGAGGACGTGGTGGCCTCGCCGGGAGAGGCCATCGACGCGGTGTCGTCCTTCCTCGAGGCCAAGGTCTCCACGATCGCGCTGTACGGCACGAGCATCCCCAGGCCGGGCGGCTGGCGCCGCCGCCTGTCGGCCGAGGACGCCGAGCTGGTGGAGAAGGTGGCCAGGGAGGAGCTCACCCGCCTCGGCTACCGCTGAGGGCCGTCTCAGGACCCGCCGGGGTCCGAACCGGTGAACTGGGTGCGGTACAGCTCGGCGTAGGCGCCGCCCCGCTCCAGCAGCTCCTCGTGCCGCCCGCGCTCGGCGACCCGGCCGTCCTCGACCACCAGGATCGTGTCGGCCTCACGGATGGTCGACAGCCGGTGGGCGATCACCAGCGACGTCCTTCCCCGCAGGGCGGTCTTCAGCGCCTGCTGCACGGCGGCCTCGGACTCGGAGTCCAGGTGGGCGGTGGCCTCGTCGAGCACCACCACGCGCGGCGCCTTGAGCAGGAGCCGGGCCAGGGCGATGCGCTGCTTCTCCCCTCCCGACAGCCGGTAGCCGCGGTCGCCGACGACCGTCTCCAGCTCCTCGGGCAGGTTCTTCACCAGGTCGGCGATCTGGGCCGCGCGCAGCGCCTCCCAGACCTCCTCGTCGGTCGCCTCCGGACGGGCGTAGCGGAGGTTGTTGCCGATCGTGTCGTGGAACAGGTGGGCGTCCTGCATGACGACGCCGACCGTGTCCCTGATGCCGTCGAGGGTGGCGTCGCGGACGTCCATGCCGTTGATCCGGACGGTCCCCTCGTCCACGTCGTACAGCCGGGACACCAGCTGGGTGATGGTCGTCTTGCCCGCGCCCGAGTGGCCGACGAGCGCCACCAGCTCGCCCGGGTGGGCGGTGAAGGACACGCCCTTGAGCACCTCCTGCGAGGGCCCGGTGTCCGGGCGGGCCACCGACTCCAGCGACGCCAGCGACACGTCGGAGGCGGCCGGGTATCGGAAGCGGACGTCGTCGAACTCGATCGTGACCGGTCCCTCGGGGATCGGCCGGGCGTCCGGTTTCTCCGCCACCATCGGCTTGAGGTCGAGCACCTCGAAGACCCGGTCGAAGCTCACCAGCGCGGTCATCACGTCCACGTGGACGTTCGACAGGCTGGTCAGCGGGCCGTACAGGCGCATGAGGAGGGACGACTGGGCGACCAACGTGCCGAGCGCGAAGGCCCCGGAGATCGCGAGCACGCCGCCGAGGCCGTAGACCAGCGCGGTCGCCAGCGCGGCGACCAGGCCGAGCGCGATGCGGAACACCGCGCCGTACATGGCGACGATCACGCCGACGTCGCGGACCCGGCCCGCGCGCTCCGCGAAGTGGGCCGCCTCGTCGTCCGGCCTGCCGTACAGCTTGGCGACCATGGCCCCGGCCACGTTGAACCGCTCGGTCATCACCGAGCTCATCTCGGCGTCTAGCTGCATCTGCTCGCGGGTCAGCGCGGACATCCGGCGGCCGACCCACTTGGCCGGGAAGACGAAGATCGGCAGCAGGACCAGCGCGACCAACGTGACCTGCCACGACAGCACGAGCATGGTGCCGAGCACCATGACCAGGCTGATGACGTTGGACACCACCGACGACAGGGTGCTGGTGAGGGCCCGCTGCGCCCCGATGACGTCGGTGTTCAGCCGGGAGACCAGCGCGCCGGTCTGGGCGCGCATGAAGAACGCGACCGGCATCCGCTGCACATGGTCGAAGACCTCGGTGCGCAGGTTGTAGATCAGGCCCTCGCCGATGCGGGCGGAATACCAGCGCTGCAGCAGGCCGAGCCCGGCGTCCAGCACCGCGAGCGCCCCGATCGCCACCGCGAGCCACACGACCACGTCGACCCGCTTGGGGGTGATCCCGTAGTCGATGATCGCCTTCATCAGCAGCGGGTTGGCGACCACGATGACCGCGTCGACCACGACCAGCGCGAGGAAACCGGCGATCTGCCTGCGGAACGGCCGGGCGTAACCGGCGATGCGCCGGACGGTCCCCGGCGCGATCCGCTCCTTCGTCACGGAGCTGTCACGCCGTAAGGACCGCATCACCTGGAGACCGTAGCCCCCGTTCATCATCGACATATGCCGTACATCCTCCCAGCCGTGCAGCGGTGGGAGGACTCCCCCGATTCCCCCGTCAGCTCGAAGCGAACAGCGCCCGTGGATTCCACCCGACCGCCGCCCGTCCGTTCACGCGACCACTGCCCACGGACGCGAGGCGAACACCGCGCGTCGGCCCGGAGCGGACCTCGCCCGTCAGCCCGGAACGGACGCCGCCCTCAGTCCGGGGCGGACGCGCCCCCGACGAGCGCCCGGATGCGCGCGACCTGCTCGGCCCGCTCGGCGGCGGCCTGCTCCTCCAGCGTGCGTCCCGGCGCGGCCTGCAGCAGCCTCTTGGTGGCGGCCGCGGCGGCGCGGTCGGTGGACAGCAGCGCGGCGGCCAGGTCGTCCACGGCCTGGGCCAGCTCGGACACGGGCACCGCGATCTCGGCCAGGCCGAGCCGTACGGCCTCGGCGGCCCCCACGGTACGCGCGGTCAGGCACATCTCGACGGCCCGGGGAACGCCCACGATGTCGGTCAGGGGCTTGGTCCCGGTCAGGTCGGGAACCAGCCCCAGCGCGGGCTCTTTCATGCAGAACTTCACGTCGTCCGCGACGACTCGCAGGTCACACGCGAGCGCGAGCTGGAAGCCCGCCCCGATCGCGTGGCCCTGTACGGCCGCGATCGACACGATCTCCGGCCTGCGCAGCCACAGGAAGCCCTTCTGGGCCTCCGCGATCCGCTGCTCGAACTCGGTGTCGCCGAGCGCGGCGGCGCTCGCGAACGACCCCTGTCCGGGCACTCCCTCCGGCGTGAACATGCGCAGGTCGATCCCGGCTGAGAAGGACGGCCCCTCGCCTCTGACCACGACCACTCTCACCTGCTCCGGAAGGGTCTCCCCGATCCGGGCCAGGGCCGACCAGGTGGCGAACGTCTGCGCGTTGCGCTTGTCCGGCCGGTCCAAAGTGACGGTCGCGATCTCGCCGTCCACCTCGAAGCGCACTCCGACCTCGGCCGGCGCGGCCGCCGAGATCGTCGACACATCGGAGCCGCCGCCCGTCGCGGGGACGTGCTCCGGATTCCCCCCCATTGCCGCTTCCGCCATGCCATGCTCCTGCGTCCTGTGCGGAGTGACGTCGCCTCGCACGGCCGGTCCGGTGCGGCGCACCGTCCGTGCCGGCGTCCGCCCTCCTGTTCATCTCGCGGTCGCGCCCGAGCTTACCGAACATCGTTCTGGCGAGTTGGACGCGACCGCTCCTCCTGCAGGAACGAGCGGCTGCGGTCGCGCGTCTTGAGGTGGATCTTTAGCGCTTGGACTTGCCCCGGGTCGCGCCGCCGCGCCCGCGCAGAGTCACCCCGGACTCGCTCAGGATGCGGTGGATGAACCCGTACGACCGGCCGGTGGAAGCAGCCAGAGCGCGGATGCTCTCACCCGCGGAATAGCGCTTCTTGAGATCGGCGGCCAGCTTTTCCCGGTCGGCCCCGGTCACCCGGGTGCCCTTCTTCAGAGTCTCGGCCACGAGTACCTCCTGTAGTGCCAGACTTCCGCAGCGTTACTTCAGCCCATGATCAGTCATTTCGACGGGATCGGCTACCTACTCCGCGGGAAAAGATCCCTACCCGCTCAAATTAAGATCAGGCAAGCGCCACAAGATCGGAAAATTCGTCGCTCCATGCGTCCTCGACTCCGTCTGGCAACAGAATCACCCTATCCGGCTTCAGCGCCTCGACGGCGCCCTCGTCGTGTGTGACCAGCACAATCGCGCCCGTGTAGGAGCCGAGGGCGGCCAGCACCTGATCACGGGAGGCCGGATCGAGGTTGTTGGTGGGCTCGTCGAGCAGCAGCACGTTGGCGCTCGACAGCACCAGCGTCGCGAGGGCGAGACGGGTCTTCTCGCCGCCGGACAGGACCCCCGCGGGCTTGTCCACGTCGTCGCCGGTGAACAGGAACGACCCCAGCACCTTGCGCAGGTCGACGTCGGCCAGGTCGGGTCCGGCCGACCGCATGTTCTCCAGGACCGTGCGCCCGGGATCGAGCGTCTCGTGCTCCTGCGCGTAGTAGCCGATCTTGAGCCCGTGGCCGGGCATGACCTCGCCGGTGTCGGGCTTCTCGATGCCGCCGAGCAGGCGGAGCAGGGTGGTCTTGCCCGCGCCGTTCAGGCCGAGGATGACGATCCGCGAGCCCCGGTCGACCGCCGCGTCGACGTCGGTGAACACCTCCAGCGAGCCGTACGACTTGGACAGGCCGCGGGCCGTCAGCGGGGTCTTCCCGCAGGGCGCCGGGTCGGGGAAGCGGAGCTTGGCGACGCGGTCGGAACGGCGCTCCCCCTCGACGCCCGAGAGCAGCCGCCGGGCGCGCCGCTCCATATCCTGGGCCGCCTTGGCCTTGGTGGCCTTCGCCCGCATGCGGTCGGCCTGGGACAGCAGGGCGGACGCCTGCCGCTCGGCGTTGGCCCGCTCGCGCTTTCGCCGCTTCTCGTCGGTCTCCCGCTGGGCGAGATAGGCCTTCCAGCCGACGTTGTAGGTGTCGATCACGCAGCGGTTGGCGTCGAGGTGGAGCACCCGGTTTACCGTCGCCTCAAGAAGGTTTACGTCGTGGCTGATGATCACCAAGCCGCCCTGGTGCGAGCGCAAAAAATCACGAAGCCAGCCGATCGAGTCCGCATCGAGGTGGTTTGTGGGCTCGTCGAGCAGGAGAGTCTCCGCTCCGGAGAAAAGAATGCGGGCCAGTTCCACCCGCCGTCGCTGACCGCCGGACAGGGTCTGCAACGGCTGGCCGAGGACGCGGTCGGGCAGCCCGAGGCTGGAGGCGATCGAGGCCGCCTCCGATTCCGCCGCGTAGCCGCCGAGGACGTGCAGGCGGTCCTCCAGGCGGCCGTACGCGCGCACCGCCCGGTCGCGTGCGCGCGGGTCGTCGGCGGCCATGCCGGCCTCGGCCTCGCGCAGTTCGCGGAGCACCTCGTCGAGGCCGCGGGCCGACAGGATGCGGTCACGCGCCAGCACGCTCAGGTCGCCGGTGCGGGGGTCCTGCGGCAGGTAGCCGACGCTGCCGGAGATCGTGACCGTGCCCGCGGCGGGCAGCCCTTCTCCGGCCAGGACCTTGGTGAGGGTGGTCTTGCCGGCGCCGTTGCGGCCCACGAGACCGATCTTGTCGCCCGGGTTCACCCGGAACGAGGCGCCCTCGATGAGCAGGCGCGAGCCCGCGCGAAGTTCGATGTCTGCAGCGATGATCATGATGAAGGGGACACTCCCGTAGGTGATGAGGTCAGGATCGGCGACCGGGAGCGATCAATCGGGAGTGCGCATGGGCTCAAGTGTAATGCCGCCGTCCCCACGGCCGCCTGCGGCGAAACCCGCCTCCCGGCGGCGCGGAACGCCCACGCCCACCTGCGACTCCCCGGGGCTCCGCCGGCCGCCCCGTCGTGCCGCCGGTCAGGGGTCGACCAGGCGGATCCGTACGGCGCGGAACTGCTCCGGCGTGGCCTCCAGGACCGCCGGCCGGGGATCGGGAACGGTGAGGAAGGGCCCGGTCTCCAGGGCGAACAGCGGCGCGAGGCGCCGGTCCCGCCCGATCTCGTCGATCGAGCGCCGGTCCCCGCCGAGCACGACGGCCTCCAACTCCCCGAGCCTCGGCACGAGCACCCGGACGGCCACGTCGGCGGCGGCCCGCAGCGCCTCCGCCGACTGCTTGTCCCTGCGCCGGGCGAAGCGCTGCTGCGACCACCCGCCCGCCGCGCTGCGCCCGTGGACCTGGCGGGAGCCGGCCTTGCCGGCGACGAGGCGGGCTCCGGTGAAGACACCGGCGGCGTACCCGCCGAGCCGGGCCAGCAGCACGCCGACGGTCCGCTCACGGCACGCGTGGGCCACCAGCGCCGCCGCGGGCGGGGGAAGGCGGAACCCGTCCTCGTGTCCGTCGCCGGCCGGGCCGTCGGGGGAGGGCCGCAGCGGCGGGAACGGCACGTGGCACTCCGCGACCGCGCCGTCCGCGGCGTCGAGACGGACCACGTCCGGCAGCACCACGGCCTCGACCGCGCCGTGCCGCTCGGCGAAGCGCCCGATCCACCCCGCGAGCCGCTCGGGGGCGACCGGGATCCACCTGCCGCCGCCGGCGGCGGGCCGTGCCGTCATGGCCGATCAGCCTACCCATGCGGTTGTCTGCCGGATCCCCTCCAACTAACGGGGAAATATAGGTGAATTTCCCCCTGCGAACGTCAACGTCCGGGGCACGGCGTCCCACAATTCAATCGTGTCGCTCCCCTCACCATCGGCGGCGCCGTCCGCCGCGACCCCGCAGCACGTCCCGGCGCCCGGCCCGGCCCCGGCGACCCCGTTGCCCGCGGACACCGCCCTGGAACACGACCCGGCGAACATCGTGCGGAGGTACACCCCCGCGGCCTCCCCCCAGCCGTACGACCGGCGCGCGTACGCGCCCGGCTTTCCCGCCGGGCGTCCGGCGGGCCCGCTCTTCCTTCCGGTGGTCGACCTCGACACCGGCGGCGCGGTGGCCGTCGAGGTGATCGCCGAGGGCGCCTCCCCCGCGGCCCCGGGTGTGGCGGCCACGGTGAACGGTGTGCTGGCCGCCGCCCGGGAGGAGGCCCTGCTGCCGCTGGTCCTGCCGATCCACGCCGCCGCCGTGGCCGGGGGGTCGGCGGGCCTCGCGCCGCTGCACGAGGCGATGCGGATGTGCGGCCGGCGCCCGCGCGAGGTCATCCTCGCCATCGAGGGCGATCCGGTGCCCGCGGAGCGCACGGCCCTGCTGTCCGGGATCGACGGTCTGCGCGCGGTGGGCTACCTCATCGCGTTCGCCGGGCTCGGCACCGCCGCGCTGCCGCTCGACCTGCTCGCCGACGCCTCGCCGTACGTGGTCGCGCTGTCCGCCGACCTGGTCGCGCGGGGGCCTCGGGATCCCCGGCGCGGGGCGCTCGCGGAGTCGCTGGTCCACCTGGCGCGCGGCGTCGGCGCGCACGTGCTCGCCCCGGGCGTGCGGGACGAGGCGCAGCTCGCGGCGGTACGCGGCTGGGGCATCAGGCTCGCCCAGGGCCCTCTGCTCGCGCCGTCCGACTGGCGGCCCTCCCACGGCTACAACCGCGTCCACGTCCCACTGCCGGTGCCGGAGGCCGCCGCCCCCACGGCCGCACTGGGTCCCCGGGTGCAGGAGCTCCTGCTTCCCGCGGTGACGCTGCCGGCCGAGTCGACCGCCGAGGAGGTGGTCGCCGTGCTGAGCGCCGAGCCCTCGATCACGAGCGTGATCCTGGTGGACGAGTACCAGCGGCCCCAGGGCAGCATCGACCGCAGCCGGTTCCTGCTGTTCATGGCCGGGGCCTACGGTCACGCGCTGCACGCGAGGAAGCCGGCCGGCCGCCTGGCGGACACCGCGAAGATCGTGGCGAAGACGACTCCGGTGATCGCGGCCATGCAGGTGGCGGGGCGGGACAACGCCCGCGTGTACGACGACCTCGTGGTGGTCGACGAGGTCGGCAGGTGCATGGGCGTGGTCCGGGTCGGCGACCTGCTGCGGCACGCCGCCGACCTGCGGCCCGCCCGCTGACGCGCCGATCCGGGGGACGGGTCAGAGCCAGCCCTGGGCCTGGGCCTTGCGGACGGCCTCGATGCGGTTGCGCGCCCCGGTCTTGTGGATCGCCGCGGACAGGTAGTTGCGCACCGTGCCCTCCGACAGGTGCAGCCGTGCGGCGACGTCGCCGATCGTCGAGCCGTCCGCCGCGGCGGACAGCACGTCGCGCTCACGCGGCGACAGCGGGTTCGGCCCCGCGCTGAGCGCGGCGGCGGCCAGCCCGGGGTCGATCACGCGCTCGCCCCGCAGCACCCGCCTGATCGCCGCGGCCAGTTCGCTCGCGGGGCTGTCCTTCACCAGGAAGGCCACCGCCCCCGCCTCCATCGCGCGGCGCAGATAGCCGGGCCTGCCGAAGGTCGTGAGGATCACCACCCGGCACCCGGGGACCCTGCGGCGCAGCTCCTCGGCGGCGGCGATCCCGTCCCTGACGGGCATCTCGATGTCGAGCAGCGCGATGTCCGGCCGGGTCGCCTCGGCGACGGTGATCACCTCGTCCCCGTTCGCCGCCTCTCCGACCACCTCGATGTCGGGCTCCAGGCCGAGCAGGGAGGCGAGCGCTCCCCGCACCATGCTCTGGTCCTCCGCCAGCACGACCCTGATCACTCGGCCAACCTATCCGCGATCATCTCCGCCGTACGGCCCGGGGGCGGCGGAACCTCGGCCCGCACCCGGAACCCCCGCCTCCCGGCCTCGGCTTCCAGCTCGCCGCCCGCCGCGCGCACCCGTTCGCCGAGCCCGGTCAGGCCGTTGCCCGGCTCGTACGGCCCGCCGCCGCCGTTGTCGGTGATCTCCAGCACCGCGCCCCCCTCGCCGTACGACAGGTCGATCTCACAACGGGTGGCCCCGGAGTGGCGCACGACGTTGGTGGTCGCCTCGCGTACGGCCCAGGCGAACAGGCCGTCGAGGTCCTCGGGCAGCGGGGTGCCGCGGGTGCGCACGGTGAGGGCGACGCCGGCGGCGGCCAGCGCGGACCTGGCGCCGTCGATCTCCTCCGACAGGCGGCGCCGGCGGTATCCGCTGACCGCCTCCCGTACCTGGGCCAGCGCCTGCCGCGCGACCGACTCGATGTCGGCCACCTCGGCGGCCGCCCTCGGCGAGCCCTGCTCGCCCAGGCGGCGGGCCAGTTCGCTCTTGAGCACGATGAGCGAGAGGCTGTGCCCCAGCAGGTCGTGCAGGTCGCGGGCGATCCGCAGCCGCTCCTCCGTGGCGGCCAGGCGGGCCGCCTCGCCCTGCGCCTGGCGCAGCTGGACGATGAGAACGCGGGTGTTGCGGACGCTCATGAACAGCACGCCGAGCGTGACGACCTGCAGCACGAGCACCCACGGCGCGCCGTCGTCCGCGCCGATGATCTCGCCCTGGACGACGACCAGCACGGCCATGGCCGCGATTCCGATCAGGGCGCGGCGGGGCGGCAGGCCCATCGCGTAGACGATCACCAGGAAGACCGGCAGGGTCAGCCAGCCTCCACTGCGGAAGAGCAGCGGGAAGACCACCCCCATCGCCGTGGCGACGCCGAGCAGGGGGAACATCCACCGGGGATGGTCGTCGTGGTCGCGCGGCCCCAGCACGACTCCCAGGTAGACGGCCAGGAAGGCCGCGAGCGCCACCATCCGCCAGACCGCCTGCGCGCCGCTCACCGTCCCGTCGACCACCTCGGACACCGGGTAGAAGAGGTAGATCAGGCCGAGCGACATGCCCAGCAGGCGCCTCAGCCGGGGGGCGCCCCCGTCCGGGCCGCCGAAGGTGAACACTTTGGCCAGCCGGCTCATCCCGCTGTCCCTCCCCGCAGGTGACGGATCAGGCGCGCGTCGCTGCGCCCTGTCCGATCATGCACGTGTCGTCGCGCTCTGTCCGGTCACGCACGCGTCGTCGCGCGCCGGTAGGCGACGAGAGCCAGCGCCACCAGCGCCACCCCCCAGGCGAGGATGCCGGCCGCGTGGGCCGGGTGCGGGGCGTCTCCCCCCGCGATCCGCCACCCGATGCTCGCGTAGTCGTACGCCGGAGTCACGTGGGCGACGCTCTTCATGGCCGCGGGCATGATGCTCTCGGGAAACCAGAGCCCGCCCAGCATGGCCAGCCCGAACATGCCGACCATCGCGACGGGCTGCGCGGTGTCGGGCGGCAGCAGGGATCCGATCATCAGGCCGAGCGCCGCGAAGGGGATCGTGCCGGCCCACATCGCCAGGATCAGCGCCGCCCACCGCGCCGGCGGCAGCGACACGTGCTGGGTCAGCACCGCGGCCAGGCCGACCAGCACCAGCGACGGCAGGACCAGCAGCAGCGAGGAGACCAGCTTCGTCAGGATGATCGCCCGGCCGGGCAGCGGGGTGATCTGGAGCTGCCGCAGCCAGCCGCTGTGCCGCTCCTGCGACCAGGGCACGGCCGTCGACATCATGGCGGCGGCCAGCGCGCCGTACGCCCCCATCGAGACCATCAGCATGACGCTGCCCCGCAGCCCGGTCGCCTGGTCGGACTCCGCCCCCCAGAGGTTGGCGTAGAGGAGGTAGAACCCGACGGGGAAGGCGACCACGAAGACGACGTAGCGCTTGTTGCGCAGCATCCGCAGCAGTTCGACCTTGATGTAGTGCCGCATCGTCAGGCCTCCTTGGTCAGGGCGAGGAAGGCGTCCTCCAGGTCGGCTTCGTGGAGCTGGAGATCGCGGATGTCGAGGGTGGTCGTGCGGTACAGCGCGGCGACGGTGGCGTCGAGGTCGGTCGTGCGCAGCGTGACCCGGGCGCCCTGCAGCTCCACGCCGGTCGCCCCGGGGAGGGCGTCGAGCCCGGTAACCGGCTGCTCGCCCAGCAGGAAGCTCACCGCCTGCCCGGCGACGCCGGCCTTGATCCCGGCGGCGCTGCCGTCGGCCACGATCCGGCCGCGGGCGATGACGACGACCCGGTCGGCGTTCTCGTCGGCCTCCTCCAGATAGTGGGTGGCGAACAGGATCGTCCGTCCCTTCGCGGCGTACGCCCGCATGTTGTCCCAGAACCTGCGGCGGGACTCGACGTCCATGGCCGCGGTGGGCTCGTCGAGCAGCAGGAGCTTCGGCCCGCCCGCGATGGCCAGCGCGAACCGGACCCGCTGGGTCTGCCCGCCGGACAGCCGGTCGGCCCGCCGCCGGGCGATCTCGGTCAGGTCGGCGAGCCGGAGGATCTCCTCCAGCGGCAGCGGACGGGGGTAGAGCCGCCGGACGAAGTCCACGGTCTCGGCGACGCTCAGCTCGGGGATCAACGCGCCCTCCTGGAGCATCGCGCCGATCTCCCCGTTGGCGACGGCGGTCCGCGGCGGTTCGCCGAAGACCCGGATCTCGCCGGACGTGGGCCGCAGCAGGCCGAGCAGCATGGTGATCGAGGTGGACTTGCCGGCCCCGTTGGGCCCCAGCAGCGCCACCGTGGCGCCGGCCGGGACCTCCAGGTCGATTCCGTCGACCGCGACCACGTCACCGTATCTCCTGGTGACCTCGGTGAAGGCGATGGCGTTCATGGGCTTCACGGTAGGAATCGGGGCCCGTCTGCCGTCAGTGCCCTGCCTCCGGCCTTCGCGATGACTTTTGTCATCCGGCGGGCCGCCGGTTCCTCTGCCGCCGGCGCGACCGGCTTCCCCTCTCCGCCCCGCCCCTGGCCGCCGGGCGATGTCCACAGCGTGATAACCAGGAAAGATGCGCCTCATGGCGGCGATCCGGGATTACCGCCGGGATCTCCAGGTGAATCACATCCTGGTGGTGATCCCGCTCGGGCTCATCGTGGTCATCGCGGCTCTCGACCTCGCGCTGCCGCGGAGCGTGCACCTGGGGCCGCTGCTCGTCGTCGCGCCCGCGCTCACCGCGTCGTTCGCCGGTCCGAGGTGCACGGCGGTGATCGGAGCGCTGGCGCTGGCGGCCGACGTGGTGAGCGGTCTGGGACAGGGCGTCCTCGGAAGCGCCGAGCACCACGTCGAGATGCTCGCCCTGTTCGCCGTGTCGGCCGTCGTGGTCGTCTTCCGCGTCGGGTACGAGCGGCACCGGGCCGTGCTCCATCAGGTCCGGTCGGTCTCCGAGGTCGCCCAACGCGTCCTGCTGCGGCCACTGCCCCGGACGGTCGGCCCGTTGCGCATCGCATCGATCTATCTGCCCGCGGCCGCGGAGGCGAGGATCGGCGGCGATCTGTACGCGGCCGCCCGGAGCGACGACGTCACCCGTCTGCTGATCGGAGACGTACGCGGAAAGGGGTTGTCCGCGATCAGTGACGCCGCGGCGTCGCTCTGCGCCTTCCGCGAGGCGTCACACGGGCCCACGTCCCTGTCCGAGCTGATGACGCGCATGGAGAACAGCATCCGGCAGAACCTCATCGAGCACGCCGCATCCGACATCGACGCCCAGGAATGCTTCGTCACCGCGGCCGTCGCCGAGATCCCCGACGCCGAACCGACGGTACGCGTGATCGCCTGTGGTCACCCGCCGCCGCTCCTCCTCCACGGGAACCGGGTGCTGACGCTGGAACCGGACCAGGTCGCCCCCCCGTTGGGACTCGAACTGCTGACGGCGTCCGAACCCCGGCCGGCGACGTTCCCCTTCGAGCCCGGCGACATCCTCCTGCTCTACACCGACGGCGTCATCGAGGCCCGCGACCGTACCGGCACGTTCTTCGACCTCCCCGCGCGCCTGGGCGAACGGGCCGGCGAGGACGTCGGCACCCTCGTCGAACGGCTCTGCGCGCGCCTGTTCCAGCACGTGGACGGCCGGCTGGACGACGACACCGCCATGATCGCGATCGAACGCCTGCCGACGCGGGCACCCTGACGTTCGTCAGCGCCCTCCCTCCTCCCCGCCGGGAGAAAGGAGGGCGCGCAGTCGTCAGGCCACGCGGCGCAGGTCCATCTGGAAGTTCTGCCGCCAGGTGGCGCCGCCGTCGAGCGTGTATTCACCGATCTCGTGCCAGTCCCTGCCGGTGAAGCGCAGGGTGTACCGGACGGTCGGGCCCGCGGTCTGGATGCTCCACTGGAAGAAGTGGTCGCCGACCACGGGGACGGTGGCGGTGACGTGCCCCTGCGAGAACGCCTCCCAGCGGTACTGCCCGCTCTGGTCGTCGTAGCTGACGACCGCGAGCGCGGTGTCCACGATCCTGCGCGGATCGGCCTTGTCCCGGCCCTGACCCTCCACCGTGATCACCTGGCCGCCCGCCTTGTAGGCGACCTTCTCGGTCTGGAGGAACTGCTGCCGGCCGGAGGCGGTGTCGACCCACCCCGAACCGGCCCAGCGCCCGACCATGAAGTCGAGCCTGCGGATCGCGTCGAGCTGCGTCGCGGGGACATCGGCCGCCGCCACGCTCGCCGAGTGCCCCGCCGCGACGGCGGGCGCGGCCGCCGCGAGGGTGAGCGCGCAGATCAACGGCACCAACAAACGGTGTAATCGAGTCATGACGCGATCTTGACACACGGCTCGCCCACCGCGACAGCGGGTCGGCGAAGCCCGGTTCAGAGGCGGCAGGCGAAGATGGCCGTGACGAGGATGGCTTTGGCGCCGATCTCCCAGAGCTGGTCCATCACCTGCTGGTGGCCCTTGCGGGGGACCATCGCCCGCACGGCGACCCAGCCCTCGCGGTGCAGCGGCGAGACGGTCGGCCCCTCCATGCCCGGGGTGATGGCGATGGCCTCGTCGATGCGCTCGGCCCGGATGTCGTAGTCGATCATGACGAAGTCGCGGGCCACGAGCACGCCCTGCAACCGCCGGATGAGCTGCTGGAACCCGTTCGCCTCCGGGGCGCCGGCCCGCTTGATCAAAATGCCCTCGGAGTGCGCGATCGGCTCCCCGAACACCTCAAGGCCGACGTTGCGCAGCGTCGTGCCGGTCTCCACCACGTCCGCGATCGCGTCCGCGACGCCGAGCCTGATCGCCGTCTCGACCGCGCCGTCGAGCTTGATGACCCGGGCGTCCACGCCCTGGTCGGCGAGGTACTTGCCGAGCAGCCCGGCGTACGAGGTGGCGATGCGCAGGCCGGACAGGCCGGCGACGCCGGAGTAGGCGCCCGGCGTGGAGGCGAAGCGGAACGTCGACCGGCCGAAGCCGAGCGGCATGACCTCCTCGGCCGGGGCGCCGGAGTCGAAGAGCATGTCGCGCCCGGTGATCCCGGCGTCCAGGGTGCCCTCGCCGACGTACACGGCGATGTCGCGCGGGCGGAGGAAGAACAGCTCGCAGGAGTTGTCGGAGTCGACGACCACGAGCTCCTTGCTGTCCCGGCGCTGGCGGTAGCCCGCCTCCTTCAGCATGGTCTGGGCGGCCTCGGAGAGCGCGCCCTTGTTCGGTACGGCGATGCGCAGCATGGGTGGGAGATCCTTTCAGCCGGAACGAGGTCGATGGACGATCTGTGGCCGCCGCGGCGGCTACAGATGCTTGTAGACCTCGTCCAGCCCGATCCCGCGGGCCAGCATCAGCACCTGGACGTGGTAGAGCAGCTGGGAGATCTCCTCCGCCGCCCGGTCCGCCGACTCGTGCTCGGCCGCCATCCAGCTCTCCGCGGCCTCCTCGACGACCTTCTTGCCGATGGCATGGACGCCGGCGTCCAGGGCGGCCACGGTGCCCGACCCCTCGGGCCGAAGGCGCGCCTTCTCTGCCAGCTCGGCGTACAGCTCTTCGAAGGTCTTCATGGTCTCTCTCGCGTCGTGGGCCTGCGCAACCAGGTTATCGGCCCCAGGGTAGTCGCGGGGGCGCACCTCCGCGCCCCGCGTCCACCCTGCGAGATCCGTCTCAGCCGAGGATCTTCCTGGCCAGCCTGAGCTGCTCCAGCGCCTGCTGCGACTCCCCGCCCTCGTGGCCGTTGAACGGCCAGACCGTGATGTCCTTGGGCCCGGCGTAGTGGTTGTAGGCCCCGAACACGGTCGAGGCCGGGGTGACGCCGTCGCGCAGGCCGACGGAGAACCGGGCGGGCGTGGCGGCCCGCGCCGCGAAGTGCAGGCCGTCGAAGTAGCCGAGGGTCGCGAAGATCTCCTCGACCCGGGTCCGGTGGATCCCGCAGAACCGGCCCAGCTCCGCGTACGGCTCCTCGTCGGTGATCTCGACGGCGCGCCGGATGTCGCACATGAACGGCACGTTGACGAACGCGAAGGCGAGATCCGGCACGAGCGCGGCGGCGGCGAGCGCCATGCCGCCGCCCTGGCTGCCGCCGGTCACCACCACGCGCCCCGCGTCCACGAGGGGGTGCGACCTGGCCGCCTCGACCGCGCGCACGACGTCGGTGTAGAGCCGCCGGTAGTAGTAGCCGTCCCGGTCGAACACGCCCTGGGTGAGCTTGCCGGGGATCTGCGCGCCGTTGCCGCCGACCGGGTCGGGGGTGTCGCCGGAGCGCCAGGTGCCGCCCTGCCCGCGGGTGTCCATCACGAACGTCGCGTATCCGGCGGCCGGCCACAGCAGCCAGTCGTGCGGCCGGCCCCGGCCGCCGCCGTAGCCGATGAACTCCACCACGCAGGGCAGTGGGCCCGACGCGCCCGCGGGAGCGAGGAACCATCCCTTGATCGGATGCCCGCCGAAGCCGGCGAACGTCACGTCGGCCACGTCCATCAACGCGAGGTCCGCCTCGTACGGCTCGAAGACGGGGTTCAGGTCGTGCGCGCGGGCCTCGGCCAGCGTGCGGTCCCAGAAGGCGTCGAAGTCGGCGGGCTCCCGGCGCTCGGGCAGGTACGCGCGCAGCTGGTCGAGAGGCATGTCGACGAACATGGGGGACTCCCGTGGGTGGTGGGCCTGGCTCGTGGTACGCCGCAAGGTTACACAAACACCTTGTTTCAGACTTCTGACCCGGTTAAGGGTCGTCCGCCGGGATTCGACTCCAGATCATCCCTGCCGATGACCTGCGGAATGACGCTCACGACGGCGTTAAGCCCGAATTGACGGGATGAAACGCCCTCTTGAAACTAATCCGGTTTAGTGCTGGACTCTGCACGAATTCGAAGCGTGGGAGGTTCGGCCGCGCCGGCGTTGCCTTCGCGGTCCGCCTTTCGGGGGGCACGACATGTCAGTCGATCACTTTCCGTAGAGATCGGAGACGTCCATGCGACGAACGACGGCGGCCACGTGCGCCGCCCTGATCACCGCCTTCGGCGCGGGCTGCGCGACCGGCGGCACACCGGAGACCAAGCAGGCGGACGCCGGCGCCCCCGCCGCGATCACGTGGTGGTCCACCGGGGGCGACGACGAGAGCGCGGCCTTCCAGAAGGCCGCCGACCTGTACACGAAGTCGCACCCCAACGTGACGATCAAGGTGCAGACGCTCGCCTGGGACGACGCGTACGCGAAGTTGCTCGCGGCCTCGACCAGCCGCAGCGGGCCCGACATCATCTCCGGCGGGATGACCTGGACCATCCAGTTCGGCCTGCGCGGCGGCATGGTGGACCTGCGCAAGTACGGCATCGAGCAGCTCCAGGCCCAGGCGCAACCCGCCCAGTGGAAATCGGCCGTCTCCCCCGACGGGACCATTTACGGCATCCCCCTCGACATGTCCACCGAGGCGCTCTACTACCGCACCGACCTGTTGGACAAGGCGGGTATCAAGGAGCCGCCCAAGACCTGGGAGGAACTGACCGCCGACATCGAGAAACTCAAGAAATCCGGGGTGAGGACGCCGTTCAGCATCGACTGGGGCAATCTCGACTGGATCGGTTACTTCAACTTCCTCTACCAGGCGGGCGGCACCTTCTACACGCCGGACTGCAAGCCCTCGCTGAACACCCCGCAGGCCGAGCAGGCGCTGGCGTACTGGATCGACCTGCACCGCGAGCACAGCGCGCCGACCGACACGGTGGCGACCCCGGACGCGCTGGGCACGGGCACCGCGATGGTCTACGGCGGCAACTGGAACGCCCTCGGCATCGACACCAGCAAGCCCGAGCTGAAGGGCAAGTGGGCGGTCGCCCCGCTGCCGGCCGGCCCGGCGGGACCGACGACCTTCATCGGGGGCCGGGCCGTCGGCGTCACGTCGTACAGCAAGCACATCCAGCAGGCGGCGGACTTCGTCAAGTTCCTCTACACCGACGAGGCCGTCGACGCGGTGGCGACGGAGTCGAAGGCCCGCAACATCGCCTACATCCCGCCCCGCCCGGACAAGGTCGCCGACTCGCCGTTTACGCCGGAGCACTCGGCGGTGTTCGCCGAGATCATCAAGACCGGCGCGGCGGCGCCCGGATGTCCCGGCTGGGACGAGAGCGCGTCCGACGTGGCCAAGCAGTTCCAGGCCGCGATCCTCGGCAAGGCCGACGTGAAGACGGCCCTGGCCGAGGCCGCCAAGGTCATGGAGCGCAACGCCGGATAGCCGGGACGGCCGTGGCCCGCCGGTGACGCCTGACCCCTCACCGGCCGCGGCACCCGTCCCCCAACCAGGCCCGGGCCGGTGACACCCGACCTCTCACCGGCCCGGGTCCGTCCTCGGCTTCCCTTCGACTGGAGACGACATGGCAATTCACGCCGCCGCGCCCCGGCGCCGATGGCGCCGCTACGGCACCTCCTATCTGATGCTGCTGCCGTTCCTCGGCCTGTTCGCCGGTTTCCTGGTCTGGCCGCTGGTCAACTCGCTCTACCTCAGCTTCACGAAGTTCGACGGCGTGAACGCCCCGGAGTTCGAGGGGCTGGACAACTTCCGGCATCTGCTGTTCGACGACGACCGGTTCCGGCACGCCCTCGGCAACACGTTCCTCTACGTCGTGGCGTCCATCGGGATCGGCACGCTGCTGTCGCTCGGCCTCGCGCTGGCGTTCAGCGGGTCGAGCTGGCCCCACCGCATCATGCGGACGATCTTCTTCCTGCCCTCGGTGACCTCGTCGATCGCGCTCATGCTGCTCTGGAAGTGGATCTTCGCGCCGGGTGACTTCGGCCTGGCCAACACGGTCGTGGCCTGGTTCGGCGGCAGGGCGGTCGAGTGGCTGGCCACCCCCGGGCTCACGATCCCGATCCTCGTGCTCATGTCGGTGTGGGGCGGGATGGGCTACGGCATGGTCCTGTACGTCGCCGGGCTCAACACGATCCCGCAGGAGTACTACGAGGCGGCCCGCATCGACGGCGCCACCACCTGGCAGCAGTTCCGCCGCGTGACGCTGCCGCTGCTGCGCCCGGTCACCACGTACGTGGTCGTGACCGGCCTCATCGGGGCCTTCCAGGTCTTTGAAGCCGTCTACATCGTGTTCCGGGGCACCAACAACATCGGCGGCGTGCTCGACTCGGGCCTGATGATCGTGCCCTATCTCTATGACCAGGGTTTCACGCACTTCAAGCTCGGCTACGCCTCGGCGATCGCGTGGGTGCTCTTCCTGATCATCTTCGCCCTGAGCATGGTCAACCTCCGCATCGGCCGCGCCCTGAAGGAGCTGTGATGGCCGCCGCCCCCACGACCACGCCGATCGTCTCCGACCCCGCCGCCGCACCCCGGCGGGCGCCCGCCGCCGCGTCGCGCACCACCTGGCGCGGGCACCTGCTGCGCCTGCCGTTCTACCTGCTGTCGCTCACCATGATCGCGCCGTTCTACTGGATGCTGATCACGGTGTTCAAACCGGTGACGGAGCTCAACCGGCAGCCCCCGTCCTTCGTGCCCGAGCATGCGACGCTGAGCAACTTCTACGACCCCGGCTACTCCCCCACGCGGGTCAACCCCGGTCACCTTCAGGGCATCTTCCAGCGGTTCCAGGTGGACTTCGGGTTCGGCCGCTTCATGTTCAACAGCCTGGTGATCACCATCACGATCACGGCCGGGTCGCTGCTGATCGCCTCGCTGGCGGCGTACGTGATCACCAAGCACCGGGTGCCGGGGCGGCGGCTGATCTTCGTGCTGATCGTCGCCTCGATGATGGTGCCCTGGCAGACCACCCTGGTGCCGAACTACGTGATCATGCGGAACCTGGGCTGGCTCGACACCTACCAGGGCTACATCATCCCGGCGCTGGCCAAGGCCTTCGTGCTGTTCTTCCTCGTGCAGTTCCTCCACTCGATCCCGGACGAGCTCATCCAGGCCGCCCGGGTCGACGGCGCCGGGGAGTGGCGCATCTGGTGGCGGATCGTGCTGCCGCTGCTGCGCCCGGCCCTCGCCGCGATGTCGATCTTCATCGTGCTCGCCGAGTGGAACAACTTCCTCTGGCCGCTGATCATCGTGCAGAGCGACGAGATGGCGAACATCCCGGTCGCGCTCGCCCGCCTCAACTCGTACTTCGCCGGCTCGCAGCACCAAGGGGCGATCATGGCGGGCGGTTTGCTCGCCTCCCTGCCGTCGATCGCCTTCTTCCTCGCCTTCCAGCGCTACTTCACCCGAGGCATCGTGCTGAGCGGCCTGAAGGGCTGAACGGCCGGCGCGCCCGGGGAGGGGGCGTCCGCGCCGACGGCTTCGGCGACCTCCTCCGGGTGCGTCAGCTGGGGGTGATGGCCCGCGCCCGGGATCACCGTCACGGTGACCCGGGGCAGCGTGTCCACGAGGGCCCGTCCTTCCGGGCCGAGCGGGTCGCGGGAGCCCACGACGACGTGCACGTGCCCCGGGTAACGCGCCAGCGCGGCCCGCAGGCTCGCCCGCCACCCCGGCGACGCCGCGGCGGCCAGCAGCCGGGCGACGGCGCCTGCGGTACCGCGCCGCAGATCCGCCACGCTCGACTCGAGGGCGGCCGCGCGCGCCGGGTCTGCGGTGAGCCGCTCGGCCAGCGCCCGGGGCGAGACCCGGCCGAGATACCAGCGGGCCAGAAGTCGGGGGGTGGAGGCCGAGCGCGCCTGGAGGAAGAAAGGGGCCACGAGCGTGAGCCGGTCCACCGCGCCGGGATGGGCGGCCGCGGCCTCCACGGCCGCCGCGGCACCGATGGAGTGCCCGACGATGTGACGCGCGCCGGTCCCGGTCACGAGAGCGGTCAGCCAGGACGGCCAGTCGTCGCGGCCTCCCGCGCTCATCCCCAGCCCCGGCAGGTCGGCGGCGCGGGCCCGCCCCAGCGCCGTGACGACCGGCGCCCAGGTGTCGGCGTTGACCGGCAGGCCCGGCAGCACCACCGTGGGCGCGCCCTGCTCGCCGAGCTCGAACGTCCGCACCCCGCCCGCGTCGACGAACCGCCTGCCACCGGCGGGGGCGTCCCCGAAGCGGCCGGCCGCCAGGTGGTCGGCCCAGCGGCGGATCGTCGTGGCGGTGTCCGGCATGGTCAGCCCGTGGCGGGCCGCGAAGGCACGCGCCGGGCCGGTGGGATAGCGGTCGGCCGACAGGAACGTCAGCGTCTCCGGATCGGCTTTCGTGAGTCTGCGGGGCAGGCGCTTAACCAGGGGCACCGGAACCCTCAGGCGGGGCACCCTGACCTGGTAGTGCTCCGCGACGAGCTCGATCAGGTCAGGCAGCGCGGGGGTGTCGTCGTCCAGCAGCCAGTAGGACGCGCGCTCGGTGGTCTCGTCCATCGGCAGCAGGGTCATGAACCGGGCGAGGTAGTCGACCGCGACCACCGGGACGAACGTCCGCGCGTTCCCCGGAACCGCCGCGAGACCGCCCCGCCAGAGGTCGCGCAGGGTCGACGCGAGCCCGAGGTACTGGCCGGCCTCGCCGGTGACGCTGTCACCGATCACGCTGGCCGGGTTGACCACCGACCAGGACACGCCCAGCCGCTCCGCCTCGAACCGGAAGACGGCGTCCGCCTCCACCTTGGACGCCTCGTACGCGCCGAGGGCTTGGTATGCCTCCCGCCGCTGCTCCTCGCTCCAGGGACGGGGGTCCTGCCCGCCCACGCGATACCCCGAGACGTGGACGAGGCGGCGCAGGCGCGGCAGCCGCGCCGCGAAGGCGACGACCGCGCGGACGCTGTCGACGTTGGCCCGGCGGGCCTCGTCGGCCGGCATGCCGAACCGGTAGGCGCCGGCGCAGTTGTAGACCTCCGTCACGTCGCCGGCCTCCCCGTCGATCAGCGACGGCCCGGCGAGATCGACCCGGAGGTCGGCCGGGGCCGCGCCGTGCCCGTGCTCGGCCAGCCACCGGGCGAGCCGCCGGTAGGACTCGTGACCGCGGCAGCCCGCGCTCACCCGGACGCCCGCCTGACCGAGCGCGAGGACCAGGTGGCGTCCGACGAAGCCGGTCGCGCCCAGGACCAGCGCGTGCCTGTCCACGGCGCTCACGACGAGACCTCCGTGTCCTCGTGGCTCAGCTCGGGCATCGGCTCCACGAGCCGCCCGCCGATCCCGGCTCCTGATGTTTCGATCACGCCGCCAACACTAGACCGGTCTACATAGTTCGCGTCAAGAGGTGTCCGGGTTATCGCCGTGCGGAGGGTGCGTGAGGATGGTCCCCACATGCCACCGGGCCGCCCGTACGGACGGCCCGGTGGTGGGAAGAGGGGTGGGATCAGCGGCCGGTGAACCGGCGGCCGCGACCGCCTTCGCCCGCGCCGTACCCGGCCTGCCCGCCGGCCCGGCCGCGGTGGTGACCGCCGCCCCGCCCGCCGCGGGACTCGCCGCGTCCGTCACCGGCCCACGGCGCCCGGGACCGCTCACCCTGCTCGGGCCACCTGTGCCGGCCGTCGCCCTCGCCGGGGCGGTCGCCGCCACGGGGACGGTCGCCGAAACGGCGACGGCCCCGCGGCTTGTCGTCCCGCTGCCTGTCGTCGTGCCCGGGCCGCAGCGGCGCGCGCACGTCGGGCTCCCACACGGCCACGGCCTCGCCGCTCGGCCGCCGGGCCCCGGCGATCTCGTTCAGGACCGGGTCGCCCGGCGCCACCCGGTGCCGTGACGCGGCGACCCCCGCCTTGCGGGTCATCGACTCGGTGGAGCGACGCTCGCTCGGCAGCACCAGCGTCAGCACCACGCCGCGCTCGCCCGCACGGGCCGTACGTCCGCCCCGGTGCAGGTAGCTCTTGTGGTCGGCGGGCGGATCCACGTGCAGCACGAGGCTCACGTCGTCGACGTGGATGCCGCGCGCCGCGACGTCGGTGCACACGAGCACCCCGATCTTGCCCTGGCGGAACCCGTCGAGGATGCGGGTGCGCTGGTTCTGCCGCTTGCCGCCGTGCAGGCCGCCCGCGCGGACCCCCGCCCGGGCCAGCTGCTTGACGACCCGGTCGACGCCGTGCTGGGTGCGCACGAACAGGATCGTACGGCCGTCCCGGTTGGCGATCTCGGCCGTCACGTCGGCCTTGTCGTCGCGCTGCACCTGGAGCAGGTGGTGCTCCATCGTCTCGACCGGGGAGGTGGCCGGATCCAGCGAGTGGACCACCGGGTCGGTCAGGAACCGCTGGACCAGCGTGTCCACGTCGCCGTCGAGCGTCGCGGAGAACAGCAGGCGCTGCCCGTCGGCGGGCGTGCGCGCGAGCAGCGCGCTCACCACGGGGAGGAAACCGAGGTCGCACATGTGGTCGGCCTCGTCGAGGACCGTGATCTGGACGTCGTCGAGCGCGCACGCGCCCTGCTCGATCAGATCGGTGAGGCGGCCGGGCGTGGCGACCACGACGTCCACACCCCGGCGCAGGTCCTCGATCTGGCGGCCCATCGGCATGCCGCCGACGACCGTCCTGGTGCGCAGCGACAGCCCCCGGCCGAGCGGCTCGATGGTGGCGGCGACCTGGAAGGCGAGTTCGCGGGTGGGCACCAGGATCAGGGCGCGGGGCCGGCGGGGCGCCGACTTGTCCCCCGCGATCCTGGCCAGCGTCGGCAGGCCGAAGGCGAGGGTCTTGCCGGAACCGGTCCGGCCGCGTCCGAGGACGTCGAGCCCGGCGAGGATGTCGGGGATGGCCGCCCGCTGGATCGGGAACGGCGTGGTGATGCCCTGCCGGGCGAGCCCTGTCACGAGCGGTCTGGGCAGCCCCAGCGTCCCGAACTCGGCAGGGGTGGTCGTGCCCTCGTCGAGGGCAGAGATGGTCACGAAATCGTGCCTTTCGAAGAAAGACGTGCCGGAACACGCGGGCGCGTCACTTCTGCGAAAGGACGAGCCGGGTCAGGCACGGCAGGCGTGCCGTGCCTACGGGCGTCACGGGCCGAATAACGACGGCCTGCGGCCCGCACGATGCCGTGAGCACACGTCCCGCAGAAGTGGAGACCGCCGGGGGCGGCTCTCACGGACGCCTTTCACTCACGTCGCACAAGGAAGAGCAAAGAACGATCGTACGGCATTCCCGCATCGCATCGGCCGTCCCGGCCCGGGACACGCTCCGCGTGCGGGGACAAGCGCGCGTCCCGCCGCGTGCGGACGCGGCGGGACGGTGCGGGTTCTCTCCGGCCGGAGGCCGCCGGGATCAGACGTTGAAGCCGAGCATCCTGAGCTGGTCGCGGCCCTCTTCAGTGATCTTGTCCGGGCCCCACGGCGGCAGCCAGACCCAGTTGATGACCACGTTGGAGACCAGGTCGGCGAGCGCCGAGTTGGCCTGGTCCTCGATCACGTCGGTCAGCGGGCAGGCGGCGCTGGTCAGCGTCATGTCGATGGTGGCGATCGGGCGCTCGCCCTCGCCGGCCGGGTCGAGGTTGACGCCGTACACGAGGCCGAGGTCCACCACGTTGATCCCCAGCTCGGGGTCCACGACGTCCTTCAGCGCGTCGAGCACGTCGTCGAGGCTGGTCTCCCCGTCGTAGGTGCCGGGGGCGGCCTCGGTCGCGGTTCCCGTCGGGGTCTCGGTCGGCTTGCTCACGTCGTCTCCTCACCTCGCGGCGCCCGCGGAGCGACGCCGTACTTCCCAACGCGGCGGAGGCCGCCGGTCATCCCTGGCTCCTCATGAGCGCGTCCTTGTAGGCCATCCAGGCCAGCAGCGCGCACTTGACGCGGGCGGGGAACTTCGCCACACCGGCGAACGCCACCGCGTCGCCCAGCACGTCCTCGTCCGGCTCCACCTGGCCCCTGCCCTGCATGAGCCGGGTGAACTCCTCCACCACCGACAGCGACTCCTCCACGGTGGAGCCCGTGGCGAGCTCGTGCAGCACCGAGGCGGCGGCCTGGCTGATGGAGCAGCCCTGACCGTCGTAGGACACGTCGAGCACCTTGCCGCCGTCGGCCACCTTCACCCGCAGCGTCACCTCGTCGCCGCAGGTCGGGTTGACGTGGTGCACCTCGGCGTCGTACGGGTCGCGCAGGCCGCGCCCCTGGGGATGCTTGTAGTGCTCCAGGATCAGCTCCTGGTACATCGATTCAGCGATCATGGCTCAGCCGAACACCTTCTGCACGTGGTGGAGGCCGCGGACCAGTGCGTCGATCTCGGCCGTCGTGTTGTACAGGTAGAAAGACGCCCGGGTGGTCGCGGGAATTCCGAACCTGAGGTGCAGCGGCCGGGCGCAGTGATGACCTACCCGGACCGCGATCCCGTACACGTCGTCGAGGATCTGCCCCACGTCGTGGGGGTGGATCCCCTCCAGGGTGAACGAGATCGTGCCACCGCGGGCGATGGGCGTACGCGGGCCGATGATCCTGAGCCCCGGGACCTCCGGCAGCGCCTCCAGCGCGTACGCGACGAGTTCCTTCTCGTGCGCCTTGATCTGGTCCATGCCGACGGCGGTCAGGTAGTCGGCGGCGGCGCCGAGGCCGATCGCCTCGACGATGGGCGGCGTCCCGGCCTCGAACTTGTGCGGCACCGGCGCGTAGGTCGAGCGGTCCATCCAGACCGCCTCGATCATCTCGCCGCCGCCGAGGAACGGCGGCATCGCGTCGAGCAGCTCGCGACGGCCCCACAGCACGCCGATGCCGGATGGCCCGACCATCTTGTGGCCGGTGAACGCGACGAAGTCGACGCCCAGTTCGGTCACGTCCACCGGCTGGTGGGGCACCGACTGCGACGCGTCGAGCAGCATCAGCGCGCCGACCTCGCGCGCGCGGGCCAGGATCGGCGAGACCGAGTTGACCGTGCCCAGCACGTTCGACTGGTGCGTGATCGACACGATCTTCGTGCGCTCGTTGACCAGCTCCTCCAGGCCCTCGACGTCGAGGCGGCCCTCGTCGGTCACGGGGAACCAGCGCAGCGTCGCGCCGGTCCGCTGCGCGAGCAGCTGCCACGGCACGATGTTGGAGTGGTGCTCCATCTCCGAGATGACGATCTCGTCGCCGGGGCCGATCCGGAACCGCTCGTCCTCGCCGACGGGGTTGCCGAAGGCGTAGGCCACGAGGTTGAGGGCCTCGGAGGCGTTCTTGGTGAAGACGATCTCGTCGCGCGACGGGGCCTTCACGAACGCGGCGATCTTGTCACGGGCGGCCTCGTAGGCCTCGGTCGACTCGCTGCCCAGCACGTGCAGCGCCCGGCCGACGTTGCCGTAGTGCCAGGTCAGGTGATCGCGCATGGTCTCGATCACCTGGGTCGGCTTCTGGGAGGAGTTGCCGGAGTCGAGGTAGACCAGCGACCTGCCTCCGGGAAGTTCGCGGCCGAGGACCGGGAAGTCCTTCCTGATCCTCTCCACGTCGAAGCCGGGCGCACTCATCAGGCGGACGCCGCCTTCGCCGAGTCAGCCTTTCGCGCGTCCCGCACGTATGCCTCGTAGCCCTCGTTCTCCAGCTTGTCGGCCAGCTCGGGGCCGCCCTCCTCCACCACGCGCCCGCCGGCGAAGACGTGGACGAAGTCCGGCTTCACGTAACGCAGGATGCGGGTGTAGTGGGTGATCAGCAGCACGCCGGTGTCGCCGCTCGCGCGGAACCGGTTGATGCCCTCGGAGACCACGCGCAGGGCGTCGACGTCGAGGCCGGAGTCGGTCTCGTCCAGCACGGCGATCTTGGGCTTGAGCAGCTCCAGCTGGAGGATCTCGTGGCGCTTCTTCTCACCGCCGGAGAAGCCCTCGTTGGTGTTGCGCTGGGCGAAGGCCGGGTCGATGGACAGCGCGTCCATGCCCGACTTCAGCTCCTTGGCGAAGTCGCGCAGCTTGGGCGCCTCGCCGCGGACCGCGGTGATCGCCGAGCGCAGGAAGTTCGACACGCTGACGCCGGGGACCTCGACCGGGTACTGCATGGCGAGGAAGAGGCCGGCGCGGGCGCGCTCGTCCACCGACATCTCCAGCAGGTCCTCGCCGTCGAGCAGGACGGAGCCGGAGGTGATCGTGTACTTCGGGTGGCCGGCGACGGCGTAGGCCAGCGTCGACTTGCCCGAGCCGTTCGGGCCCATGATGGCGTGCGTCTCGCCGCTGCGGACCGTCAGGTCGACGCCGCGCAGGATCTCCTTGTCGCCCACGGCGACGTGCAGGTCACGGATCTCAAGAGTGGACACGAGTTATTTACTCCTTCGAGAGCGAGACGTACACGTCGTCGCCTTCGATCTTGACACGGTAGACGTTGACGGGCCTGGTCGCGGGCGGCCCGGTGGGCTTGCCGCTGCGCAGGTCGAAGCAGGAGCCGTGCAGCCAGCACTCCAGGGTGTGGTCGTAGACCTCGCCCTCGCTGAGCCGCACCTCCGCGTGGGAGCACACGTCGTGCAGGGCGAAGACCTCGCCGCCGGTCCGCACCAGCGCGACCGGCGTCTCGCCGACCTCCAGGCCGAGGACGCCGCCGTCGGGGATGTCCCCGACCTGGCAGACCTTCTCCCAGTGGACGGTCTCAGCGCTCATCGGGCCAGCTCCGCCTCGACGGCCGACAGGACCCGCTCGCGGATCTCCGGCACCTCGATCTGCTCGATGAGCTGGGCGAAGAACCCGTGGATGACCAGGCGGCGCGCCTCGTCGAACGGGATGCCGCGGGCCTGCAGGTAGAACAGGTGCTCGTCGTCGAGGCGGCCGGACGCGGACGCGTGGCCCGCTCCCGCGACCTCGCCGGTGAGGATCTCCAGGTTCGGCACCGAGTCGGCGCGGGCGCCGTCGGTGAGGATGAGGTTCCGGTTCAGCTCGTAGGTGTCGGTGCCCTCGGCCTCCGCCCGGATGATCACGTCCCCGATCCAGACCGCGTGCGCGGCGTCGCCCTGCAGCGCGCCCTTGTAGGTCACGTTGCTGCGGCAGTTCGGCACGCTGTGGTCCACCAGGAGGCGGTGCTCCAGGTGCTGGCCGGCGTCCACGAAGTACAGCCCGGTGAGGTCGGCGTCGCCGCCGGGGGCGGTGTACGACACCGAGGGCGACAGCCGTACGAGGTCGCCGCCGAGGGTGACCACGAACGAGCGGAACGTCGCGTCCTTGCCGAGCCGCGCGTGGTGGTGGGAGACGTGCACGGCGTCGTCGTCCCAGTCCTGCAGGCTGACGACCTTGAGCGTCGCGCCCTCGGCCACGTCGAACTCGACGTTGTCGGCGTAGACGGCGCTGCCGCGGTGGTCCAGGACCAGCACGGCCTCGGCCATCGGCTCCACCGACACGAGGATGTGCCCGTACGCCGACGCGCCCGCCCCGGACCCCCGCAGGGTGATCACGGTGGGCCGGGAGGCGGCCGTCATCTTCGGCACCGTGACGACGGTGGCCTTCTCGAACGACGAGTACGCCTGCGCGCTGACCCGGTCGGCCGGCGTGTAGGCCTTGCCGAGCCGGGCGTCGTCGCGGCCGACGGTCTCGACGCGCACCTCGGGCGCGGCCTCGACGTCCGCCACGACGCCGCCGGTGACGGCGGCCGTGCCGTTGTGCAGGCCCTTGAGCCGCGACAACGGCGTGAACCGCCACTCCTCCTCGCGGCCCGTCGGCACCGGGAAGTCCGCCACGTCGTACGACGCCTTCTCGTGCAGCGTCGACAGCGGTTTGGTCTCCAGGCCCATCAGCCGACCGCTCCTTCCATCTGCAGCTCGATCAGGCGGTTGAGCTCCAGGGCGTACTCCATGGGCAGCTCGCGGGCGATCGGCTCGACGAAGCCGCGCACGATCATGGCCATCGCCTCGTCCTCGCCGAGGCCGCGGCTCATCAGGTAGAACAGCTGGTCCTCCGACACCTTGGAGACCGTGGCCTCGTGGCCCATCGACACGTCGTCCTCACGGACGTCCACGTACGGGTAGGTGTCGGACCGGCTGATCTGGTCGACGAGCAGCGCGTCGCACTTGACGGTCGAGGCCGAGCCGGCCGCGCCCTCGTCGATCTGCACCAGGCCGCGGTAGGACGTGCGGCCGCCGCCGCGCGCCACGGACTTGGAGATGATCGTGGAGGACGTCTTGGGCGCGAGGTGCACCATCTTGGCACCCGCGTCCTGGTGCTGGCCCTCGCCGGCGAAGGCGACCGACAGCGTCTCGCCCTTGGCGTGCTCGCCCATCAGGTAGACGGCCGGGTACTTCATCGTGACCTTGGAGCCGATGTTGCCGTCGATCCACTCCATGGTCGCGCCCTCGTACGCCACGGCGCGCTTGGTGACCAGGTTGTAGACGTTGTTCGACCAGTTCTGGATCGTCGTGTAGCGGCAGCGGGCGCCCTTCTTCACGATGATCTCGACGACCGCCGAGTGCAGCGAGTCGGACGAGTAGATCGGCGCGGTGCAACCCTCGACGTAGTGGACGTAGGAGTTCTCGTCCACGATGATCAGGGTCCGCTCGAACTGGCCCATGTTCTCGGTGTTGATCCGGAAGTAGGCCTGCAGCGGGATCTCGACGTGCACGTTCGGCGGCACGTAGATGAACGAGCCGCCCGACCACACGGCCGTGTTGAGCGCGGCGAACTTGTTGTCGCCCACCGGGATCACCGAGCCGAAGTACTCCTTGAAGAGCTCCTCGTGCTCGCGCAGCCCGGTGTCGGTGTCGACGAAGATGACGCCCTTCTCCTCGAGGTCCTCACGGATCTTGTGATAGACGACCTCGGACTCGTACTGGGCGGCGACGCCGGCGATGAGGCGCTGCTTCTCCGCCTCGGGGATGCCGAGCTTGTCGTAGGTGTTCTTGATGTCGGCGGGCAGCTCGTCCCAGGACGCGGCCTGCTTCTCCGTCGAGCGGACGAAGTACTTGATGTTGTCGAAGTCGATGCCCGTGAGGTCAGAGCCCCAGGTCGGCAGCGGCTTCTTCCCGAACAGCCGAAGGCCCTTGAGGCGCAGGTCGAGCATCCACTCCGGCTCGTTCTTGAGCGCGGAGATGTCGCGGACGACCTCTTCGGACAGCCCACGCCGGGCCGTGGCCCCAGCCACGTCCGTGTCGGCCCAGCCGAACTTGTAATTCCCGAGGCCTTCCAGCTCCGGGCGGTCGGTGACAGTCACCTTCCGGACTCCTTGCTCGTCGATGTGCTCGATAGGTCGGTACGCGCGTGCCGTGCGGCGAGCGCGTGGGAACTCACATGGGTGGTGCAGACCCCGTCGCCGTTGGCGATCGTGGCCAGCCGCTGCACCGGGGTGCCCAGCAGCCGGGCGAACGCCTCGGTCTCCGCCTCGCACAGCTGCGGGAACTGCGCCGCGACGTGCGCGACCGGGCAGTGGTGCTGGCACAACTGCTCGCCGCCCTTGCCCGTCGCCGTGGCCGAGGCCGCGTAGCCCTCCGTGGACAGAGCCTCGGCCAGCACGCGGACCCGCTGCTCGGCCGGGACCTCGCGCATCAGCGCCTCGAGCCGGCCGACCAGTCCGGACACCTGCGCCCGCGCGAACTCCGACACCGCCTCGCCGCCGAGACGCTCGGCCAGGAAGCGCAGCGCGCTGCCGGCCAGGTCGTCGTAGGCGTGGACGAAGGCGCTGCGGCCCGCGTCGGTGATCGCGAACATCTTCGCGGGCCTGCCGCGCCCCCGCTGGCCGCGCGGGCGGGCCGTACGGGGCTCTATCATGCCCTCGGCCAGCAGCGCGTCGAGGTGACGGCGGACCGCGGCCGGCGTAAGGCCGAGCCGCTCCCCCAGCGCCGCGGCGGTGACCGGACCGTGCTCCAGGATGAGCCGCGCCACCCTGGCCCGGGTCCCCCGCTCGGCGCCGATGTCCTTGTTCACGACGTCTCTGTGCGCGATGTCTCTGTGCGCAGGGGTCGCCGGAACCGGCCGCGTCACCACGGCCTTCTCGGCGTTCTGCTTCCCCTGCACGTATTTCACAACATCAGTGTGCCGTAATTCCTTCCCGGCCGACAAACCCAAGCCGAGGTCCACGAGAATGTAATTTCTCACGCAGGTAAGCCTTACCTAACCTGCGACGACGAGACTTTTCCCCATCCTTTACCTCGGAGGTCTGGAATGACGGCACTCCCCGACGAGAGCGCGCTTCCCGCTCCCTAGACTCGATGCCGTCGACGACTGACCAGGACGACCCGCATCCGGCCGGCTCTGGCGGTCGGTCCGTGAGGGGAGGCCGGTGGAGTGCCGGGGGTGGACAGCACGCTTGACAGCACGCGTGGCGGCGCGGACGACGGCGCTCCCGCGGTCGAGATCGACGGGCTGGTCAAGCGGTACGGGAGCACCACGGCCGTCGACGGGCTGACCCTCACCTGCGCCCGGGGCGCCGTCACGGCGATCCTCGGGCCCAACGGCGCCGGCAAGACCTCCACGATCGAGATCTGCGAGGGCTTCCGCCGGCCGGACGGCGGGACCGTCCGCGTGCTCGGCCTGGACCCGGCCGACCCCGCCCTCAGACCGCGCCTGGGAATCATGCCGCAGACGGGCGGGGTGCCTCCCGCCGCCCGCGCGGGCGAGTGGCTGCGGGTGATCTCCCGGTTCTACGCCCATCCGCTCGACCCGGACGCCCTGCTCGGCCTGCTCGGCCTGGCCGGGCACGCGCGCACGCCGTACCGGCGGCTGTCGGGCGGGCAGCAGCAGCGCCTGTCGCTCGCGGCGGCGGTGATCGGGCGGCCCGAACTGGTCTTCCTCGACGAGCCGACCGCCGGGCTCGACCCGCAGGCGCGCCACGCCTGCTGGGACCTCGTCACGGCCCTGCGCGCCGCCGGGGTGGCGGTGGTGCTGACGACCCACCAGATGGACGAGGCGGAGAAGCTCTCCGACCACGTGGTGGTCATCGACCACGGCCGCGTGGTGGCCGAGGGCACGCCGGAGTCGCTGACCGGCGCCGAGCGCCAGCTCAGGTTCCGCGCGCGGCAGGGGCTCGATCTGGAGGAGCTGCTGGCCGCGCTGCCGCCGGGCAGCGCCGCCAAGGAGTCGCCCTCGGGGCACTACATCATCGAGGGGCAGGTCGGCCCCCAGCTGCTCGCGACCGTCACCGCCTGGTGCGCCACCGAGGGCGTCACCACCGAGGATCTGCGCATCGAGCGGCGCACGCTGGAGGACGTCTTCCTCGAACTGACCGGCAGGGAGCTGCGGTGACCACGTTCGCCACGCTGGACCTCACGCCGCGGCCGGGGGCCGCGCCGCTGCGCCGGATGGTCCTCGCCCAGGCGGGCGCGGAGATCCGGGCCATGCTGCGCAACGGCGAGCAGCTCCTGCTCACGATGATCATCCCGATCCTGCTGCTGGCCGGCTTCAGCACGGCCCCGCTGCTGGACGTCGGCGACGGCCGGCGCGTCGATTTCGTCGCCCCCGGCATCCTCGCGCTCGCGGTCATGTCGACCGCGTTCACCGGGCAGGCGATCGCGACCGGCTTCGAGCGGCGGTACGGCGTGCTCAAGCGCCTGGGCGCGACCCCGCTGTCGCGGTCCGGGCTGCTGCTGGCCAAGACCGTCGCCGTCGTCGCCGTGGAGGCGCTGCAGGTCGTGGTGATCGTCGCGGTGGCGCTGGCGCTCGGCTGGTCGCCGCACGGCGATCCGCTGTGGGCCGTGCCGCTCCTGCTGCTGGGCACGGCGGCCTTCAGCGGCCTCGGCCTGCTCATGGCCGGCACGCTCCGGGCGGAGGCCACGCTGGCCGGGGCCAACCTGGTCTACCTGGTGCTGCTCGGGGTCGGCGGCGTGCTGTTCCCGCTGGACCGGTTCCCCGCCGGTGTCCGGCACGTGCTCGAACTGCTGCCGATCAGCGCGCTCACCTCCGGCCTGCGGACCGTCCTGAGCGCCGGCGGCGGCTTCCCCGGCGGCGCGCTGCTCGTGCTGCTGTGCTGGACGGTGGCCGCGCTCGCCCTGGCCGCCCGCACGTTCCGCTGGGAATGACCCAGGGGGCGTACCCGCTGCCTGAGGGCCCCTGCATATGATTGCGGGCGTTGTCCGTGATCAATGGCAGTGTGGGGTCGCCGGCATGACCGCTGAATCCCTTCCGGGGGCCGAGCCGTACCGAATGAGGCCGTCGCCGGGCAGGGCGCTGCGGGCCGCGTCGGACGCGATACCGCCGCCGGGCCTGGTGCTGCTGGCCGTCCTGTCGGTCCAGGTGGGCGCCGGGCTGGCCAAGAACCTGTTCACCCAGCTGCCTCCTACGGCCGTGGTGTTCCTGCGCATCGCCACCGGCGCGGTCATGCTGCTGGCCGTCGTCCGGCCCCGGGTGCGCGGGCTGTCGCGGCGCGACCTCGCCGTCGGCGCCGCCTTCGGGCTCAGCCTCGGCCTGATGAACCTGTCGTTCTACGAGGCCCTCGCCCGGCTGCCGATCGGGATCGCGGTGTCCATCGAGTTCGTCGGGCCGCTCACCCTGGCCGTGGTGTCCTCCCGGCGCAGGCTCGACCTGCTGTGGGTGGCGCTGGCCGCCGCCGGCGTGGTCCTGCTCGCCCCCTGGGGCGATGCGGGGACCGCGACCTGGGCGGGGATCGGGTTCGCCGCGATGGCGGGGGCGTTCTGGGCCGCCTACATCGTGTTCTCCCAGGCCACCGGGGCCCGATTCCCCGGCGCGAGCGGGCTGTCGTTCGCCATGATCGTGGCGACGGTCGTCATCGCGCCCATCGGCGTCACCGCGGGCGGAAGCGACCTGCTGCGGCCCGAGATCCTGCTCATCGGGGCCGGGGTCGGCCTGCTCTCCTCGGTCATCCCCT
Organism: Microbispora sp. NPDC004025; assembly: GCF_053604425.1. Taxonomy (NCBI): domain Bacteria; kingdom Bacillati; phylum Actinomycetota; class Actinomycetes; order Streptosporangiales; family Streptosporangiaceae; genus Microbispora; species Microbispora sp. NPDC004025. The sequence goes on along the minus strand of NZ_JBSGHN010000010.1, from coordinate 73,140 downwards.
ACTCGCTCGAGCTGGAGGCGCTGCGCCGGATGCCCAAGCGGGTCTTCGGGATCCTGATGAGCCTGGAGCCCGCCGTCGCCGCCCTCGTCGGCCTGTTCGTCCTGGGCGAGGTGCTCCAGGTCCGCGAGTGGGCGGCGATCGGCTGCGTGGTCGTCGCCTCCATCGGCGCCACGCGCCGGGGCGACGGCTGACCCGGCCCGTTCGGGCGGCTCATTCCGCGGCAGGGCCGCCCGACCAGATCCCCCGCACGTGCCGGAGGTGGTGGTTCATCAGGCTCTCGGCCGCCGCGGCGTCGCCGCGTACGAGGGCGTCGAGGAGGTCGAGGTGCTCGCGTGCCGGGGCCGCGAGCAGCCGCGCGTCGGGCAGGCCGCGCAGCCCGTAGAGCCGGGCCCGGGCGCGCAGGTCCCTGACCGTCTCGACCAGCCGGACGTTGCCCGACAGGGCCAGCAGCGCGAGGTGGAACCGCTGGTCGGCGGCCACGTAGGCGAGCAGGTCGCCTCTTTCCGCGGCCGAGACGATCTCCTCGGCGATCGGGCGCAGGTCCTCGGCCTGCTCCGCCGGGGCCCGCCCGGCGAGCCGGGCCACCGTGGGCACCTCGAGCAGCCGCCTGATCTCGATGATCTCGTCGAGGTCGCGCTCGGACACCTCCGCGACCCGGAAGCCCTTGTTGCGCAGCGCCTCGAACAGGCCCTCCTTGGCGAGGTCGAGCATGGCCTCCCGCACCGGTGTGGCGGAGACCCCGAACCTCGCCGCCAGCGCGGGGGCCGAATACACGACGCCGGGCCGCATCTCCCCGGCCACCACCGCGTCGCGCAGCGCCTGCGCCACCCGCTCGCGCAGGTTCTTCTGCCGCGTTCCTCCGTCCGGTGCGCGGAGGTCGTCGCTCGTGCGTCCCGCCGGTCCGTCCCACGCCCCGCCCATCGACCGGCCACCGCCCTCCTCGGTCCCGTACGGCCGATCGTACCCGGCCCGGCCGCGGAGATGATCACCGCGGGCGGCGGGGTCCGGAGAAGGGACCACCCACAAGGCCACCTACGATTGATGCCGTGAATCCCACGACCGGCCGGATCCGCGCCACGCTGCTCGCCTTCTACCGCTCGTTCATGTTCCCGACGAACGAGTCGATGCGGCGGTGGGCGCTGGCGGCGATCGTGGTCAACGTCGGCATCACCGTCACCGGCGCCGCCGTGCGCGTCACCGGCTCCGGGCTCGGCTGCCCGACCTGGCCGCGCTGCACGCCCGACAGCTTCGTGCCGGCGAGAATCGACACGCACGCGCCGCTCAACATGGCGATCGAGTTCGGCAACCGGCTGCTGGCGTTCCTCGTCCTCGCGGTCGCGGTGCCGTGTGTGATCGCCGCCTGGAAGCTGTCGCGGGGCGAGCGCGGCCCGGTCCTGCTGCGGCTCGCGCTGGTGCAGCCGGCCGGCGTCGTCGTCCAGGCCCTGTGGGGCGGGCTCGTGGTCCACACGATGCTCAACCCGGTGACCGTCAGCGTCCACTTCCTGCTGTCCATCGGCATGATCGCCGCCGCCGTCGTGCTGTTCGCGCGGGCGGGCGAGGGCGACGCCCCGGCGGAGGGGCTGGTCCGCAAGGAGATCCGCACGCTGGGGTACGTGCTGGCCGCGGCCGCCTTCGCGCTGCTGCTGGCCGGGGTGGTGGTGACCGGCACCGGGCCGCACTCGGGCGACGACGCGGCCTCCCGCTTCGGCTTCGACATCCAGAGCGTGGTGCGGCTGCACACCGACATCGCCTACGTCGTCGTCGGGCTGACGTTCGCCCTGCTGCTGGCCCTGCGCGTCACCGACTCCCCCGGCCCGGCCCGGCGCGCCGCGCTCGTGCTGCTCGTGGTGGAGCTTTCCCAGGGCGTGGTCGGCTACGTGCAGTACTTCCTCGCGGTCCCCGCGGCGCTGGTGCTCCTGCACGTGCTGGGAGCGACGCTCGTGTGGATCTGCGCGCTGCGCGTCGTGTTCCTGCTGCGGTCCCGGGGCCCCGCGCCCGCCCCCGCGCCCGAGCGGCCGGAGCTCCACCACGCGGGGGTCTGACCCCGGTGAGCGTCCTGCGCCCCTGGACCTGGTCCCGTACGGCCCTGCGCCGGGGCTTCCAGGGGCTGGTCGCCCTGAGCGTGCTGCCGCTGGCGCCGACGACCTGGGCCTGGCTGGCGAGCGCCGGCCACCGGGTGACCGCCGAGCCGGGCACGCGCTGGACCGCCGAGGTGCCCGCGATGCCCGCCGCGCTCGTGCTGGGCGCGGGCGTCCGGGACGGGCGGCCCAGCCCGATGCTGCGCGCCCGCCTCGACATCGCGGCCGAGCTGTACCGCACGGGCAGGGTGCGGGCCCTGCTGCTGTCCGGCGACAACAGCCGCAGGGACTACGACGAGCCCTCGGTCATGCGCGACTACCTGGTCTCCGGCGGCGTGCCGGCGGACAGGATCGTCCTCGACTACGCCGGGTTCGACACCTGGGACTCCTGCGTGCGGGCCAAGGAGATCTTCGGCGCGTCCCGTCTCGTCGTCGTGACCCAGGTGTTCCACCTCCCCCGGGCCGTGGCGCTGTGCCGTACGGCCGGGCTGGACGCGTTCGGGGTCGGCGACGACTCGAGCCGCGACTGGCCGGCGGAGACGGTGGCCTACGCCGTCAGGGAGATCCCCGCCTCGGCCAAGGGCCTGGCCGACGGCCTGGTGCTGCGCTCCTCCCCGCGGTTCCTCGGCCGGCGCGAGACCGCGCTCGACCACGCCCTGGCCCGCTGACTTCCGTCTCCGGCGAGCGGCCGTGACGGGCTGCCGGGGATGCCCGCGGCGAAACTTTCATCGCGCGGCGGCCCGTGAACTGGGCGGACAGGGCATGCCGGGGCGGCTCCGCTGGTCCGATGCGTTTCGGCCGATTAGGGTCCGGGCCATGTGGGAGCGCTCCCACCATCCTCAGGGAGGTGAGGCCACACCCACAGTGGCTATCGCACCGCGGGTACGAGAGGCGGATCCTCCTCCGCCCACCCATCGCGCAACGCCCGGGGAGCCGCCGCGACGGCCTCCCCGGGCGTCTCCCCCGGCACCAGGGCTCGAAGCCCCCGGCGAGTGCCGGGCGGATCAGGCGGCGCCCGTCCGCCCGGCGGCGCGGGAAGCCGTCAGCCGCAGGTGATGTCGCTGATCGACGGGGTGGCCGAGCCGCTGCCGAGGAAACCGGCCGTGGCCGAGGCTCCGGGGGCCAGCGTCTTGTTCCACTCCGGCGCGTGGATCATCATGAACGGCCCGCTCTGCATGGACGTCCCGTTCCACGCCTGCGTGAGCGTCGTGCCCAGCGGCATCGCCCACTGGACGTACCAGTCGTTGAGCGGACTCGTCCCGGTGTTCTTGATCGTGACCTCGCCCTGGAAGCCGCCCTGCCAGGTGTTGGTCAGCTTCACCGTGGCCGTGCACGCCGGGTTCGCCGGCGTCGGGGAGGGCGAGGGGGTCGGCGACGGGTCGTTCGTGGCGGGCGTGGGGCTCGGCGAAGGGCTCGGCGAGGGGCTGGGCGAGACGCCGTCGCGGAGGAAGTTCACGTCCGAGCAGCCGTAGAAGGTCTCCTGGCTGTCGGACCGGAACCAGACGGCGTAGATGATGTGCCGGCCGCTCTTGTCGGGCAGCCTGCCGGAGAAGCGGTAGGCGCCGTTGCTGACCGCGGGCTCGGGGTCGACCGTGAGGAACGGCTGCTCCTCCATGTCCGCCCACGTCAGCGGCTTGGTCGGGTTCCAGCCGTCCTTGGTGACGTAGAGCTTGAAGCCGCCGGGGTGCGGCACCCACGCGCCGTAGACGAAGTCGTAGGTGCTGTTCGCCTTCAGCGTGGTGGTCGGCCAGTCGGTCCTGGGCGCGTCATAGGCGGCGTACTTGCTGAAACCGCCGCTGCACAGCTGGCCGTCCGGGATGAAGCCCCGGGTGCGGCCGCCCCCGTCGGAGCGGAGCACGCCGTACCAGTCGTAGAGGGGCTGGGTGCCGCCGGCCGCCACGGCGTCCTTGCAGGCGGGGTTGTTGGGGATGATCTGGCCGCCGGTGAGGCCGTCGGTGTAACACGCGTACGTCCGGCTCGCCGGGGCCTGCAGGGCGCCGTGCGCCTCGGCCGCGGTCTGCGTCAGGACCGCGACGACGCCGGCGAGCACGGCCGCCACCGCGGCGAGCACGGCGAGTTTGCGCCCGGATCTCAGGGACAGCGATCTCAAACGCGGGGATTGCACTGAAGTTCTCCTCTTGGTGGGCGGGCACGCCTTCCGGGGAAGGTCGCGCCGTCAGGGGCTGTAGTACGAGAAGAACGCATGCGGCATCGCCACACGCCCTCCTGGAGCCCACCCATCAAGTGGCCACCGCGCACAGTGATTGAAGCACGCGCGGGCCGCCCGGGCCAAGAGCCGGACAGGCCGTACGGCCCGGGCGCCTGCTCAGGAGCCGGCTGAGCTCGTCCGGCTCCGCCGGGGGGCGCCGTCGGCGTCCCGGGCCACCTCGGCGCGGATCGCCGCTCCGTCGGCGTCGAGCACGGGCGGCGCGGCGTGCTCGCGGCGGGTGGTCTCGGTCTCCCCGTCCGGGCCGGGGGTGAAGAAGCGCAGCGGCGGGCCGGGCAGCCGCAGCCGGCCGAGGGTGGCGTGCTCGACGTCGACGAGCAGCCCCTGTGACAGGGTCTGCTCCCACGTGTAGACCTCGTCGATCGTGCGCACCCTGCCGGCCGGGATGCCCGCCGCGGCCAGCCGGGCCAGCAGCTCCTCGGCGGGATGCTCCGCGAAGGCGTCCTCGATCAGCTCGATCACCCGCTGCCGGTTGCCCACGCGCTCGCCGTTGGTCGCCATGCCCGGCGCCTCGGGGTCGAGGCCGAACTCGTCGCAGAGCCGGCGCCACAGCGACTCGCTGCCGCACGACAGCTGCACCGATCCGTCCTTGCAGCGGAACAGCCCGTACGGTGCGATCGACGGGTGGTGGTTGCCCTGCGGCCGCCCGACCTGCCCGGCGACCGTCCACGCCGTCCCCTGGAAGGCGTGCACGCCGACGATCGCCGCGAGCAGCGAGGTGCGCACCACCTGGCCGCGTCCGGTGCGCTCCCTCTCGTACAGCGCGGCCAGCACGCCGTAGGCGCCGTACATGCCGGCCAGCAGGTCGCCGATGGGCACGCCGACGCGCTGCGGGTCGTCCGGCCCCGGCCCGGTCAGGGACATCAGCCCGGCCTCGCCCTGGGCGATCTGGTCGTAGCCCGCCCGGCCGCCCTCCGGTCCGTCGTGCCCGAAGCCGCTGATCGACAGCGTGATCAGCCGCGGGTTCAGCTCGGCCAGGACGTCGGTGCCGAACCCGAGCCGGGTCAGCGTGCCGGGCCGGAAGTTCTCCAGCAGCACGTCGGCGCGGCGCAGCAGATCCGTGAGCACCTCCCGGTCGGCGTCGTCCTTGAGGTCGAGGGCGATCGACTCCTTGTTGCGGTTGGCCGACAGGAAGTAGGTCGACTCGCGGCCGCCGGTCTCAGGCTGCACGAATGGCGGCCCCCAGCCGCGGGTGTCGTCCCCGCCTCCGGGGTTTTCCACCTTGACGACGCGGGCGCCGAGGTCGCCCAGCATCATCGCGGCGTGCGGCCCGGCGAGGGCGCGGGTCAGATCGACGACGAGCACTCCGTCGAGCGGTCCGGACACGGTGACTCCGATCCTTGCGTCAGCCGGGGTCGCCTTCGTCCCCGGGCGAGCTGGGTGGGGCAGCGGGCGTGGGATGTCCGCACGCCCCCGGCACCGACCGGCGCGTACGGCCTCCGCGCCGACGTCAGCCTACGGCGGCGGACGCGGACGCGGAGGAGGGGCATCGGGGCGGCGGAGACGGAGCCGCCGGCCCGCCGGCGGGGTCAGCCGAGGGCCTTGTGGACGATCTCGGCGCAGGTGGCGACGTCGAGCGCCAGGCCCTGGTGGTCACCGGGGAAGACGAGCGGCTCGACCCCGAGCCGCTCCGCGAGCACCCTGGCGGACGCGGCGGGAACGCCGCCGCCCGAGTCCGCTCCCACGCCGACGGCGATCGGCACGCGGCCGGAGCGCAGCGCGGCGACGTCGGGCTCGAAGCGCAGCACGGGCAGCAGCACGTGGGCGAGGAAGTACTCGAGGTTCCGCTGGATGCGGCCCATCATCTCCAGCGCCTCGGGCGGCATGTGGGCGAAATCGGGCGGCGTGGGGGGCGTGCCGCCTTCTCCTTGGACGGTGGAGACGAACTTCCGCATCGCCGGATCCGCGCCCTGGTCGCGGTAGGTGTCGTACACGTCCTGGAACGTCGCCCGCCAGTGCTCCCGGTCGGGCAGCAGCTCGGGGATCGGCGGCTCGTGCACCACCAGGGCACGCACCCGGCCGGGGTGGCGGACCGCCAGGTCCAAGGCGGTGAGCGCGCCGCCGCTGTTGCCCAGCACGTAAGCCGGCTCGTCGCCCAGCGCGGCCAGCAGGCGGCAGGCGTCCTCGCCGAAAACCGCGACGTCCTGGTCGGCGGGCGGTTCCGTGAGGGGGCTGCGGGACAGGCCGCGCTGGTCGTAGGTGACGACGGTGTAGCGGCCGGACAGGCTCGCGGCGAGCCCGGCCAGCGCTCCGGCGTCGGCGGGCGCGCCGGGGATCATCAGCAGCAGCGGTCCGGTCCCCCGGACCTCGTAGTGCAGGCGTGCCCCGGGAACCGCGAGCGTCCTGATCTCGGCGTCGTTCATCGGTGTTCTCCGTTCGTGTCGCGCAGGGGTCAGGCGGGCCGGTAGGTCAGGTCGAGCACGCCGGTGGTGAAGGCGGTGGACCGGGTGAGCTCGAGAGGCACGGGGGCGGCGTCTTCGGGGAACAGGCGCCGCCCGGTGCCGACGACGAGCGGGTGGACCAGCAGGCGCAGCTCGTCCAGGACTCCGGCCCGCAGGAGAGCGCGAACCAGGCTGATGCTGCCCGCCAGGGCGATCGTGCCGCCGGGCTGCTCCTTGACCTCCTTCACGGCGGCGACGACGTCGCCCCCGATGAGGGCGGTGCCGGCCCAGCCGGCCGTCGTCAGGGTGCTGGAGGCGACCAGCTTGCGGATGCCGTTGATCGCGTCGGCCATCTCACCGGTCTGGTGCGGCCAGACGGCGGCGAACGCCTCGTAGGTGACACGGCCCATCAGCAGGGTGTCGGCCTCGGCGTACATCTGGCCGACCGCCGCGCCCATCTCCTCGTTCAGGTAGGGGAAGTGCCACGTCTCGGGCGCCTCCACGACGCCGTCCAGCGACACGAACAGCCCGGCGACGACTTTCCTCGCAGTCACGCGATAACTCCTCAGGAAGAACTCTGCTGACCGGCCGAGTGGCCGAACGAGAAGCAAGCTTGTCTTTTGCAAGCAGAGTTTGTCAACCGAAGCATGGAGTAGGATCTGCAGCATGACGGTTCGTGAGTACGGGCAGTTCTGCGGGCTGGCCCGCGCGATGGAGATGGTCGGGGAACGCTGGACCCTGCTGATCGTCCGCAACCTGCTCTCCGGACCCCAGCGCTACACCGACCTGCGCAAGGGCCTGTCCGCCATCCCCACCAACATCCTGTCGGCCCGCCTCAAACAGCTCGAGGAGGCGGGACTGGTCACGCGCCGCGCGCTGCCGCATCCCGAGCGCGCGGTCGTGTACGAGCTCACCGGATACGGACGCGAACTCGAGCCGGCCCTGGTCGCGCTGGGCCGCTGGGGCTCCCGGACGATGACCGAGCCCCGCCCCGGCGAAGTCATCACGCCGGAGTCGGTGGCCATGGCCTTCCGCACCACCTACCGGCCGGAAGCGGCCCGGGGCACGACCGTCGGCTACGAGGTCCGGATGGGCGACTTCACCCTCCGCCTGCAGATCACCGACGGGGTCCTGACGGTCGGCGTCGGCCCGCACCCCGCCCCCGACCTCGTCGTCGAGAGGTTGGGCGACCAGGGTGTCCACGCGTTGATGACCGGTGCCAAGACACCCGGGCAAGCACTGGCCGACGGCAGCGTGAGTGTGGAGGGCGACCCCGCGCTTCTCCACCGGTTCGTCGAGACGTTCCGCTTCTGACCGCTCCCCTCGCGGCGCGGAACGGACCGCGCCGAGACCTGCCGCCTCGCGGGGCGGGGTACGCAGCATGGTGTGCTGCGATTCGCGCGATACCGTGCTGGAGGAGATGACCGATGACAATCGCGGGAATCCGCCGGGACGGCGGCCCGGTCCAGGTCGGACGCCTCGCCGCGGCGCGCGACCGGATCGCCGGCGACGACGTCCGGGGGCGCGGCGCATGACCCGGCTGGGCGCCCGCGCGCTGATCGACGCCACGGTCGACCCCGGCACCTTCCGCTCCTGGGACGAGCCGATCGACCGCACCGGACACGACGCCGGCTACCGCGCCTTGCTGGAGCGGGCGGAGACGAAGGCCGGCACCGACGAGGCCGTGCTCACCGGCCGGGCGCTGATCCGCGGGCACGCGGCCGCGCTCGTCGTCAGCGAGTTCCGCTTCCTCGGCGGCTCCATCGGAGTGGCCACGGCGGAGCGCATCGTCGCCGCCGTACGGCGGGCGACCCGCGAACGGCTGCCGCTGATCGCCGCGCCGGCCTCGGGCGGCACCCGCATGCAGGAGGGCACGCCGGCGTTCGTCCGGATGATCGAGATCAGCCGGGCGGTGGTCGCGCACAAGGCCGCCGGCCTGCCCTACCTCGTCTACCTGCGCCATCCCACGACCGGCGGCGTGTTCGCCTCCTGGGGGTCTCTCGGGCACGTCGCGGTCGCCGAGCCCGGCGCGCTCATCGGCTTCCTCGGCCCGCTCGTCTACCAGACCCTGCGCGGGGAGCCGTTCCCCGAGGGCGTCCAGGTGGCCGAGAACCTCGTCGCCAAGGGGATCCTCGACGCCGTCGTCCCCACGGATGAGCTGGCCGGCGTGGCCGCCCGCGCGCTCGCCCTTCTCTCCGGGGCACGCCGTCCGGCGGCGGAGACGCCGCCGCGAGAGACGCCGGCGGAGACGGGCGCGGTGGACGCCGGCGGCGACGCCTGGTCCTCGATCACCCTCACCCGCCGGCCCGACCGGCCCGGCGTACGGGAGCTGCTGCGGCACGCCGCCGACGACGTCCTGCCGCTGCACGGCACCCAATCCGGGGAGACCGACGACGCGCTCCTGCTGGCGCTCACCTCGTTCTGCGGCACTGCCTGCGTGCTGGTCGGGCAGGACCGGCGCCCCCAGTCCCAGCACCGTCCCCTGGGCCCGGCCGCGCTGCGCGGCGCCCGGCGCGGCATGCGCCTCGCCCAGGAGCTGCGCCTGCCGCTGATCTGCGTCATCGACACCCCCGGGGCGGACCTGTCCGCCGCCGCCGAGGAGGGCGCGCTGGCCGGGGAGATCGCCCGCTGCCTGGCCGAGATGGTGGAGCTCACCATCCCCACCGTCTCCGTGCTGCTGGGCGAGGGCAGCGGCGGTGGCGCGCTGGCCCTGCTGCCGTCCCGCCGGGTGATCGCGGCCGGCAACGCGTGGCTGTCCCCCCTGCCGCCGGAGGGCGCCAGCGCGATCCTGCACGGCGACCCCGGACTCGCGCCCCAGGTCGCCCGCCGGCAGCGGGTGCGCGCGGCCGACCTGCTCGCCGCGGGCGTCGTGCACGCCGTCGTGCCGGAGCCGGTGCCCGCGCACGTCGATCCGGCCGGGTTCGCCCGCCGCGTCGCCGATGAATGCCTGCGTCAGATCGAGAGCCAGCGCCACACCGCGGAGTGAGAGGCCTGCGGGACGCCGCCCTCAGTTGCCCCATCCGGGGCCCTGCGGCCCGTTCTGCGGAGGCGCCTGCGGGCGCCCGTGGCCCGGGGGCGGCGGGCCCTGCGCGGGGCCGCGGCCCGGCCCGCCCGGCCCCTGCCGATACCAGGGCGGCACGGCGGGACCGCCGCCCGGCCACTTGCCGGGTGGTGGGGCGCCCGGAGCGTACCCCGGCGGCGGCACCCCTCGCGCGGCGCTCGCCTGGTGGCGTTCCGGCAGCGGGAACGACAGCCGGGCGTAGGCCATCAGGTCCGCGAGCGACCGCTGCTGGTCGCGGAAGGTCTGCTCGTCCACCCCGCCCCGGGCCGCTCGGGCGTGCAGCAGCCCGAGCTCGGTCGAGGCGACCTGGTAGTCGATCATGGCCCGTGCCCCGGCCCTGCCGCCGTGGGCCTTGGCCCACGCCCTGGCCTGCCGCCGGCGGCGCAGGGACGACAGCATGAAGATGTCGGCCTGGTTGATCAGCCCGTTGCGCTCGTACGGCGGCAGGTAGTGCTGGATCAGCCCGACGATCCGCCGCCTGTCCCGGAAGATCACGACGAGCTCGACGATGAGCAGCATCATCAGCAGCAGGTAGGCGATGGCGAGCCCGCCGAGGCCGCCGAAGGAGGCGAAGCCGTTCCAGAGGCCGTGCAGCAGCATGGCGCCGATCCACCCGATGACGATCACGACGACTCCCACCGCGCCCCCGCGCTGGGCGGCGTACGCGACCGCGATCCCGATCAGGGAGGTGAACAGCGGATGGGCGAACGGCGACAGCACGGCCCGCAGCACGAGCGTGGCGGCCAGTCCCTGCGCGCCGTTCTCCTCCAGCGCGGCCAGGTAGTAGCTGACGTTCTCCGACATGGCGAAGCCGAGCCCGACCATGCTGGCGTAGATGATCCCGTCGGTGGGCCCGTCCAGCTCATGCCGCCGGAACCACAGCAGCCCGAGCAGGACCAGCCCCTTGGCCGTCTCCTCCACCGGCGGGGCGCCGAACGTGGCGACCAGGTTGCGGGCGTTGGTCATGTCCCCGAGCTGGTGGGCCACGTAGACGAGGTTGAGCGAGTTGAGCACGCCGGCGAGCAGGACGGCGATGCCGGCGCCCCAGGCGAACGCGAATATCAGGTTGTTGCGGGGCTCCGGTTCCATCCGGTCGAGGGCGAGGACGCCCGCGAGCAGCAGCGGCACGGGGGCCACGGCGAGCCCGAGCGCGATGAAGAACTGGACCGGCTCGCCGTTGATGATGTCGAAGGAGAACGACACCAGGGCGCAGATCCCGGCGACGACCAGACCCACGATGAGACCGATGGACGGACGCTCCCTGAGGACGGCGCGGGGGTCGAGGCCTGCCACTGTGCGACTGTAACCGAACAGGCCCGCCGTGGTCCTCCTCCGGCCCCAAAAGATCCCCTGGATTGCGTCCGCCGATCGTCTCGCGCGCCGGGCCGGTCGTCCGGAACACGTCCCGGTTACCGGCACAATGGGCGATCATGGATGTCGCACCACGTGACGGGCTCGGACGACGCGGTTTCCTCCGCGTCGCGTGCGCCGCGGCCGTCGGCTCGGTCGCCGGCTCCGTCGCCGCGTGCGCGCCCGGGTCCCGGGACGCCTCCGCGCCCGCCTCCCCGCCGCCCTCCGCCGCCCCCACGCCGTCGCCCGCGAGGCCGGCGCCGGAACGGCTGCTGCCCGGAGACCCGGACTGGCGGGTGCGCGGGCGCGGCCCCGACGAGGCGATCGAGGGCTACGGCAACCGGGCGAGCGTGCTGCCCGGGGAGTCGTTCGGGCTGCACGTCTCCACCACCGAGGGCCGCTACCGGGTCACGGCGTACCGGATGGGCTGGTACGGCGGCACGCTCGCCCGCCGAGTGTGGCGCTCGGGGTGGATGAGGGGACGCGACCAGGGCCGCGGGCGGCTCACCGGGGACACCCGCACCGTACGCGCGGGGTGGCGGCGATCCCTCACCGTGTCCACGGACGGCTGGCCGGAGGGGGCCTACCTGCTGCGCCTCGACACCGAGCGCGGCCACCAGCGGTACGTGCCACTGGTCGTGCGCTCGGCCTCCGGCGCCGGGCGCACGGTGCTGGTCCACGCCACCCCCACGTGGCAGGCGTACAACCGGTGGGGCGGCTACAGCCTCTACTACGGCGAGGACGGCCGCTACGACAGCCGCTCGCTCGCGGTCAGCTTCGACCGCCCCTACGACCGCACCGGGATGGAGAAGTTCCTCATCCACGAGCGGCCGGTGGTGGCGCTGGCCGAACGGCTCGGCCTCCCCCTGGCGTACACGACGGGCGGCGACCTGGAGGCGGGCGACGGCGTGCTCGCCGGCGCGTCGGCGGTGATCTTCCTCGGGCACGACGAGTACTGGACGCCCGGCATGCGGCGCACCGTGACCGAGGCCCGCGACGCGGGCGCCAACCTCGCCTTCCTGGGCGCCAACACCTGCTACCGCCGCGTCCGGCTGGAGGAGGACGGCAGGACGGTGGTCTGCTACAAGACCGCGGTGGACCGCGACCCGCTGGTCCGCACGCGCCCGTCGCTGGCGACGACCGACTTCCGGGCGGCTCCGAAGGCCGACCCCGAGTCGTCTCTCATCGGCGTGTACTACGACGGGTATCCCGTGGACGCGCCGTTCGTGGTGCACGAGCCCGGCCACTGGATCTTCGCGGGCACCGGCGTCCGCCGCGGCGACGCGTTCCCGCACCTGGTGGGCGTGGAGTACGACCGGGTGAACACGGACGTGCCGACGCCCAGGCCGCTGCAGATCCTCGCCCACTCGCCGGTGACCTGCGTGGGGCGGCCCAGCTTCGCCGACGCCGCCTACTACACCGCGCCGAGCGGGGCCGGGGTGTTCGCCTCGGGGACCATGCGGTGGGCCGAGACCCTCATGGCCGGCACCCGCGACCTGCCGCGGGCCCACGGCATCGGCGCGCGCACGCGGGCCTTCGTCACCACCGCGACGGCCAACCTGCTGAAGGGCTTCGCGGAGGGACCGGCGGCCGAGCGCCTGCCCGCCCCCGACGACAACGTACGGAAGACTTACCGCCGCTGATGACCGCCCGGCGCCGGAGCCGGCCGGCAGCGCACTAGAGAGCGGCGGCAGGCCAGATCCCGCCCTCTTCGAGACAGGAGTCCTCGGCTTTGCCGCACTGGTACCGAGGGCCCGGGACGCCCCTGAACTCCGATCCGTTCACGATGAAGCGCCCGGCCCCCCAGGCGTAGACCCGTCCGTAGAAATCCTCCTGAAGCGCGTAGGGAGGGTTCTTCGGCAGTTTGGGGCCGACCGACGTCATCTCGTACGTGGCGGGATCTATCGCGACCAGGTGAGCGCCGTCCCGGCACTTCCCCCCTCCCCGTTCGAGACGGTCCTCCAGCGCCACCCACTGCTCACCCACCCACGTGATCCCCGACAAGCGGCAATCCGGATCACCGCCGGGCGACACCTCCGCTCCGTCGCCAAGGTCGGTTCTGCCCGGCGCGATGACGAAGACGTGGGTGGTACCACCGGCGCCGAGATCATGCGTGGTCACCCCGATGCTGCCGTCCGGCGCCAGCGAGAGGTCCATGACGGCGATCGCACCGACGTAGACACGCCGCACTTCTTCGCCGTTCTCCACCACGTGGAGGTTCGTCTCCGAGTCATAGGACGCCTTTCCGGCGGCGAAGGAGGCGTAGACCACGGTCGCTCCGCGGGCGGCGATCACGCCGATGCTGACCTTCCTCTCGGTTGTGGCGATGACTTCCGCCGTTCCGTTCTCCCCCATTCGGTAGAGGTGACCCCCGAGAGGGGTTCCGGTGACGGGGTCCCCGTCGTACCGGTTCTCGGTGAAATAGAGCGTGCCGTTCGTCTGGTCGAATCGGAAGTCACTGATCTCCTCGACCGGCAGTGTGACGCTCTTCAGCACCTCGCCGGTCTCCGAGTCGAAAGCGACCAGCTTGTTCTTGTCGGCCGCCGCGTAGGCCAGTGGCGGTGGACTGGGCGGCGCCGCGGGGCTCGGCGAGGTGACGGAGGCCGGGATCGCTCCGGCCGCGGCAGGCAGCGTGCGCGTGACGCCGGGGGCCGCCTCCCGGTGCGCCGATGGCGCGTCCGGGAGAAGGAGCGCGTAGATCAGCAGCGCCGCGGCGACGACACCGGCACCGGCGACCGCCAATGCCCGGCGACCGCGCCGAGCGGAGGCAGAAGCAGGGTCAGGGGTGGCTTGAGCCGAGGGCCAGGGCGTCACGTCGACGCCGGCCAGGACCCAGGTCCGGTCGAGCCGTGCCGTGACGTCCCCCGCGGGGTCCTCGACCAGGGTGGCGGTCTCCTCCTGCGCCGCCTCCTGCCAGAGCGTGGCGATCCGGGCGAGCAGCCCGGGGGCGTCCGGCCGGTCCTCGGGCGCCTTCGCGAGCGCCTGGTCCACCAGTTCGCGCAGGCCCTCGGGAACGGCGCTCGTGTCGGCCGTGCCGCTCATCACCCGGGAGGCGAGCACCTCGGGGCGGCCCGTCCCGAACGGAGGAGCGCCGATCGCGGCGTAGGCGACCAGCAGGCCCCAGTTGTGGACGTCGGCGGGCGGCCCGGCGTCGTCCCCGCGGTACTCCTCCGGGCTGATCCACCCGGGCGAGCCGACGATCACACCGGTGCTCGTCATCGCGGTCTCGTCCAGGGCCCTGGCGATGCCGAAGTCGACCACGCGCGGTCCGTCCGGCGCGAGGATGACGTTGGCGGGCTTCAGATCGCGATGCACCACGCCCGCGGCGTGGATGGACACGATGGCCTCCGCCAGACCGGCGGCCAGGCCGTACAGGCCGTCTCCGGCCAGCGGGCCGTGTCCGCGGACGTAGGCGTCCAGCGTCGGCCCGGGAACGTACTCGGTGGCCAGCCATGGCTTCTCGGCCGTGGTGTCGGCCTCGATCACATGGGCGATGCACGCACCGGCGACTCTGCCGGCGACCGCGGTCTCCCGCGCGAACCGGGCGCGGAACTCCTCGTTTCCGGCGAAGGCCGGGTGGACGACCTTGACCGCCACCCTGCGGCCGTCGGCGCCGACTCCCGCGTAGACGACTCCCATGCCGCCCGATCCGAGCCGTCCCACCAGCCGGTACCCGCCGATCCTCGTGGGGTCGGCCGCGTTCAGCGGACCGATCGCCGCCGCTGCGACAGCCGCAGGACGTGGCGGCTCCTTCCACCACAGCCAGTACGGCGGTGCGGAGGGCCAGTCCGGATCCGGTCCCTCCCAGTCGGCGGGAGGTTCCCAGTCGTCGGGAACGGTCCATCCGGGCGGCGGGTTGAACGACCACCCATCGCCCGCCGGCCGAGGGGGGATGGCGCCGCTCAAATCCCGGCCTCGCCGCGGTTCTCCGGAGAGGGCGGCCACCCGGGCGGTGCGCTGAACCGCCAACCGGGACCAGGTCGGGGATGAGTGGTCACGAAGCCCTACTTCACGTCATATTCGATCAGTGCGGGGCAGATTATCCACATAAGGGAGTGACAGCGCCAGGCAGGGCTACACCCGAGACAGAAGACGGAAGGTGACATACCTCCGGGTCTCCTCCACCGCGCACCCGACGGCTGGGAGTGACCGAGGGCTGGGGAGGAGCGGACGGCGCCCCGGGCGAGGGATGGCGGCTACGCCGTGACCGGGACCGACGGATCGGCGCCCTCGGACGGGGCCGGCGGAGGGCGGGCGATGCCGGCCCGCTCAGGCGGGGCGGAGGGCTCTCCACCGGCCGTGAGCGCCGATCCGGGTGGTTCAGACGAGCAGGGAGGTTCAGACGAGCAGGGAGTCGATCGCGACGGCGAGGAACAGCAGCGCCAGATAGATGTTCGACCAGTGGAAGAACCGCATCGGGCGCAGGTCGACGCCGGTCTTGCCGGCCTTCACCCGGCCGAGCAGGCGGTGGACCTCCACAAGGCAGACCACGCCGAGCACGAGCGCGGCGGCCGGGTAGAGCAGGGAGGTGCCGGCGACCGGCCACAGCAGCAGCGAGCACAGAACCGTGGCCCAGGTGTAGGCGACCACCTGCTGGACGACCCGGCGCTCGGTGGCGACCACCGGGAGCATGGGCACCTCGGCCGCCGCGTAGTCCTCGCGGTAGCGCATGGCGAGCGTCCAGGTGTGCGGCGGCGTCCAGAAGAACACGACGCCGAACAGCACGACCGGGGCCCACGACACCCCGCCGGTGATGCCGGCCCAGCCGATCAGCACCGGCATGCAGCCAGCGATGCCGCCCCACACGATGTTCTGCGACGTGCGCCGCTTGAGCACCAGCGAGTACACGAAGACGTAGAACAGGATCGCGCCCAGCGACAGCGCCGCGGCGAGCCCGTTCACCGTGAGGGCGAGCCCGAGCGTGGAAAGAGTGCCGAGAATCACACCGAAGACCAGCGCGCCCATCGGCGACACGTCGTGCTTGGCGAGCGGGCGCCTGCGGGTGCGCCGCATCGTCCGGTCGATGTCCCGGTCGATGTAGCAGTTCAGGACGTTCGCGCTGCCCGCCGACAGGGTGCCGAACACCATGGTGGCGGTGGCGGTCCACAGGTCGGGCAGGCCATGCGCCGCGAGGAACATGACCGGCAGGGTCGTGATCAGCAGCAGCTCGATGATCCGGGGCTTGGTGAGCGCCACGTAGGCCTTCACGAGCGCCCCCAGGGAGCGGGGAGCCGTGGCCGTCGCGGTGGACCCGAGGGGGGCCACCGTCTGCTTGTTCGTCAAGACCGTCAAGGCGCTTCCAACACGTGCGGGGTCAACGCGTAACCTCTGATTAGGGCGGATCTCCGGGCAGCCTGTCTCCGGGCAGCAGCCGGCACTTGGTCAATCACTGTAGTCGCCACCGCAGGTGGTCCCCCAATCGGGGCCGAGGCCGCATGGGGCCGTTACCGAGGTGGCTACCAAACGGTATTACGCCGAACCCGTTAGGGTCCCCTGTGGGCGGGAAATGCCAGAACGGCGCGACAACTAGAGGGGATCGAGCAGTTGAGCAGCGCAAGCCTTGAGTGGAGTGACCTCGACCGGCAGGCGGTCGACGTCGTGCGGGCCCTGGCGATGGACGCCGTGGAGAAGGCGGGGTCGGGTCACCCCGGCACCGCCATGAGCCTCGCCCCCGCCGCCTACCTTCTTTTCCAGCGGGTCCTGCGTCACGACCCCTCGGATCCCAAGTGGGCGGGGCGGGACAGGTTCGTCCTCTCCTGCGGGCATTCGAGCCTGACGCTTTACATTCAGCTCTACCTGTCCGGCTACGGCCTGACCCTGGACGACCTCAAGGCGCTCCGGCAGTGGGGCAGCCTCACGCCGGGCCACCCGGAGTACGGGCACACGGCCGGGGTGGAGACCACGACCGGCCCGCTCGGCCAGGGCATCGGCAACGCGGTCGGCATGGCGATGGCGGCCCGCCGCGAGCGCGGCCTGTTCGACCCGGACGCCGCGCCCGGCGCCTCGCCGTTCGACCACATGATCTGGTGCTTCGCCTCGGAGGGCGACCTCGAGGAGGGCATCAGCCACGAGGTCAGCGCCCTCGCGGGTCACCAGAAGCTCGGCAACCTGGCCGTGGTCTTCGACTCCAACCACATCTCCATCGAGGACGACACCCAGATCGCCCTGTCCGAGGACATCGCCAAGCGTTACGAGGCGTACGGCTGGCAGGTCCTGGAGGTCGACTGGACCGCCACCGGGGAGTACAAGGAGGACGTCCAGGCCCTGTACGACGCGCTGGAGGCGGCCCGCGCGGAGACCGACCGGCCGACGTTCATCAAGCTCCGCACGATCATCGGCTGGCCGGCGCCGAACAAGCAGAACACCGGCAAGATCCACGGCTCGGCCCTGGGCGCCGACGAGGTCGCCGCGACCAAGCGCGTCCTCGGCATGGACCCCGACAAGAGCTTCGAGGTCCCGGCCGAGGTGCTCGGCCACGCGCGCGAGGTCGTCGCACGCGGTCGCGCCCTGCGCGCCGAGTGGGACAAGGGCTACCAGAGCTGGCGTGAGGGCAACCCCGAGCGGGCGGAGCTGTTCGACCGGATCTCCAAGCGCAAGCTGCCCGAGGGCTGGGACAAGGCGCTGCCGTCGTTCGAGATCGGCTCGCAGGTCGCGACCCGCAAGGCGTCCGGCGAGGTGCTGAGCGCGCTCGCGCCGGTGCTGCCGGAGCTGTGGGGCGGCTCGGCCGACCTGGCGGAGTCCAACAACACCACGATGAAGGGCGAGCCGTCCTTCATCCCGGACGAGTACCAGACCAAGGAGTTCCCCGGTAACCGGTACGGCCGGACGCTGCACTTCGGCATCCGCGAGCACGGCATGGGCGCGATCCTCAACGGCATCGCCCTGCACAACGGCACCCGCCCCTACGGCGGCACGTTCCTGGTGTTCAGCGACTACATGCGGCCGTCGGTTCGTCTCGCCGCGCTGATGAAGCTGCCGGTGACCTACGTCTGGACGCACGACTCGATCGGCCTCGGCGAGGACGGCCCGACCCACCAGCCGATCGAGCACCTGTGGGCGCTGCGCGCGATCCCCGGCCTCGACGTCGTCCGCCCGGCCGACGCCAACGAGACCGCGGCCGCGTGGAAGGCCGTGCTGGAGAACAACGACCGCCCGGCGGGCCTCGCCCTGACCCGGCAGAACGTCCCCACCCTGGACGGCGCGGGCGACCCCGACGCCGTCGCCAAGGGCGGCTACGTGCTGCAGGACGCCTCCAACGGCCAGCCCGAGGTCGTGATCATCGGCACCGGCAGCGAGGTCCAGCTCGCCGTCGAGGCCCGCACGATCCTGGAGTCGCAGGGCATCCCGACCCGCGTCGTGTCGATGCCGTGCGTGGAGTGGTTCCAGGCGCAGGACGCCGCCTACAAGCAGACCGTGCTTCCGCCCGCCGTCAAGGCCCGGGTCGCCGTCGAGGCGGGAATCACGCTCGGCTGGCGCGAGTTCGTGGGAGATGCGGGCGAGGTGCTCGGTCTCGACCACTTCGGCGCCTCCGCGCCGTACAAGACGATCTACGAGCAGTTCGGCCTCACCGCCGACCGCGTCGTCGCCGCCGCCAAGGCCAGCCTGGCCAAGACGGGCGCCGACAAGGGCGAGACGACCGGAAACTGAGGGACGAAGGATGAATGAGAATCTGAAGCGGCTGACCGACGCCGGAGTCTCCATCTGGCTCGACGACATCAGCCGGGAGCGGCTGCGCTCCGGCAACCTCGCCGCCCTGATCCGCGACAAGAACGTCACCGGGGTCACCTCCAACCCGACGATCTTCGCCTCCGCCCTGAGCAAGGGCGACGCCTACGACGCGCAGCTGCGCGACCTCGCCACCCGCGGGGTGACGGTCGAGGAGGCCGTACGCGCGATCACCACGTTCGACATCCGCTGGGCGGCCGACGTGATGCGGCCGGTCTTCGACGCCACCCGCGGCGTCGACGGGCGCGTGTCGATCGAGGTGGACCCGCGCCTGGCCCGCAAGACCGAGGCGACGATCGCCGAGGCCCGCGCGCTCTGGTGGCTGGTCGACCGGCCCAACGTGCACATCAAGATCCCGGCGACGGTCGAGGGCCTGCCGGCGATCACCCAGGCCATCTCCGAGGGCATCAGCGTCAACGTCACGCTGATCTTCTCGCTCGAGCGGTACCGCCAGGTGATGGACGCCTGGCTCAGCGGGCTCGAGAAGGCCAAGGCCAACGGCCTCAACCTGGCCACGATCGAGTCGGTCGCGTCGTTCTTCGTCAGCCGCGTCGACACCGAGATCGACAAGCGCCTCGACAAGATCGGCACGCCGGAGGCCGCCGAGCTGAAGGGCAAGGCCGCCGTGGCCAACGCCCGCCTGGCGTACGCCGCGTACGAGGAGGTCATGAACTCGCCGCGCTGGCAGGCGCTGCGCGCGGCCGGCGCGCACCCGCAGCGGCCGCTGTGGGCCTCCACCGGCGTGAAGAACCCCGACTTCCCCGACACGCTGTACGTCGAGCAGCTGGTCACGGCCGGGGTCGTCAACACCATGCCGGAGAAGACGCTGGACGCCTCGGCCGACCACGGCCGGATCTCGGGCGACACCATCCGCCCCTTCTACCAGCAGGCGTGGGACGTCATGGCCTCGCTCAAGCAGGCCGGCATCGACTACGACGACGTCGTCCGCGCGCTGGAGGAGGAGGGCGTCGAGAAGTTCGAGACGTCCTGGAGCGAGCTTCTCGAGACCGTCGACGGCGAGCTGCGGAAGGCCTGAGCTACAGATGACAATCGAGGTGACCCTCGGCGACGAGGCGGACGCCGTCAAGGCGGTCAAGGACAAGCTCGTGGCCGAGGGGGTGCCCGCGGCCCTCGCCGCGGGCGACTCCACGCTGTGGGGCCCGCAGGCGCAGTCCGAGGCCGCGATCCGGCTGGGCTGGCTGGGCCTGCACCACGCCAGCCGGGAGCTGCTGCCGGAGATCGCCAAGCTGGTGGAGCGGGCCCGCGCCGCGGGCCTGGACCACGTGGTGCTCGCCGGCATGGGCGGCTCCTCCCTCGCCCCCGAGGTGATCTGCGCCACCGAGGACGTGCCGCTGACCGTCCTCGACACCACCGACCCGCACCAGGTCCGCCGCGCGCTCGCCGACCGGCTCGACCGCACGGTCGTGGTGGTGGCGAGCAAGAGCGGCGGCACGATCGAGACCGACAGTCACCGGCGCGTCTACGAGCAGGCGTTCCTGGACGCGGGCATCGACCCGGCCGAGCGGATCGTGGTGGTCACCGACCCCGGTTCGCCGCTCGAGCGGGCGGCCATCGAGGCCGGATACCCGGTCGTGCTCGCCGACCCGAACGTGGGCGGCCGCTACAGCGCGCTCACCGCGTTCGGCCTGGTGCCGAGCGCCCTGGCGGGCGCCGACGTGGCCAAGCTGCTCGACGACGCCGCCGCGGTGGCGCCGCTGCTCGCGCAGGACGAGGGCAACCCGGGCCTGGAGCTCGGCGCGCTGCTCGGCGCGCGGGCGCTGCAGGGCCGCGACAAGCTCATCCTGCGCGACGCGCCCTCCGACATCACCGGCCTGCCCGACTGGATCGAGCAGCTCATCGCCGAGTCGACCGGCAAGGAGGGCAAGGGCATCCTGCCCGTCGTCGGCGCCGAGGCCGCCGAGGCCGGCGACCAGTTCCTGGTCACCATCGGCCCCGACAGCGGCACGACCGTCGACGGCCCGCTCGGCGCGCAGTTCCTCGTCTGGGAGTACGCCACGGCGATCGCCGGCCGGGTGCTGGGGATCAACCCGTTCGACCAGCCGAACGTGGCCGAGTCGAAGGAGAACACCACCAGGATCCTGCAGGAGGCCGGCGACGGCCCGCTGCCGACCGGCACGCCGATGCTCACCGACGGCCCGGTCGAGGTGTACGGCGACGTGCCCGGCGACCTGAAGAACCTGGCCGACGTCCTCACCTGGCTGCTGCGCGCGATCCCCGAGCGCGGCTACCTGGCGGTCATGGCGTACCTCGACCGCGAGGCCGCGTTCGACGCCGCGGTGGTCGGCGACGCCTCCTTCGAGGAGATGACCGAGACGTGGGCGAGCGCCGACGTCGCCACCCTGCGGGCCCTGCTCGACTACCGCACCGACCACGCGGTCACGTTCGGCTGGGGCCCGCGCTTCCTGCACTCCACCGGCCAGTACCACAAGGGCGGGCCGGAGGCCGGCGTGTTCCTGCAGGTCACCGGGGCCGTTTCCGACGACGTCCAGGTCCCCGGCAAGCCGTACACGCTGGGCAGGCTGCAACTCGCGCAGGCGCTGGGCGACCTGGGAGCCCTGACCTCCCGCGGCCGTCCGGCGGTCCGCCTGCACCTCACCGACCGCGTCGCCGGCGTCAGGCATCTGCTCTCCGTGGCGGAGGAGCTCTGAAGATGCGATGCGTTACAGGCGTAGGGCCCGTCCGCAGGGAGGACACATGACGGAGCAACAGGAGCCGCAGGCCCCCGCCGACGACGCCCGGCAGGCGGGAGGCGAGCTGCCGCAGCAGGCCGTGGACGACCTGACGGCCGCCGAGCGGGCGGTCCTGGCCGCCGCGCAGGCCGCGACGACGGGGACGACCGAGCTGACCATGGCGGCCAACCCGCTGCGCGACCCGCGCGACCGGCGCCTGCCCCGGGTGGCCGGGCCGTGCGTGCTCGTGCTGTTCGGCGTCACGGGCGACCTCGCCAAGCGCAAGCTGCTGCCGGCCATCTACGACCTGGGGAACCGGGGGCTGCTGCCCCCGGGCTTCTCCCTGGTCGGCTTCGCCCGCCGCGACTGGGCGCACGAGGACTTCGCCCAGGTCACGTACGAGGCGGTCAAGGAGCACGCGCGGACGCCGTTCCGCGACGAGGTCTGGAAGCAGCTCAGCGAGGGCATCCACTTCTGCCCCGGCGAGTTCGGCGACGACGGCGCCTTCGACGTGCTCGCCATGATGCTCAAGGAGATCGACGAGACGCGGGGCACCGGCGGCAACTACGCCTTCTACCTGTCGGTGCCGCCGAAGTTCTTCCCGCTCGTGATCGAGCAGCTGAAGCGGACGAACCTGGCCAAGGGCCCCGAGGGCTCCTGGCGCCGGGTCGTCATCGAGAAGCCGTTCGGGCACGACCTGAAGAGCGCGCAGGAGCTCAACACCATCACCAGCGCGGTGTTCCCGGAGAGCTCGGTCTTCCGGATCGACCACTACCTCGGCAAGGAGACCGTCCAGAACATCCTGGCGCTCCGTTTCGCCAACACGCTGTACGAGCCGATCTGGAACCGCGGTTACGTCGACCACGTCCAGATCACGATGGCCGAGGACATCGGCATCGGCGGCCGGGCCGGCTACTACGACGGCATCGGCGCGGCCCGTGACGTGATCCAGAACCACCTGCTCCAGCTCCTCGCGCTGGTCGCGATGGAGGACCCCACGTCCTTCGACGCCGACGCGCTGCGCCGGGAGAAGGAGAAGGTGCTGCGGGCCGTCAAGCTGCCCGCCGACCTGGCCACCGGCACCGCCCGCGGTCAGTACGTCCGGGGCTGGCAGGGCGGCGAGCCCGTCGTGGGCTACCTGGAGGAGCAGGGCATCTCCTCCGACTCCGTCACCGAGACGTACGCCGCGGTGAAGCTGGAGGTGGCCAACCGCCGGTGGGCCGGGGTGCCGTTCTACCTGCGTACGGGCAAGCGGCTCAGCCGCCGCATGACCGAGGTGGCCGTCGTCTTCCAGCGGGCGCCGCACCTGCCGTTCAGCAAGGACGACACCGAGATCCTCGGGCACAACGCGCTGGTCATCCGTGTCCAGCCGGACGAGGGCATCACGGTGCGCTTCGGCTCCAAGGTGCCGGGCACGGCCATGGAGGTCAGGGACGTCAACATGGACTTCGCCTACGGCGAGTCGTTCATGGAGTCCTCCCCCGAGGCGTACGAGCGGCTGCTGCTCGACGTGCTCATCGGCGATCCGCCGCTGTTCCCGCACCAGCGGGAGGTGGAGCTGTCGTGGCAGATCCTCGACCCGATCGAGGAGTTCTGGGCCTCCCAGGGCCAGCCCGAGGGGTACGCGTCCGGCTCCTGGGGTCCCGCCTCGGCCGACGCGATGCTGGCCAGGGACGGACGCGCCTGGAGGCGGCTGTGAGCGCGGCTTCCGGCGAGGCGCGTTCCGGGCGGATCGAGCGGAGAGCGGTGTGACGACCTTCAACCTGACCGAGACGACCGCGTCGAAGATCTCTTCGACGCTCACCCGCCTGCGGCACCAGATGGGCGCGCCCGCCGTCGGCATGGTGCTGACGCTCGTCGTGGTGGTGGACGAGGCGGGGCAGTACGACGCCCTGCGCGCGGCCACCGACGCGGCGCGCGAGCACCCCTCGCGCATCCTCATGGTGATCAGCCGCGACCCGGCCGAGCCCAACCGGCTGGACGCGGAGATCCGCGTGGGCGAGTCGGCGCCGGGCGAGGTCGTGCTGCTGCGCCTGTACGGCGAGCTGACCGAGCACGCCGACTCGGTGATCACGCCGCTGCTGCTCACCGACACGCCGGTGGTGGTGTGGTGGCCGGGCGACTGCCCGGACGTCCCCGCCAAGACCGCGATCGGGCACCTCGGCAGCCGCCGTATCACCGACGCCAGGTCGGCTCAGGACGGCGTGTCGGCCATCGCCGCCCGGGCCGGCCAGTACGTGCCCGGCGACACCGATCTGGCCTGGACGCGGCTCACGCCGTGGCGCAGCCTGCTGGCCGCCGCCTTCGACCAGCCCATCGGGAAGGTCACCGGAGGCGTGGTGGAGGCCGCTGCGGGCAACCCCAGCGCGCCGCTGCTGGCCGCCTGGCTGTGCGACCGGCTGGAGGTGCCGATCGAGGTCGCCGACTCCGCCGGCCCCGGCCTGACGGGCGTGCGGCTGTCCATCGAGGACGGCGGCGAGCTGACGGTGAGCAGGACCGACGCGAGGCTCGCCACGTTGTCGCGGCCCGGCAACCCCGACCGCCGGGTCGCCCTGGCCCGCCGGCCGACCTCGGAGCTGCTGGCCGAGGAGCTGCGCAGGCTCGATCCCGACGACATCTACGCCGCCGCGATCCGTCGGCTGGCGGAGATGAAGGGGCGGGGACGGGCGTGAGCGGCGTTCCCACCGTCATCGTCCACCGGGACGCCGAACTGCTGGCCCAGGCCGTGGCCGCCCGCCTCATCACGCGGCTGGTGGACACCCAGGCGGCCCGCGGTTCGGCGCACCTGGTGCTGACCGGCGGCACCGTCGGCATCGCGACGCTCGCCGCCCTCGCGGGGACGGCGGCGCGCGACGCCATCGACTGGCGGGCGCTCGACATCTGGTGGGGCGACGAGCGGTTCCTGCCGACCGGCGATCCCGAGCGCAACGAGACCGGGGCCCGCCAGGCCCTGCTCGACCACGTCGACGTGGACCCGGCCCGGGTCCACCCGATGCCCGGCCCCGACTCGGGGATGACCGCCGAGGAGGCCGCCGACGCGTACGCGATCGAGCTGGCCAAGGCGGCCAGGCCCGAGGACCACGGGCCGGTGCCATCGTTCGACGTGCTCCTGCTCGGCATGGGACCGGACGCGCACGTCGCCTCGTTGTTCCCGGACAGACCCGCGGTCTACGAGGAGGAGCGCTCGGTGGTGGCGGTGCACGGCTCCCCCAAGCCGCCGCCGACCCGGCTGTCGCTGACGTTCCCGGCGCTGCGGGCCGCCAGGGAGATCTGGATCGTCGCCGCGGGCGAGGACAAGGCGCAGGCGGTCCGGATGGCCCTGTCCGACGCCGGGCCGTTCCAGGTCCCGGCCGCCGGGGCGCGCGGGCGGCAGCGCACGCTGTTCCTGCTCGACCGCGCCGCCGCGCACAAGATCCCGCCCAGCCTGGGCAGGATCGCCTCCCCCTGAGCGGGGGAGTCCGTGGCATGACGGCCGGGCCGGGGCACTCCCCCGCCCGGCCGTTCCACGTCCCGGCCGGCTGTGCACGCCGCCAGAGGCTCCTCGACGTCGGAGGGCACGCCCGGATCTTCATTCGTGGGCTGACCGGGCCTCGTCGAGGGCGGCGCGGGCCTCGTCCGCGCGTACGCGGGCCGAGCGGGCGGCGCGTTCGGCGTTCGTCTCCTCCCGGCGGGCGACCTCCAGCCGGTGTTCGGCCGCATTCAGCTTGTCCTTCGCCTTGGACAGCTTGGCCGCGAGCGTCTCGACCTTGGCCGTGCGCCGCTCGTGCTCGCGTACGGCCTCGGCCCGCTCGGCCTCCCAGTCGGCACGGCCCCGCTCCGCCTCGGTCGCGGCTCGTTCGGCGTCGGCGAGCGCGTTCTCGAGGTTCTCGATCCGGCGACGGCGCTCGTCCTCCCGTTGCTCGGCCTCGCGCCGTTCGCGTTCCCGCCGTTCCTCCTCACCCTCGCGGCGCTCGGGTTTCCCGGCGGTTCTCGCGGGTTTCCGCACCGCACGCGCGGCCGGCTCCGGAGCGGGCCGTACGACGGGGGCGGGGGTGAATCCGCTGTAGCTCAGGGGACGGGTCAGCGTCCCCCGGCGCACCCGCTCGGCCGCGTCCTCGTCCACCACGGCGGCGTCGAGGGTCTGCTCGATCTCCAGGTCGGCCGCGGGGGCCAGCGGATGTCCGGCCGCCTCGGCCTCCTCGCGTACGGACCGGACGAGACGGGCGATGAGCGGGGTCCTGTCGCGGCCGGCCTCGGCCAGGGCGTCGGCGTCCTGGGCCCGCCAGGCCTCCCGCAGCCGCCGGCCGAGGTCGAGCAGCCGGCCGAGTTCGTCCCCGCGCCCCCGGGCCGTCCGGTTCACGGCCCAGGCGACGACGGTGGGCTTGCGCAACCCTTTGATCCGCTTGGCCAGCACGGCGTCCCCTGCCGCCTTCACTTCCTTCGCCAGCGCGTCGCGAGCCGACGTGAACTCCTCGGGCACCATGCCATAAAGCCGCTCGGCCGCCTCGTCGAAGTCCACAGACCACGTGTACCTGAGTTCGCCGCGCCGATCTACCAGCACCGGCGAGATCTCCTAGACGGTCGACCGCCGTCGCCACATCGCGGATCGTCCCGACGGCCACTGCGGGAAGCGATCACGGATGCGATCGGGGAATGGGCTACCGGTGACGAGTCCGGCGCGTTCTGGGAATGGATGGCCGGCAAGGTCACCGATGATCTGGAGCTGCCGCTGCTCCTGCCCGAGGGCAGCTATGTCCTCGCGCTCACCGCACGCCCGCTGCTGCGGTCCGCTCGCGTTCTCCTGGGCAACGAGTCGGTGAGCAGACCGTCCACTGCTCTGACGCTGTGTGACGGAGCTCCGGCGGTCCATGGACACGCGGCACGCCCTGTTGATCGTCCCTCTGCGGTCGGAGCTGCTCCTCGGCGCGCTGGCCGGCTTCCAGGACAGCGCCCCCGCCATCGCTGTGTGGCACGACAAGCAGGCGCGGGAGTTCGTCGAGTGGTGCATCACCGAGTGACGGCGCGCGCCTGCGGCGACCCGTCCTGGTCCGGTGCCCTGAGCTACACCGGACCAGGAGGACCACCCGTGAGGACGTCAGCTCGGGGATGCCGTCGCCATCACGCCCACGGCGAGCCGCGCCTCCATCACACCGGGGTCCTCGGTGTAGGTGAGCGTCGCGCCGAGGGAGCCGAGCAGCCTGCGCATGCGCGTGTTGTCATACAGGAGGGTCGCCCGCACCTCGGCGAAGCCGAGGTCCCTGGCCTGTGCGAGCAGCATGCGGGCCAGGTGGGTGCCGAGCCCCCGGCCCTGCCAGCGGTCCTCCACGAGGAAGGCGATCTCCGCCGTGCCCGGGTCCGCGGTGAACATCAACGAGGCGAGTCCGACGACCTGGCCGTCGTGGCCCGCGACGAGCGACTGCCCGCGGGCCCGGTCGCACAGCCGGTCGAACATGTGGGGCGGCAGGGTGGGGTTGGCGGTGAAGTAGCGGAACCTGCGCGTCTCCGGCGAGCAGCGCTCGTGCAGGTCGCGCAGCGCCTCGCGATAGAGCGAGGTCAACGGCTTGACCTGCACCTCCGCGCCGTCGGCGAGCCGCACCGGCCCCTCGGCCGCGGACGGCTCGGCCGGCGGCTGCGCCAGCCTCACCATCGCGGCGGCGCGGGCCGCCTCGGTCAGGGTGAACGGAAGGCCTGAGCGGCGCAGCCGGATCGACCGCCGCGGCGCCACGGGCACCACCAGCAGAGTCGGGTCGGGCAGCTCCGGCGCCTCCCCCTCGTCTCGCTCGCCGTCCTCGGTCCGCGGGCGCACGGCGGTGGCGCCGTACACCCAGCGGGCGTCGTCGGCGCGCAGCAGCTCGCCCAGGATCTCCGGCAGGCGCCAGGGAGCCGAGCGCAGCCGGGCGGCGAGCAGCAGCGTCCGCGTCGGCTCGTCGGTCAGCTCGTGCGCCGTGGCGGGGACGATCCGCACCCGTCTCCCGCCGGCCGCCTCCAGCGCCTCGCGTACGGCCTCGGGGGAGGCGGGGATGTCGGTGACGAACTCGTCGACCGTGCCGTCCGTGTCGGGCTGCACCGACAGGCCCAGGATGTTGCCGCCCCTGTCGGCCAGGGCCGTGGCCAGGGACGCCAGCCGCCCCGGCCGCTCGTCCACGGTCGTACGAATCCGGAAGAACCCCATCGGTATCCGCTCCCTCCGTTGCGCTGGTCTTCAGGGTGGCGGAGTGCTGTTACACCTTTGCTACACAGCGGTGAGCCGATCGTTTCCTGTCGATGCGCCACGTTACGACTACGGTTATCCGCATGTGTTCCATCGGATCTCCACGACATCCGTCGCCGAATGGCGAGATGAGCACGGATATAGCAGGATGTGCACCATGACCGCTCCCCTGTCCCCTGGTTTCGTCAACGGCGAGGTGTCCTTCTGGTATCGGTCGCTCGGCGTCCCCGAGCCCGGAGAACCGCTGGGCGGCGACCTGCGGGCCGACGTGGCCGTGGTCGGCGCGGGCTACACGGGGCTGTGGACCGCCTATTACCTGAAGAAGGCCGACCCGTCGCTGCGAGTCGTCGTGCTGGAGAAGGAGTTCGCCGGGTTCGGCGCTTCGGGGCGCAACGGCGGCTGGCTGACCGGCGCGCTGGCCGGCTCGCCCGAGCGGTACGCGAATACCCACGGCCGGGACGCGGTCCGGCGGTTGCAGCGCGCGATGTTCGAGGCCGTGGACGAGGTCATCCGCGTCGCCCGCGAGGAGGGCATCGACGCCGACATCGTCAAGGGCGGCCTGCTCACGGTCGCCCGCGGCCCGGCGCAGGCGCTGCGGTTGCGCGAGGAACTGGCGGCGCAGCGCGAGTGGGGCTGGGACCGCGACGACGTCCGGCTGCTGAGCACCGGCGAGATGAACGACCGGCTGCGGGTGGCGGGCGCGACGGGGGCCACCTGGAGCCCGCACTGCGCCAGGATCCAGCCGGCCAAGCTCGTCCGCGGCCTCGCGCGGGTCGTACGGGACCTCGGTGTCGAGATCTACGAGCGGACGCCCGTCACCGAAATCGCGCCCGGCCGGGCGGTCACGCCGTACGGGACGGTGACGGCGGACCACGTCCTGCGCTGCACCGAGGGGTTCACCGCGACCATCGCCGGCCACCACCGCGACTGGCTGCCGATGAACAGTTCCCTGATCGTCACCGCGCCGCTGCCCGAGCAGGTCTGGGCGGAGATCGGCTGGCAGGGCCGCGAACTGCTCGGCGACATGGCGCACTACTACATGTACGCCCAGCGGACGGCCGACGACCGCATCGCCTTCGGCGGCCGCGGCAGGCCGTACCTGTACGGGTCGAGGGTCGACGAGCGGGGGCACACGCACACCTGGACCGTGGACGCCCTGTGGGACCTGCTGGTCGCCTTCTTCCCCGCCGTCGCCGGGTCGCGGGTGGAGCACGCCTGGTCGGGGGTGCTCGGCGTGCCGCGCGACTGGTGCTCGGCCGTGCACGTGGACCCCGCGACCGGCCTCGGCTGGGCGGGCGGCTACACGGGCCACGGCGTGACCACCACGAACCTCGCCGGGCGCACGCTGCGCGACCTGGTGCTGCGCCGTGACACCGACCTGACCCGCATGCCGTGGGTGGACCGGCGGGTACGCGCCTGGGAGCCGGAGCCGCTGCGCTGGTTCGGCGTCCACTCGATGTACCGTCTCTACCGCCTGGCCGACGCCCGAGAGGGCAGGGGCATGGCCAGGACGTCCGTACTGGCCAGGATCGCCGACAGGATCACCGGCCACTAGCCCTCTGTGATCTCGCGCTGTTCGCGAGACGCCCGTACATCTCGAAGAAGGACACGACACCCTTGAGCTCCACCATCTTGTTCCGCGGCGGCCGCGTCTTCGTCCCCGGCGGCTTCGCCGAGGCGGTCCTCGTCCGTGACGGCGTCATCGCCGCCGTCGGTCCCGAGGCCGACCTCGTACGGCTGGCGCCGGGCGCCGAGCCGGTGGACCTCGGCGGCGGCCTGCTGACGCCGGGATTCACCGACGCCCACGTCCACCCGGTGCAGGCCGGGCTGGAGCGGGCCAAGTGCGACCTGTCGGAGGTGTACGGCCTCGACGCCTACACCACGCTGATCGCCGGCTACGCGGCGAACAATCCGGGCAGGGAGTGGATCGACGGCGGCGGCTGGGACATGTCGGCCTTCCCCGGCGGTCTCCCCCACCGGTCGCAGCTCGACTTCCTCGACCGCCCCGCGTACTTCGTGCAGCGCGACCACCACGCCGCCTGGGTCAACACGCGGGCCCTGGAGGTCGCCGGGATCACGAAGGACACCCCGGATCCCGCGGACGGCCGCATCGAGCGCGACCCGGACGGCACGCCGAGCGGTGTGCTGCACGAGGGCGCGATGGACCTCGTCGGCCTGCTCACTCCGCGCCCCACCCCGGCCGACGTCGACGCCGCCCTGATGGACGCGCAGTCCCACCTGTTCTCGCTGGGCGTCACCGGCTGGCAGGACGCCATCGTCGGGTCGTACGCCGGGTCGGACGACCAGCTGCCCGCCTATCTGTCCGCCGCCTCCTCGGGACGCCTGCGCGCGCGGGTCGTCGGCGCCCTGTGGTGGGACCGCACCCGCGGCGCCGAGCAGATCCCCGAGCTGGTCGAGCGGCGCGCGACGGCCAAGGGCCTGGACCGCTTCCGGGCGACGTCGGTGAAGATCATGCAGGACGGCATCCCGGAGAACTTCACCGCCGCCGTCATCGAGCCCTACTGCCGCTGCGGCGGCACCGGCCTGTCGTACGTCGACCCGGCGCTGCTCGACGGGTACGTCAAGGAGCTCGACGCCCTGGGCTTCCAGGTGCACTTCCACGCCATCGGCGAGCGGGCCGTGCGCGAGGCGCTCGACGCGCTGACCGGCACCGATCCCGACAACCGGCACCACATCGCGCACGTGCAGATCATCACGCCGCAGGACGTGCCGCGCTTCGCCGAGCTCGGTGTGACGGCCAACCTGCAGGCGCTGTGGGCCACCCATCACCTGCAGATGGACGAGCTGTGCATCCCCTACCTCGGCGAGGAGCGCGCCTCCTGGCAGTACCCCTTCGCCGACCTCGTACGGCACGGCACCCGCTTCGCCGGGGGCTCGGACTGGCCGGTCTCCTCGGCCAACCCCTTGGAGGCCATGCACGTGGCGGTCAACCGCACCGAGCCGGGCGGCTCCGTCCACGCGACGTACCCCACGGCCCAGACGCCGTTCCTGCCCGAGCAGAGCCTCGACCTGCGGACGATCATGACGGCCTACACCGAGGGCTCGGCCTGGATCAACCGCTCCCCCGCCGGGGTGATCGAGGAGAGCCGCCCGGCCGACCTCGTCGTCCTCGACCGCGACCCCTTCACGCTCGACCCGAAGGACATCTGGACCGCCAAGGTCGTCATGACGTTCCTCGACGGCGAGCCGGTGCACGGCGGGTGACCGGGGCGGCGCCTACGGCGCCGCCGCCCGCGTCATGCGGGGTGCTCGGCGCACAGGCAGCCGACACCCTTCTCGATCCATTCCCGGCCGGCCCACTCCGGGTGCCGCTCGATCATGAGCGCCCTGACCTCCTCGACGATCGTCTGCTCGCCCACGGCCGAGTCCCGGCGCGCCCAGGTCTCGTCGCGCAGCAGTTCGAGGTAGTCGCGGACGTCGGCGAGCAGCTGCGGGCCGCCGACGTCGCCGTGGCCGGGCACCACCACCCGCGGCGACGCGTCGGCCAGCCGCCGCATCACGCTGATCCAGCGGGTGCCGGACACGTCGGTGTCGTACGGCGGGAACCACGGGAAGATGGCGAACTGCCCGGCCTCCACGAGATCGCCGGTGAACATCACCCCGGCGTCGGGGACCGTGATCACCTGGTCGCCCCTGCTGTGCGCCCGGCCGGCGGCCCGCAGCCGCACCACCCGGCCGCCCAGGTCGAGGTCGTACGCGTCGTCGTAGACGACGTCCGGGGTGGCGATCTCGACGCCCTCCAGCTGCCGGGCGACCGGCTCGCCGAGACCCCGGAACATGTCGAGGTAGGCGGCGCCCTTCGCGGTCAGGTCCTCTGCTTGCGCCCGGTTGACCAGGAACGTCGCCTCCCCGGCGAACACCTGCGCCCCGAACGCGTGCTCCGGATGGAAATGGGTCGTGGTCAGGTACAGCCTGCGGCCCGCCGCGTACTCCGTCGCGAACGCGAGCACGGTCTCGGCGTTCCCCGGACCCATTCCGGTCTCGACGACCAGCACGGAATGCGTGCCGCCGATGAGGCCGATGTTGGGCACCAGTTGCACCCGGCGATTGGGGATCACCACCAGGTCCCGGGCGAGCTCCCGCACCTCCTCGATCCGCACGACGGGCTCGGGCAGCACGTATTCAGACATGGCATCCACTTCTCGGAGAGAGCCTGACAATCGGGCTGCTCCAGTCCATTACCGGATGCTCTGCCGCGTCCAACACCGGTTGCGCACGCCCGATACCGTGCCGGTATCGTCGCCGGTGATGGATCTACGCTCGCTGCGCTACTTCGTGGCGGTCGCCGAGGAGCGCCACTTCGGGCGGGCCGCCGCGCGCCTGCACATGACCCAGCCGCCGCTGAGCCGTGCCGTCCGGCAGCTGGAGGCCGATCTCGGCGCCCTTCTGCTGCTCCGGTCGCCCACCGGCGTCACGCTCACCGCCGCCGGGGCCGCGCTGTACGACGAGGCGCGTGCGCTGCTGGAGCAGGCCGAGCGAGTGCGCGCCCGGGTCGCCGCCGCGGCCGGCGCCGCCACCCTGACCATCGGCACCCTCGCGGACAGCGCCGAGCAGGCCGGAGCCCGGCTCGCCGCGACCTTCCGCCGGCGTCATCCGGAGGTCCAGGTCCGCGTCCGCGAAGCCGACTTCAGCGACCCGACCACAGGCCTTCGGGCCGGCCTCGTCGACGTCGCCCTCACCAGGGAGCCGTTCGAGGACACCGGGATCACCACCCGCCTGCTGCGCTCCGACCCCATGGGAGTGGTCCTGCGGGCCGACGATCCGCTCGCCCGCCGCGCGACCCTGCGGCTGAGCGATCTCGCCGGCCGCCCGTGGTTCCGGCTGCCCGACGGCACCGATCCCGTCTGGCGCGCCTACTGGAACGCCACCGCGCCCGGCGGCGAGCTCAGGGACGGCCCGGTGGTGCGTACCGTCCACGAGTGCCTGCAGGCCGTTCTGTGGAACGGCACGGTCGGGCTGGCGCCGGCGGCCCACGCGCTGCCCGAGGGGCTCACGTCGGTGCCACTGGCCGACATGCCGCCCAGCCGCCTCGTCCTGGCCTGGAACAGCGCCGACGCCAACCCGCTGATCCGCTCGTTCGCCCACATCGCCACGGCCGTGTACCGCTCCGCCGGCCGGGAACCCGCGCATACATGAAGGCCCTCCCCGCCTGAGCGGGAAGGGCCTGCACAGTTGTCCAGATCGGTGAACCGGGCGTCCGGATCAGTAGATCGGGCGGGAGGAGGAGCGCAGCCGCTCCAGCGCCTCGGCGAGGATCTGCGCGCCGTCCTTGTCGCTACGGCGCTCCTTCACGTACGCGAGGTGCGTCTTGTACGGCTCGTTCTTCGGCGGAGCGGGCGGGTTCGACTGGTCCTGCCCGGCCGGCAGTCCGCACCGCGGGCAGTCCCAGAACTCGGGGACGGCCGCGTCGCTGGCGAAGCTCGGGCGCGTCTCGTGCATGTTCGCGCACCAGAACGAGACCCGCACACGGGGGGCGGCCTCGCCGCGTTCGGCCTCTCCCATGGGGCCAGCGCCGACTCGGCTGCCACGGATCGCGTTGCCACTACCCACCGAAGAACTCCTTGCTCGATCGCCCCGCGGACGGGGGGAGGTGAATCGCTGTCACGCGTGGCCGGAGGCCGTCCGCTACGGCTTGAGCAGCAGGCCCAGCGCGATGATGCAGACGAACCAGACGATGCCCGTGATGATGGTCAGGCGGTCCAGGTTGCGCTCCACCACCGACGAACCACCGAAGGACGAGGTGAACCCGCCTCCGAACAGGTCCGACAGACCGCCGCCCTTGCCCTTGTGGAGCAGGACGAGCAGCACCATCAGAGCGCTCGACAGGATGAGGGCGATGGAGATTCCGATTGTCACCGTAGACCTGTTCCTATGTCCGGGCGTGCACGACGCGTTGTGCACGATGCCATCGGCGTGACGATTCAATTGTGTCCCTTGAGGGTACGACCTGTTGTCAAGTCGCACCCCCCAAACGGCTCAGCTAGCCGGAGGTCTCGCCGAATCGGCAGATCTTGGCGAATTCCCCCGCGTCGAGGCTGGCCCCTCCCACGAGGGCGCCGTCGATGTCGGCCTCCGCCATGATGCCGGCGACGTTGTCCGACTTCACCGAGCCACCGTAAAGGATACGGACAACAGAGGCCACTTCGTCACCATAGAGCTCGGCGAGTCGCGTCCTGATGGCGCCGCAGACCTCCTGGGCGTCCTTCGGCGTGGCGACCTCGCCGGTGCCGATCGCCCAGACCGGCTCGTACGCGATCACGATTGACTTCACCTGCTCGGCGGGGACGCCCTCCAGCGCGCCGTCGAGCTGCGCCAGCGTGTGCTCCACGTGGCGGCCCTCCTGGCGCACCGGCAGCCCCTCGCCCACGCACAGGATGGGCGTCAGCGAGTGCCGGTAGGCGGCCTTGACCTTGGCGTTGCACAGCGCCTCGTCCTCGGCGTGGTACTGCCGCCGCTCCGAGTGCCCCACGAGCACGTAGGTGCAGCCGAGCTTGGCCAGCATCGCCCCGGAGATCTCCCCGGTGTACGCCCCGGAGTCCTGCGCCGACAGGTCCTGGGCGCCGTAGGCGATGCGGAGCTTGTCGGCGTCCACCAGCGTCTGCACGCTACGCAGGTCGGTGAACGGCGGGATGACCGCCGCGTCCGCCTTGTCGTAGTCGCGGTCGGTCAACGTGAACGCCAGCTTCTGCACCAGGTTGATGGCCTCGAGGTGATTGAGGTTCATCTTCCAGTTGCCGGCGAACAGCGGCTTGCGAGCCATCTACTCCTCCAGCGCCGCGAGTCCGGGCAGCGTCTTGCCTTCGAGGTACTCGAGGCTCGCGCCACCACCGGTGGAAATGTGCGAGAAACCGTCCTCGGGCAGGCCGAGCTTGCGCACGGCCGCCGCCGAGTCGCCGCCGCCGACCACGGTGAACGCCTCGGAGCTCACCAGCGCCTCGGCCACCGCGCGGGTGCCGCCGGAGAACGCCTCGAACTCGAACACGCCCATCGGGCCGTTCCAGAACACCGTCTGGGCGTCGGCCAGCTTCGAGGCGAACAGCTCCCGGGTGCGGGGGCCGATGTCCAGGCCCTCACGGTCGGCCGGGATCGCGGTGGACTCCACGACGTCGTGGGGCGCGTCGGCGCCGAACTCGGTCGCGGCCAGCACGTCCACCGGCAGCACCAGCTCGACGCCGCGGGAGGCCGCCTCCTCGAGGAAGCCCTTCACCTGGTCGATCTGGTCCTCCTGCAGCAGGGACTTGCCCACCTCGTGGCCCTGGGCCTTGAGGAAGGTGTAGGCCATGCCGCCGCCGATGAGCAGGCGGTCCACCTTGGACAGCAGGTTCGCGATCACACCGAGCTTGTCGGAGACCTTCGCGCCGCCCAGCACGACGACGTACGGCCTGGCCGGGTCCTCGGTGAGCTTGCGCAGCACCTCGACCTCGGCGAGGACCAGGTCGCCGGCCGCGTGCGGCAGCCGCTTGGGCAGGTCGTAGACGCTGGCGTGCTTGCGGTGCACCGCGCCGAAGCCGTCGCCGACGTAGAGCTCGGCGAGGGCGGCCAGCTTGTCGGCGAACTCGCCCCTGACCGCGTCGTCCTTGGACTCCTCGCCCGGCTCGAAGCGCAGGTTCTCCAGGAGGGCGACCTGCCCGTCCTGCAGGCCCGCCACCACGCTCTGCGCGGACTCGCCCACCACGTCGGCGGCGAAGGCCACGTCCTCGCCGAGCAGCTCGGCCAGCCGCCGGGAGACCGGGGCGAGCGAGTACTTCGGCGTCACCGAGCCCTTGGGGCGGCCGAGGTGGGCGGCGACGACGACCCTCGCGCCGCGCTCGACCAGCTTCCTGATCGTCGGCACCGACGCCCGGATGCGGCCGTCGTCGGTGATCGTCTCCCCGTCGAGGGGGACGTTGAGGTCGGCGCGCACGAACACGCGCCGGCCCTTCACGTCGAGCTCGTCGATTCCGATCATCAGAGGGAGGCGCCCACGTACTCGATGAGGTCCACGAGGCGGTTGGAGTAGCCCCACTCGTTGTCGTACCAGCCGACGACCTTGACCTGGTTGCCGATCACCTTGGTGAGGCCGGCGTCGAAGATGCAGGACGACGGGTCGGTGACGATGTCGCTGGAGACGATCTCGTCCTCCGTGTAGCTGAGGAAGCCCTTGAGCGGGCCCTCGGCGGCGGCCTTGAGCGCGGCGTTGACCTCCTCGACGGTGGTCTCACGGCCGACCTCGACCGTGAGGTCGGTGGCCGAGCCCGTCGGGATCGGCACACGCAGCGCGTAGCCGTCGAGCTTGCCCTTCAGCTCCGGCAGGACCAGGCCGATGGCCTTGGCGGCGCCGGTGGAGGTCGGGACGATGTTCAGCGCGGCGGCGCGGGCGCGGCGCAGGTCCTTGTGCGGGCCGTCCTGCAGGTTCTGGTCCTGCGTGTAGGCGTGGATGGTGGTCATCAGGCCCTTCTCGATACCGAAGGTGTCGTTGATGACCTTGGCCATCGGGGCCAGGCAGTTGGTGGTGCAGGAGGCGTTCGAGATGATCGTGTGAGCCGCCGGGTCGTACTTGTCGTGGTTCACGCCCATGACGATCGTCACGTCTTCGTTCTTCGCCGGAGCGGAGATGATGACCTTCTTCGCGCCGTTGTCGGCGTGCACCTTGGCCTTGGTGGCGTCGGTGAACAGACCGGTCGACTCGACGACGACGTCCACGCCGAGGTCGCCCCAGGGCAGCTTGGCGGGGTCGCGCTCGGCGAACGCCTTGATCGCCTTGCCGTCAACGGTGATCTCGTCCGCCGAGGCCTTGACCTCGTACGGCAGGCGGCCCAGGATGCTGTCGTACTTCAGCAGGTGGGCCAGCGTGGCGTTGTCGGTGAGGTCGTTGACGGCGACGACCTCGATGTCCTTGCCGCTGGCCGCCACAGCGCGCCAGAAGTTGCGGCCGATACGGCCGAAGCCGTTGACGCCTACGCGGATGCTCACGGAACCGATCTCCTCGTACGTCGTGCGCCGGACTACCGGCGCCAGGGCTGTGTTAAACCTCAATGACAGACCTTATCGGACCCAAATTGGTGTAGACCACCGGGCCGCACTTTGACGGCGTGTCAGGCCGGACAGGCCGATGAGCGGGTCCTTTCCCCATGGCGCGGACCCCGCCGCACCCCGTTCCGCGGGACCGCCGCCCTCCGCGATCGGCCGCCTGGGACGGCTCGGCGACACCGTCACCGGGACTCGGGGACGGAACCGGCAGAGGGACCGCTACTGAGCGAGCATGTCGGCGGTGAGGTTGGCCTCGGTGTTGGCGATGCCGAGGTCCTGGGCGCGCTTGTCGGCCATGGCGAGCAGGCGCCGGATGCGCCCGGCGATGGCGTCCTTGGTCAGCGGCGGGTCGGCGATCTGGCCGAGCTCCTCCAGGGACGCCTGCTTGTGCTCGACCCGCAGCCGGCCGGCGATCACGAGGTGCTCGGGGGCCTCGTCGCCGAGGATCTCCAGCGCACGCTGCACCCGCGCCCCCGCGGCCACGGCCGCCCGTGCCGACCTGCGCAGGTTCGCGTCGTCGAAGTTGGCCAGGCGGTTGGCGGTGGCCCGCACCTCGCGGCGCATCCGCCGCTCCTCCCAGGCCAGCACGCTGTCGTGGGCGCCGAGCCGGGTCAGCAGCGCGCTGATCGCGTCGCCGTCGCGCACCACCACGCGGTCGACGCCGCGCACCTCGCGGGCCTTGGCGTGGATCTTGAGCCGCCGGGCCGAGCCGACCAGGGCCAGCGCCGCCTCGGGACCGGGGCAGGTCACCTCCAGCGACATCGACCGGCCCGGCTCGGTCAGCGACCCGTGCGCGAGGAACGCACCCCGCCAGGCCGCCTCGGCGTCACAGGTCGCCCCGGAGACGACCTGCCGGGGCAGCCCCCGCACGGGACGCCCGTGGTTGTCGATCAGGCCGGTCTGCCGGGCCAGCGCCTCGCCGTCCTTGTAGACGCGCACGACGTAGCGCGAGCCCTTGCGCAGCCCGGCGGGCGCGAGGACCAGCACCTCGGCCTTGTGCCCGAAGACCTCGCCGATGTCCTTGATCAGCCTGCGGGCGGTGGCGTTGGTGTCGAGCTCGGCCTCGATCACGATGCGCCCGCCCACCAGGTGCAGCCCGCTGGCGAACCGCAGCAGCGTGGACACCTCCGCCTTCCGGCAGCATGGCTTGAGCACCGGAAGGCGGCTCAGCTCGTCTTTCACCACACCCGTCATGGCCATCAGCGCGTGTCCTCCCCCAAACAGACTCTGCCCGCCAGTCTCTCGCACCTTGTGCGCACGCAATCACCGCTTCTCGCGGAAAATCTCATTCAGGACAGCGGCAAGACGTGGTCCGTCGTGCCGGGCGGATCCGTCAGAGGCGGCCACATCGGCCAAAACGACCCGGCCGCCCATCGACGCCGCCGCCTTCTCCAGCGCCCTCGGGTCGGCGACCACCGCGTCGTCCGCGACCACGGCGTCGACGAGCAGCGCGGGTGCGTGCTCCCTGAGCACCTCCAGGTGCCGTTCGGGCGAGAAGCCGTCGGTCTCCCCCGCCTGCGGCGCGAGGTTGAGGATCACCATCCGCCTGGCGCTCGTCTCGTGCAGCGCCCGGGCGAGCCCGGGCACCTTGAGGTGCGGCAGCACGCTGGTGAACCAGGAGCCGGGCCCGAACACCACCCAGTCGGCCGCCTCGATCGCCTCGATCGCCTGGGGGCAGGCGGGCGGGTCGGGCGGCAGCAGCGAGATGGAGCGAACCCGCCCGGGCGTCAAGGCGCACGCGACCTGCCCGCGCACCGTGGTGATCAGCCCGTCCAGCTCGACCTGCGCCTGGATGTCGAGCGGCACGGACGCCATGGGCAGCACGCGGCCGTGCGCGCCGAGCAGGCGGCCCACCCATTCCAGGCCGACGACGGGATCGTCCAGCAGCTCCCAGAGCGCGACGATGAGCAGGTTGCCGACGGCGTGGCCGTGCAGCTCGCCCTCGCTCCTGAACCGGTGCTGGACGACCTCGCTCCAGGTCTTGCCCCACTCGTCGTCGCCGCACAGGGCCGCGAGCGCCATCCGCAGGTCACCGGGCGGCAGGACCCCCAGTTCACGCCTGAGACGTCCGCTGGAGCCGCCGTCGTCGGCCACCGTCACCACGGCCGTCAGGTCGTCGGTGACGGTCCTGAGGGCCGACAGGGAGGCGTAGAGGCCGTGGCCACCGCCGAGCGCGACGACCTTGGGACCGCTCGCGGCGGTCTCGGGCTGCTGGGGGAACATCGGTCTGCCGGGGGTGGGGGATTCCGGGGAATGTCGGGGGACGGGGGGGTCCGCGGCTTCCGCGGCGGGGTCCTTCATCGTCCTCCTCGCCGCGCCACGAGCACCGCTCTGCGGAGCCGTGGCGCTCACGTCGTGCTGATCGATCGCGCCCTTCCGGTCACCGCGGCCGGCGCCGGGCGCGCTCCTCGGCGGACGTGGTGCGGGCCCGGACCCGTCACGGGCCGGTGCCCGCCACCGTACGCCCTGAGGGGACCGCCCCCGCCGCGCCGCGGCCGGAAGCCGTCACTCGCGGCCCACGTCCCGGTGGCTGACCTGGACGTCCATGCCGCGCTCGCGCAGGCGCGCGCCGAGCTGCTCGGCCATCGCGACGCTGCGGTGCTTGCCTCCGGTGCAGCCCACAGCGAGGGTGGCGTAGCCCTTGCCCTCGCGGGTGTATCCCGCGGCCACGACGCCGAGGACCTCCTCGTATCCGTCGAGGAACTCCTTGGCACCCGGCTGGTTGAGCACGTAGTCGCGCACGGGGGCGTCGAGCCCGTTCATGGGCCGCAGCTCCGGCACCCAGTGCGGGTTGGGCAGGAACCGGCAGTCCACGACGAGGTCGGCGTCGACCGGCAGGCCGTACTTGTAGCCGAAGGACACCACGTTGACCTTCAGCCCGGGCCGGTCCTCGCCGCCGAAGAACGACACGATCTTCTTACGCAGCTCGTGGACGTTCAGCAGTGACGTGTCGATGACGAGGTCGGCGTTGGCGCGGACCTCGCGCAGGATGCCGCGCTCACGGTCGATCCCGTCGACGAGCCGCCCGTCGCCCTGCAGCGGGTGGGGCCGCCGGACGTTCTCGAACCTGCGGACCAGTTCCTCGTCGCTGGCCTCCAGGAACACCACCCGGACGCCGACGCCGCGCCCGTCGAGCTCCTCGATCGCCGCGTTGAGGTCGGTGGTGAAGGCGAGGCTGCGCACGTCGACCACGGCCGCGACGCGGTCGGTCGCCATGTTCACCCGGCCCGCCTCCTCGGCGAGCGAGGACAGCAGCCCCGGCGGCAGGTTGTCGATCACGTACCAGCCGAGGTCCTCCAGAGACTTCGCCGCGGTGCTGCGCCCCGCCCCCGACATTCCAGTGATCACCACGAATGCCGGCTCAGTCGTGCTCATCGCCCGCTCACCGCCTTGCCGCCCATGTCATCTCGCCCAACGTCAGCCCCGTCCGCGCCCGGCGCCCGCACCGGGACGGCCGCCGGGACCTGGCGTGCCCCGCGGGGAGGACCTTCTGGTGCCGGAGCATGACACCTCTTCACCTGATCGCGCCACCGCCACGCCGGGCAACTCCCATGGTGCCCTCCCTGCTGACCCCGCCCTGGCCGGGACATGCCATGGTGCTCGCGCGGGCACCTCACGACCCCTGCCCCGCCGGGGACGGGCTCTCACCGCGCAGTGCCGCGACGATGGCCTCGGCGGTCGCGCGGCCGATGCCGGGGACCTCGCGGATCTCCTCCGCGCTCGCCTCCCGCAGCCGCTTCACCGACCCGAAGTGACGCAGCAGGGCCTGACGGCGTGCCGGGCCCAGGCCCGGCACCTGGTCGAGCGCGCTCTCTTTGAGCGATTTCGACCTCTTCGTCCGATGGTAGGTGATGGCGAACCTGTGCGCTTCGTCACGGACGCGCTGTAACAGGTAAAGCCCCTCGCTGCTGCGCGGCAGGATCACGGGCTGGTCGTCGCCAGGCAGCCACACCTCCTCCAGCCGCTTGGCCAGGCCGCACACGGCGACGTCGTCGATGCCGAGCTCGTCCAGGGCGCGCTGGGCGGCCGCCGCCTGCGCCGGGCCGCCGTCCACCACCACGAGGTTGGGAGGGTAGGCGAACTTGCGGGGACGGCCGGTCTCCGGGTCGATCGGCGTCCCGGCCCCGTGCCCGGCTTCGCGCTCGCCCGCGTCGTCCGCCCCGTCGTCCGCCCCGTCGTCCGCCTCGGCGTCCAGCTCACCCGTCTCCGCCCGCTCCTCCAGGTAGCGCTTGAACCGCCGGCAGATCACCTCGTATATCGAGGCGACGTCGCCTTCCGCGGTCCTGATGGAGAAGCGGCGGTACTCGCTCTTGCGGACCAGGCCGTCCTCGAAGACCACCATCGAGGCCACGACGTTCTCGCCCTGGATGTGCGACACGTCGTAGCACTCGATCCGCAGCGGCGCCTGGTCGAGATCGAGGGCGTCGGCGATCTCCTGCAGAGCGCGGCTGCGCGTGGTGAGGTCGCTGGCGCGGCGCAGCTTGTGCTGGGCGAGCGACTCCTTGGCGTTGCGCTCCACCGTCTCCATGAGGCTCTTCTTGTCACC
Organism: Microbispora sp. NPDC004025; assembly: GCF_053604425.1. Lineage (NCBI taxonomy): Bacteria > Bacillati > Actinomycetota > Actinomycetes > Streptosporangiales > Streptosporangiaceae > Microbispora > Microbispora sp. NPDC004025. The sequence goes on along the minus strand of NZ_JBSGHN010000010.1, from coordinate 31,862 downwards.
GCGCTGGGGAACGCGCAGGTCGACCCGGGAGCCCCGCTGCTCGCTCAGCAGCTCGATCAGCGCGGTCTCGTCCGGGGGCCGCGCCGGCACGAGGATCTCGCGGGGAATCGTGGCCTCGCCGTACATCTGGAGCAGGAACTGCTCCACCAGCTCGCCGGGGGTGGCCTCCTCGACCTTGTCCACCACCCAGCCGCGCTGCCCGCGGATGCGGCCGCCGCGCACGTAGAAGACCTGGACCGCCGCCTCCAGCGGGTCCTCCGCGAGGGCGATCACGTCGCAGTCGGTGTCGTCGCCGAGCACGACCGTCTGCTTCTCCAGGGCCCGTTGCAGCGCCTGGATGTCGTCGCGCAGCCGCGCGGCCCGCTCGTACTCCTCCACGGCAGCCGCGTCGCGCATATCGCGCTCCAGCCGCTTGATGAAGCGCCCGGTGTTGCCGGCCATGAAGTCGCAGAAGTCCTCGGCGAGGGCGCGATGCTCCTCCGGGGTGACCCGGCCGACGCAGGGCGCCGAGCACTTGTCGATGTATCCCAGCAGGCAGGGGCGGCCGATCTGCCCCGCCCGCTTGAAGACCCCGGCCGAGCACGTCCGCACGGGGAAGACGCGCAGCAGCAGGTCGACGGTCTCCCGGATGGCCCAGGCGTGCGAGTAGGGGCCGAAATACCGGGTGCCCTTCCGCTTGGCCCCGCGCATCACCTGCACCCGGGGGAAGTCCTCCCCCATCGTCACGGCCAGGTACGGGTACGACTTGTCGTCGCGGTACTTGACGTTGAACCGGGGGTCGAACTCCTTGATCCAGGAGTATTCGAGCTGGAGCGCCTCGACCTCGGTGCCGACCACCGTCCAGTCCACGGACGCCGCGGTCGTGAGCATCGTCTGCGTCCGCGGGTGCAGGCCGGCGAAGTCCGCGAAGTACGAGTTGAGCCGCTGCCGCAGGCTCTTCGCCTTGCCCACGTAGATCACCCGGCCGCCCGGGTCGCGGAAGCGATAGACGCCTGGCGACTCGGGGATCGATCCGGGCGCCGGTCGATAGGTTGCCGGATCCGCCACACCCAAAGACTACTGGGCTCCGCTGACAATCCCGGCCGACAATCCCGGCCGACGAGCCAGGGCCCGTGCGGGTCCTGGCGCGATGAGAGATGAGCGCGCCTTTACGGCGTAGATCAGCACAGCACCGGCCGATTCCGCCGATCGCCCGGCGGGCACGACCGCGGCCGCCGGCGTGACGTTTCACCTGCCGTCCCGTGGCGGCCGCACCGGTCCCCACGCCCGGGAGGACCTCTCCGACGCGGCCCGGCCGGCCTCGCGCGGGGTTCGCGAGCCGGAGGGTTCACGCGCCGAAGGGGTTCCACGGGACGAGGAGCCGGAGCCGTCGGGCGACCGCCGCCTCCGCGCGGGATCCCCGCGTCCGGCAGGCGGCGGCACGCTCTCCGGCGCCCCTACGCGAGGGTGATGCTGTCGCCGCTCACCGTGATGGTCTTCTCCGCGAGCGGCTTGGTGGCCGGCCCGTTGGTCACGGCACCGTCCTTGGCGCTGAACTTGCTGCCGTGGCACGGGCAGACGATCTCGTTGTTCGAGACGCTGGCGACCGGGCAGCCCTGGTGGGTGCAGGTCGCGCTGAACGCCTTGAACGTGCCGGCCTCCGGCTGCGTGATGACGACGTCCTGGTCCTTGAAGACCTTGCCGCCGCCCTGGGGGATGTCGGAGGTCTTCGCGATCTCGCCCCCGCCCTGTGCTCCCTGAGCGTCCTGGGACGTGCCCTGGTCCGCCGACGCCGTGGCGTCCCCGTCGGAGGCGCCGCACGCGCTCAGCGCCACGGCCAGCCCGGCGCCCCCGGCGCCGAAGATCACGGCCCGGCGTGTCGTATCCGTCATGCTCATCCTTCCCTGATGCGGCGGCCCGGGACGTCCATGGCCCCGGGTCTTCCCCTGCGCGACGCGTCACCCTGTGTGCTCTCAGGTACGGCCATCACCCCGTGGCCGGTTCAGGGTGACGCGGTCGGAAGGAGAAGAGTAGGGAGAGAAGATGAGACGAATACTCATACGCCCAGAATCTTGCGGAGGAAGACGCCGGTGTGGCTCTCCTCGACCCGGGCGATCTGCTCGGGCGTGCCGGCGGCGACGACCCTGCCGCCCCCGGATCCGCCTTCGGGCCCCATGTCGACGATCCAGTCGGCGGTCTTGATGACGTCGAGGTTGTGCTCGATGACGATCACCGTGTTGCCGGCGTCCACCAGCCGATTGAGCACGCCGAGAAGCCGGCGGATGTCCTCGAAGTGCAGACCGGTGGTGGGCTCGTCCAGCACGTACACCGTGCGGCCGGTCGACCGCCGCTGGAGCTCGGAGGCGAGCTTCACCCGCTGCGCCTCGCCGCCCGACAGCGTGGTCGCCGGCTGGCCCAGCCGTACGTACCCGAGACCGACGTCGTGCAGCGTCTGCAGGTGACGGCGGATGGCGGGGATCGCCTCGAAGAACCCCAGCGCCTCCTCGATCGGCATGTCGAGGACCTCTGAGATCGTCTTGCCCTTGTAGTGGACCTCCAGTGTCTCCCGGTTGTACCGGGCGCCGTGGCAGACCTCACAGGGGACGTAGACGTCCGGCAGGAAGTTCATCTCGATCTTGATGGTGCCGTCGCCGGAGCAGGCCTCGCAGCGCCCGCCCTTGACGTTGAAGCTGAACCGGCCCTGCAGGTAGCCGCGGACCTTCGCCTCGGTCGTGGCGGCGAACAGCTTGCGCACGTGGTCGAAGACGCCCGTGTACGTCGCCGGGTTGGACCTCGGCGTGCGGCCGATCGGCGACTGGTCGACGTGGACGACCTTGTCGACCAGGTCGGTGCCGACCACCCGGGAGTGCCGTCCCGGCACGCTCTTCGCGCCGTTCAGCTCCTTGGCCAGCGCCGCGTAGAGAATGTCGTTGACCAGCGTCGACTTGCCGGACCCCGAGACGCCGGTGACCGCGGTGAAGACGCCGAGCGGGAACTCGACGTCCACTCCCTTGAGGTTGTGCTCGCGGGCGCCCTTCACGACGAGCTGCCGCTTCTTGTCCCGGGGGCGCCGGATCTCCGGCACGGTGATCGCCTTGCGGCCCGACAGGTACGCGCCGGTCAGCGACTCCTCGCTGGCGAGCAGTTCCTGCACGGTGCCGGACACGACGACCTGGCCGCCGTGCTCACCCGCGCCGGGGCCGATGTCGACCACCCAGTCGGCGGCGGCGATCGTGTCCTCGTCGTGCTCGACCACGATCAGCGTGTTGCCCATGTCGCGCAGCCGGATCAGCGTCTCCAGCAGCCGCTGGTTGTCACGCTGGTGCAGTCCGATGGACGGCTCGTCCAGCACGTACAGCACGCCGACCAGGCCGGAGCCGATCTGCGTGGCCAGCCTGATCCGCTGCGCCTCGCCACCGGCGAGCGTGCCGGCGGCGCGGTCGAGCGTGAGGTAGTCGAGCCCGACGTCGAGCAGGAAGCCCAGCCGGGCGTTGATCTCCTTGACCACCCGCTCCGCGATGTGCATGTCCCGCTCCGACAGCCGCAGGCCGGACAGGAACTTCGCGCAGTCGGCGATCGACATTCCCGAGACCTCGGCGATCGAGGCGTCCCCGACGGTCACGGCCAGCGAGACCGGCTTGAGGCGGCGGCCCTTGCAGGCCGGGCAGGGCACCTCGCGCATGAAGCCCTCGAACCGCTCGCGGCTGGCGTCGCTCTCCGACTCGGCGTGCCGGCGCTGCACCCAGGGGATCACGCCCTCGAAGTCGGTGTAGTACGACCGCTGCCTGCCGTACCGGTTGCTGTAGCGGATGTGGACCTGCTCGTCGTGGCCGTGCAGGATCGCCTTCTGCGCCTTCTTCGTCAGCCGCTCCCACGGGGTGTCGAGGTCGAAGCCGAGCGCGTTGCCCAGCGCCTCCAGCAGCCGTACGAAGTAGTCGCTGGTGTGGCCGTTCGCCCACGGGCTGATCGCGCCGTCGCCGAGCGTGCGCTCGGGGTCGGGGACGAGGAGGTCGGGATCGACCTCCATGCGGGTGCCGAGACCGGTGCACTCGGGGCAGGCGCCGAAGGGCGAGTTGAACGAGAACGACCGCGGCTCGAGCTCCTCGAACGACAGGTCGTCGTAGGGGCAGTAGAGGTGCTCGGAGTAGAAGCGCTCACGGTTGGGGTCGTCGTCCGGCAGGTCGACGAAGTCGAGCGTGATGGTGCCGCCGGACAGCTGCAGGGCGGTCTCCACCGAGTCGGTCAGCCTGCGCCGCGCGCTCTCCTTGACCGACAGACGGTCGACGATCACCTCGATGTCGTGCTTCTCGTACTTCTTGAGCGTGGGCGGCTCCTCCAGCCGCACGATCGTGCCGTCGACGCGTGCCCGGGCGTAGCCCTTGGTCTGCAGCTCGCGGAACAGCTCGGCGTACTCCCCCTTGCGACCGCGGATGATCGGGGCGAGGACCTGGAACCGGGTGCCCTCCTCCAGCTCGAGCACGCGGTCCACGATCTGCTGCGGCGTCTGCCGGGCGATCGGGCGAGCGCACTGCGGGCAGTGCGGCTTGCCGATGCGCGCCCACAGCAGGCGCAGGTAGTCGTAGACCTCGGTGATCGTGCCGACGGTCGAACGGGGGTTGCGGCTGGTGGACTTCTGGTCGATGGAGACGGCCGGGGACAGGCCCTCGATGAAGTCGACGTCGGGCTTGTCCATCTGACCCAGGAACTGCCGGGCGTACGCGGACAGGGACTCCACGTATCGCCGCTGTCCCTCGGCGAAGATCGTGTCGAAGGCCAGGCTGGACTTGCCGGAGCCCGACAGTCCGGTGAAAACGATCAGAGCGTCTCGCGGGAGGTCGAGCGAGACGTCCTTCAAATTGTGTTCGCGTGCGCCACGCACGATCAGGCGGTCAGCCACGGTGGTCCCGATAGGTCGATGAGGTGAATGGAGGTGCACGGGCAGGCTATCCAGAGCCACCGACAATTTCGGGGGGCATCGTCCGGCGGCCGGAGGGGGCGGCCCCGCGTGCTGTGTGGGACACGCTCCGTGAACCAGGGTATGAGCTTCGTCAAACCGGTGCCTGCCATCCGCAGGAAACCCCTGCTCATACAACCGCCGCGGGCGCCGTCCTCTTCCCGCCGGGTGCGGGGACGGCGGCCGGGGGTGCCGGGGGCATGATTCTCTCCATGTCCGTAATCGACGAGATCGAGCGGGAGCTCACCGAGGCGACCGGGCGCCTGATGGCGACCGCCGCCCGCCTCACCGACCAGGATCTCCGCGCGCCGTCCCTGCTGCCCGGCTGGACGAGGGGGCACGTCCTGACGCACGTCGCCCGCAACGCCGACAGCTACGTCAACCTGCTGTCCTGGGCGCGCACGGGGGTGCGTACCCCGCAGTACGCCTCGGCGCGGGCCCGCGAGGCCGACATCGAGGCGGGCGCGGCCCGCCCGGCCGCCGAGCAGCTCGCCGACCTGCGCGACAGCGCCGAGCGGTTCGCGGCGGCGATGAGGGAGACGCCCGCCGAGGCGTGGACCGCGATGGTCGCGGGGATGAACCCGCCCGACCACCCCGCCTGGTACGTCCCGATCCGGCGGCTCAGGGAGGTCGAGGTGCACCACGCCGACCTCGGGGCAGGCTACGGGTGGGCCGACTGGCCCGAGACGTACGTGAGACGAGAGCTGCACGACACGATGCTCTGGCTCGGCAGTGAGACCCCGGTGGGCGAGGTCGTCGCCCGCGAGCCGGGCACCGGCGAGGTCATAAGGACCTGGACGGGCCTCGGCGACGGCCCCGTCGTGGAGGGCACGCCGCGCGAGCTGCTCGCGTGGCTCGCGGGCAGGACCGACGGCGCGGGCCTGCGACTCGGTGCACCACAGGCGCCTCCCCGGCACAGCACCTCCGATGCGCGCCTCCGGCGCGACACTCCCGATGCGCGCCTCGAGCGCGACGCGGCCGGAGGGCTGCCGTCCCCGCCACCGTGGCCGAAGCCGTCCCCCGCGGGACTGCCCGCCGAACCACCGCCGTCCTGGCCGCCCACGGCGAACCAGAACCGGGAACCCAGAGAGGAACGATCATGACCTACACCGGAAACGTCACCAAGAACGGGCCCGCCGACGTGCGCGAGGTCCCGGGGCTGACGATCTCGAAGATCGAGGTCGGCGACTTCGGCAACAACGCCTACCTGCTGCGGTGCGCGGAGACCGGCGACGGGGTGCTGGTCGACGCGGCGGCCGAGCCCGACCGGCTGCTCGAGCTCATCGGCGACATGCCGATCAGCGCGATCGTGACCACCCACCGGCACCCCGACCACTGGATGGCCTTGGAGGAGGTCGCGCGGGCCACCGGAGCCCAGACCGTCGCCCACCCCCTCGACGCCCCCGAACTGCCGGTGAAGGTGACCAGAGAGGTCGAGCACGGCGACCGGGTGACGGTCGGCGTGGTGACGCTGGACGTCATCCACCTGCGCGGCCACACTCCCGGCTCGATCGCGCTGCTCTACCAGGACCGCCACCTGTTCACCGGCGACTCCCTGTTCCCCGGCGGCGTCGGCAACACGCAGAAGGACCCGGCCCGGTTCGAGCAGCTGTTCACGGACGTCGTGGAACGGATCTTCGACCGCCTGCCCGACGAGACCTGGGTCTACCCCGGCCACGGCAGGGACACCACCCTCGGCGCCGAGCGGCCGCACCTGCCGGAGTGGAAGGCCCGCGGCTGGTGACGGACGCCGGGACGCCACCGGCGTCCCGGCCCCGAGGGGCGTGATCCACGGGGGCCGGGCGTACGTGATTCGGAGGGCTCCTGCGGGGCAGCGGCTACCGCACGGACCGTCGGAGGAGCCCCCGGATGACCCCCCTCATGACCCCCCTCGCCGGCGCGGCCGCGTGGAGCGGCCACGACACCCGCCTCATCGTTGCCGTCCTGGCCGGCATCGCGGTCATCGTGGTGCTGATCACCAAGCTGCGGACCCACCCGTTCCTCGCGCTCGCGCTCGGCTCGGGCGTGCTCGGCCTGGTGGCCGGCATGGCCCCCGCCAAGCTGATCGACAGCTTCACCGCCGGTCTGGGCTCGACCGTCGCCGGAGTCGGCGTGCTCATCGCCCTCGGAGCGATGCTGGGCAAACTCCTGGCCGACTCGGGCGGGGCCGACGAGATCGTCGACGGCATCCTGCGCCGCAGCGGCGACCGGGCGCTGCCATGGGCGGTGACGCTGATCGCGGTGCTCATCGGACTGCCGATGTTCTTCGAGATCGGGCTGGTCCTGCTGATCCCCGTCATCCTGCTGGTGGCCCGGCGGAGCGGCCGCCCGCTGCTGCTCATCGCGGTCCCCGCCCTGGCGGGCCTGTCCGTCCTGCACGGCCTGGTGCCCCCGCATCCCGGGCCGCTGGTCGCGATAGACACGCTCAAGGCGGACCTCGGGCTCACGCTCGGGCTGGGCCTGCTGGTGGCGATCCCGACCGTGATCGTGTCCGGCCCGCTGTTCGCCAGGCTCGCCGCCCGATGGGTGCGACCGGCGCCGCCGGAACGGCTCGAACGCGAACAGACCCCTGAGGCGGAAGACGCGGAGCCGGAGGACGGGGCGCGCCCCCGGCCGGGCTTCGGCGTCACGGTGGCCACGATCCTGCTGCCAGTGGTGCTGATGCTGGGCCGGGCCGTCGTGGAGATCGTCCTGCCGGAGGACCACGCGGTGCGCACCCTGTTCGAGGTCCTCGGCACTCCCCTGATCGCCCTGCTGATCGGGGTGATCGTGGCGATGTTCACGCTGGGCCGCGCCGCGGGCTTCGGCCGGGCCCGGATCTCCTCGGCGATCGCCGACTCGCTGCCGCCGATCGCCGGAATCCTGCTCATCGTCGGCGCGGGCGGAGGATTCAAGCAGACCCTGGTCGACTCGGGGGTCGGCAAGGTCATCGGCGAGGCCGCGCAGGGCGCGAGCGTACCCGTGCTGGTGCTCGGCTGGCTGATCGCCGTCGGCATCCGGCTGGCCACCGGCTCCGCGACCGTCGCCACGATCTCCGCCGCCGGGATCGCCGCGCCGCTGGCCGCCGGCCAGTCCCCCGCCCACGTCGCCCTGCTCGTGCTCGCCATCGGGGCCGGGTCGCTGTTCTTCTCCCACGTGAACGACGCCGGGTTCTGGCTGGTCAAGGAGTACCTCGGGATGTCGGTCGGCGAGACGATCAGAAGCTGGTCGATCATGGAGACGATCATCTCCGTGGTGTCGTTCTGCTGCGTGCTCCTGCTCGGACTGGTGGTCTGAGACGTCCGTATAGTGAACGGCGCAAACCGTCCTTCCCCTGGAGCCGGGCACCTCATGGAGATCACTGGAATCGAACTGCGCCGGATCGCGATGCCGCTCGTCGCGCCGTTCCGGACGTCGTTCGGCACCGAGACCGCACGCGACGTCCTTCTCGTGCGGGTGGTGACGCCGGAGGCCGAGGGCTGGGGCGAGTGCGTGGCGATGTCCGAGCCGCTCTACTCCTCCGAGTACGTGGACGCGGCGGCCGACGTGCTGCGGCGTTTCCTGATCCCCGCGCTGCCCCGCGGGCTGGACCCCCAGGCCGTCGGTCCCGCCCTCGCGCCGTTCAAGGGTCACCGGATGGCCAAGGCCGCGTTGGAGGCGGCGGTGCTCGACGCGTCGCTCCGGATCACCGGCGAGTCCTTCGCCCGGTTCCTCGGCGCCACCCGGGACCGCGTCCCCTGCGGCGTCTCGGTCGGGATCATGGGCTCGGTGGCCGAGCTGCTCGACACCGTCGGGGCGTACGTCGAGGAGGGGTACGTACGGGTCAAGCTGAAGATCGGGCCTGGGTGGGACGTGGCGCCGGTCCGCGCGGTCCGCGAGCGGTTCGGGGAGGAGCTGCTGCTCCAGGTGGACGCCAACGCGGCCTACACGCTCGCGGACGCCCGGCACCTGGCCCGGCTGGACGACTTCGACCTCCTGCTGATCGAGCAGCCGCTGGCCGACGACGACCTCGTGCAGCACGCCCGGCTCGCCCGGTCGATCCGCACGCCGATCTGCCTGGACGAGTCCGTCGAGTCGGCGGCCCACGCTGCGGCGGCGATCAGCCTCGGCGCGTGCTCGGTGATCAACATTAAGCCGGGGCGGGTCGGCGGTTACCTGGAGGCCCGGCGCATCCACGACCTGTGCCGCGCGCACGGCGTCGCGGTCTGGTGCGGCGGCATGCTGGAGACGGGCATCGGCCGGGCGGCCAATGTGGCGCTGGCCGCGCTGCCCGGCTTCACACTCCCCGGCGACACCTCCGCCTCCCGGCGCTACTTCCACACCGACGTGACCCCGCCGTTCGAGCTGGACGGCGGGCACCTCGACGTGCCGGACGGCCCTGGGCTGGGAGTGGATCCCCTCCCGGACGTCCTGGACGAGGTCACCACGGCGACGGAGTGGATCCGCCTCTGACTGAGTGGGCGGGCGGTCAGCGCGCCGCCGAGGGCAGAGCGCGACCCGTCAGGCGTCGCCGAAGACAGAGCGCGACCCGTCAGGCGTCGCCAAGGGCAGGGTGCGGCCGGGGTTCGCCGGTGGTGAAGACCTTGACGATGCGGTCGGCCGCGAGAGCGGGCTCCTCCGCACTCTCCACCACGTCGCCCCAGGACCAGCGGTAGAACCAGCCGTCCGACATCGCGACACAGTCGACCGTTTCGGTGAACAGCGCCGCGTCCGGGTCGCGGACCTTCAGCGACGGCGGATCCGGGCGCAGCGACGCCTCCAGCCCCCGCAACTCAAGCTCACGGGCCAGTTTTCCGAGAAAGTACGTCCGGGTGTGCTCACGAGGCATGGCGACCAGGGCTCCATTGGACTAGGCGTTTTCTCCACGTGGATTGGCCCGGGCCCAGGATGGCGGGCCCCAGCCGACCGGGGCCCTGTTCGTGCGACGACGTCAGCCCGCGTTCTCCGAGCGTCGTTCCCTGCGTTGCTGCTGTTTGAACATGAGAACCCGAAGCGGAATCGCGGAGACGATCGCGATCTGCATCGTGGCGCCCACCTTGATCAGCTGGTCACCGCCGGCGAGACCGGCCGCCCAGATCGTCAGGCACGCCACGTTGATCAGCATCCAGGCCAGCACGACGGCCGCCAGGTTGCCCTTCGGCTTGGGGTACTCGATGCGGCTGACCATGAGCCAGGCCACACCGAAGATGGCGGCCATGGTGAGGTAGTTCGGCTGGAAGAGCAGCACGATCGACACCACGGTCATGGCGCCCATCGGGATCGGCAGGCCCATGAAGTCGCCGCTCTTGGTCTTCACGCAGGCGAAGCGGGCCAGCCGTACGACGCCGGCGAGCAGGACGGATCCGGCCGCGCACAGCACCAGCCACAGCGGGAGCTTGCCGGAGAAACCGGCCCAGATCATCACCATGAAGGCGGGCGCGAAACCGAAGCTGATCACGTCGGCGAGGTTGTCCAGCTCCGCGCCCATCGCGGACGCGCGGAACTTCCTCGCCACCAGGCCGTCGAACAGGTCGCAGGTCGCGCCGATGAGCAGCAGCACCACGGCGGTGCCGAAGAAGCGCGGGTCGGGGGCGAACTTGCCGCTGGCCTGCAGGTCGCTGATCGCCGACCAGGCGAGCACGCAGACGGCGAGGAAGCCACTGAGGGCGTTGCCCAGCGAAAGGGAGTCGGCGGCCGACAGGCGGAAGGCCTTGCCGACGGGCCCGCGCGGCTCCTCGGCCGCCTCCTCCACCGGCCAGGAGGCTTCGGCTCCCAGGTCAGACGTGGTCAAGACGTGTCACCCCCGCGACGGTCCGGGTGCCGACGGTGACCGCCGGCCTGATGCCCTCGGGCAGGTAGACGTCCACTCGGGAGCCGAAACGGATCAGCCCGACCCGCTCGCCCTGGACGACCTTCGCGCCCGCGAACAGGTACGGCACGATGCGGCGCGCGACGGCGCCGGCGATCTGCACCATCTCGATGTCTCCGAGCACGGTGTCGAAATGCCAGACGACACGCTCGTTCTGGTCGCTGTCCTTGTTGAACGCGGGCACGAAGCCGCCGGGCACGTGCTCGACCGAGGTGACCGTGCCGGCCGCGGGCGCCCGGTTGACGTGGACGTTCAGCGGACTCATGAAGATCGCGACCCGGGTCCGGCCGTCCGGCCAGGGGTCGATGCTCTGCACGACGCCGTCGGCGGGCGAGATGAGCCTGCCCTCGCCGGGCACGCGCTCGGGATCGCGGAAGAACCACAGCATCCCGCCGGTGAGTGCGGCGAGTGGCGCCGCGGCCAGCGCCCAACGGGGCGACCTTCGGGTGAGAACGGCGGTGACGGCCGCCGCCGCGGCGGTCGGAGCCAGCCACGGGGACACCCCGCGTGCGAGCCTGACTCGTCCCCGGGCACTTTGCGCGGGCCCGGATTCAGGGCCGCGAGGCAACGATTCGTTGGACACAGATGACCTTTGTACTCTTCTGGCGACTATGGACCGGCATGCGAGCTAACGATCGATATTACCGATCCGGCAGTCAATGTGTGGCACAACGAGAACAAGCAAACAGGGTGACTGCCCGTTTTCGCTAGCCCTGCGGGGCTTCCGCCTGAGAGGCCTCCGCTTGCGAGGCTTCCGCCGGAGTGATGGTTTTGTCGTCGCGGCGAGCCTTGATCAGACTGGCGACGGTGGTCAGGGCCATGGTGACGCCGATGACCGCCAGCGACACCCAGATGGGGATCTGAGGAGCCCAGGAGACCTCGTTCTCGTGAAGTGCTTCGAGAATCAGCTTAACCCCGATGAAACCGAGGATGAACGCCAATCCGTAGCTGATGTAGACCAGCCGCTGCAGCAGTCCGCCGAGCAGGAAGTAGAGCTGACGCAGTCCCATCAGGGCGAACGCGTTCGCGGCGAACACGATGAAGGCCGCCTTCGTGAGGCCGAAGATGGCCGGAATCGAGTCGAGGGCGAACAGCAGGTCCGTGGTCCCGATGGCGATCATCACGATCAGCATGGGCGTCACCATGCGCTTGCCGTCCACCCGCACGCTCACCCGGGAGCCGACGTAGTCGGGAGTGGTCGGGAAGACCCGCCGGGCCCAGCGCAGGAGGATGTTCTCGTTGAACTCGTCGTCATCCTTGTTGTGGTCCCGGATCAGCGTGTACGCCGTGTAGATCAGGAAGACCCCGAACACGTACAGCAGCCAGCCGAAGCGGCTCAGCGCGGCGGCCCCGATGGCGATGAAGATCCCGCGCATTACCAGGGCGAGGACGATGCCTACGAGCAGGACCTTGTGCTGGTAGATCCGGGGCACGCCGAAACGGCTCATGATGATGTAGAAGACGAACAGGTTGTCGACGCTGAGGCTGTATTCCGTCAGATAGCCCGCGAAGAACTCGCCACCGGTCCCGGGTCCCGCCCAAATCGTTAACCCGATGCCGAACAGCACCGCCAGGCAGACGTAGAAGCCCACCCAGATGCCGGCCTGCCGCATCGAGAACTCCCGCGGCTCACCCCGATCGACGATCCACAGGTCGACGGCGACCACGACGAGAAGACCCACGATGACCAGGGCCCACAGCCACAACGGTGCATGTACCACGACTACCTCCGGCGCGCGCTGAACACACTGCCGGAGGTCTCTCCCGCCCGTACGCGCACGACGGACCGACGGCCCCGGGTGCTGACACCGTGATGACGGAACCGCCGCGAAGGGATACTCCCCCCCAACCCGTCCAGTATATGGATCAGACTTAGTCCCACCTAATCCTTGCCGGAACGTCGGCGATCCTCGACCGAAAACCCCGGCGGGTCACCGGACCGGCGGTCTTCTGTCACCGCCGCGGGAGGGTGTTCGCACCCTCCCGCCACTCCTGACACGTTACGACGCCAGCCCGTACGCCCTGAGCACCGCACGCGACGCCGCGTCCTCGTCGGGCAGCTCCCGGCCACGGCGTACGGAGGCCTGCGCCAGACGACCGGCCAGGGCGGGGTCGCCGAGCAGGCGGCCGATCTCCCGGCTCAGCGCGCCCGGGTCCTGCGGCGGCACCAGCAGGGCCGCCTCGCCCACCATCTCCGGGATGCCGCCCACCCGGGTCGCGATGATCGGCCTGCCCGCCCGCAGTGCCTCCTGGACGCTCAGCGGCTGCCCTTCCCATCTGCTGGGCACGATCACCGCCGTCGCGACCTGCAGCAGATCGGCCGGGTCGGCCCAGCCGTACAGGACCACGGGCAGTTCCTCGGCGTCGACGCGGGCCTGAAGCTCCGCGCGCAGCGGCCCGTCGCCCGCGATCACGAAGACCGGATCCCCCTTGTACGGCCCGGCCGCCGCGTCGAGCAGCGTCTCCAGGCCCTTCTGCTGAGCCAGCCGGGCTACCGTGAGCAGGATCGGCCGCTCCCGCGCGGCCCGTGCCGCGTCCGCGGCGCCGGACAGCCGGGCGGCGATCTCGGCCCGCACCTTCTCGGCCGGGCGGGCGGGTTCCGCGAGCGGCGGCGCGGGCACCACCGCGAGGTCCACCCCGCGTGCGCCCCTCGCCCGCATGCGCTCCGCGACGTCCGGCGAGATCGCCAGAACGCGGTCCGCGCGCCGGGCGACGATCCGTTCCAGCAGCCCGTAGACCGTCCCGATCGCCCCGCCCGCCGTGACCGCGTTGTGCAGGGTGACCACGAGACGCGGCCACCCCCGCGACCCGGTGAGGGCGAGCGCGGCCAGCGCACCGGACCGCAGGCCGTGGGCATGGACGACGTCCGCGCCACGGGCCAGCGTGCGCAGGCGCAGGGCGGTCCGCAGATCCTGGGCGGGATGCGGCCGGTCGGCGATCTCGACCTCGGCGAAGCCCGCGCCCGTGCCGGTGAAGCCGAAGGCCTCCTCGGTGCTGCCGGGGCCCGCGACCAGCACCCGGTGCCCCCGCGCGACCAGCCCTCCGGCGAGCATCCGCACGTGCCGGCCCACACCCCCCAGGCTCGACCCCAGCACGAGCACTATCCGGCTCATGCCCCCTCCTCGCCTGCGGCTCGAAGTGGCATGCGCCAGGCACCGTGTCCACCCACTCGCTCGCTCACACCGCCTCCTCGGCCGGCGGGTCCGCCGGACTCGTGCCTCTTCCGCGTCTGACTCCGGACAGGGCGGCGGCCAGGTCCGCGCGGTCCACGAGCGCGGCGACGACAAGCCCCGCGACCATGGCCGTCAGCCCGGCCAGAGCGGCCGTCAGGAGACCGCCCCACGGACCCTCCCCCGCCAGGGGAAGCCGAGCGGCCGCCGCGCCCGCGAGGAAGCCCGCGCCCCCGCCCAGCAGGGCTGCCAGCCCGGCCCTCGTCACACCGTGGACGGCCCGCGCTCCCCGCGCCCGCACGACCGAGGCCAGCAGCAACGCGGCCCCCACCGTCATGCCGGCCGCCTGGCCGAGCGCGAGCCCGCCCAGACCCCAGCCGTCCGGCAGCACGAGGACGAACGCCACCTGGGCGACGGCCACGACCAGCCATCCGGCGACCTGCCCCCGGGCCGCCGCCCTGCCCTGCCCCCCGGCGTACAGCACCCGGCTGAGGTGGGCCACCAGGCCGTACCCGATCAGCCCCGGCGCGAACAGCGCGATCCCGCGGGCGAACTCGGCCGCGGCGACCTCGGTGTCCGCCTGGGCGAGGAAGACGTGGGCGAGCGGTCCCGCGATCGCGGCGAGCGCGCCGGCCGCCAGGCCGCAGACCAGCACGACCGCGCGCGTGGTCCGCGCCGCCAGCGCCGCGAAGCCCTCGCCGTCGGTCTGCGCCCGTGCGGCGAGCGCCGGGAACGCGCTGGTCGCGATGGGCACCGCCAGCACGGCGTACGGCACCTGATAGATCGCCCAGGCGTAGTTGTAGGCGGGCAGCGCGCCCCCGCCGACACGGTTGGCCACGGGGATCAGGATCGCCGCGGCGGCCTGCTGGGCGACCAGCGCGCTCAGCCCGGCCAGGGCGAGCCGCCGCACCTGTACGGCGACGCCGTCGGGGAAGCGGAGTGTGGGCCGCCACCGCAGGCCGAGCCGCCACGCGGGCCCGACCACGGTGACCACCAGAGCCAGCACGCCGAGCGTCGTACCCGCCGACAGCGCGATCTCCGCCGGTCCCGGCACCGTGGCGGGGTCCTTGTCGCCGCCGCTGAGCGGCCCGAAAGCCAGGTAGGCGATGATGACCACCACGCTCGACACCAATGGCGCCAGCGCCGGCCCCGAGAAGCGCCGGTGCGCCTGCAGCACGCCGTAGAGCACCACCGCCATGCCGTACAACGGGATCTGCGGCGCGAAGACGACCAGCATGCGCGCGGCCACGGCGCCCACCTGGCCGACGTCGCAGTGCTCCACCTCGGAGCCGACGAGCAGCCGCGCCACCGGCCCCGCGACCAGCGCGGTCAGCGCCGCGAGCGGCACCAGCAGCACGATCACCCAGGTCAGCAGCGCGGACGCGATCCGACCGACCTCCGCACGCGCCTCGCCGTCCGATCTGGCGGCGGCTCCCGCGAGCACCGGGACGACCATCCCGGCGAGCGCACCGCCCGCCACGACCTCGAAGACGATGTTCGGCACGCTGTTGGCCGAGTAGTAGGCGGTGGCCAGGCAGTTCGTGCCGACCGTGCGGGCGAACGCCAGTTGCTTGGCGAAGCCTGTCACCCGGGCCAGGACCGTGATGACCCCGATGAGGACCGCCGCCCCGGCGATCCCCGCCCCGAGCCGCCTAACCATGCCGCCTAACCATGCCGCCTAACCATGCCGCTTACCCACGCCGCTTACCCATGCCGATGCCATACGCCTCCGCGTACGGCCCTGGTCGTCCAGGTCACCCGCGCGGCCCCGACGTGCCGGGGGCTGCCTGCGGAGCGCGCCGGCCGAGCATGTCCAGGCGGTTGAGCACCCGGTTGCCGGCGATGACCTTGGTGAAGCTGACCTTCTCCGAGGCCGCGGTGAGAGCGGCGACGACACCGAGGGCGGCGATCCGGCCGGGCCTGCCCAGCCGTGCGGTGGCCGCCAGGCCGAGCAGCGCGCCGAGCGCGTTCGCTCCGGCGTCGCCGAGCATCGCCCGTTCGCCCAGGTCCTCGGGGAGCAGCGCCGCCGCCGCGCCCAGCGGAACGGCGGTCAGCGCGGCCGTCTGGCGGGAGCGCGGGCCGTACGGCGCCGCGACCGAGGCGGCCAGCAGAGGTGCCCCGGCGAGCAGACCGACCTTGATCGCGCGGCCGGGCCGCAGGTCGAACAGGTTGGCCAGGTTGGCGCTGCCGGCGATCAACGCGCCGTCGACGAGCGTGTCGAGAGACCGCGTCACCATGCCCCGGCCGTCGCGGGGGGCGAGCGCCGCCGCGGCGAGCCCGGTCGCGCCGATGCCGAGGATCTTGACCGCGCCGCTGGTCACCTCGCCGCGCGCGAGCGCGGCCAGGTGCCCCTTGAACCCCTTCGACGAGGTCGAGCCGAACAGGTCGTCGTACGCGCCGAGGACGCCGCTGCCCGCACCGGCGAGCACGGCCGCCGCGCGGGTCCGTACGGGCAGGCCGGGGGCGAGGGCGGAGGCAGCGACAGCGCCGGCGGCGAACGCCGGCCCCTCCAGCAGCGTGACCGGCTCGCCGCGGTGGTTGACCCGGGTCCAGTACTCGTCGGCGGTCTTCTCGTCGCCGATGGGCGGGCGGCGCCGGAACGCGGCGAAGGCGGCACGCGCGGCGACGGCGCCGAGCGCGGCGCCGACGGCGGCTCCGAGCGCCGCGGCGGCGCGGGTGCCGGCCTGGGAACGTGTGGCCACGGCTGTTGCCCTTCTCTCCGTTGGTGTGCCGGCCGGCGGCTCAGCCCCGGCTCGCCACCGGGGTGGGGGTCTGGCTGGGCGCGGTCACCGCGGGCTCGAACGCCGTCGCGCCGCTGCCGACGCCGTACGCGCCGGAACGGCCGGTCAGTTGCTCCCGCAGAGCGTAGACCACGACGACACGGCCCGCGGCGAAATCGACGGTGTCGACCGTCGAGACGGCGGAGGCCACGCCGCCGGTGTCGTGCAGGGCCGCGATGACCCCGCCCGTGCCGGACGCGGTGACGGTGCCCGCGAGGACGGTGCCGAGGGCGCCGGTGTCGAGCCCGGCCGCCACCGAGACGACCGCGTTCGTCTGCCGGTCGGCGTCCTCTCCCTCGTACGGCTGGGACGGCGCGAGCAGGATGGCCATCGTGGCGCGCTGCTCCGGATCGCCCTTCAGGGTCAGGAAGTCGCCGGCCTGGAAGGCCTCCAGCACACCGGTGGCCGCGGGGTTGGCCCGGCCCGCCTGCGCGCGGTCGTTGGTCACGATCGCACCGGCGAGCATCGCCGCGGCCTTGTCGTACGGCGTGGCCCCGTCGGGGAAGGCGGTGCCGGCCGGGGCGAGGTTGGTGGCCAGCCCGTCCACCACGTTCGCCTGCTCGGCGTCGGTGAACTTCTCGGTCAGGCTGACCCTGCCGCTGTAGACGGCGCCCGCGCTCGTCACGAGCTTCTCGATCGGGTCGCGCAGGGCGGCCGACGCGCCCGGAGCCTCGACGAGCACGACGCGCTCCCCGGCGAGCTGCCCGCGCACGAGCTCGGGCAGGTGGGTGGTGACCAGCGAGTCGCTGCCCTCCTCGCGGCTCTGCAGCTGCGAGATCTGGGCCAGGTTGCTCTCGTTGGCCTTCCGCAGTGACGCGGTCATCTCCTCGGCCGACTTGAAGAACGTGGGCTCGAGCACGGTGCTGCCCAGCACGATGCCGACCGTGAGCGCGAGGAAGATCGCCACGATCGAGACGAGGTGATAACGGAAATCGATCACGAGAAGAGTCCGACCAGCCAGAAGATGAAGCCGTTCCAGGCCACGCGCAGGCCGTTCAGCCAGACCTGGCCGATCGGCGACACCGAGAGCACGACGCCGATCGTGACCAGTGTGGTGGCCACGAGCAGCAGGAGGGAGGGCGTGGAGATCCGGCTGCGGTAGAGCCTGCTCACGCCCTTGGCGTCCACGAGCTTGCTGCCCACCCGCAGGCGGGTGAGGAACGTGCTCGCCGCGCCCGACCTGCCCTTGTCCAGGAACTCGTCGAGCGTCCAGTGGGTGCCGACCGCGACGATCAGCGTGGCGCCCTTGTCGTCGGCGAGGAGCATGGCGATGTCCTCGCTCGTCCCGGTCGCGGGGAACACGACCGCCTCCTGGCCGAGCTTGTGCACCCGCTCCAGCCCCGGAGCCCGCCCGTCGCGGTAGGCGTGGACGACCAGTTCGGCGCCGCAGCACAGCGCCTTCTGCGAGACGGAGTCGAAGTCGCCCACGATGATGTCGGGCACGTACCCCGCGTCGAGCAGCGCGTCCGCCCCGCCGTCCACGCCGATCAGCACCGGGCGGTACTCCCGGATGTACGGCCGCAGCGTGGCGATGTCCTCCTTGTAGTGGTAACCCCGCACCACGATGAGGGCGTGGCGATTCTCCAGGGAGGTGCGGATGTCGGGCACGCCGACTCCGTCGATCAGAAGGTCACGCTCGCGCCGGACGTACTCCATCGTGTTCGCGGCGAATGCCTCGATCTGGACGGCCAGGCCCGCGCGGGCCTCGGTCATCGCCGCCTCGACGCTCTCGGCGGTCTGCGGCTGCCCCTTGCCGATCAGTTCCTCGTCGAGGTAGACCATGCCCTCGTGGACGCGGATCACGTCACCGTCCGCGATCCGCTCGAACAGCTCCGGCGACGCGTTGTCGATCAGGGGAACGCCCGCGTCGATCAGGATCTGCGGCCCGAGGTTGGGGTAACGGCCGCTGATGCTCGCGGCGACGTTGACCACGGCCGCCACGCCGCACGCGACGAGAGCCTCCCCGCTGACCCGGTCGATGTCGACGTGATCGATAATCGCGATTTCCCCGGGCTTGAGGCGCTTGGTCAGCCTCTTCGTCCGCCTGTCGATTCTCGCCACTGCCGTCACCCCGGGAAGGCCGTCGGCCTTCCTGCGGCGGAGGCCCGGAACATTCAAGCTCGGGACCTTCATCATGACCATCCTGCCAGAGGCGGCGACCGCCACGCTTCCACACCCCACGGCTCGTCTGATTTCTCACTGCAAGTCAGGGATGTTGCCGAGGTGCGACGACCGGGGGCAGCCGGGGTCGACGCACACCTTCCGCGACGCCGTCCGACCCCCGTTCCTCGCCCCCTCGTTCCCGGGGCTTGACTGCTTCCCGGCGCGCCCCCATCGAAACGTCACCCCCGCGCACGCCCCGCCGAG
Source organism: Microbispora sp. NPDC004025 (assembly GCF_053604425.1). Lineage (NCBI taxonomy): Bacteria > Bacillati > Actinomycetota > Actinomycetes > Streptosporangiales > Streptosporangiaceae > Microbispora > Microbispora sp. NPDC004025. The sequence goes on along the minus strand of NZ_JBSGHN010000010.1, from coordinate 12,785 downwards.
TGTACGCCCCGGGCGGGCCGGGGACGCCTTCGGGGCGCATACGCTCAGCCGGGGCGCAGGTGCCCGCCACACGCCCCCGGGCCAGGCCACGCCCACCCCCGGGGCCGGCGCTCGGCACTCCGGGGCGCCGGTGCACGGCACTCAGCCGGCGGTGCGGCGGCCCGAACGTTTGGACCCGCCCGAGGACTGCTTCTCCCAGGCGGCCTTGTCGGCGGCGGCGATGGACAGCAGCTCGGCCGCGTGCGCCCGGCCGAGTTCGGAGTCCTCCAGGCCGGCGAGCATCCGCGCCAGCTCCCGCTCGCGACCGTCCCGGTCGAGGGTCACGACACCGCTGCGGACCACGCTGCCGTCGCTCGCCTTCTCGACCACGAGGTGCTGGTCGGCGAAGGCCGCCACCTGCGGCAGGTGGGTGACCACGATGACCTGCGCGGTCCTGGCGAGCTTGGCCAGCCGCCTGCCGATCTCCACGGCCGCCTTGCCGCCCACTCCGGCGTCGACCTCGTCGAACACGAACGTCGGCACAGGGTCGGCGCCGGCGAAGACCACTTCGATGGCGAGCATCACCCGGCTCAGCTCACCGCCCGAGGCGCCCTTGGTCAGCGGCAGCGGCGGCGCGCCGGGATGCGAGGCCAGCCGGAGCTCGACCTCGTCCACGCCGTGCGGGCCGAAGCCCTCCGTGGCGGTGATCTCCACGCTCACCCGGGCGTGCGGCATGGCGAGCGCGGTCAGCTCCTCGGTCACCGCCCGGCCGAACCGTTCGGCCGCGGCGGCGCGGATGGCGGTCAGCTCACCGGCCAGCTCGCCCAGCCGCTCGGTGAGCTCGCCGTGCTCCCGTGTCAGCTCCTCGATGCGCTCGTCGTCGCCCTCGAGCTCCGACAGCCGCTCGGCGGCCCGCTGCGCCCAGGCGAGGACGGCCGAGACGTCCTCGCCGTACTTGCGCATGAGGCCGTTCAGCGCCGCCCTGCGCTCCTGCACCGCCGCGAGCCGCGCCGGGTCGGCCTCGACCGACTCGGCGTACGCGGCCAGCTCGGTGGCCACGTCGGAGACCAGGTAACCGGCCTCGGCCAGGCGGTCTGCGAGACCGGCGAGCGCGGGATCGAAGTCGCGCACCGACTCCACGGCCGCCTTTGCGTGGCCGAGCAGCGACACGGCGTCCTGCACGTCCTGCGCGCCCGACATCGGATCCCCGAGCAACGCCGTGTGCGCGGTCGTGGCGGCGGTGCGCAGCGCGTCGGCGTGGGAGAGCCGCTCGGCCTCCTCCTTCAGCTCGGCGTCCTCCCCCGGCCGGGGCTCCAGTTTCTCGATCTCCTCCAGGCCGAACCGCAGCACGTCGGCCTCCTGCGTCCGCTCCCTGGCCTTGACGGTCAGCTCGTGGAGCAGCTCGCCCACCTGCTTGTGCCGCTTGTACGCCTGCTCGTAGGCCCGCAGGGGCTTGATCAGCTCGTCTCCGGCGTAGCGGTCGAGCGCCGCCCGCTGCCTGCCGGGCTGCAGCAGCCGCTGCTGGTCCATCTGGCCGTGCACGGCCACGAGGTCGTCGGCGATGTAGGTCAGCGTGCCCACCGGCACGGCACGGCCGCCCAGCCAGGCGCGGGAGCGGCCCTCGGCGGAGACCGACCGGGAGATGATGAGCTGCCCGTCCTCGACCTCGCCGCCGACGTCGGCGACCTGCTGGGCCACGCGGCCCCCCGGCTCGATGACGAGCGTGCCCTCGATCGTGGCCTTGTCGGCGCCGGGCCGGACCCTGGCCGGGTCGGCCCGCCCTCCGAACAGCAGGCCGAGGCCGGTGACGACCATCGTCTTGCCGGCTCCCGTCTCACCCGTGACGACGGTGAATCCCGGTGACAGCTCCAGGATGGCTTCGTCGATCACGCCGAGCCCCTGGATGCGGACCTCCTCGACCCGTGGCCGCACTGGTCCCTCCCGTTTTGCCGACCGAACTCGCCAGAGATCCTACGCGTAACTCGTCAAGATTTTCGAGGACGGCGTGTCCGTCCCGCGGCCCGAACGAGAATCTGTGGACACGAAATGCCTGCTCATCCGGCATATCGCCACCAACCGCCACACTGCGCTGTGGACCGCGGCGCCTTCACGGTCAGCCGGAGCGCACCCGGCCTCGCCAGCCCTGCACCGGCAGGCCGAACTTCGCCACCAGACGGTCGGTGAAGGGAGCCCCGGTGGCCTCCACGCCGAGCAGTCGGGCCAGCCGCACCGGCACCTCACCCCTGCGGACCTCCACCCGGGCGCCGGGCGGGATGTCGAAGCGGCGGCGCCCGTCGCACCACAGCACGCCGGCGCTGGTGTCGGGAAGGATCTCCAGCGCGAGCGTGGACTTCGGTGACACCACCATCGGCCGGGCGAACAGGGCGTGGGCGCTGTTGGGCACGAGGAGCAGCGCCTCCACCTCGGGCCAGACCACCGGGCCGCCCGCCGAGAACGCGTACGCCGTCGACCCGGTGGGGGTCGCGCAGATCACACCGTCGCACCCCCAGCGCGACAGCGGGCGGCCGTCGATCTCCGCCACGACCTCCAGCATGCGGTCCTTCTTCTCGACCGACGCCTCGTTGAGCGCCCAGGTGCGGGCGAGCACCGAGCCGTTGAGGCGCACGACGACCTCGACCGTCATGCGCTTTTCGACCTCGTAGCTGCCCTCGACCACCCGGTCCACCACGGACGTCAGGTCCTCCACCTCCGCCTCGGCGAGGAAGCCCACATGGCCCAGGTTCACGCCGAGCAGCGGCACCGCGGCCGGACGGGCCAGCTCGGCCGCGCGCAGCAGCGTGCCGTCACCGCCCAGGACGATGATCAGCTCGGCCCCGTCGAGCGCCGCCCCGTTCTCCGGGACGACCTCCGCGTGGACGCGGCCGAGTTCCGCCGCCTCCTCGTCGAGCACCCGGACGTTGATGCCCGCCTCGATCAGCCGTTCCACGACCAGGCGGGCGCTGCGCACGGCCGCCTCCCGGCCCGTGTGCGCCGTCACCAGGACGGTCCTCTTGGCGTCCGTCCGGTCGCCCGCCGCGCCGCCCGTGCTCATCGCGTTCATCGTCTCCACGCCTCGCCGCCCGCGCTCATCGGGGGCCCTCCGCGACCGCCGTGTCGACGGCGGTGTCCACGTCGGGCACGGGCTCGTGCCCCTGCCCCTTCCCGAGCCACAGCACGTATTCCACGTTTCCGGACGGTCCCGGCAACGGGCTCGCCGTCACGCCCTTGACCGTCAGGCCCAGCGAGCGCGCCGACGCCGCGACGTCCCGCACCGCCTGCGCCCGCAGGGCCGGGTCGCGTACGACGCCTCCCGCCCCCACGCGCTCCTTGCCGACCTCGAACTGAGGTTTCACCAGCATCGCGAACTCCGCCACCTCGGCCGCGCAGCCCACCAGAGCCGGCAGGACGAGCCGGAGGGAGATGAAGGACAGGTCCCCGACGATCAACGTCGGCGGCTCGCCCACCATCTCCGGAGTCAGGTCGCGGACGTTGACCCGCTCCATCACCGTCACCCGCTCGTCGGTGCGCAACGACCAGGCGAGCTGGCCGTAGCCCACGTCGACCGCGAGCACGTGGGCGGCGCCGTGCCTGAGCAGCACGTCGGTGAAGCCGCCGGTGGAGGCTCCCGCGTCGAGGCATCGGCGCCCCTCGACGCGCAGCCCCTCGAACGCGCGCAGCGCGCCGAGCAGCTTGTGCGCGCCCCTGGACACGTAGTCCGGGCCCTCCGCCGCCTCGGCGACCACGATGGGTGCGGCGGTGTCCACCTGGGTGGCCGCCTTGCCCGCCACCTGGCCTCCGACACTGACCCGGCCCGCCTCGATGAGCTGGACCGCCTGCTCCCTGGAACGGGCGAGCCCTCGGCGCACGAGCTCGCTGTCCAGCCGGACGCGCTTCACCGCACCCGTCCCGCCGCGCAGTCGCGTGCCGGGTACGTCCGGCTCCCGGCGACCGCGGCCGCTCTCGTGACGCTCACCGGTCGCTCTCTTCGCCGCCGCCGAGTACGGGCTGCGGTCCCCCGGCATCCTCCACGGACGCGAGCACCGCTTCGAGACCGGCCAGGACCCGCTCGAAGACGCCCACGTGCTCGGACACCGGCACGTGAGCCAGCCGTCCGAGAGGCGACAACGCGGCCTGCACGCCGTCGGCGCCCGAGGCGAGGTGTTCCCCGGCCGCGATACCGCTGTCCGTCATGGTCCCTTCCTGCTGCGCCTGACCGCCATGATCCCCCACGCGCGGCGTCTCGCTCGCGCCGGGGCTTGGGCCCGTGCTTCCGCCGGGACCGGGCCCCGGACGTGCCGTACGCGCACGCGGCCCATGCCGCGGCGGTCCCCCTTGCGGGCCGCGACGGCGCTGGTCGCCTCGACGCTATCGGACGCCACCGACGATCGTGCGCCATCCGGCCGTTCGGCGGGAGACGGCGAGACATTCCCTCCCGTGGTCTCACCCCCCTCGGGGCCGTTGCCGTTCCGTGACCCGGCGCGGATTTCGCGCCGCCCGCCGGTGGAAAGCTACTGTCGGTAGGTAGAGGGGAAATCACATCGTCGACTGGTGATCCGCGCACGGCACGAGGAGAAGCGGTTCACGAGGAGACACGGTCCGAAGGAGAGAGGCAGGCGCATGGCGACCGTCGAGGAATGCCGGGCGGCGCTGGACAAGCTCGTCAAGCAGTTCGACGAGATCAGCGAGGAGGACCGTGCCAAGCACGTGGTCGAACGCCGGCTGGCCTGCCGGATCTCCGATCTCGGCGTGACGTTCTACGGCCGCCTTCACCGGAACGGGCTTGACCCCTTCAAGGAGGTGCCCCCGGAGGACGGGCGGCCCGCCGAGGTCAAGCTGACGCTCAAGAGCGAGGATCTGGTCTCGATGGTGAACGGCGAACTCGACATGGGCCGCGCGCTGCTCGGCGGCCGGGTCAAGATCGACGCCAGCCTCGGCGATCTGCTGCGCCTGCGCAAGCTCCTCTGACCGCTCACGCGCGTACCCGCCAAGCCGACCATGGATCGTGGGACGCGCCGTCCCCCGGCGGCCGGGCTCGAAGCGGCGGGCCGGGAGCGAGCGGCGGCCGTCACCTCGTGAACGGCCGCCCCGGCGGGCGACCCACCCGGTCACCGCGTGCAGCAGTGACCCCGTGCAGCAGTGGCCGCGTACAGCAGTGGCCGCGTGAAGCGATGAGCCGGCACCCGAACCCGTGCCACTCGTCATGGCCTTGACCCCGCTCACCACCTGCAGCAGTGATCGCACAAGGAAGCGGCCCCGCGAAGCGGCGAGCCGACACTTGAGACCGCGCACGGCCGCCGTTCTTGGGCCCCGGTCAGTTGCCGAGCGACGCGAGGGCGCCCTTGACCGCGTCCTCGTCCGCCTGACCGTCCCCTGCGGCTTCCCACGTGGCGGCGCACGCGGCGCGCAGCCCCTCGACCGGGTCGCCCTCCCCGGTCAGCACGAGCTTCCCGTCCTGCCAGGCGGCCGTCCATCCGCCGCAGGTCCAGCCGCCCGAACCCCGCCGTACGGGAACCACGGGCGCGTGCAGGCCGGACAGGTCGGCGGCGATGTGGGTGGGCCGGTGCCGGGGAGCGGCGGTGAGCACGTCGAGCGGGCCCGCGACGCCGGTCAGCACGAGCAGGCTGTCGACGCCGGCCCGGGTCGCGCCCTCGATGTCGGTGTCGAGCCTGTCGCCCACGATCAGCGGCCGTTCGGCGCGGGTGCGGATCATCGACTCGCGATGCAGCGGCGGCTCCGGCTTGCCCGCGACCACGGGCTCTACACCCGTGGCGGTGGCGATCACGCGGCTCATCGCCCCGTTCCCGGGCTGTTCGCCCCGGCCTGTCGGCATCGTCGTATCGCCGTTGGCCGCGACGAACCAGGCTCCCCGACGTACGGCGAGCGCCCCCTCGGACAGCAGCCCGTAGGACAGGTTCTCGGCGATGCCCTGCACCACGGCGGCAGGAGCGTCCAAGGCCGACGTGACGGGACGCAGGCCGTGCTCCCGCAGCGCCATCCGCAGTCCCATGCCGCCCACGACCAGGACGGCCGACCCCACCGGCACGTGCTCCGCGATCAGGCGGGCCGCCGCCTGGGCGGATGTGACCACATCCTCCGGGGCGGCCGGCACGCCCAGATGATTGAGGTGCTGTGCGATCGCCCCCGGTGTGCGGCTCGCGTTGTTCGTCACGAACGCGAGCCGCACGCCCAGGTCCCGAGCCTTCACCAGCGCCTCGGGGGCACCGGGGACCGCCTGTTTTCCGAGATAGACGACACCGTCGAGGTCCAGCAACAGCGTGTCGTAGGCGTCCGCGAGAGTGCCGGTGATTTCTGACATGGCGGAAGTATGGCCTACGGTCACGCACGCCTCGCCCGCAGCGTGGCCCGGACCTGCTTGAGCGCGGACACGTAGTGCCGGAGGTCGGGGCGCATCGCCACCGCCACCGCGAGCGGCTCCTGCGCTCCCTCGACGTCTCCGCTGCGCCACAGCGACAGGCCCAGACCGAAGTAGGCGTAGTCCTCGGCGGGATTGGCGTCGACGATCCAGCGGAAACTACCCGCGGCCTCGTCGTATCGCTTCGAGTTGAACTGGGCGCGGGCGAGGGCCTCGCGGATGCTGCGCGAGTCGGGCTCGGCCCGTGCGGCGTGCTCCAGAATCGCCGCGGCCGCGGCCGGGCTGCCCTCCTCGAGCAGCCTCATGCCGCGCTGGAACCACTCGTAGACACCACCGGAAGGCGTACCGCCCGGATCATTGGAAGAAGCAGAAGCCTCGTTTCGTCCTTCGATCATCGGGTAAGCCCTCCTGCACTCCGATTTCGCTAGCAACCGGGCACCGCAGCGTCGGGGAGTCCGGGCACTTATGGCAACATGCCCGGTATGGAGAGTTCTGAACGGGCGGGACTGGTGCTACGTCCGTTCCACGGCGTCCGATACGCGGTGGACGACCTGGCCGCTGTCACCTCCCCGCCGTATGACCTCATCTCCCCTGAGGAACTGCGGGAACTGCTCAGTCGTCATGCGAACAACGTCGTGCGCCTGATCCTTCCCGGAATCAGCCACTACGGCGAGGCGAGCGCCGCCCTGGGCGAGTGGCTCGCCGAGGGAGTGCTGGCGGTCGACTCCCTGCCCGGCCTGTACGTGTACGAGCAGAGCGGGGTCGGTTTCCTGCAGCGGGGCCTGATCGGCGGCGTGGGGGTCGGGTCGGCCTCGATCCTCCCGCACGAGAACGTGCTGCCGGAGCCCGTCGCCGACCGGCTCGCCCTGATGCGGGCCACGCAGGCCAACTTCGAGCCGATCTTCCTGTTGTACGAGGGCGGCGGCACCGCCTCCCGGCTCGTCGACGACGTGGCGACACAGCGATTCCCCCTGGTGGACGTCCGGACCCGTGAGGGCGTGCACCACCGGCTCTGGGCGGTGACCGATGTCCACGAGATCGACGCCGTGGCGGAGGACCTGCGCGATCGCCAGGCGCTCATCGCCGATGGTCACCACCGTTACGCCACCTACGAGGCGCTGCAGAAGGACCACATCGGCCCCGGGCCCTGGGACTACGGCCTGGCGTATCTGGTCGATTCCACGGTCTATCCCCCCGATCTCAGGGCCATCCACCGGGTCATTCCCGGGCTGCCCCTGCAGGAGGCCGCCGCCCGGGCCAAGGGCGCCTGGCAGGTCCACGAGTTCCCCCTGGTCGAGGACGCCCTCGCGGGTCTCGCCACGGCGACCGGCCCCGCCTTCGTGCTCGCCGGCGACGGCCCCGCCCACTTGCTGACGGATCCGGACCCGCTGCAGGTCGAGCACGCCATGCCGTCCGAGCAGTCCGCGCGGTGGCGGATGCTCGACACCTCGATCCTCACGGCGTTCCTCCTGCCCAAGGTGTGGGGGATCACCGACAGCGAGCAGTCGGTGATGGTCGTGCACCACGACGCCCTCGCCGCCGTGGACAAGGCGCGCCGGGTCGGCGGAACGGCGGTGCTGCTGAATCCGCTGTCCACGGAGGACGTCCTCACGGTCGCGGCGCAGGGCGAACGGGTGCCGCGCAAGTCGACCTCGTTCGGCCCCAAGCCCAGGACGGGGCTGGTCATGCGGACCTTCGCGACTGACTGACCACCTCGCCGGCGGGCTGCCCGGAGTCGGCGACGCGCTGATCGCAGGACGACGGCGCGGGAGACACCACGACCTGCCCGCCGGGAGACCCCGGAAGGTCTGCGGGCTGAGCCGCACCGCCGGAGGACGCTTCTGCGGCCTCGCCGCGTCCGACGGCCTCGCGGGCATCAGTGGCCGCAGCCCCGGCATCTGCCCGAGCCGCCGCAGCTCCGGCATGTGCGTGAGCCGCCCCAGCCGCGGCATCTGCCTGAGCGGTCTCAAGGGTGGCGTCCCCAGCCGCGGCGCCCCCGGTGGTGGTGTCCCCGATGGCGGTGTCGTCACCGGCGCGGGGAGCCCTCCTGCGCCGTCTCCGGGCGGGTACGGCCGGCTCAACGCGGCGCGCCCTGCGAACCTCGATCTCGTAGCGACTGCCGCCCCGCCACCAGCGGCGGCGCAACGCGCCTTCCACCTCGACCAGATCATCGAGCCGCCACCCGGCCAGCATGTCGCGCACCCCGTCGTCGAACGTCGCGCACTCGATCGCGTCGGACCGCTGGAAGCCCGGCCGGCCTCCGGGCCTGCGGACCGCGAGGCGCCACTGTGTCAGCAGGGCTCCGCTCGAAAGTTCCCGGTGCGCCGGCTCCATGGACAGCCGCCCCGCGAGCGTCACCTCGTTGCGGTGCATGTGATCTCCTCTCTGCCTCGGAGATCACTGTGCGTGACCAGGTTGGGCCGGCGACTCTCTGAATGCCATTCTGTGGATACCGGTTCTAGTTACAGGAGTGGACTGTGGACAACGTGACTCCACTCGGCGGCGACGTCTACGAGATCGACACGCGGATGGCGGGCTATTCCGGCATCACCGCCGGCTACCTGATCCTCGGCGACCGTCCGTGCCTGGTCGAGACGGGCACCTCGACCTCGGCTCCCGTGGTCAGGGACGCTCTGTCGTCCCTCGGGGTCGGACCGGACGATCTCGCGACCGTCGTGGTGACCCACATTCACCTGGATCACGCGGGCGGCGTGGGAGACATCGCGAACTACTACCCGTCCGCGGAGATCGTCGTCCACGAGAAGGGCGCCCGCCACCTCGCCGACCCGTCCCGGCTCATGGCGAGCGCCAAGATGGTCTGGGGCGACAAGCTCGACGTACTGTTCGGCACTCTCGCGCCCACCGACGCGGCCCGCATCCGTGCCCTGGGCGACACCGGGACGATCGACCTTGGCAACGGCCGCACCCTGGCGAGCCACTACTCCCCCGGTCACGCCAAGCATCATGTGGGCCTGCTGGACTCGCTCACGGGGGACCTTTACGTCGGCGACGCCGCGGGCGTCTATCTGCCCGAGACCGGAGACCTCCGGCCTGCCACGCCGCCGCCGGACTTCGACCTCGACGTCGCCCTCGACTCGATAGCGCTGTTCACGGCGCTGAAACCGCAGCGGCTGCTGTTCAGCCATTACGGACCCGTGGAGGACGTGCCCACGACCCTCGAACGGTCTGCCGAGGAACTCCGGCTCTGGGTGGACCTCACGAAGCGGGCCAGAGCCGAGGGCCTCGACCTCGACCACGCCGTCGCGATGGTGCGCGACCGGACGCGGGAGCGGTACGCCGCGCTGCGCGCCGACGCGGCCACCGCCGAGCAGTTCGAACTGCTGAGCGGCGCGCCGTCGAACGTCGCGGGAATCATGCACTGGCTGGACCGCACCCCGCGCTGACCTCGGCATCTCAGTCGGAGGCAGAGGCTGGGCGGCGCTTCTTGGGCAAAAGGAAACGGGCGCCGCCAAGGCGACGCCCGTTCGAACAGCTCAGGGCTGGCGCTTCACCCGATCCTCGGAGTCCTCCGGATCATCGAGCACGTCGCCGAAGTTCGGTTCGATGAACGCGGGGCCGTAGGACGGCCCGCTCTCCTTCTCCGAAGCCCGGTCGGTCTCGGCGGCACCGGGTGCCTCCTCTGCGGCCGAGGACGTCACAGGCGTGGGCGCGTCCTCGTCCGCCGGGTTGTCGTCCGCGGGCTCACCCGCCGGGACGACCTCACCGGAAGAGTCGCCGGAGGAGTCGCCGGAGGGGTCGCCGCCGGGGATGCCGGTCTGGTCTTCCTCGTCCTCGACGGTCCCCGCGATGTCCTCGTCGCCGATCTCCTCCTCGTCTTCCTCCTCGTCGTCGAGAAGGTCGTCGAGGATGTCGCCGCCCTCGGGAGCGGACTCGTCGTGGTCCTCCTCCAGGTCCTCGATGAGTCCGCCGGTCAGCTCCGCGTAGCGGTCGGCCGCGTCGGTCTCGCCGTCCTCGTCGAACGCCATCGCGCGGGCGAACCAGTCGGTCGCCGCCTCCTCGTGGCCCGCGTCGGCCAGGGCGTCCGCGTACGCGAAAGCCAGCCGTGCCGACCAGGGCTTGGGCTGCGGGTCGCGCAGTTCCGGAACCCGCTGCAGCGTGATGACAGCGGCGTCGTGCTGGCCGAGGTCACGACGGGCCCCGGACTCCACGATGGCCAGCTCGATCCGGCCCGCGCGGTCCAGCCGTTCGGCCTCACGAGACCGGACGAGGTCGAGCGCCCGTTCGGGCCGTCCAAGGCCGCGCTCGCAGTCCGCCATGATCGGCAGGTACTCGTCCGAGCCGGTGATCCGCCTCGCGGCGCGAAGGTCGCCCAGCGCCTCGGCGTACTGACCCGCGTGGTAGGCGGCGATGCCGGTGGCCTCACGGACCACGCCGATCCTGCCCGCGAAGCGGCGGGCCACCTTGGCGTGCTCGTACGCCTTTTCCGGCTCCTCCGCCGTCAGCGCACGGGCGGCCGCCACCAGGTGGCTGGCCACGAGGTCCGCAAGGTCGTTCGGCAACGAGCGGAGCTCCGCACGTGCCTCCCGATCCAGTTCGTCCGGCGTGATGTCCGGCTCCAGCGGGGGGATCTCCTCGCGGGTCCTCGGCCTGCTCGGCTCGTCCGGCCTGCCGTAGCGCGCCCGGCTGCCGCCCCGGTCGTCACGACTGAAGGGACGCGCCCCGCCGCGGTCGCCACCATAGGACCTGGACTCGTCACGATCTCTGCCGAAGGGACGGCCACCGCGGTCACCGCCGGACTCGCGTCGCGGCCGATCACCCGAACCAGGCGCACGCCCACGGAAGGTCCGAGTCCCTTCCCCCCGGTCACCGCCGGAACGCCTGTCGTCGCGGTCGCGGAAGGACCCGCCAGGCCTGTCCCCCGACGTACGGCGTGGCCTGTCACCGAAGGAGGAGTCCCGGTCACGGTAGCGGTCACCGCCGCCCGCGTCCTGCCGGTCAGCGTAGGAACGCCTGGGCCTGTCCTCGCCGCCTCTGGAGTCGCGGTCGCCGAACGGACGCCGCGGCCGATCTCCTCCGCCGAATCCTCGATCCGGGCCCCGGTCGCCGCCTCGGTCGCCGTAGGGACGCCGGGGACGGTCCGGGCGTTCGTTGCCCCTGCCACCCCTGTCGTCACGGCCGTAACCGCGCTCCTGGTCCGGACGTCGCGGCGGGCGACTGCCGGACCCGTCACGATCATCGCGCTCGTACCGAGGGGTGTAGGAACGGCCTTCCCGGCTCTCCCGGCCCTCGCGACTGTCGCGGCTGTCGCGCTCGCGGAAGCCGTACCGTCCGCCGAAGCCGCCGCCCTGGCGCTGGGGACGGTCTCCGTACCCTCCGCCTTCCCGACGATCGGTGCGGCGCTCGCCGTACGGCCGGCTGCCGCGGTCATCGGACCGGAACGGGCGGCCTCCGCCCCGCTCCTCGCGGTCGCGGAAGCCCTGGCCCCCGCGGGAGTCGTCGCGGTCCGCATAGGAGCGGCGCGGTCGATCGGTCCGAGAGGCGTCCCTGTCCTGGTAGGTGCGATCCCGCCGTCCCTCGAACCCGCCGGCGCCGCGCGGCCGGTCGCCGCGGTCGAAGCTCCGCCCCCCGTCGCGGTCGCGGTACCCACCGCGATCATCGGTACGGCCGCCCGCCCGGTTCTCGGTGCCGAAGGGACGGCGACCGCGGTCGTCCCGGTCACGGTAGCCGCCACCCCTTTCGCGATCCCCGTAGGAGCCGGTCGTCCTGCCATCGCGATCGCGTGAACCGAACCGTCCACCGGACGGACCGCCCTGGTCGCGAGAGCCGCGCCTGTCGGAATGGAACGGGCGCTCGCCGCGCTCGCCGCGGTCGCTGCGGAAGCCTTCTCGCCGCTCTCCATAACGACCGCCGAAGCCGCCGCTTCCTCCGTTACCGCGGAACCCTCCGGCGCGCTCGCCCCGGTCCCTGCTCTCTTCGCGGTTGTCTCCGCCACGGCCCGCGCCGTCGCGCCCGTCTTCTCTGTTCACTTCTGTCCTCTGTTGCTTGCTCACCGCGTCCGGTTCGCCGGCCGCAGGGCTCTGTCTTCCCGAAGTCCTGGACTATTGGGGATCCACCCCATACCCGATGAGTTGCAGGGAAGACTCGTTGTTTCGCCGCAGGTCCGCTGAGATCGCGTCCGCCGCAGCCTTCGCTTCTCGTCCGATGCGACGAAGGCCACCCGTGGGGTGGCCCGGCACTGCCAGCCTAGCGCGCCGTCACTACCACCCGGGCCTCTATGGGGCTTTCGCTCCCGTCCACCAGGTCTACCTGGCGTGGGGCGGCGACATGACTCAAAACAAAAAAGGGGCCACCCCATGCGGGGTGACCCCTTTTTCAACGATTGTCCGGCGGTGTCCTACTCTCCCACACCGTCCCCGGTGCAGTACCATCGGCGCTGGCAGGCTTAACTTCCGGGTTCGGAAAGTAACCGGGT
>NZ_JBSGHN010000009.1:0-315144 GCF_053604425.1 Microbispora sp. NPDC004025 | reverse complement strand
CTTGGCCTGCCCCGCCCGATGCACCCGCCCCACCCGATCAGCAAGAGCACACGTGATCCGATCCCGGGCGAACAACAACTCCTCGGCCTCGGCCAGGCAGATGTCCACATCGTCCGGAACCGGCGCCAACGCCAACGACTGCGCCGACTCACGAACAGAACCCACCAACACCCACGACGACCGCCCCCTATTCCGACCGGCACCGGCCTCGTAATCACCGGCACCGTCGCTCGTGGCTTGGTCATCGGTGGGAGCGCCATCATCAGCACCGCCATCAGCGCCATCGACAGGGCCACAGGTAGGGCCGTCATTCATGGGTGAGCCACCCACGTGCCCGCCGTGCACAAACCCGACGCTGCAATCGTCACGGGCGAGCGAACCCTCGGAGGACCACAACGGCGAATCGGCGACCAATCGGTCCCACCAGCCGTTATCGGTGATGTTCGAACGACGAGGGTGTGCAGGATCGAACTCGAAAAGATCCATCACACCCCCAATAAATTCGAAATCCTGTACTAATTATTTCCTCCCTATGCCGATCAGAGCAACCGGCCCGGAGAAGTAGTTGGAGTTACAGGCAGAACCGGCACAGAGGAGAAACAGCTCGCATATGCAGCCCATTGGCTTCAGTGGCACTCGCCGCATATGAGTCACTTTTCGGGCATGGCCTTTACGTTGTAGATTTCTGCCAGCCCTCGGCGGTAGGCGATCCGGAGATCGGGGGCGCCCTCCACCGCGCCGGACCTCAGCGCCCGCCGTCGCGGGGCCGTACGACCGCGACGGGGCAGTGCGCGCGGTGCAGCACCGCGTGGCTGACCGAGCCGATCAGCGCGCCGTGCACACCGCCCAGCCCTCGGGAGCCGACGACCACGAGATCGGCCACGAGCGAGGCGTCCGCCAGCGCCGGGACCGGGTGGCCGCAGACCGCCGACTCGACGAGCGGGACGTCCGGGTGCTTGTCACGCCACGGCGCCAGCCGCAGCCGCGCCGCGCGCGACTCGTTGTCGTAGATCTCCTCGAGCATCGCACCGTAACCGACGGCGAAGGGCGAGAACGTCGGCATCTCCCAGGCGTACACCGCGTGTACCCGGCCGCGCCGCGCCCGGGCCTCCTCGAAGGCGAACTCCAGGGCCGCCTCCGAATGGGGTGACCCGTCGAAGCCGACGACGACCTCGTGGTACTCGTCGCGGTGCGGCTCGCGCACGACCACGACGGGAACTTCCGCGTGACCGGCCAGGCCGAGGCCGACCGACCCGAGGACCAGTCCGGAGAACCCGCCCAGCCCCCGGCTGCCGACCACGAGGGCCCCCGCCCCCGAGGACCCGGCGCGCAGCGTCTCGACGACCGTCCCCTCCGCAAGCTCCGTGGTCACCTCCAGATCGGGTGCGATCTCGCGGGCGCGGGCGGCGGCCGCGGCGAGCACACCCTCGCAGAACTCGCTGTAGGACTGCGCGAAGCCTTCGACCGCGTGGAACGGGTACTCGTGCGCCCATGGTTCGCGCACATGGACGATCCTCAGCTCCGCGCCCCGGCGCCGCGCGTCGTCCGCCGCCCATTCCAGTGCCGCCGTCGCGGGCTTCGATCCGTCGACGGCGACGACGATCTGTCCGGCCATGTGCTCTGCCTCCTGTGCTCAAGCGCTACGCGGGCGCGGGGGGGTTGGTGCTCCCGGCCACCATCGCACCGTGTCCGCTGCCCAGGGCGCAGCAGACCAAAGTCCTCAGACGCCGGGACTTCCGCCCGCCGGGAAGGCCGCGGGACCTTCGGCCCTGCCCGCCGGTGCGCCCCGGGCGTGTGATGGAAGTCGCGGGCCTGTCCCCGGACCCGCCACCGCGACCGCGACCGGAAGGAGGCCGCCATGCACATGAAGGTGCAGGACGTCATGACCACAGACGTCGCGTCCGTCCACGCCGGCACGCCGTTCAGGGACATCGCCGAAGTGCTGATCGCCCGCGCCGTGAGCGCCGTTCCCGTCGTGGACGGAGACGGCCGGGTGCTCGGCGTCGTGTCCGAGGCCGACCTGCTGCGCAAGGAGGAGTTCAGGGAGCAGTACTACCGCGAGGGATACCGGCCGCCGTTGCGCGCACGGCTGCGCGACCGCATCGGACAGGAGAGCGGGGCGCGGGCCAAGGCGACCGGCGAGACGGCCGCCGAGTTGATGACCTCCCCCGCCGTCACCGTCACCCCCGGCACGACCACGGTCGCGGCGGCACGCCTCATGGACGAGCGCGGGGTCAAGCGACTGCCCGTCGTGGACGCCGAGGGCCGGCTGAGGGGCGTCCTCAGCCGGCACGACCTGCTCAAGACGTTCGTACGCGCCGACGGCGAAATCGAACGCGAGGTGCGCGTGGAGATCCTCGGCCGGAGCCTGTGGGTGGACACCTCCAGGGTAGGCGTCCACGTCCATCAGGGCGTGGTGACGCTCACCGGCAGGGTGGACCGGCACAGCGACGCGCGGGTCGCCGTACGGATGACGCGCCGGGTCAGCGGAGTCGTCGACGTCGTGGACCACCTGGAATGGGACGAGGACGACTCCCCTGCCGGGAGGCTGCCGTAGCGGCCGCCCGCCTCAGGCCCTCGACAGCCTGATCACGTTCCAGGAGACCGGCGGCAGCACGATCCGGAGCGGATCGCCGCGGTGATCGGTGTTGGCCCGTGGCGTCACCCGCCCGGGGTCGTCGGCCGTGTTGCGGGCGTACACGTCCTCGTGCGTGAGGGTCGTCGCCTCGGCGATCCGGACGGCGCCCCCGGCCGTGCCGCCGACGGCTCCCAGCGCCCGCGCGTCGAGCTCCAGCTCCACGGGCTCGCCCACCGACCTGTTGACCACGAACAGCGTCGTGTCCTCCCCGTCGTGGGTGGCGACCGCGTGGAGCACGGGCACCTCGCCGAACTCGGCGGTCTCGTACGACGGGCAGGCGGGCTCGACCCGTACGACCTCGCCCCTGGCGTACCGCGCCGCCTGCGCGAACGGGTGGAAGGTCGTCTGCCGCCAGGCCCTGCCGCCGGGCTCGGTCATGATGGGCGCGATCACGTTCACGAGCTGGGCCAGGCAGGCCGCCGCGACCCGGTCGCTGTGCCGCAGCAGCGTGATGATCAGGCTGCCGAGGGCCACGGCGTCGGCGAGGTGGTAGTGGTCCTCCAGCAGCGGCGGCGCGACCGGCCAGTCCGGCGGGGGCGGCGCCGACTGGAAGCGGCTCATGTACCAGACGTTCCACTCGTCGAACGAGACGGTGATCCGCTTGCTGGAGCCGAGCCTGGCCCCGACCTGGTCGGCGGTGGACACGACCGTGGAGATGAAGTGCTCCATGTCGGCCGCGCAGGCGAGGAAACCGGCGAGGTCGCCGTTCTTCTCCTCGTAGTAGGCGTGGCAGGAGATGTGGTCGACCAGGTCGTAGGTCTCCTCCAGGACGGTCGCCTCCCAGGCTCCGAAGGTCGGCATGGAGGAGCCGGAGCTGCCGCAGGCCACCAGTTCGAGACCGGGGTCGACCATGCGCATGGCCCGCGCGGTCTCCGCGGCGAGCCTGCCGTACTCGCGGGCGGTCTTGTGCCCGATCTGCCAGGGACCGTCCATCTCGTTGCCCAGGCACCACATGCGGATGTCGTGGGGCTCCTTGGCGCCGTTGGCGACCCGCAGGTCGGACAGCGCGGTGCCGGACGGGAGGTTGCAGTATTCGAGCAGGTCGAGGGATTCCTGGACACCCCGCGTGCCGAGATTGACCGCCATCATCGGCTCCAGCCCGGCCAGGCGGGTCCACCGGACGAACTCGTCGACCCCGATCTCGTTGGTCTCCGTGCTGTGCCACGCCAGGTCGAGCCGCCGGGGGCGCCGCTCGCGGGGGCCGACGCCGTCCTCCCAGCGGTAGCCGGAGACAAAGTTGCCGCCGGGGTAGCGCACCGTGGTCACGCCGAGCTCGCGGGTGAGCGCGAGGACGTCGCCGCGGAATCCCTCCTCGTCCGCCGTGGGGTGGCCGGGTTCGTAGATGCCCGTGTAGACGCAGCGGCCGAGGTGCTCGACGAACGTGCCGAACGTCCGGCGCCGTACGGGGGCCACCCGCTGGGCGGGGTCGATGGTCAGCTGTGCTTGGAGCACGAGGGGGTCTCCTTCACCGGGACGACGCTCTCGGCGATTGTTAGCGCTATCAACCATCCGGGTCAAGAGGTGATCACGCCGGTCCATGGATCGAGTCGCTCCCGCCCGGGCATGCTCACAGTCAAGACAACCTTCCGGGGCGGGAGCGAGCATTGTGACTGGCGGCGTGACGATCGGCCGGGCCGGCCGGGCCCGGCGCAGTGGACCGCGGTGGGCGTTCGTCGTACTGGCCGTGTCCGGCCTGCTGGCGGGCGCGTGCGGGACCGGCCCGGAAAGCGCCCGCGGGCGCGCGTCGGCGGCCACTCCGGCTCCCTCCGTGTCTCCCCCGGCGTCCCCCGCCGCGTCTCCCCTGGCTTCCCCCTCCGCGTCCGGGGGCTCCCTCGTGGCGGGCCGCTACCAGCCGCTGTGGCCGTTCGCGGACGAAGAACAGGTGCGGAACTGGCAGAAGAGCTACCGTTCGGGTGGCCACCAGCCCTGGCACCTGGACGCGGCGCAGACCGCGCTCTCCTTCACCCAGGGTTTCCTGGGCTTCAAGGGTGTCGACCAGGTGGTCGAGCGCACGGTGACCGGCGCGCACGCCCGCGTCTCCGTCGGCATCCGCGGCGAGGGCGGCGGACGGCCGGGCATCGCCGCCGTCATCCACCTGGTCAGGTTCGGCACCGGTAAGGACGCGCCGTGGGAGGTCGTGGGCACCGACGACACCACCTTCTCCCTCACCACCCCCCGCTACGGCGCCCTCGTGTCCTCACCCGTGAAGGTGGGCGGCAGGATCACGGGAGTGGACGAGCGCATCCGGGTGCGGGTGCGCGCGGCCGGGAGCGCCGGCCCCCTCGGCGAGCGCTGCTGCGTCTCGGCCGGAGGGGACAACGCCCCCTGGTCCGCCACCGTTACCTTCCGCGCGGCCCCGGGCCGGACGCTCACCGTCGTCGCGAGCACCGGCGGCCACGTGGCCGAGGTCGAGCGCTTCACCGTCACCGGTGTCCGGGTCGCGCCGTAAGTCCCGGACGACAAGCACGGTTGTCAGTGGCCCCGGCGGATCCACTCGTCGAGGTGCGGCAGTTCCGCGCCGATCGTCGTGCTGTCGCCGTGGCCGGTGTGCACGACGGTCTCGGGCGGCAGGACGAGCAGGCGGTCGCGGATCGAGTCGACGATCACGCCGAAGTCGGAGAACGAACGGCCGGTCGCGCCGGGGCCGCCCTGGAACAGGGTGTCACCGGTGAAGACGACGCCCAGGTCGGGCGCGTGGAAGCAGCAGGCGCCGGGAGCGTGCCCGGGTGTGTGGAGCACTTCGAGGCGGGTTCCGGCGACCTCGACGACCTGCCCGTCGGACAGCGTGCCACCCGGCTCGCGGTCGGGGTGGGTGAGCCGCCAGACCGGCAGGTCGGCCGGGTGCAGCAGGACGGGCGCCCCGGTCGCCTCCGACAGCTCCGGCGCGACCCTGACGTGGTCGTCGTGGGCGTGGGTCGCGAGGATGGCCAGGACGCGCCGGCCCGCGATCACGTCGGTGATCGCCTTGACGTCGTGGGGCGCGTCGAACACCACGCACTCGTCGTCGTCGCCGAGCACCCACACGTTGTTGTCCACGTCGAAGGTCTGGCCGTCCAGGCTGAAGGTGCCGGACGTGACGGCATGGTCGATACGGGCACTCACGTGAAGATCACCACCGAGCGGAACATGCCCTTATTCTGCACACGGTCCGCGAGGAGCCGCGACCGGGGGTCACGGTCCCTGCCGCTGGTCCTCGGCGGTCCGGGAGGGCTTGGGCGGCAGCACCGGCTCCAGGCGGAACATCCCGGCGGACACATCGTCGTTCCGGGGTGCGGCCCCCCGCCTGCCCGCGACCGCCACGAGCACGTCGGTCACGGTGACGAGCCCCTGCAGGGTGCCGGAGGCCCCCATGACCGGGACGACGTCCACCCCCGACTCCAGCATGACGGCCGCCACGGCGGGCAGCGGCGCGTCGGGCGGCACGTGCGGGCACCTGCGCCCCGCGAGCAACTGCCGCACCTGGCTGCTCGACTGCTCCGCCGGGCCGCCGGACCAGTGGGCCGCGATGTCCTCCCGGGTGAGCACGCCGATGATGCGGGAACCCGCGTCCACCACGGGCAGGTGGTGCATCGACCCCCGGCGCATGAGTTCCCAGGCCATGAGCGGCGACTCGTCCGGTTTCACGGTCACGAGCACCCTGCTCATCACGTCGGCGGCGGTCATGGCTTCTACGCTCATCGTGTCCTCCCCGCGGCGCACCGGCCAACTCCATCCGACCACTGCCGCCATACCCGGCGCAGTGCCGAACGACCCTACGGCCGGGGACCTCCGGCACCTGCCCGTACGGCCGCCGCGGCGATGAAATGACCAGGTCAGGGCAGGAGCCGGAGGAAGACGCGGGAGGTGGGCGATGCTGGCCGGTGAGGTCATGAGCAGCCCGGTGATCACGTTGCGCCGGGACGACTCCGTACGGCGGGCGATCCGGGTGCTGTACGACCACGAGATCACGGCCGCCCCCGTGCTCGGGGACCACGGCGAGCTGGTCGGGATGGTCAGCGAGATCGACCTGCTGTGCGGCGCCTTCGCGACGGGCGGCCCTGCGCCCCGGACGGTGGCGGACGTCATGTCGCGTCAGGTGAGCACGGTCGAGGACACCGCCGACGCGAGGGTGCTGACGGACCTCATGATCACGAGAAGGATCAAGAGCGTGCCGGTGCTGCGCGACGAGCGGGTGGTCGGGATGGTCAGCCGCCGCGACCTCATGGCGCTGCTGGCCAGGTCGGACGAGGAACTGCGCGACGCCGTCCTGGCCGCGCTGCGCGAGCGCTATCCCTCCGGGGCGTCGTGGGAGGTGACCGTGCGCGACGGTGAGATCGACCTGCACGGCCCCGAGGGCCAGGGCCCCCAGCACGTGGCCGACCTGCTCGCGCAGGCGGTCCCCGGGGTGCGGCCGGCCCGTCTCCTGTCATGACAGAACGCCCCTCACCACGGCGACCGGGCAGTGCGCGTGGGCGAGCAGGGCGCGGCTGACCGAGCCGAGCACGGCGGCGGTGAAGGCGTTGCGGCCGTGGGAGCCGACGACGAGCAGGACGGCCCGGGACGACGCCTCGGCCAGCGCGGAGACCGGATGGCCGCGGACCATGTCCAGCTCGGTCTCCACGTCGGCGTACGCGCCCTGCCACGACCGCAGCTCCCCGCGCGCGTACTCCTCCGCGGCCCGCCGCATCTCGTCCAGGTCCGTCTTGATCACGGGCCCGTACGGCACGGGCGGCTCCCAGGCGCACACGATCCGCATCCGCAGGCCGCGCAGCCGCGCCTCCTCGAACGCGTACGCCAGGGCGGCCTCGGACGTCTCGGTGCAGTCGAAGCCCGCCACGATCTCCTCCGCCGCCTCCGGGGCGGAGGGACGTACGACGACGACCGGCACGGCGACGTGCCCGGCGACCTGGTTGCCGACCGACCCGAGCAGCATGCCGGGGAAGCCGCCCGCGCCGTGGCTGCCGATCACGACTTCGGCGGCTCCGGAGGCCTGCTCACGCAGGACGCGGCCGGGACGCCCCTCGGCCAGCTGTGTGGTCACGACGAGGCCGGGCCGCCGGCCCCGGGCGGCCCGAGCGGCGTGGTCGAGGATCTGCCGTCCCGAGGGCGCCAGCTTGTCGTAGCAGTCGGGGATCGGGTAGCGCGGGCCGTCGTACGGCAGGCGGTCGACGGCGTGGACCACCCGCAGGGGCACGCCCCGCAGGCCTGCGTGGTCGGCCGCCCACTCCACCGCCGCGGTCGCTCCGGTGGACCCGTCGGTGCCGGCGACGACAGGATCGATGAACGGGGTCATGGCGCGGTGCCTCCTGACGTCAGCGGCAGCGGGACGCTCCAGCACAGCCGGGTGCCCCCGGTGGCGAGGGCCTCGGCGGCGCAGGACCCGCCCAGGCTCTCGGCGCGGTCGCACAGGTTGCGCAGGCCGCTGCGGCGCCCCCGCGCGGGGATGCCGATGCCGTCGTCCTCCACGAGCAGGGTCAGGCGGTCCTTCTCCAGGCGCACCGTGACGGCGGCCCGGCCGGCGTGAGCGTGCCGCACCACGTTGGAGATCGCCTCTCTCGCGACGGCCAGCAGGTGCTCCCCGACGACGGCGGGCACGCGGGTGTCGAGCTGGCCCTCCAGGCGCAGGGCCGGCAGGAAACCGAGGGGCTCCCGCGCGCCCTCCACCAGCTCGACGAGCCTGGCGCGCAGCCCGGGGGCGCCGGCCGGGGCCCGCAGGGCGAAGATCGTGGTGCGGATCTGCCGGATCGTGCCGTCGAGTTCGTCGATGGCGGCCCGCAGGCGCGCGGCCACCTCCGGGTGCTCCTCCAGCCGGACGGCGCCCGTCAGCGTCATCGCGACCGCGAACAGCCGCTGGATGACGACGTCGTGCAGGTCCTTGGCGATGCGGTCGCGGTCCTCGAGCAACCCGAGCCGTTCGGCGTCCCTGCGCGTCTCGTCCAGCTCGAGCGCGACGGCCGCGTGGCCGGCGAAGGAGTGCAGCATGCACATCTCCGGCCGGCTGAACGGGACGCGGCCCGGCCGCCGGCCCAGCGTCAGCACCCCCCGCACCGCGCCCGGCGCCCCGAGCGGCACCGCGCACACCGCACCGGCGCCCGCCGCTTCCCCGACGGCGGTGATCAGATCGGTGTCGCCCAGGTCGGCGACCACGCGGGGCTCCGCGTGGACGAAGACCTGCCCGGCCAGCGAGCCCTCGACGGGCAGCAGGCGCCCCCGCGCCGCGGCGCCGATTACCTCGCCGTCGGTGATCACGACCCGCAGCGTCCGTCCGCCCTCCTCGGGCAGGAGGATCGCCACCGCGTCGGCGGCGGCCATCCGCCGGGCGTGGCCGGCGATCAGCGTCAGCACCCGCGGCGTCTCGGCGCCGGACAGCAGGCTCCTGGTGATCTCCGCGGACGCGCGCAGCCAGGTCTCCCTGCGGCGGGTGTCCTCGTACAGCCGGGCGTTCTCGATCGCCACCCCGGCGGCGCCGGCGAGGGCGACGACGATCGCCTCGTCGTCCTCGTCGAACTCCCCTCCCCCGCGCTTGTCCGTCAGGTAGAGGTTGCCGAACACCTCCCCCCGGACCCGTACGGGCACGCCGAGGAAGCCGGTCATCGGGGGGTGGCCGGGCGGGAAGCCGTACGACTCGGGGTGATCGGAGATGCGGGCCAGCCGCAGCGGCCGGGGTTCCTTGATCAGCAGTCCGAGCAGGCCGAGCCCGTGCGGCCAGTGCTCGATCCTGGCGATCTCCTGCTCACTCAGCCCTACCGGGACGAACCGGACAAGGGTGTGGTCTTCCCCGATCAGGCCGAGCGCGCCGTATCGGGCGTCGACCAGCGTGGCGGCGGTCTCGACGATCCGGCGCAGCACGGTCTCCAGATCGAGGCCCTCGCCCACCGAGACGACCGCCTCGAGCAGCGCGTGGACCCGGTCACGCGTCGCCAGGACCGCCTGCAGTCTCGTGTGCAGCTCGGTCAGCAACCCGTCCAGGTGAGTCCGCGGGATCATGGCCGCCTCCCCCGTCGGCGCCACGCGTATCCGCCACAGATGAAGTGTCGCAAACCGGAGCACTCCCGGCTCCGGCCCTTTGCCAGGTCGCGACCGGCTTCTTACTGTCCGTGTACGCCTACGCGCTCCCGACCCCTGACATACCCGGACATACTCGGAGATGAGCCGGATCGGACCACGGGGGTGGGCCATGAGTGAGCGGCGTGACGGCGTCATCCGGGTCGCCTGGCACGGAGCCGACCGGTTCGACGTCCGGATCCGGCGCCATGTGGTCCGCGCCGACCAGCCGGCGGACGCCGGCGGGAGCGACACCGGGCCCACTCCGGCCGAGCTGTTCGTGGGCGGCGTCGCCGCCGGAGTCGCCTGCTGCGCCGAACGCTACCTGCGCCAGCGCCAGCTGCCCGCCGGGGTCGGGGTCACCGCGCGGTACGGCCTGGGCGTGTGTCCCGGGCGGATCGACAACATCGAGCTGTCGGTGGACGCCCCCGGCCTGCCCGCGGGGCTGCGCGACTCGCTCCTGTCGGTCCTGGAGCACTGCGCCCTCCGCACCACGCTGCGGGTGCCGCCGCAGGTCACGTTCGAGGTCCGCCAGGCCGTTCCCGGGTCAGCCGTTCCCGCAGCCCACGTGCCGTACGGCGGCCCGCGGCCAGGACCGGCGGGGTCATCGGGGCACCAGGGGTGAAGTCGCCGCCCTCGATGCCGACGACGACCAGCTCGCCCGGCAGCTGGGCCACCAGGGGTTCCAGAGATTCGATCACGACGGCGTCCACGGCGTCCACGGCGTCCCCCCTCGCCCGTTCGCCCCTCCCAGTACTCGACTCCCGTAGGGCGGTGAAACTTTCATGCCCGTACCGGTACGACGGACCGCGTCCGGCCCGTTCACCTGACATCCGCCCGTGATCATGGTGACATTCCTGGAGCGAGGTTCGCCGAATCGGCCGCCGGAGATCCCGGCACGACGAGAGGACAGGCAATGGCAGGGCTCTTTTTTTCGGGCGCTCATGAAACCGGTTTCAGGCGCAGGCCCACCCTCTGGATCGCCGCGGCCGCCCTGGCCGCCAGCGCGGCGATCGGCGCCAGCCCCGCGAACGCGGACACGGCGTCCTGCTCGATCTCGTGGTCGAGAATCTCCCAGTACGTCGTCGGGTTCACGGCGGAAGGACGAGTGGTGAACACCGGGACGACCCCCCTGAAGGGATGGCGGGTCTCCTGGACGTTCACCGGGGACGAGAAGCTCTTCTCCCTGCTGACCACGTTCTGGACGCAGACCGGGCAGAGCGTCACCGGCACCAACGTGTCCTGGAACGGCACCATCGCTCCGGGAGGGAGCGTCCCCATCACGGCGGTCGGAAACTCCACGGGCGGCACGTTCGGGCTGACCGGGCTGACCTGCACTCCCCTGTAAGACGCCTCAGGCCCGCGTGACGGCCGCCCGGTAGTCGCCGGCGATGCCGGCCGCGACGGCCAGCAGCGGGTCGACCAGGCGGGGCAGCTCGCGCACCCGCCGTGAGGACACCACGATGCCGACGGCCGCGACGGGCCGGTCCCCGACCAGCACCGGCGCGGCCGCCGAGCAGGAGCCGAGCGTCATCTCCTCGTGCGTGGTCGCGTACCCCTGGGCGCGCACCTGGGTCAGTTCGCGGGCCAGCCGGCCCGGCTCGGTGATGGTGTGCGGGGTGGGCCGCTCCAGCGGCCGGGACAGGTAGGCCGTGACAAACCAGCCCGGCTCGAAGGCGAGCAGCGCCTTGCCGACGCCGGTCGGGTGCATGGGCAGGCGGGAACCGGTCCGGGACATGATCGGCACCGCCCGCTTGCCGTACACCTTGTCCACGTAGAGGACCTCGATCCCGTCGCGCACCGCCAGGTGGACGTTCTCGCCGGTGCCGCCGAACAGCTCCTGCAACCAGGGGTGCGCCACCTCCTGCAGCGGGTCGGGGGCGAGCTGCCCCAGCTCCCACAGGCGGCGGCCGATCTGGTAGCGGCCGTCGGCGCCGCGACGCAGCGCACGCCACTCCTCCAGCTCCCCCACGAGCCGGTGGACGGTGCTCAGCGCCATGCCGGTCCGCCCGGCGATCTCCGTCAGCGTGAGCCGGGGATGCTGGACGTCGAAGGCGCCCAGGATGGCCAGGGTGCGGGAGGTGACCGAGCGTCCCTGATCGCGCGCGCCGCCGGACATGGTGCCCCTCACTCGGTAAAAACGCCGTCATCTTCCACTGAGCAGAAGCCAAGCCTACGCAGGGCGGCCCGTGCTCCCGATCCTCTAAGGCATGCGAACTCAGGTCGGGATCATCGGAGCGGGACCGGCGGGCCTGCTGCTCTCCCATCTCCTTCATCTGCGCGGGATCGAGTCCGTGGTGCTCGAACGCCGCAGCAGGGAGTACGTCGAGCGGCGGGTGCGGGCCGGGGTGCTCGAACAGGGCACGGTGGACACGCTCGTCGAGGCGGGCGTCGGCGAGCGGATGCGGCGGGAGGGCCTGCCCCACCACGGCATCGAGCTGCGGTACGGCGGGGCGGGCCACCGGATCGCCTTCGAGCGGCTGGTGCCCGGCCGGGCCATCACCGTGTACGGCCAGCAGGAGGTCGTCAAGGACCTCATCGCCGCCCGGCTGGCGGCCGGGGGCGACGTCCGCTTCGAGGTGGACGACGTGGCGGTGCACGATATCGACACCGACCGGCCATACCTCACTTTCGGGGCCGAGCGGCTGGACTGCGACGTGATCGCGGGGTGCGACGGCTTCCACGGCGTGTCCCGGCCGTCGATCCCCGAGGGCGTGCTGACCGAGTATCGCCGCGACTATCCCTTCGCCTGGCTCGGCATCCTGGCCCGGGTGAAGCCGTCGTCGGAGGAGCTGATCTACGCGCGGACCGAGCGCGGCTTCGCGTTGCACAGCATGCGCTCCCCGGAGATCAGCCGGTTCTACCTCCAGGTCGCGCCCGACGAGGACCTCGCCGAGTGGCCCGACGAGCGGATCTGGGCCGAGCTGCGGACCCGGCTGGAGACCGTGCCCGGCTTCACCCTCGCGACCGGCGAGATCATCGAAAGAGGGATCACGCCGATGCGCGGCTTCGTGGCCGAGCCCATGCAGTACGGCAGGCTGTTCCTGGCCGGGGACGCGGCGCACATCGTGCCGCCGACCGGCGCGAAGGGCCTCAACCTGGCGGTCGCCGACGTGCGGGTGCTGACCGAGGCGCTGGTGCGCTTCTTCGCCGACGGCTCGACGGAGGCCCTGGACGGCTACTCGCGGGCCTGTCTGCCCCGGGTGTGGCGGGCCCAGCACTTCTCGTGGTGGATGACGACGCTGCTGCACACGTTCGAGTCCGACGACGCCTACGCCAGGAAGCTGCAGACCTCCTATCTCGACTACGTGACGTCCTCGGAGGCGGCGGGGACGACGCTGGCGGAGAACTACGTGGGCCTGCCCTATGACGAGGAGACACCGTGACACACCCGCCCTACCTGTATCCGGACTACGCCAGCACCGTCCTGCGGGCGCCCTCCCGGGAGCCGCTGCCGATGAAGGAGGACCCCGAGGCGGCCGAGCTGACCGGCCCGGTCTTCGGCCGCGGCGAGGTGGACCCGCTCGACGCCGACCTGACCGCCGGGCACGCGGGCGAGCCGCTCGGCGAGCGCATCATCGTCACCGGGCGCGTCCTCGACGCCTCGGGCCGGCCGATCCCGGGCACGCTGGTGGAGATCTGGCAGGCCAACTCCGCCGGGCGGTACGCCCATCAGCGCGACCAGCACCCGGCGCCGCTCGACCCCAACTTCACCGGCGCGGGCCGGTGCCTGACCGACGACGAGGGGCGCTACCGGTTCGTCACGATCAAACCGGGCGCCTATCCCTGGCGCAACCACCCCAACGCGTGGCGGCCCGCGCACATCCACTTCTCGGTGTTCGGCACGGCCTTCGCCCAGCGCCTGGTGACCCAGATGTACTTCCCGGGCGATCCGCTGTTCGCCTTCGACCCGATCTTCCGGTCCATCCCCGACCCGGCCGCCCGCGAGCGGCTCGTCGCCGCGTTCGACCTCGACGTCACCGAGCCGGAGTGGGCGCTCGGCTACCGCTGGGACGTGGTGCTCGGCCGTACCCCGATGGAGGACGCGTGACCACCCCCTCGCAGACCGTCGGCCCGTTCTTCGGGTTCGCCCTGCCGTACGCCGCCGACTGGGAGCTCGCGCCCGAGGAGCATCCGGGAGCGGTGACGATCACCGGCCGGGTGCTGGACGGCGCGGGCGAGCCGATCCCGGACGCCCTGCTGGAGCTCTGGACGGGCGAGTCGGGGACGCGGGGCGCCCTGGGCCGCAGCGGGACCGGAGTCTCCGGCTTCGGCCGGTGCGCCACCGCGCCCGACGGCTCCTACCGGTTCCGCCTCGTGCCGCCCGCCCGGCCGTACCTGGCGCTGCTGGTCTTCGCGCGGGGCCTGCTCAAGCCGGTGCGGACCCGCGTCTACCTCGCCGACGTGCCCGACCCGCTGCTCGGTTCGCTGGACCCGGCCCGCCGCGCGACGTTGCTCGCCCGCCCGGACGGGCAGGACGCCTACCGGTTCGACGTACGGCTGCAGGGCGAGGAGGAGACGGTCTTCCTTGAGTTCTGATGCAGGGCTCCTGAGCCCCGTGTGGGCGGGCACCGGCGTGGCGGCGGTCACGGACGACGACGCATGGCTGCGGGCGATGCTGGAGACGGAGGTCTGCCTCGCACGGGCGCAGGCCCGCCTCGGCGTCGTCCCTGAGCGGGCCGTCGCCGCGATCGCCGAGGCGGCCCGCCCCGAGCGGTTCGACGTCACCGACCTGGCCCGGCGGGCCAGGGACGCGGGCAACCCCGTCGTGCCGCTGGTGAAGGATCTGCGGGCCGCGGCCGGCGAGGCGGGCTCGTGGGTGCATCACGGCGCCACCAGCCAGGACATCCTCGACACCGCGTCGATGCTGGTGGCCGCGCGGGCCCGCGAGGTGATCCTGCGCGACCTCGGCCGGGTGCTCGCCGCACTGGTCCGGCTGGCCGCCCGGCACCGTGACACGCCGATGGCGGCCCGTACGCTCGGGCAGCAGGCCGTGCCCACCACGTTCGGGCTGAAGGCCGCCGGGTGGCTGACCGGCTGCCGGGACGCCCGCGATCGCCTGGCGGCCGTGCGGCCGCCGGTCCAGCTGGGCGGCGCGGCCGGGACGATGGCCGGATACGGGGAAAGAGCGCTCGATCTGCTGCCGCTGTTCGCGGCGGAGACCGGGCTGGCCGAGCCGGTGCTGCCCTGGCACGCGCTGCGCACCCCGGTCACCGACCTGGCCTGCGCGCTCGCCGCCGTGACGGGCGCGCTGGGCAAGCTCGCCACCGACGTGATCCTGCTGGCGCAGAGCGAGGTGGGCGAGGTCGCCGAACCCTCCGCGCCGGGCCGGGGCGGCTCGTCGGCGATGGCGCACAAACGCAACCCGGTGCTCGCCACGATGATCAGGTCGGCGGCGTCGCAGGCGCCCGCGCTCGCGTCGGTCCTGCTCGCCTCGCGGGTGGCCGAGCACGAGCGGCCCGCCGGGAGCTGGCACGCCGAGTGGCAGCCGCTGCGCGAGTGCCTGCGCCTGGCGGGCGGCGCGGCCGAGACGGCCGCCGAGCTGGCGGACGGGCTGGAGGTGTTCCCCGAGCGCATGCGGCACAATCTCGATCATCTGCTCGCCGTGCTGGCCGACCACGGGGAGGACCCCGGCATCGGAGCGGCGGCCGCTCTGGTCGACCGGGCTCTGGAGCACCACAAGGGAAAGGCGCCATGATCCCGCACCACCGATTCGACGGGCCGCCGGACGCCCCGGTCGTCGTGCTCGGGCCCTCGCTGGGCACGACCCTCGACCTGTGGGAGCCCCAGCTCCCCGTGCTCACGCGCACCTGGCGGGTGCTCCGCTACGACCTGCCCGGCCACGGCGGATCCCCGGCCTCGTCCGGCTTCACGCGTGGCCTGACCGTGGACGACCTCGCCGGCGGGGTGCTGGCGCTGCTCGACCGGCACGGCCTGGACTCGGTCGCGTACGCCGGGGTGTCGCTGGGCGGGGCCGTCGGGACCACGCTGGCGCTGCGGGCCCCGGACCGCGTCGCGAGCCTGGTCCTGTGCTGCACCTCCGCCCGGTTCGGGACCCCGGAGAGCTGGCGCGAACGCGCCGCGCTGGTCCGTGCCGAGGGCACCGGGCCCTTGACCGAGGCGACGAGAGGCCGGTGGTTCACGGCGGGCTTCCCCGGCGCCGGGCGCTACCTGGACATGCTGGCCGGCGTGGACCCCGAGGGGTACGCCGCCTGCTGCGACGCCCTGTCGGCGTTCGACGTCCGCGACCGGCTCGGCGAGGTCCGCGCCCCCGCGCTGGTGGTGGCGGGGGCGCAGGACCCGGCCACCCCGCCCGAGCACGCCGAGGTCCTGGCCGGAGGCATCCCCGGCGCGGAGCTGCTGGTGGTCCCGGGGGCCGCCCACCTGGCCACGGCCGAACGCCCGGACGTCGTGAACGAGGCGATCGTGCGCCACCTGACCACCCGCTGGAGGACGGCGTGAGCTACGACGACGGCATGCGCGTGCGCCGCGAGGTGCTGGGCGACGCGCACGTGGACCGGGCGCGGGAGCGCACCACCGAGTTCACCGCGGACTTCCAGGATTTGATCACCCGGTACGCCTGGGGGGAGATCTGGACCCGGCCGGGGCTGGACCGCCGGACCCGCAGCTGCATCACGCTCACCGCCCTGGTCGCCCACGGGCACCTGGAGGAGCTGGCCATGCACGTGCGGGCCGCCCTGCGCAACGGGCTCACCACCGACGAGATCAAGGAGGTGCTGCTGCAGACCGCGATCTACTGCGGCGTGCCCGCCGCCAACGCCGCGTTCGCCGTCGCCCAGCGGGTGCTCGCGGAGGACGCGCAGGGGGAGGCCGGATGACCTTTCTCGTGGTCGGGGAGAGCCTGGTCGACCTGATCGGCGCACCCGGGTCGTGGACCTTCACCGCCGTGCCCGGCGGCAGCCCGCTCAACGTCGCCGTGGCCCTCGCGGCGCTGGGCCGGCCGGTGCGGTTCGCGGGCGAGGCCGGGGACGACTTCTTCGGCGGCCTGCTCCGCGATCATCTGACCCGGCACGGGCTCGGGACCGGCGACCTCGCCCCGGCGGCGGCGACCGGACTGGCCTTCGCCCGCGTCGGCGCGGACGGCTCGGCCTCCTACGACTTCCGTTTCGACTGGGCCTTCTCCGCTCCGGTCGCGCTCGACGGGGTGACCTGCCTGCACACCGGCTCGCTGGCCACGCTGGCGGCCCCGGGCGGTGATCACGTCAGAGGCCTGATGCGGGCCGCCGCCGAGGCGGGGATCACGGTGTCCTACGACCCGAACATCCGGCCGTCCCTCGTCGGCGACCGGGCGCGTGCCCTGGCCCACGTCGAGGAGTGCGTACGGATCGCACGCCTGGTCAAGGCGAGCGCCGAGGACCTCGACTGGCTGTATCCGGGCGAGCCCTGGCCCGAGGTGGCGCGGCGCTGGGCCGGCCTCGGCCCGGCTCTCGTCGTGGTCACCCGGGGCGGCGACGGCGCCGCGGCGGTGCTGGACGGCGAGGTGATCACCTGCCCGGCCCCGGCCGTCGAGGTGGTGGACACGGTCGGCGCGGGCGACACCTTCACCGCCGCCTACCTCGACGCGCTCGGCCCGCTCGACGGCGCTCCACTACGCGCGGAGCGCGTGGCCGAGGCACTGCGGCGCGGCTGCGCCGCCGCCGCGATCGTCTGCACCCGCGCCGGAGCGGTCCCGCCGACCCGGGAGGAGGTGAAGTCCTTCTCCCCGGGTACGGGTGCCTCACGAGACGAGGAGGGACATGAATGATCGAGATAATCCCTGTCGACACCCCCTCCCTGGGCGACCGCAGCTACCTCGGCACCGACGGTGACGTCGCCTTCGTGGTGGACCCGCAGCGGGACATCGACCGGATGCTCCGCCTGGCCGAGCGGCGCGGCGTCGAGATCCGCCACGTGTTCGAGACCCACGTGCACAACGACTATGTGACCGGCGGGCCGGCGCTGGCCGAGGCCACCGGCGCGGACTATCACGTGAACGCGGCCGACCCCGTGATGTTCGACCGCTGCCCGATCGAGGACGGGGACGTGGTCGAGATCGGCCCGCGGACGCGCCTGCGCGCCGTCGCCACCCCCGGCCACACCTTCACCCACCTGTCGTACGTGCTGGAGTCGCCGGACCGGCCGCCCGCCGTCTTCACCGGAGGCTCTCTGCTGCACGGCACGACCGGGCGGCCCGACCTGCTCGGCCGCGAGCACACCGGCACGCTGGCACGGGCCCAGTACGCCTCGGCGAACCGGCTGGCCCGCGAGCTGCCGCCCGAGACGGACGTCCTGCCCACGCACGGGTTCGGCAGCTTCTGCTCGGCCACCCAGTCGGAGGTCACCGAGTCGACCATCGGCATGGAACGACGGGTCAACCCGGTCCTGACGTGCGGCGAGGACGAGTACGTCCGGTCGCTGCTGGCCGGGCTGGACGCCTACCCCGCCTACTACGCGCACATGCCCACGCTCAACCGGGCCGGGGCGGACGCGCCCGACCTGTCCGCGCCGCGCCGCGCGAACGCCGCCGAGCTGCGGCGCCGCCTTCGGGCCGGCGAGTGGGTCGTGGACCTGCGGTCCCGTACGGCGTTCGCGGCGGGCCATCTGGCCGGGGCGCTCAACTTCGGGCTGGACGGCGACTTCGCCGTCTACCTGGGCTGGCTCATCCCGTGGGGAACACCGGTGACGTTGCTGGGCGAGACGCCGGGGGACATCGCGCAGGCCCAGCGCGAACTGGCGCGGATCGGCATCGACCGCCCCGCCGCGGCCGCCACCGGAGGACCCGCCGACTGGACCGGCGACGACAAGCCCGCGTCCATGCCCGCGGCGACCTTCGCCGACCTGGCGACCGTGCGCCGCCACCGCCCGATCGTGGTCCTGGACGTGCGCCGCGACGCGGAGTGGCGCGAGTCGCACGTGCCCGGCGCGGTCCACATCCCGCTGCACGAGCTGCCGTCGCGGCTGCACGAGGTGCCGGAGGGCGAGGTGTGGACGCACTGCGCCAGCGGCTACCGGGCGTCCATCGCCGCCTCGATCCTGGCCGCCGCCGGGCGCGAAGGCGACGTCGTCGCCGTCCACGACGACTACGACCCGCACGCTGTGATCGCGCGGTCCGCCGCATCCGCTGGGTCCGGCCTGGCGCGACATCCCTGGTGACCACGCGCCCGATGCGCCGTCGTCACCCGAGGGCGAGCAGCGCGATCACCGTGCGGGCCGCCTGCCCGCCCTCCTCCTCGGCGATCGCCAGGGCGGCCCCGGCGTCCAGGTCGTCCAGCAGCGCGCGCACCGCCGCGCGCTCGCCGGCCGCCGGCGTCCCCGGCCGCCCGGCCGCCGCATGGAGGCGCTCCAGCCGGGCGGCGGCCTCCTCCGGACCGCCGGGGCGGTAGTCCCAGTCGGCCGCCCACGGGTGATCGAGCAGCAGCAGGCGCACGGCGCCGGCCGGGTAGTCCCGCAGCAGGTCCGCGGTGAACACGAGGTTGCCCGCCGACTTGGCCATCTTCGCGCCGTCCACGCGCACCACCCCCACGTGCAGCCAGGCGCGGGCGAACGGCCGCACCCCGGTCGCCGCCTCGGCCATCGCGGCCTCGTACGCGTGGTGCGGGAAGCGCAGGTCGGCGCCGCCCGCGTGCAGGTCGAGGGCCGGCCCGTACGTCGTCAGCGCCATGGCGGCGCACTCGGCGTGCCACCCGGGCCGTCCGTCGCCCCACGGGCTCGGCCAGCCCGGCTCCCCCGCCCTCGACCGCCGCCAGACGGCGACGTCCGCGGGGTCGTCCGCGCCCGGGTCGTCCGGATCGTCGCCGAACTCCGCCAGCAGGCGGGCCGCCTCCTCGGCGCCGAGCCCGGCCCGCTCGCGCACGCCCGCGCCGCGGAAGTACACCGCGCCGTCCCGCTCGTAGGCGTGGCCCAGCTCCACCAGGGCGCGGGCGAGCGCCACGACCTGCGGCACGTACGTGTGCGCCCGCGGCTCGTACGTCACCGGGTGCACGTGCAACGCCGCCATGTCCCGGTCGAAGTAGAACTGCTGCACCGCGGCGAAGCTGTCGTACGGGCTGCCGGCCCGGCGCGCGGCCGAGGTGAGCACGTCGTCCACGTCGGTGACGTTGCGGCAGACCTCGACGGGCACGCCGGCGTGCCGCAGCACCCGGGCCGCCACGTCGGCCCACACGAACGTCCTGGCGTGGCCGAGGTGGGTGGTGTCGTAGGGCGTGATCCCGCACACGTACATCCGGGCGCGGCCCACCACGGGCAGCGGCCGCCTGCCGATCGTCAGCATCGAACCCCCTTCATCGCGGGCGGAGGAACTCCCGCAGCCGGTCGAGTGGCCAGGTGTTGATTACCCGATCGGGGGTGAGCCAGCCCCGCTGCGCGGTGCCGACGCCGTATCGCATGTTCGCCAGGTGCGGCACGGCGTGCGCGTCGCTGTCGATCGCGAACAGCACGCCCCGGCCGGCCGCCCGCCTGACGAGGTCCGCGGGCAGGTCGAGCCGGTCGGGGAAGGCGTCGATCTCCAGCGCCGTGCCGGTGCGGACGCAGGCGTCGAACACCCGCGGCCAGTCGGCGTCCACCGGCTCCCGCCTGCCGACGACCCGCGCCGTCGGATGTCCGATGATCTTCACGTACGGGTTCTCGCAGGCCCGGATCAGCCGCCGGGTCATCTCCTCGGCCGGCTGGGTGAAGTGCGAGTGCACCGAGGCCACGCACAGGTCGAACCCGGCCAGGAACTCCGGCGGCCAGTCGACCTCGCCCTCCGGGCCGATGTTGAGCTCGCACCCGTGCAGCAGCGTCATGCCGGGGCGGGCGGCGCCGAGGCGGCGGAGCCGCTCGCGCTGGCCGAGCGCCTTCTCGCCGGTCATCCGCTGCATGGACAGGTCGGGCGCGTGGTCGGTCACCGCGTAGTAGTCGTAGCCCCGGGCGGCAGCCGCCTCGGCCATCTCCTCCATCGGCGCGAGCCCGTCGGTCAGGTCGGTGTGGGTGTGCAGGTCGCCGCGGATGCCGGCCATGGTCACGACCTCGGGCAGCTCCTCGCCGAGCGCGGCCTCGATCTCGCCGGTGTCCTCGCGGAGGGCCGGCTCGATCCACGGCAGGCCGAGCATGCCGTACACCTCCGCCTCGTCCGCCGAGGCGATCTTCTCGCCGGTCGCCACGTCGAACACGCCGTACTCCGACAGCTTCAGCTTCCGGTGCACGGCGATCTCCCTCGTGCGGATGTTGTGCGCCTTCGAGCCGGTGAAGTACTGCAGCGCGGCCCCCCAGGAGTCCCCCGGCACCACCCGCAGGTCGACCTGGAGCCCCGACGCCGTGCGCACCGAGCTCTTGGTCTCGCCGTGCGCGATCACCTCGGTGACGTACGGCAGCGTGGTGAAGGCCGCCATCAGGGCGGCCGGATCCCCGGCCGTGGCCAGGACGTCGACGTCGCCGATCGTGTCCTTCATCCGCCGCAGCGACCCGGCGTAGGCGCACCGCTCGCAGCCCGGCACGGCCGACAGCGCGGGGACGACCTCCTCCGCGACGGCCATGGCGATCCCGATGTGCACCCGGCTGCCGGTCTTGCGCATCACCTCGATGCCGTGCAGCAGGTTCTCCTCGGTCTTCGCGCCGAACCCGTGCAGCCCCTGCAGGGCCCCGGCGTGGATCGCGTGTTCCAGCTTCTCGACCGAGTCGACGCCCCGCTCGTGATACAGCACCATGGCCTTCTTCGGCCCGAGCGTGGGGATCGTGGTCAGCATGCGGACCCCGGCGGGGATCTTCGTCCGCAGCTCCTCCAGCTGGTGGATCGACCCGGTCCGCAGATATTCGTCGATCTTCGCGGCGATCGACGCGCCGACGTTCGGGATCGACCGGAGCCCCGTCGCGTCCATGCCGTCGATCTCCCGGCCGTACCCGCCGACCGACCGGGCCGCCTTCTCGTAGACCCGCACCTTGAACGCGTCGCCCCCGGTGATCGCGATCAGGTCGGCGTACTCCTGCAGCAGCCCGGCGACCTCCTCGTTGCACCGTCTCATCGCAGGCACCCCCAGGCCAGCCTGCCACGCGTCCCCGGGCCGTCTCCAGGTGCCGAGGTCCCGGCCCGGTGTGACCGAAGACCCGGGTGATTCGTACCGCCGGATCCGGGACATCGCACCCTGTCCGCTCCCGCCGCGCGCCGACGATAATGGCGGCCATGACAGAAGCGGCGGCGCGGGCGGACGGGTGCGGACCCGGATCGTCGCCGCCGCGCCCTTTCCAGCCGCGGCCGCCCGTCCGGCTGCCGGTCCGGTTGCTCGCTCCGGCGTTCGGGCTGACCGTCCTGCTGCTGCTGGCGCCGGCCGCCGCCGCGTCGTCGATGGTTCCGGCCTGGCCCGCCTGGACCCTGGTGGCCGCCGCGGGGGTGTCGTTCACGGGAGCCGTGCTGACCGCCCGCCGGGCCCGCCCGGACGTACGGCCCCTGCCGGTGGCGTTCGTCGCGCTGCTCGCGGCGGTCACGGTCACGGCGGCCCTGGCCTACAGAACGGGCGGATGGCAGACGCTGTTCTCCCTGCTCGCCGTGGCCGTGGCGCTCGTTCTCCCGGTGCGCGCGGCGCCCCCGCTCGTCGCCGTCACGGCCGCGCTGGCCGCGATCGTCCCGGTCCACGACGGCTCGTTCGGCGAGGCGCTGTGGGGCGCCGCGCTGACCACGTTCCTCGCCGGGATCACGACGTACGGCTTCCGCCGGATGAGCGAGGTGATCGAGGAGCTCGGCCGGACCCGGGAGAGGCTCGCCGTCGCCGCCGTCTCGGCCGAGCGGCTGCGCTTCTCCCGCGACCTGCACGACCTGCTCGGCCACACGCTCTCGATGGTGGTCGTCAAGGCCGAGGCCGTACGGCGGCTCGCCCCGCGCGACACGGAGGCGGCCATGCGGCACGCCGCGGACATCGAGGCCATCGGGCGGCAGGCGCTGACCGAGGTGCGCGAGGCGGTCACGGGGTATCGGGACGCGAGCCTCGCCTTCGAACTGGACAGCGCCAGGGCGGCCCTGGCCACGGCGGGCATCCACTGCGTGGTGCAGGAGTCGGGGCCCGCGCTGTCGCGGGAGACCGACATGCTGCTGAGCTGGGTCGTCCGGGAGGGGATCACGAACGTCGTGCGGCACTCCGGCGCCCGGCGCTGCGTCATCACGCTGCGCCGCGACCGCGACCCGGTGCTGGTCGAGATCAGCGACGACGGGGCCGGTGACGCCGCCGGCGACGAGGACGGCAGCGGCCTGCGCGGGCTGCGCGAGCGGCTGGCCGCGGCGGGCGGGCGGCTGAGCACCGCCCGCCTGCCGCGCGGGTTCGCCCTCACCGCCGAGATTCCGCACGCGGGCGTGGACGACGACGAACGAAGGGACGGCCCGTGACCCGTGTGCTCATCGCCGAGGACCAGACGATGATGCGCGACGCGCTCACCGTGCTGCTCGACCTTGAGGACGACTTCGAGGTCGTCGCGCAGGTCGCGACGGCGGACGAGATCGTGCCCGCCGCGCTGCGGGCCAAGCCCGACGTGGCCCTGCTCGACATCGAGATGCCGGGCGGCAGCGGGCTCGACGCGACCGCGGACCTGCGGGCCGCCCTCCCCGGATGCGTGGTGGTCATCGTCACGACGTTCGGCCGGCCCGGCTACCTGCGCCGGGCCCTGGACGCGGGCGCCCGCGGCTTCGTCGTCAAGGACCGGCCCGTCGGCGAGCTGGCCCAGGCGATCAGGCGGGTGCTGGCCGGCGAGGTCGTGGTGGACCCGGCGCTGGCCACGGCCGCCCTCAGCGCCGGGCCGAACCCGCTGACCCCACGTGAGCGCGACGTGCTGGCCGCCGCCGCCGACGGCTCCACCGCCGCCGACATCTCCCGGCGCCTCCACCTGTCGGAGAGCACCGTACGCAACCACCTGTCGGCGTGCATCACCAAGACCGGCACCCGCAACCGGATGGAGGCCGTCCGGGTCGCCCGCCACAACGGCTGGCTCTGACCCGCTCTCCAGCCGAGGCCGCGCTGATGCCCCACCAGCTCTCGTGCACTCCTTGACGGAGTGACCATTGCCCGGACGCCCGTCCTGACGTACGTTGACAGCCCCGGTCACCATGCCTAACCCGCGGGGGTGGTCATGAGCACGTCTGGCACGACGGAGCCCGTCAACCTGTTCGACGCGGACTTGGCGCGCGATCCGTTCGAGGGCTTCTCGCGCCTGCGGGAGCAGGCCCCGATGGTGCGCGGCTCCTTCCCCGGCCTGGGCTCCCCCGTCTGGCTCGTCACACGCTACGACGACGTCAAGACCGTGCTGGGCGACCGCCGGTTCGTCAACAACCCGGCCAGCGTGCCGGGAGCGGACGTGGGCAACATCCGCGAGGCGCTCATCGAGGCCCGCGGCATCCCACCCGAGTACGCCGTGTACTTGCTGGACAGCATCCTCGACTCCGACGGCGACGACCACCTCCGGCTGCGCAGGCTGGTCTCGCGCGCCTTCACCGCCCGCCGGGTGGCGGAGCTGCGCCCCCGGGTCGAGGAGATCACCGAGGATCTCCTCGACCGGCTGCCCGGCCACGCCGAGGACGGCGTCGCCGACCTGATCGAGCATTTCGCCTACCCGTTGCCGATCACCGTCATCTGCGAGCTGGTCGGCATCCCCGAGGAGGACCGCCCGCGGTGGCGGGAATGGGGCAAGGGCCTGGTGTCGCTCGAACCGGGGGCGATGGCCGAGCCCCTGCGGCACATGGTGACCTATATCCGCGAGCTCATCGCCCGCCGCCGCGCCGAGCCCGCCGGCGACCTGCTGACCGGCCTGATCCGCGCCCACGACGAGGACGGCGACCGGCTGAGTGACACCGAGCTGGTCACCATGGTCCTCACGCTCGTCCTCGCCGGGCACGAGACCACCGCCCATCTGATCGGCAACGGCACCGCCGCGCTGCTGACGCACCCGGACCAGCTCGCGGCGCTGCGGGCCGACCCGGGCCTGTTGCCCCCCGCCGTGCACGAACTCATGCGCTGGTGCGGACCCGTCCAGGTCACCCGGTTCCGCTACGCGGCCGAGGACGTCGAGATCGGCGGCATGACGGTGCGCCGGGGCGAGCCGGTGATGGCGGTGCTGGTGTCGGCCAACTACGACCCCCGGCGGTTCGAGGACCCCGACCGGCTCGACATCGCCCGTGAGCCCGACGGGCACAAGGAGGTCCACGTCGGCTTCGGGCACGGCCTGCACTACTGCCTGGGCGCGGCGCTGGCCCGGCAGGAGGGCGAGGTGGCCTTCGGCGCGCTCCTGCGCCGTTACCCCCGCCTCGAGCTGGCCGTCGCGCCCGAGGACCTCGACCGCCAGTTCTTCCCCGTCTCCTGGCGCCTCGCCCACCTTCCCGTACGCCTCGCAGCGCCTACTCAGGCAGGATGACGAGGCGTTTGGGGGTGCCGAACAGCTCTACGCGGTGCGCGCGCCCGGCCTCACCTGCCTGTCCGGGCTGCGGTCGGGCGTCCGTCCTCGGTCCGGCGTCGAGCCGCCGGACCGTACGGGACCCGTGAACCCGCGCTCGAAGGGCTGTGGAGCGGTCATGCGCTGCCGCCCGCTATCCCTTACCGCCGCCGCACTCACCGTCGGCGCCGACGGCTCCTGGACGCCCACGCGAAGCTGAGGCAGGGGAAGCCTCAATCACGGACGAGACGGTAGACGCCGCGATCGACGCGCTCCAGGTCGTCGTAGGTGACCGCGTTGTTGTCCGGCGCGTTGCGGCACATGTGTGCGGTGACCATCGTGCGGATCGTGGTCTCCGCATAACCGGTGCCGCGCCGCCTCATCTCGTCCACCACCTCGGCGGGAGTGAACGTGCCGCGACGGGTGCGGGCGAGAACGGCGCGGATCGCGGTCAGGATCTCCCCCCTCGCGCCGTCCCTCGGGACCGCCGGGCCTACCGGGCCCGCAGGCCGCGGCACGCCGCGAGGAGCCGGGTGCTCCAGCCCCGGAGCGGGCGCCGAGCTGAGCGGATCCACATCGTAGACAGTGAGTCGCAGGGTCGCGTCCACGTCGATCAGCACCGTCCGCAGCGCCGCGACCCGGTTGGCGGCGAGTTCGGAGCCGATGACGCGCTGCGCGGTCATGGGCAGCCGTTCCACGCCGGCAGGGCGCAGCACGATCACATCGGTGTCGAGGTCCAGGCCGTACCGCTGCGCGACGCTCTCCATGTACCGGCGCGACTCGGCCGTCTCGACGTACACGAACAGGCGTTCCGCGGGGGCCGGGCACATCGCCAGCCGGTAGAAGTCCTTGAGCACCTCCCCCAGGGCGTCCGTCCAGGCGGCGTTCTGCTCGTCGGGCTCCCGGCAGTACTTGAATTCGAAGAACGTGGGCCGGGCTCCCCCTGCCATGAGGTTGATGCGCGCCCCCTTGAGGACGGGGTGGGGCCACTCCACCCTGAACGCGGCGGGGTCGAGCCCCGCGTCCGTCAGCGCACGGGCGGTGATGAACCGCACTGTGTCCACGGTGAGCAGCCGGCCGAGTCCGGCGCGCCGGTGGCGTCGCAACTCGGCGGCCACGACCTGCCACACCCACGACTCGATGCTCGCGCCCACACCGGTGAATCCAAATCAGCCAGCTGGTGTCGTCACCGGGTTCGCACATCCAGGTGAGCCAACGACCGAGGTGGACCGCGGCCCGATCATCAGCCGAGGTAGACGCGGTCGTGAAACCCGCCACGCTCCGCGCGTTTGGCGTCGGCGAGCCTCTCAATGTCCCGCCAGTCCTGGCCGTGAACCCGTGCCAGGGCCTGGAGGACTTCGAGCACGTCGGCGATCTCTTCGGGCACCTGTGCCGGAGGGGCCTCGCTGAGCTCGGCCGACTCCTCCAGCAGCTTCGCGAGCAACGCCTCACGGAAGGCGACCTCGTCCAGCACGGTCACGACCGGCTCCCGGCCGTCCCGGCGGATGATGTCCGGAATCTTGTCGCGTACGAGCTTCCCCATGCCCTCGCGTCCCCCTCATGTCCTCGCTAGCTTCTCGCTCGGAGACCCGAGCCGCAGGGACTCCGCCGCCTCGGCTTCGGCCACGGCCAGATAGTCCGTGGGGTTGCACACCTTCTCGGCTTCACCTGAGGAGCCGCTCCCATACGTGCAACAAGACCCATCGCGTACGGCGCCGCGAGTTCGCGGAGCGGAATGTCCGTCCTGCCGGTCAGGCGGACGGGCCGGGGAGGCCTTGACCGGCGATCAGGGGTTCGAGGGTCAGGCCCGCGTGTTCGCGCTGGATGGAGCGCATGCGCCACTGGTCGGTGAACACGGCGAGCAGGGCCTGGTCGCGGCTGCGGGCGAGGACCTCCGCGCCGCGCTGGCGCCGGAGCACCTCCGCGGACTCGGCGTCGGTGCGGAGGGCGAGCGTGTACTCCAGCCGGTCGAGGACGATCTCCGCGCCGAACTCGGTGGCCAGGCGGTGCTGCACGACCTCGAACTGCATGGGCCCGACCGCGGCCAGCACGGGGGCCTGGTCACCGCGCAGGTCGGAGCGGAGCACCTGGATCACGCCCTCGCCGTCGAGCTGGTCGATGCCGCGGCGGAACTGCTTGGCCTTGGCGGTGCTGCGGGATCGGGCGACGGCGAAGTGCTCGGGGGCGAAGCTGGGGATGGGCGGGAACTCCACCGGCTTCCCCTCGTAAAGGGTGTCCCCCGGCCGCAGGGCGGTGGCGTTCACCAGCCCGACGACGTCTCCCGGGTACGCCTCGTCGATGGTGGCCCGTTCCTGGCCGAACACCGACTGGGCGTACTTGGTGGCGAAGGGGCGGCCGGTGGCGGCGTGCGTGAGCACCATGCCGCGCTCGAACCGGCCGGAGCAGACCCGGACGAACGCGATGCGGTCGCGGTGGGCGGGGTCCATGTTGGCCTGCACCTTGAAGACCAGACCGGAGAACGGCGCGTCCAGCGGCCGGGCCGCGGCCTCGACGTCGAGCCGGGGCGCGGGGGCGGGGGCCAGGTCGACGAGCACGTCCAGCAGCCGCGCCACGCCGAAGTTGGACAGCGCCGCGCCGAACAGCACCGGCGTGGACTCGTGCGCCTCGAACGCCTTCTGGTCGTGCTCGGCGCCGATGGCGGCGAGCAGGTCGGCTTCCTCCCCCGCGCGGGTCCAGTCGTCGCCGAGCTCGGCGGCGGCCTGCTCGGGGGTCAGCTCGGTCTCCAGCGCCTTGGTGGCGCCGCCGGGCGTGCGGGTGTAGCGGACGATGCGGTCCTCCAGGCGGTCGACCACGCCGTGGAAGTTCCCCGCGGCGCCGATCGGCCAGGTGACCGGCGTGGGACGCAGGCCGGTGCGCTCCTCGATCTCGTCGAGCAGTTCCAGCGGCTCCTGGCCCGGCCGGTCCCACTTGTTGACGAACGTGATGACCGGGATGCGGCGGTGGCGGCAGACCTCGAACAGCTTCATGGTCTGCGGCTCCATGCCCTTGGCCGCGTCGAGCAGCATGACCGCGCAGTCGACCGCGGCCAGCACGCGGTAGGTGTCCTCGGAGAAGTCCGCGTGGCCCGGGGTGTCGACCAGGTTGAACACGTGGTCGCGGTAGTCGAAGCGCAGCGCGGCCGAGGTGATGGAGATGCCGCGGGCCCGCTCCATCTCCATCCAGTCGGACGTCACGCCCCGCCGGCCGGCCTTGCCGTGCACGGCTCCCGCCTGGGTGATCGCCGAGGCGTGCAGGGCGAGCGCCTCGGTCATCGTCGACTTTCCGGCGTCGGGGTGGCTGATCACCGCGAACGTGCGGCGGCGCGCCGCCTCACCCGTGACGGCGCTCATCGCCGGACCCCCGAAGCGTGGATCCCCGAGACGCGGATCCCCGAGACGCGGGTCGTGGTGCGGTCGTGGTGCGTGCAGGCCATCCGGGCTCCCAAACAGCGGTGGACGGTTGAGGTTACCGCGCCGAACGCCGCGCTCCGGAATCGGCGCGGCACGGGGCGATCCCCACCGCGGACGCGGGGAACTACAGGCGCTCGATGATCGTGACGTTGGCCTGGCCGCCGCCCTCGCACATGGTCTGCAGGCCGTACCGGCCGCCGGTGCGCTCCAGCTCGTGCAGCATGGTGGTCATCAGCCGGGCGCCGGTCGCGCCGAGCGGGTGGCCGAGCGCGATCGCGCCGCCGTTGGGGTTGACCCGGGCGGGGTCGGCGCCCGTCTGCTTGAGCCAGGCCAGCACCACCGACGCGAACGCCTCGTTGATCTCGACGACGTCCATGTCGCCGATCGACATGCCGGTCTTCTTCAGCGCGTACGCCGTGGCGGGGATCGGCGCGGACAGCATGCGGATGGGGTCCTCGCCACGGGCGGACAGGTGGTGGATCCGGGCCCGCGGCCGCAGGCCGTGCGCCGTGACGGCGGCCTCGGAGGCGATCAGCAGGGCGGCCGCGCCGTCGGAGATCTGCGAGGCGACGGCGGCGGTGAGCCGCCCGCCCTCCTCCAGGGGCTTCAGGCCGGCCATCTTCTCCAGGGTGGTGTCCCGGCGGGGGCCCTCGTCGGCGGTGACGCCCTCGAGCGGGGCGATCTCGCGGGCGAAGCGGCCCTCGTCGGTCGCCCGGACGGCCCGCTGGTGCGACTCGAAGGCGAACGCCTCCATGTCCTCGCGGGAGATGTCCCAGTCCCTGGCGATCATCTCGGCGCCGCGGAACTGCGACACGTCCTGCCTGCCGTAGCGGGCCTGCCAGCCGCGCGAGCCGGCGTACGGGCCCTCGGTGAGGCCGAGGGAGCCGGCGGCGCCGCGCGAGGCGAAGGCGATCGGGATCTGGGACATGTTCTGCACGCCGCCGGCGACGACGAGGTCGCTGGTGCCGGACATCACGGCCTGCGCGGCGAAGTGGACGGCCTGCTGGGAGGAGCCGCACTGCCGGTCGACGGTCACGCCCGGCACCTCCTCGGGCAGCCCGGCGGCCAGCCAGCAGGTGCGGGCGATGTCGCCGGCCTGCGGGCCCACCGTGTCCAGGCAGCCGAGGACCACGTCCTCCACCGCGGCCGGGTCCACCCCGGAGCGCTTCATGAGCTCGGCGAGCGCGTGCGCGCCGAGGTCGGCGGGGTGGACGCCGGAAAGGCCTCCGTTCCGCCTGCCCACGGGGGTGCGCACCGCCTCGACGATGTATGCCTCCGCCATCGCAGAACTCCTCAGGTCGTCAGGATCCCTTCCAGGACCATCGCTATGTACTGCCTGGCGATCTCTTCGGCCGGCAGCCTGCCGTCACCGCGGTACCAGCTCGCGGCCAGCCAAACGGTGTCGCGGATGAAGCGGTAGATGAGGCCCGTGTCGAGGTCGGCGCGGAAGACGCCGTCGGTGACCCCGCGGTCCAGCGCCGACAGCCACAGCTCGCGGAAGCGCCGCTGCGACTCCGTCAGATAGGAGAAGCGCGGGCTCGTCGCGAGGTGCTTGGACTCGTTCTGGTAGATCACGACGGCCGGGCGGTGCCGGTGGATCGTGCGGAACGA
This sequence comes from Microbispora sp. NPDC004025, assembly GCF_053604425.1. NCBI lineage: Bacteria > Bacillati > Actinomycetota > Actinomycetes > Streptosporangiales > Streptosporangiaceae > Microbispora > Microbispora sp. NPDC004025. The sequence continues at coordinate 285,078 of NZ_JBSGHN010000009.1, read as the reverse complement.
CTCCACGATCAGCGCCTCGAAGGTCTCCCGTGCGCCGAGACCGGAGCCGGTCACCTTGTCGTACGCCGCCCACAGCTCGGTGAGGAACGCGGAGAGGATCTCGTCGACCATCGACTCCTTGGAGTCGAAGTGGTAGTAGAGGCTGCCGCCGAGCATGTCGGCGGCCTCCGCCACCTCGCGGACCGTCGTGGCCGCGTAGCCCCGGGACGCGAACACCTCGGCCGCGGTGGCCAGCAGCTCGGCCCGCCGCTCGGCGCGGGCGGCGGCGGTGCTCTCTGCGTCTCTGCGTCGTGGGCTCATGGCTGGTCGACCTCTCAGGGATGCTGACTGGAGACCGAGACGACCTCTCCGGTCATGTAGGAGGAGTAGTCGCTCGCGAGGAAGACGATAACGTTGGCGACTTCCCATGGTTCCGCGTGGCGGCCGAAGGCCTCCTTCCTGGTCAGCTCGGCCAGCAGCTCCTCGGTCGTGACCTTGGCCAGGTGAGGGTGCATGGCCAGCGAGGGCGCGACGGCGTTGACCCGCACGCCGTACGGCGCGGCCTCGATCGCCGCGCACCTGGTCAGCGCCATGACGCCGGCCTTGGCCGCCGCGTAGTGCGCCTGGCCCTCCTGCGCCCGCCAGCCGATCACGGAGGCGTTGTTGACGACGACGCCGCGGCCCCTCGGCTGCATGCGCCTCAGCGCGGCGCGGGTGCAGCGCATGGTGCCGGTCAACGTTACGTCGAGCACCCGGCCCCACTGCTCGTCGGTCATCTCGACGAGTCTCGCCGTGCCGCCGAGCCCGGCGTTGTTGACGACGACGCCGACCGGGCCGAAGCGCTCCTCCGCCTCGGTGAACAGGCGCTGGACCTGCTCCTCCGAGGTGACGTCGCAGGGCACGGCGGTCACCGCGTCCGCGCCGAACTCCTCCCGCAGCGCGGCCAGGCTCTCGCCGAGCCTGCGCTCGTGGGCGTCGCTGAGGACCACCCGGGCGCCCTCCTCCAGCATGCGCCGGGCGCAGGCGCCCCCGATGCCGGTGCCGGCCGCGGCGGTCACCACGGCCACCCGATCACGCAGCAGACCGTGACCGGTGACGTAGGTCGGCATGCCCTCCACCCCTTCACGGACCCGGGAAGGCCCTCTCCTCGCCGTACGTCTCATGGATTACTCTACCAAATAGTTGTTAGAAAGAAGCGAGCGTCCCATGACGTGGAGGTGCTCATGACTGAGCGTTCCGAAAAGGGTCCCGAGAAGGGTCCCGAGAAGGGCCCCGCCGAGGTCGTCCGCTACGAGCGGCGCGGCCCGGTGGCGGTGGTCACGATGAACCGCCCGCAGTACCGCAACGCGCAGAACTCGGCGATGACGTACGCGCTGGACGAGGCCTTCTACCGGGCCGTGGCCGACGACGAGGTCAAGGTGATCGTCCTGGCCGGGGAGGGCGGGCACTTCTCGGCCGGACACGACATCGGCACACCCGGCAGGGACGCCCACGTGTCGTTCGAGCGCAGGGCGAGCCTGTGGTGGGACCACGTCGGCAAAGAGGGCGCCGAAAGCCGCTTCGCGCGGGAGTCGGAGGTCTACCTGGGCATGTGCCGGCGGTGGCGGGAGATCCCCAAGCCGACGATCGCCATGGTCCAGGGCGCGTGCATCGCGGGCGGGCTCATGCTCGCCTGGGTCTGCGACCTGATCGTCGCCTCCGACGACGCGTTCTTCGCCGACCCCGTCGTACGGATGGGCATCCCGGGTGTGGAGTACTTCGCCCACCCCTGGGCGATGCCGCCCAGGATCGCCAAGGAATTCCTGTTCACCGGCGACCGGATGCCCGCCCGGCGGGCGTACGAGGTGGGCATGGTCAACCGGGTCGTGCCGCGCGAGGACCTGGAGACCGAGACCCTCGCGCTGGCCGGGAGGATCGCGGCGATGCCGCGGATGGGCCTGGCGCTGACCAAGAGGGCGGTCAACCAGGCCGAGGACCTGCAGGGCATGCACGCCGGGATGGACTCGGTCTTCGGCCTGCACCACCTCGCCCACGCCCACAACGCCGAGACCTCGGCCGACTCCCTGGCGGGGATGGACCCCAAGAGCATGAAGGCGGCCGCCGATGGATCTTGACCTGTCGTCCGTGGAGCCGTTCCGCGCGGAGGTGCGGGCCTGGCTTCGCGAGCACGTGCCCGCCGCTCCCCTGCCGTCCCTGGAGATCGAGGAGGGCTTCGCCGCCCACCGCGCCTGGGAGCGCGAGCTGCACGAGGCCCGCCTGTCGGTGGTGTCGTGGCCCGAGGACTACGGCGGCCGGAACGCCACGCCGCTGGAGTGGCTCGTCTTCGAGGAGGAGTACTACGCGGCGGGCGCGCCGGGACGGGTCAACCAGAACGGCATCAACCTGCTCGCGCCCACGCTGTTCCGGCACGGCACGCCCGAGCAGCTCGCCCGCGTCCTGCCGTCGATGGCCTCCGGCGAGGTGATCTGGGCGCAGGCGTGGTCGGAGCCGGGGGCGGGCAGCGACCTGGCGTCCCTGCGCGCGACCGCGACCCGGACCGGCGGCGGCTGGCTGCTCAACGGCCAGAAGACGTGGAGCTCGCGGGCCGCCTTCGCCGACTGGGGCTTCGGGCCGTTCCGCTCCGACCCCGGGGCCGAGCGGCACCGGGGGCTGACCTACCTCATGTTCCCGCTCGACGCCGAGGGGATCACCCGCAGGCCGATCGGCCGCATCGACGGCAAGCCTGCCTTCGCCGAGCTGTTCTTCGACGACGTGTTCGTCCCCGACCGCGACGTGATCGGCGAGCCGGGCTCGGGGTGGACGGTCGCGATGAGCACCACCGGCAACGAGCGCGGGCTCACGCTGCGCAGCCCCGGCCGGTTCCTGGCCGCCGCCGACCGCCTCCTGGAGCTGTGGCGCGAGCGCGGCGACCCCGCCGACACCGCGACACGCGACCGGGTGGCTGACGCGTGGATCAGGGCACGCGCCTACCGGCTCAAGGGCTTCGAGACGATCTCCCGAACCGAGGACGTGGGCGCGGAGTCGAGCGTCAACAAGATCTTCTGGTCGGAGCTGGACGTGGCGCTGCACGAGACGGCCCTCGACCTGCTCGGCCCGGACGGCGAGCTGGCGGGCGAGTGGCTGGAGGGCTACGTCTTCTCCCTGGCCGGCCCGATCTACGCCGGGACCAACGAGATCCAGCGCAACGTGATCGCCGAGCGCGTGCTCGGCCTGCCGAAGGCGGGAAGCCGATGAGATTCGTCCTCGACGCCGAGCAGCGGCTGTTCGGCGAGACCCTCGGCAAGCTGCTCGCCGAGGCGGCCGTGCCGGGCGTGGTGCGCGACTGGGCGGCCGGACGGCGCGAGCGCGGCCTGGCGCTGTGGCGCTCGCTGGCCGAGGCCGGTGTGTTCGCGGTCGCCGTGCCCCGGTATGCGGGAGGAGCCGGGCCGCTGCCGGTCGAGCTGGTGACCGCGTTCCACGAGCTCGGCAGGCACGGCGTGCCCGGGCCGTACGCCGAGACCGTGGCCGCCGCCGTGCTGCTCGACCGGCTGCCCGACCGGCTGCCCGGCCGGCTGGGCGACGAGGCGCTCGCGGGCCGCTGGCTGCCCGCGATCGCCGAGGGCACGGCCCTCGTCACGCTCGCGCTGCCCCCGGCGGCGCCGTACGCGCCGGACGCCGACGCCGCCGACCTGGCGCTGCTGGCGGACGGCGGGCGGCTGTGCGCCGCCGTTCCCGGTGAGATGCGCGCGTCCCTCGACCCCGCCCGCCGGCTGTTCCCCGTCGCACCGGGCGAGGTGCTCGCCGAGGGACCGCGCGTCGCGGCCGCCGCGGCCGAGGCGTACGACATGGGCGTGCTGGTGTGCGCCGCGCAGCTGGTCGGCACGGGACGCCGCCTGCTGGAGGTGTCGGTGGACCACGCGAAGGCCCGGCGGCAGTTCGGCCGGCCGATCGGCGAGTTCCAGGCGGTCAAGCACCACCTGGCCGACGCCCTGGTCGGGCTGGAGTACGCCCGGCCGCTGGTGCACGGCGCCGCCCTGGCGTACGGGACGCCGGACTTCGCCCGGGACGTGTCGGCGGCCAAGGCCGCGGCGTCCGAGGCGGCGTACGCGGCGGCGAAGATCGCCCTGCAGGTGCACGGCGCGATCGGCTACACGGATGAGTACGACCCCAGCCTGCTGATCCGCAGGGCCCGCGCCCTGCACACGGCGTGGGGCTCGCCGTCGGACCACCGGGCCCGCGTCATGGCGGCGCTGACGCGCGGGTGACGTTCCCGCGCCCCGGTGGTCCCGCCGTGGACAGGTACGCCTACGCGGGGCCGTACCGCTCGAACTCCCAGGGGTCGTGGGCGGAGAAGACCTCGACCTCGCCCGCGTGGTCGCGGACGAGCGCGCGCAGCCGGTCGCGGTTGCGCAGCCGCAGCTCCGCGTCGACCTGGGAGCCGGTCTGCACGATGTCGAGCATCGGGTGCGGTTCCGGCTCCCCCGCCCGCAGCTCGCCGTGGTAGAAGTACGCGTCGCCCGCGTGCAGCAGCCAGCGTCCGCCGTCACGGACCGCCACCGCCGCGTGCCCGGCGGTGTGGCCGCCGAGCGGCACCAGCAGGAACTCCGGCGGCAGCCCGTCCGGCTGCCGCACCCCGCCGAAGCCGAACCACTCCTCGCCCGCACCGGACTCGTACGTCGTCCAGCGGGGCCGGTGGGCCCAGTGCGCCGGGCGGTAGCGCCTGCTGGGGGCCTCGGCCAGGGCGGCGGCCAGTTCCTCCTCCAGGACGTGCACCCGGGCGTCCGGGAAGTCCGGCAGCCCGCCGGAGTGGTCGACGTCGAGGTGGGTCAGCAGGATGTGCCGCACGTCGGCGGGCGCGTGACCGAGCCGCTCGACCTGGTGCACGGCTGTCTCGGCCGGGTCGAGCACCGGCTCGACCATCTCCGTCCAGTCCGCGGCGAGCGAGCCCGCCGGGTCGCGTACGTCGCCGAGCCCGAGCCCCGTCTCCACGAGCACCAGGCCGTCGCGGGCGGTCTCGACGAGCAGGCAGTGGCTGACCGCGTGTGCGGAAGCCCGGCCGTCGTCGATGGGCTCGATCTTCCGCATCGAGCCGCAGTTGAGGTGGTGGACCTTCACTCGGAACCCTTCCGTCCGGCGGCGTCGGCGACCAGTCCGCCGATCCGTCGCGTGACCGTGTGGATGACGCCGGTGTCGCGACGCACGCGGGCGAGCAGGAGCGCCCCCTGCAGCGAGGACAGGACCAGGTCGGCGAGCGCCTCGGCCTCGTCCACACCGTGCCCCCGCAGGTAGTCGGCCAGGCCGCGCAGCCAGGAGGCGTACGCCGCGTCGCAGGCCGATCGGATGGGTTCGCTGCCGGCGGCCTCCAGGGCGACCGTGGCCACCGGGCAGCCCTCCTCGAACCCCGACTCCTCCAGGGCGCGAGCGAGCAGGTCGCCGATCCTGGCGACGGCCTCGGCGGGGCCGGGGGCGGCGGCCACGGCGGCGGCGATCCGCTCGCCGAGCTCACCGCCCGCCACCGCCACCGCCTCGGCGGCCAGCTGCTCCTTGCCCTCGGGGAAGTGGAAGTAGAGCGAGCCCTTGGGCGCCCGGCTCTCCGCCAGCACCTGGTTGAGGCCGGTGGCGTTGTAGCCCTGCCGCTGGAAGAGCCCGGCGGCGGTGCGCAGGACGCGCTCGCGCGTGTCGTTCCTTCGCGTCATACCGTCAGACTAGACCGGTCTACATAGTTTCGGCAAGATTCCCGCCGAGACCGCGGATGACCTGGGCGGCCTGGGTGACGACGGAGTCGATCAGCTGCTCACACGTGGGCAGGTCGTCGATGAGCGCGACGACCTGCCCGGACGCCATCACGCCGAGGTCCGGGCGGCCGTCCACCATGGCCGCCTTCAGCAGCATCGGGGTGTTGGCCGCCATCAGTACCTGCGACCAGCTCAGCTCCCTGCCGTGTTTCATGGCCAGGCCGTCGCGGATCATGCCCGGCCACGACATGCCGGAGATCTTCCGGAAGCGCGCCGCGTTGCGCACCGCGCGCACCAGTCCGGACACCTTCCCCGACCGCTCCAGGCCGTCCACCAGGTCGGTGCGCAGCACGCGGTGCGGCATGCCGTCCACCTGCCGGGTGACCACGGTCTCGGACATGCCGAGGTAGGTCCGCTTCACCGCCTCCGGGACGGAGCTGTCGGCCGTCAGCAGGAACCGCGTGCCCATCGCCACGCCCGCCGCGCCGTACGCGAGGGCGGCGGCGAGGCCGCGCCCGTCGAAGAAGCCGCCGGCGGCGATCACCGGGATGTCGACGGCGTCCACGACCTGCGGCAGCAGCAGCGTCGTGGCGACCGCCCCGGTGTGGCCGCCGCCCTCGCCGCCCTGCACGAGAACGGCGTCGGCGCCCCAGGCGGCGACCTTCTCCGCGTGCCGCCGGGCGCCGACGGACGGGATGACCACGATCCCGGCGTCCTTGAGTCTGGCGATCAGCTCCTGCCGCGGGGCGAGGGCGAACGAGGCCACCTTCACCCGGTTCCTGATGAGGAGGTCGACCCGCTCGCCCGCGTCGCCCGCGTCGGCCCGCAGGTTCACCCCGAACGGCGCGTCGGTGCGCGAGCGGACCTCCTCGACGGCGGCCGCGAGCTGGGCCACGGTCATCGTGGCCGAGGCGAGGATGCCGAGGCCGCCCGCGTTCGCCACCGCCGACACCAGCCGGGGTCCGGCCACCCAGCCCATGCCGGTCTGCACGACCGGGTGCCGCACGCCGGTCAGCCGCGTGAGCGGGGTGTCCAGCATCGGCCCGATCACACCCGCACCTCCAGGTCACGCAGAAACTTCGGGTCCAGCACCTCGCGGATGAGCCGCAGCTCCTCGTCGGTGGGCTGCCGCGTCCGCGGCACGTCGCCCTCGACGACCAGGTCGAAGCCGGTGGCCGCCTTCACCTGTTCGACCTCGACGCCGGGATGCGCCGAGACCAGCCGCATCGAGCCGTCGGAGGTGCCGAAGTCGAACACCGCGAGGTCCGTCACCACCCGGCGCAGGTCGTGGAAACGGGCGGCCCGCGCGCCCAGCCCGGCCGCGCGGTCGTGGCCGACGCCGCTGACCACGTCCACCTGCGGCACGAAGACCCGGGGGGACTGCTTGGGGATCCAGTAGCTGGTCGGGTTGCAGATCGTGTTGCCGGGGGCCCCGCGCACGCCGAGCAGCTGCGACTTCGGCCGCGCCCAGTCGCCGATGGCCGAGATGTTCGTGTTGCCGTACCTGTCGATCTGGGAGGCGCCCATCATCACGTGCCTGCGCCCGTTCTGCACCAGCCAGAGGTGCTCACGGAACGGCAGCCAGCCCTCCACGGCCCCCGCGGGCGCGCCGAACGGCACCGCCTCGGCGGTCAGCAGCGCCCCGCCGTCCGTGGTCAGCAGGCCGGGCTCGAACGTGAGCCGGGCCAGCCGGGCGCCCAGGATCGAGCAGGTGCCCATCGCCGCCGCCAGGATCTCGCCGTCGCCGCGCCACGCCTCCGCGCAGGCCACGACGCAGATCTCCGCCCGGGTCGCGCTCATCGTCCCTCCTCACGCCACTGCTGCACGGTCTCCCGGTAGGCCGCCTCGTCGCCGGACAGGAACCGGTCCGCGAACGCCGCCCACGCCTGCGGGTCGGCCGCCGAGGCGGCGTAGTGCAGCTGGAACATCTCGTCCCGGCCCTGCCCCCCGTGGGTGGAATGACAGTCCGTGAAGTGGCCGCCGCCGGGGGTCTCGGCCACGCCGGTCACGTGCATGCGGCTGACCAGCAGCGTCTGCGGCGGTCCGCCCAGCTCGCCCGGCTCGACCATCCGCTCGCAGGACACGAAGCACCGCCCGGCCGCCTTCGCGAACAGGTCGTCCAGGTACGGATCGGGGCCGAGGTAGCGCCCGTTGCCCCGGGTGTCGGCCACGTCCACGTGCACCAGCGCCACGTCCATCGTGAGCGCCGGCACCGCGATCAGTTCCTCCCCGTCGTCGTACGGCGAGCGGACCGTGCGCAGTCCGGGATTGACCCGCATGACGTCCGAGCCGAGCCCGGCCCGCGTCGGCAGGAACGGCAGCCGGTGTGCCGCCGCGAGCAGGCCGAACATGAACATGCCCTCGTCGTACTCGATGAACTCGACGGTCCCGCGCTGCCGGGCGGCCCGGAAGTGGGGTTCGAGGGCGATCGAGTCGAGCGTCACGAACGGGGCGACGACCTTGCGCACCTTGCCCGCCGCGCAGAGCAGGCCCACGTCAGGCCCGCCGTACGACACGATCGTCAGGTCCGTCAGCGCGGACCGGTAGACGGCCCGGACCAGCGCCATCGGCTTGCGCCGGGAGCCCCAGCCGCCGATGCCGATCGTCATGCCGCTCTCCAGCGAGCCGACGATCTCCTCGATCGTCATCCGCGTGCCCATCACCGGCCTCCCGCGACGAAGGCGTCCCGGTGCCGGTCGCCGGCGCCCATCAGGTTGAGTTCGAAGGTGAAGCCCTGCTCGAACCGGTAGCTGCGCTTGACGTCGACCGGGTCGATGCCGTTGAGGGACTCCTTGGCCCGCCGGATGACGTACGGGTCCTTGGCCGCGATCCGCGCCGCCACCTCCAGCGCCGCGTCGCGCAGACGCTCGCGCGGCACGACCTCCAGCACCGAGCCGAACGCGTGCAGTTCGGCGGCGGTGACGTTGCGGCATGTGTAGACCATCGCGCGCATCAGGTGCTGGGGCACCAGCCGGGCGAGGTGGGTGGCCGCGCCGAGCGCGCCCCGCTCCACCTCCGGCAGGCCGAAATAGGCGTCGTCGGAGGCGACCACGACGTCGGCGTTGCCGGCCAGGCCGACCCCGCCGCCCAGGCAGAAGCCGTGCACCGCGGCGATCACGGGCACCTCGCACTCGTAGACCGCCTCGAACGCCGCGTAGCAGCCGCGGTTGGCCCCCACCAGCGCGTCGAACCCGGGGGTCGCCTGCATCTCCTTGAGGTCCACGCCGGCGTTGAACCCGCGGCCCTCGGCCCGCAGCACCACGACGCGGGTCTCCGGGTCGCGCCCGGCCTCCCGTACGGCGTCGGCCAGGTCGAACCACCCGCGCACGGTCAGCGCGTTGACCGGCGGGGCGTCCACCACGACCTCGGCGACGCCCTCGCCGTCACGGCTGGTCGAGATTCCCATGCGGCACCTTTCCATCAAACATTTGTTAGAAAATACGCTAGCAGAGCGGATCGCCGCAGGCGATGCCCCTTGCCGGGTCGGAGAGACCGAGACGATCTGCAGGGACCGAGTCGTCATCGTGAGCGGCGAGGGCGGCCCGGAGACGGGATCAAGAGGCCCCGCCCAGGAGGTCATCGAGGAGATCCGCGCGCTGGGCGACGAGGCGGTGGCCGAGCGGTCCGACGTCGCCACCTACGAGGCGCGCGGCGGCTGGTGGCGACCGCGGTCGAACGCTTCGGCCGCCTCGACGTGCTGGTCAACAACGCCGGGTTCCTGCGCGACCGCATGCTGGTCAACCTGTCGGAACAGGAGTGGGACGCGGTGATCCGCGTGCACCTGAAGGGCCACTTCCTGCCGCTCAAGCACGCCGGGCCGCACTGGCGGGCCGAGTCGAAGGCCGGGCGGCCGGATCTTCGAGGTCGAGGGCGGCCGGATCTGCGTCGTGGAGGGCTTCCGGCACGGCCCGGCCGCCGGCAGGGGCGCCCGCGGGGACCCCGCGGAGATCGGACCGGAGCTGGCGAAGCTGCTCGGCCGGGCCGCCGCGCCGGAGCCCGTCTACGGCGCCTGACCCTCCTGCGCGGGCCCCGCACCGCGCCTGCTCGCCGTACGGCAGGTCGTAAGCCGGGTGAAAGCCCTTCGCAAGGAGCCGGGCCTACAACTGGTCCTGCGAAGGCCGGTTGAAACGGAGCTCGGGAACTCCCCGAAGCAAAGCGGACGTGCGGAGGTCGTCGCCCGGACACCCTGTGATCTCACGGTGGCCGGAATGGCCGCAAAGCGAGAAATGCCGCCGCGGCTCGCGGCGGCGGACCATTCACCGGAAGGGACCGGAAAATGACGAACATTACGCGCAAGACCCGGCTGAGCCTGAGCTTCGCCGCGATCGCCGTGGCCTCCTCGGCCATTATTCCGGCCTCCGCCGCGACGGCGAGCACCGCCACCGCCACGACCGCCACCGCCACCGCCACGACGTCCACCGCCTCGCTGGCCTGGCACTCGGGCTACTTCACCAAGAGTATGTGTTACAAGGACGCCCGCTCGTTCGCCCAGAGCGCGCTGCGGGGCCGCGGGTACACCGTCGTCTACAACCCGGTCAACGCCGTTCTCGGCACCAACGGCACCACCGCCGTCGAGGTCTCCTTCGCCCCGGCCCAGACCAGCTACAACCCCAACACCTTCTCCAAGGTCAACTTCACCGTGACCGCGATCTCCAACACCTCCAGCCTCGCCGAGACCGCCCGCAACAGCGTCCGCGAGAGCATCGTCAAGCAGGTCTACTTCGACTACTGCTGATCCGGCCTGACGGTGTAGATCAAGGGGGAGGAGCAGCAGGCGTTCATGGGGCCGGGCTCTCCCCGGCGAGCTGTTCGCCGAGGCCGGTGCGGCGGTAGCGCAGGCGGCGGCTCGGCCGGCATGGGCCGGTCCCACAGCCGGCCGTGACCGCCCGGCGCGCCTGGCTGCTGTCGCGTCCCGGGGTGACCGCCCCGGTCATCGGGCCGCGCTCCCCCGGGCAGCTCGACCTGCCGCTGACCGCGCTGCGCACCGGGCTGTCCGCCGAGATCCTGTCCCGGCTGGACGAGCTGTTCCCTCCGGTCGGCAAGGGCGGTCCCGCCCCGGAGGCCTGGGCCTGGTGGTCGCGCCCCCGTGAGTCCTGTCCGATCGCGCACGCGAGGGCGGCGGCCGGACGACCGTCGACCGGGCCCGGCTGGGGGCGGGCCGTCAGCGGCTCGGGCGGTGGAGACGCCCCGGCCGGCGCAGATCCGGGGAGCGCAGATCCCGGAGCCCCAGGGCCGCCGCGGCGCAGGCCACCGGGACGGCGGGCAGCATGTAGCGGTGGTCGAAGTCGAGCGCGGCGATCGGGCCGAGGAACAGGTAGACGGCCGCCGCCCACGGCAGCAGCGCCGCCCGATGCCGGCCGGCCGCGCCGATCCCGCCGAGCAGCAGGGCCGCGCCGAACAGCGGCCCGTGCAGCGGGCCCGGGAAGCGGTACGCGCCGAGGAACGACGCGTACGGCTCGACCGACGACATGCCGCGGACGGCGGGGTCGTACTCGCCGCGTACCGTCTCGATGAGCGGGAAGGACGGCAGCGGCCAGGACCCGACCGGGAACGACAGCGCCGGGGACACGCGCGCCGGGTGCCGTACGGGGGTGGGCGCGAAGGCGAGCGAGGCGTCGTGCGCCACCTCGCGCAGGTAGTCGAGCGGCTGCGCCGCGATGGCGCAGCGCGAACCGGCGGGCCAGGTCGTTGTGGGAGAAGCGGTCGCCGGGCAGCAGGTTGAGCGAGGCTCCCGGCGCCCACACGTACTCGGACGCGGCGTCCACGACGGTGCCGTTCGGGCACAGCTTCGCCTCGTCGGCGGGCGGCCCGATGACCGCGCAGTCGGCGAACGTCATCGTCCGCGCCCACAACGCCACCCCGTCGGAGCCGCTGAGAATCAAGAACGTGCTCGTCGTGGGCGGTCTCGCCCTCGTGCCCGGGGGCGGGCTCGCGGCGCTGCTCGGCTGGCGCGCGGCCGGGTGGACGCTGCGGCCGGTGCGGTCGGTGACGGCGAGCGCGCGGCGGATCGCCCAGAGCCACGATCTCACCGAGCGCATCGCGCACGACGGCCCGGACGACGAGCTCAAGGAACTCGCCGACATCGTGGACACCGTGCTCGGCCGCCTCGCCCGCTCCTTCGACGGCCAGCGGCGCTTCGTCGCCAACGCCTCGCACGAGCTGCGCACGCCGCTGACCATCAACCGCACGCTCGTGGACGTCGCGGTCCGCCGCGCCGACGCGAGCGAGGACGTCAAACGGCTGGGCGAGTCGCTGCTGCTGGTCAACACCCGGCACGAACGGCTCATCGACGGTCTGCTCGCCCTGGCCGAGGGCGAGCAGAAGGTGCTCGACCGGCGGCCCTTCGACCTGACCGACGTGGCCGAGCACGTGCTCGACGGCGCGGCCGGGGAGGCGGAGGCGGCCCAGGTGACCGTGCACCGGCTGCTCGACCCCGCGCCGACGGCGGGCGAGCCGGTGCTGGTCGAGCGGCTGGTGCAGAACCTCGTGGAGAACGCGATCCGGCACAACCACCCCGATGGAGAGGTGTGGGTGTCCACCCGGCGCCGGGCCGACCGGGTGGAGCTCGTCGTCGCCAACACCGGCCTGCCCGTGCCGCCGTACGAGATCGAGACGATCTTCGAGCCGTTCCGGCGGCTGCACGGCGACCGGTTGCGTTCCGAACGCGGCAGCGGACTCGGGCTGTCGATCGTGCGCGTGATCGCCGACGCCCACGACGGCGTGGTCACCGCCACTCCCCGCGAGGAGGGCGGCCTGACGCTCGCCGTCGAGCTGCCCTGTGTCGAATCAAACTTGTCGAATCAAACTTGTCGAATCAAACTAGTCGAATCAGGCTAGGAGAGCGGCTGAGCCGCGCCGGCCACGAAGGCCTCCAGCCGGTGCAGCAGGGCGGCCATCTCCCCCTGGGGCAGGCGCGTGGTGTCGGCGCTCAGCTCCACGCCGAGGGTGCCCTTCCAGCGCATCAGGGCCACGCAGAAGTCGCAGCTGCGCTTGTCCGTGCCGGGGAGCCACTCCAGCTCGGACTCCCCGGCACCGCTGCCGGCGCCGACCGGGTCCTCGCCGGGGCGCAGGTCGTTGAAGCAGCACGACGGGAACATGGGGACGCCCCGGTCGGCGCTCATCCGGTCGACCATCGCGTCCAGGGCCGGCTTGTCGAAGCGGGCACGCCGGTAGGACGCGAGCACCGCCGGATAGGAGCTCACGAGAGTCTCGGGAAGGCTTCCGCACGGTCCCAGGGTGAACAGTCCCAGCTGGTTCAGGCTCGTGACCAGGTTCCGGGCCCGGTCGTCGAACCGGTTGTGCACGATCGGGGTGATCGCGCACACCTCGTGCCCGGTCAGCTCGCGCAGCTGCATGGCGACCGCCACCATCATGACCGTCGCGGTGCTGACGCCGGCATGGCGGGCGAGCACCTGTACGGCGTGGTTGAGCCGGGGCGACGACAGCACGGCGCGCGCGTACCTCGGCGTCGAGCCCGTTCCGGCCACTTTCGGGAACATGGCGGACGGCACGGTGCGCAGTAGCGCCTCCCACTGGGCGATCGACCGGTCCGAGCGGGCCGACGCCGCCTGCTCCTCCCGCACCAGGTCGAGCACCTGCGACGGCGCCGGTCCCGCGATCGCTCCGCGGAGCAGCAGCATCCGCAGGTCGCGCACCACGACGTCGGCCGCCCGCCAGTCCGCGACGACGTGGTCGAGCACGAGCGCCACGTGGCTGACGAGGCCGTCTCGGACCACGAACCCGGCGCGCACCGGCTGCTCGTCGTCGCCGAAGGGCCGTGCGGCCAGACGGGCGACGAGGTCCGCCGCGGCGCCGTCGGCGTCGCCGGGCGCCGCCTCGACCAGCTCGACCTGCAGGGTCCCGGCCGCCGCCACCTCCTGGTACGGCCCGTCGGCGCCGAGCCGTACGAGGGATCGCAGCGCGTCGTGGCGGCCGATCACCGCAGCAAGGGCGGCTCCCACGGCCTGGGGACGGCGCGGGCCGCCCGTGCGTGGCATGGCGAGCAGCCGGGGCACGTTGAAGTAGTGCGCGCTGTCCGGCCCCACCTCCTGGATGGCGCCCCAGATGTCCCGCTGTCCCCACGCGAGCTCCGCTGTTCCGGAACGGTCGGAGGCGAAGTCCACCGAAAGCCGCATGACTCTCCTTCGCGGAACATGTCGCGGGGGATGTGGGAACGCTCCCACGAAGGCTAGGGACCGCCTCCGCGCGGGTCAAGATCCCGTGGCGAGCGCGGCCTTGTCGATCTTTCCGGTGGCGTTGCGCGGCAGGCCGTCCACGAGGACGACCTCGCGCGGGACCTTGAAGTTGGCCAGCCGTTCCCGGCAGTAGGCCGTCAGCGTCTCGGGGCTGACCACCGTGCCGGGGCGGGGCACGACGTAGGCGCGCCCGACCTCGCCCATGCGGGCGTCCGGCACGCCGATCACCACGGCCTCGGCGACGTCCTCGTGGGCGGCGAGCACCTGCTCGATCTCCGCCGGGTACACGTTGAAGCCGCCGGCCACGAACATGTCCTTGGAGCGGCCGGTGATGGCGAGGTAGCCCCGCTCGTCGAGGTGGCCGCGGTCGCCGGTGACCAGCCAGCCGTCCACGACCGCCGCCGCGGTCGCCTCGTCGTCGTCCAGGTAGCCGAGCATGACGTTGTGCCCGCGCACCAGGATCTCGCCGTCCTCCCCCACGGGCACCGGGGCGCCGTCCCGGCCGGTCACCTGCACCTCCACGCCCTCGATCGGCCGGCCGGAGGTGGTGGCCACGGTCACGTCGTCGTCCTCCACCGAGCAGGCGGTGACCGTGCCGCACGACTCGGTCAGCCCGTACGCGGTGACGACCTGGGGGAACAGCTCGGCCCGCAGGCGGCGTACGAGCGCCACCGGGACGACCGAGGCGCCGGTCACCGCGAGCCGCAGCGACGACAGGTCGTGACGGCAGCGGCCGGGGGCGTCGAGCATGGAGACGTAGACGGTCGGCGGCCCGGGCAGCACGGTGATCTTCTCGGCCTCGATCAGCCGCATCGTCTCCTCCGGCTCGAACACCGGCTGGAGCACCATCGTGGCCGCCTTCAGCAGACAGGCGAACACCCCGGCCTTGTAGCCGAAGGTGTGGAACATCGGGTTCACGATCAGATAGCGGTCGCCGTGGCGCAGACCGGTCCGCGCGCTCCAGGCCAGGTAGGTGCGGACGTTCTGGCGGTGGGTGCACATCGCGCCCTTGGACCTGCCGGTGGTGCCGGAGGTGAACAGGATGTCGGCCACGTCGTCGGGGCGCACCGCCGCCGCGCGGCCCCGGGCCTCCTCCTCCGGCACGCGCACGCCCGCCGCGAGGAAATCGTCCCAGCTCGTCGCGCCCGGCCGCGGGCCGTCGTACGCCACCACCGTGGTCAGGCCGGGCAGGTCCGGCGTGCCGGCGGCGTCGACACCGAGCATGGCGAGGTAGCCGTTGCCGAGGAAGCCGTCCTCGGTGAACAGGACCCGGGCGCGGCCGCGGGCCAGGAGCCGGCGGGCCTCCTCGCCCTTGTACCTGGTGTTGATCGGCACCACCACGGCCCCGGCGCGGAGCGCGCCGAGAGCGGTGACGATCCACCGCGTGCTGTTGGGCGCCCAGATCGCGACCCGCTCCCCCGGCTCCACACCGAGCGCGAGGAAGCCGCGGGCCGCCTCCCGCACCCGGGCGTGCAGCTCCGCGTAGGTCAGGCGGGACGCGCCGTCCACCACGGCCTCCGCGCCCGGGAACTCCCGCGCCGCCCGCTCCAGCACATCCGGGATCGTCAGCGCCACGTTGTCGGTCATGTCCGTCATGGTGGCCGTCCCGGCCCGGCCCGTCAGCCGTGGTCCCGCTGGCCGGTACCTCTCCCCCATCCGCGGGCGGGCGGCCGTACCCTCCCTGGGGCGTATCGAGAGGCGGGAGGACACGGTGAACGTGACGATGGATTTCGGCGGCCGGGCGGTGCTGGTGACCGGGGGCACCAAGGGCATCGGCTTCGTCATCGCCGAGGCGTTCCTCGCCGCGGGCGCCGAGGTCGTGGTGTGCGGGCGGAACGAGCCGGACACGCTGCCCGCCGCGGACGGCAGGACGGCGCGCTTCGCCGCCGCCGACATCCGGGACTCCGGGGAGGCGGCGCGGCTGGTGGAGCGGGCCGTGGATCACCTGGGCCGTCTGGACGTGCTGGTGAACAACGCCGGGGGCTCGCCGAACTCCGACGCGGCGACGGTCTCGCCGCGGTTCGTCGAGCGGATCGTGGACCTCAACCTGCTCGCGCCGTTCTACGTGGCCCAGCCGGCCAACCTCGTCATGCGCGAGCAGGAGACCGGCGGCTCGATCATCAACATCGGCAGCGTGTCCGGCGCCGACCCGCAGCCCGGCACCGCGGCGTACTCTGCGGCCAAGGCCGGGCTGCTCGTGCTCACCAGGGCGCTGGCGCTGGAATGGTCGCCCAAGGTGCGGGTCAACCACATCACCACCGGCCTCATCAGGACCGAGGCCGCCGCCTCCGTGTACGGCGAGGACGGCGGAGCGGCGCTGTCCGAGGTGATCCCGATGCGCCGGATGGCGGTGCCGCGGGACGTGGCGAACGCCTGCCTCTTCCTCGCCAGCGACCTCGCCTCCTACCTGACCGGGGCGGACGTCCCGGTGCACGGCGGAGGCGAGGTGCCGGCCCGTTACCTCGTGACCGGGACCGGAGTGACGCGCGGCTGAGCGGCGCGGAAGACGGCACGCCCGGTCCCGGCCGCCTTCGCCGCCTCCGGGCTCACGGCCGGCTCACCAGGCGGCGTTCGTCTGGCCCGCGTTCACCGGTCCGCCCCGAGGACGAGGCCGCTGGTGGGCACCCCGGTGCCCGCCGTCACGATCACGGTGCGCACTCCTTCCGGCTGGTTGACGCTGGTGCCGCGCACCAGCCGCACGGCCTCGGCGACGCCGTTCATGCCGTGCAGGTACGCCTCGCCGAGCTGGCCGCCGTGGGTGTTGCACGGCAGCCGCCCGCCGAGCTCCAGGTTGCCCTCGGCGACGAAGTCCTTGGCTTCGCCGGGGGCGCAGAAGCCCAGCTCCTCCAGCTGCGGCAGCACCAGCGGGGTGAAGTGGTCGTACAGGATCGCCGCGTCCACGTCGGCGGGGCCGAGGCCGCTCTGCGCGTACAGCTGCCGCCCGACCAGTCCCATCTCGGGGATGCCGGTGACGCGGGGACGGTAGTAACTGGTCATCATGTGCTGGTCGTCGCCGGATCCCTGGGCCGCGCCGAGGACGACGGCGGGCGGGTGCGGCAGGTCGCGCGCCCGCTCGGCCGAGACCACGACCAGCGCCTGGCCGCCGTCGGTCTCCTGGCAGCAGTCCAGCAGGCGCAGCGGCTCGGCGATCCAGCGCGACGCCTGGTGGTCCTCCAGGGTGATGGGCCGCTGATGGAACCAGGCCGCCGGGTTGGTCGCGGCGTGCTTCCTGTCCACCACGGCCACCCGGCCGAAGTCCTCGCTGGTCGCGCCGTACTCGTGCATGTAGCGGCGGGCGAACATGGCCACCCACTGCGCGGGCGTCGACAGGCCGAACGGGTTCAGCCAGGCGTACGCGGCGCTGTCGGCGCCGATGTCGGCCCCGATGTCAGGCGCGGTCCCGATCGGGCGGTCCGCCTGGCCGAGGCCGTAGCGGACACCGGACCGCTCGTTGAAGGCCCGGTAGCAGACGACCACCTCGGCGACGCCGGCCGCGACGGCCATCGCGGCCTGCTGGACGGTGCCGCAGGCCGCGCCGCCGCCGTGCGGGACGCGGGAGAAGAACGTCAGCTCGCCCATGCCGGTGTTGCGGGCGACGTGGATCTCGGCGCTGGTGTCGGCGGTGAACGTCACCATCCCGTCCACGTCGGACGGCTTCAGCCCCGCGTCGGCGACGGCCGCGAGCACCGCCTCGCAGGCGAGCCGCAGCTCGCTGCGGCCGGAGTCCTTGGAGAACTCGGTGGCGCCGATGCCGGCGATCGCGGCGGCGCCGGAAAGCCCCGTCATGTCGCGCCCTTCGCCGGGAGCCGTACGACGGCGGTGCCGGTGACGTGGGCGCCCAGGCCGTTCTCGCCGCGTACGGCGATCTCGACCCGGCGGTCCTCGTCGTGCTTGGCGGTCACCGTGCCGGTCAGCGTCATCGTGTCGCCGGGGTAGTTGGGCACCCCGAGCCTGATCCTGATCGCCGTGACGACGGCGGCCGGACCCGCCCATTCGGTCACGTACCGGTCCACCAGGCCGTTGGTGGTGAGGATGTTCATGAAGACGTCCTTCGACCCGCGCTCGACCGCGAGGCCGGGGTCGTGGTGGACGTCCTGGTAGTCGCGGCTCGCGATCGCGGTCGCCACGATGAGCGTGCGGGTCAGCGGGATCGGCAGCGCGGGCAGCTCCTCCCCCACGCTCACCTCGTCGTACGTCCGCCCGTTCATGAGGCGGTCCTTCCGGCGGCGACGACCGCGCCGAGCTTGGCGAGGTCGGCGCTCGGCCCGCCCAGCGTGCCGGAGATCTGCCTGGCCCACAGGAAGTGGCGGTGCACGGGATAGTCGACGTCGACCCCGATGCCGCCGTGAACGTGCTGCACCCGGTGCGCCACGGTCAGCCCGGCGTCCCCCGCCCACCACTTGGCGACCAGCACGGCCGCCGCGGCGTCCCCGCCCTCTTCTAGGCGGGTGACGGCCTGCCACAGGCACACGCGCATCGCCTCGACGTCGATGTAGCAGTCGGCGAGCTGGTGCTGCACCGCCTGGAAGGTGCCGAGCGGACGGCCGAACTGCGTGCGCTCGGACAGATAGGTCACGGCGTGCCGCAGCGCGCCCTGCGCGACGCCGAGTTGCACGGCCGCCAGCGCGACCGCCGCGCGCTCGATCGTCCGCGCGACGGCGCCGTCGCCCGGCGTGCCGGCCGCCTGCGCCGGCGCGCCGTCCAGGGTGAGCGTGGCGGCGAGGTCGTGGGTCGTGGTCTCGGCGGCCTCCCAGGAGACGCCGTCGGCGTCCGCGGCCATCAGGAACAGGCCCGGCCCCGCCTCGGCCGCCGCCGAGACCAGCACGTGGCCCGCGCCGGACGGCGAGGGGACCACCGCCTTGACGCCGCTCAGCCGCCAGAGGTCCCCATCCGGGCGGGCGGCGCAGCGCGGCTCGGCGGGGTCGCCCGGGCCGAACTCCTCCAGTGCCACGGTGAGCCGGGACGAGCCGTCCGCCGCCCCGGGCAGGAGGCTTTCGCGCTGCCCGGGGGTGCCGTGCGCGGCGACCGCGAGCGCGCCGACGGCCGCCGGCCAGAGCGGCACCGGGGCGACGTGACGGCCCTGCTCCTCCAGCAGCACGCACAACGCGCCCAGGCCGAGCCCGGCGCCGCCCGCCTCCTCCGGCAGCGCGATGCCGAGCAGGCCGGCCTTGCCCAGCTCCGCCCACAGCTCCTCGTCCAGGCGGGCCGGGGAGCCCTCCACCGCGCGTACGCGCTCGGTCGTGGCGCGGTCGGCGAAGATCTCGTTCGCCAGGACGCGGACCGCTTCGAGCTCTTCGTCCAGTGTGAAGTCCATCAGTCGTTCTCCTGCGGGCGGAACACCGGAAGTGACAGGCCGGGATCGGCATCCAGCCAGCCGAGGACGACGGGCATGCCGATCTCGACCTCCTCCGGTGCGACGCCGGCCAGGTTGGTGACGAGCCGCGTGCCCTCGTCGAGCTCCACGACCGCGACGATCAGCGGATACTCGAACGCCGGGTGGCGGGGGTGGTGGTTGACCACGAAGCTGTAGACCTGCCCTCGGCCGGACGCCTCGGCGGCGTCCCACTCGAACGAGCCGCAGTGGGGACAGCACGGGCCGGGCGGGTGACGCAGGGTGCCGCAGCCGCCGCACCGCTGGATCACCAGCCGGTGCTCGCGCGCCGCCTCGAACCAGAACGCGTTGTCCCGGTTGATCGCGGGCCGCGGCCGCAGCGCCTTCGGGGCCTGGTTCTTCGGCCGGAACCGGAGCAGGCGCCAGCGCTGCACGGCGACGACCTCGCCGTCCTGGTCGACGTAGGTGCGGACCGTGGTCACGAACCGGCCGGCGCCCAGCGCCGTGCTCTTCTCCGGTGAGATCGACTCCACGACCTCGCGGACGCTCACCCGGTCGCCGGCCACGAGCTCGCGGTGGAACTCGAACTCCGAGTCGGTCGCCACCACCGAGGTGTAGCCGTCCTTGTCCAGCAGCGCGTTCAGCTCCTCGGCTCCGGTGCCGCCCGCAGCGGGAGCCGGGGCGTAGCCCCGCATCGTCCACGCCTGCGTCATCGACGCGGGCGCGACGATCCCGGGACGGCCGGTCGCGCGGGCGGCGGCGTCGTCGAGGTGGACCGGGTTGCGGTCGCCCATCGCCTCGGCCCAGTGCCGGATCATGGGCACGTTCACCGGGTCGGGCCCCTCCCGCAGCGGGACGATCTCCCGTCCGGCGAAGTCCTCGTATTCGCCCGTCATCGGCTCGCCCCGGTCATCGAGTAGCCCTAGGGAGGCCGAGGCCCTGGGTGGCGACCATGTCCCGCAGGACCTCGTTCACGCCGCCGCCGAAGGTGTTGACGATGCCCTGCCGCGAGAGCTGCTCGATCTGCCCGGCGAGCACGGCGCCCGGCGACTCGGGGCGGATCCGGCCGCCCGCGCCGATGATGCCCGACAGCGTGCGCTGCACGTCGATGTGGGTCTCGGTGCCGTAGACCTTGGCCGCCCCGGCGTCCGCGCCCGACAGCGCGTCACGCGCGACCGCGTCGGTCATCTTCCAGTTCATCAGCCGCATCGCCTCCAGTCGCGCGTACGTGCGGGCGAGGTCCCGCTGGACCCACGGCAGCTCGATGGCGCCGTTGTCCCGCGCCCAGCCGGCGACCTGCTCCCAGAGCTGGATCATCCGGCCGCCGAGCGCGGCCAGGCCGATCCGCTCGTGGTTGAGCTGGTGGGTGATGAGCCGCCAGCCGCCGTTCACCTCGCCGACGACCGCGTCGGCCGGCACCCGCACGCCGCTGTAGTAGGTGGCCGTCACGACCATTCCGCCCACCGCCTGGATCGGGCTCCAGGAGAAGCCGGGCGCGTCCGTCGGCACGATAAGGATCGAGATGCCCTTGTGCTTGGGCGCGTCCGGGTCCGTACGGCAGGCCAGCCACACGTAGTCGGCCGTGTTGGCGCCGCTGGTGAAGATCTTGCTGCCGTCGATCACCCATTCGCCGCCGTCCCGGACCGCCCGGGTCGTGAGGGAGGCGAGGTCGGTGCCCGCGCCGGGCTCGGTGTAGCCGATCGCGAAGACGACGTCGCCGGACAGGATGCCGGGCAGGTAGCGCCGCTTCTGCTCCGGCGACCCGTGGCTCATCAGCGTGGGGCCGACCGTGTTGACGGTGACGAACGGGAACGGCAGCCCGGCCCTCTGGACCTCGTCGAAGAACACGTACTGGTCCTCGATCGAGCGGCCCTGCCCGCCGTACTCGACCGGCCAGCCGATGCCGAGCCGGCCGTCGGCGCCAAGGCGCTTGACGATCTCGCGGAACCGGGCGCCGCCGACGCCCTCCTCGCCGACGCGGCGCCGCTCGTCCTCGGGCAGCAGACCCGCGAAATACTCCCGCAGCTCCCGGCGCAGCTCGCGCTGCTCGGGACTCTCACGCAGGTCCATGTCCGCTCTCCTTCACGCGTGGCCGCCCCGGCCGGTCCAGCGGTAGACCCGGTCCCCAGTCCGCCAGCCGTTCATCCGCATCTCCTTCTTGCGATCGGCGATCGTCTCCCGGCGCACCGCTAGCCCTTCCGCTGGGCCGGCAGCGCCTCGGAGATCCACTGGATCTGACGCCGGTCCTTACGCCCTCCGGTGCGACCGCGCAGTAGGCCGCGGTGGTCATGCCGACGCCGCCCTGGGCGTGCCGTACGTGGAACCCGATCAGCTCGTCGGTGACCAGGCTCATGCGGCTCAGCCCCTCGTAGGTGGCCGCCTTGATGACGCGGTCGCGCGGGGTCACGGGCCCGAGCTTCGCCGGGGCGAGCACGTCCGGAGCGTTCTGCCCGGCCTCCGGGGGCGGGGGCGCTGTCCGGGGCGCTTCCTGAGTCATCGGGGATCCTCCACTCCGGTCTTCGAGCTGTCCAGACGTTAGTCAGCGGGACGCGCCGGCGATCCGGCGAATCCCGCTGACCGGGAAGAACGCGATGGTCAGGCGCCGCGCGCCGATGACGCGCACCATGCCGCGCGCGCCGGGGCGGCCGGATGCGACGACGCGTCCGTGCTCACGCGGCCTGCCCCCTGCGGGAGGTGCGGCGGCTCAGCCGAAGTAGGCCTGCCCGCCGTCGAGGGGCACCGTCGCGCCGGTCAGGTAGCGCATGTCCGGGCCCACGAGTGCGACCACGGCGCGGCCGATGTCCTGCTCGCAGCCGCCGATGTAGCCGAGGGGGATGGTCTTGCGGAACTCCTCCGCCTCCTCGGGAAAGGCCTCCGTCCACCGCTTCAGGCCCGGGGACAGGGCGTGCGGGGCGATGTTGTTGGCGCGGATGCCGTCGGGTCCCCACTCGGCCGCCGCCGTGCGGGTCAGCGAGCGCAGCGCCTGCTTGGCCGCCGCGTACGCGCCGTACGTGGAGGGGTCCCAGCGGACCATGGCCGAGGTGACGAGGTTGACGATGCTGCCGCCCCCACGCGCCTTCATGTGGGGATGACAGGCCTTCATGAACGCGAAGGCGGCGAACGGGCCGCTGCGGAAGCCCGTCTGGAAGGCCGCGTCGCTCATCGACAGCAGCGTGCCGTACGCGCCCGTGTAGGCGTTGTTGACGAGGATGTCCACGCCGCCGAACCGGGTCACGACGGCCTCGACCACCGCGGGGATCGTCTCGGTCTCGGTCACGTCGCACGCGAACGGCTCCGCCGTCCCGCCGCGCTCTCGGATCAGCCCGCAGGTCGCCTCCAGCTTCGCCACCGTGCGGCCGAGCACCGCCACGGACGCGCCTTCCGCGGCGAGGGCCAGCGCGATGCCCTGGCCGACGCCTTGACCGGCTCCCGTGACGATCGCGACTTTTCCGTCCAGGCTTCCCATGCGTCTTCCGTTCCGCCGTGTGTTGGACCGAAATGGTGCTGGGACGCGGCACGGAAGTGGGCGGTCCCGCTCACCGGGAACCAGCCTTCACCGCCGCGCGGCTGCGGCGTGCACCGGTCCCGGTCACCGGGAAGTGCGCCGCCGCGCAGGCCGGCGGCGGTCTCACCCCCCGAGGCGGAGGCTCTTGAAACGGGTCGCCTGGGCGGCGATCGCCTTCTCCGTGGGGAGGCGTTCCATGGACGAGGCCCCGAAGAAGCCGGCGATCCCGTCCGTGTGGTCGAGGACGAACTGCGCGTCGTCCGGTTCGGCGATGGGGCCGCCGTGGCACAGGACGATGACGCCCGGGTTCACCGCGACGGCGGCGTCGCGCATCTCCTGCACCGCGGCGGCGGCCTCTTCGAGCGTGAGGGCGGTCTCCGCGCCGATGCTGCCGCTCGTGGTCAGCCCGACGTGGGGCACGAGCACGTCGGCTCCGGCTTCGGCCATCGCCGCCGCCTGCTCGGCGTCGAAGACGTACGGGGCGGTGAGCAGATCGCGCCGGCGCGCTTCGCGGATCATGTCCACCTCGAGCCGGTATCCCATCCCGGTCTCCTCGAGGTTCTGCCGGAACTTGCCGTCGTACAGGCCCACCGTGGGGAAGTTCTGCACGCCGGCGAAGCCCATCGCCTTCAGCTCGTCGAGGAAGGGACCCATGAGGCGGAAGGGGTCGGTGCCGCAGACCCCGGCCAGCACGGGGGTGTCGCGCACGACCGGGAGGACTTCCCTGGCCATGTCGACGACGATCGCGTTGGCGTCGCCGTACGGGAGCAGCCCGGCGAGCGATCCCCGGCCGGCCATGCGGTAGCGGCCCGAGTTGTAGATGATCAGCAGGTCGACGCCGCCGGCCTCGGCGGCCTTCGCCGACAGGCCGGTGCCGGCGCCCGCTCCGATGATGGGCCGGCCGGCCTCGGCGGCGGCGCGCAGGCGTTCGAGAGCTGTCTCGCGGTTCATGTCAATCTCCAGTCCGGCGTGCGCTGATGAGGCGGTGCAGGGCTTCGGCCGCGGCACGGCCGAAGCCCGGATCGTTGATGGCGGCGTCCACGTCGTGGACGGGGACGCCGGTGTCCTTCAGGGCGTCCCGCAACGCGGTGAAGCAGGCGGCGTCGGCGTCGGGGTCGGCGAAGGGGCCGCCTTCGACGTCGATCCCGGAGACGCCCTTCGTCGGCAGGTAGACCTCCACGGGCCCGGTGGCGCGGCTGAGCTTGTCGCCGATCCTGGCCCCCAGCGCCGCCATCTCCTCGCGGGTCGTCCGCATGAGGGTGACCGTGGGGTTGTGCACCAGGAACCTCCGGTCCGCGAACCTGTCCGGGACCGTGTCCCGGGGCCCGAAGTTCACCATGTCGAGCGCGCCGACGCTGACCACCTGCGGGATGCCGGCCCGCCCGGCCGCCTCCAGCCGTTCGGGGCCGGCGGTGAGGACGCCGCCGACCAGGTCGTCCGCCAGCTCGGTGGTGGTCAGGTCGAGGACGCCGTCGAGCATGCCGGACGCGGCGAGGGCCTCCATGGCCCGCCCGCCGGACCCCGTGGCGTGGAAGACCAGCACCTCGTAGCCGAGGCCGGTCAGATGGTCGCGGGCCTCGTCGACGGCGGGCGTGGTGAGCCCGAACATCGTGGCCCCGATCAGCTTCCGCTCGTCACCGCTGTCGGTGCCGCTCTTCGTGCCGGTCTCGCCGCGGACCCGCGCGTACCGCTGGGCCATGCCGGCCACGGCGGCCGCGGCGTTGCCCAGAACCGCCCGCGAGAGCCGGTTGATGCCGGAGATGTCCACGACGGAGTACATGAGGGTGACGTCGGCGTCCCCGACGTAGGGGCGGACGTCGCCCGAGGCCATGGTCGAGACCAGCAGCTTGGGCACTCCGACGGGCAGCGCCTGGAGCGCCCGGGCGGCGACCGACGAGCCGCCGGAGCCGCCGATCGCGAGCAGCCCGTCGAGGCGGCCCTCCTCGAACAGCCGCCGGACGATCACGGCGGCGCCGGTCGCCATCGCGTCCATCGCGGCGCCGCGGTCGCGGGCGGCGCGGAGCCGGTCGAGCTCGACGCCCGCCGCCCGGGCCACCTCGTCCGCGCCGATGCCGGCGAGGTCCGCCCCGTGGGCGAAGGTGCCGACGTCGACCAGGAGCACCTCGCAGCCCGCCTCGCGCAGCTCGTCGCGGACCCAGCGGTACTCCTCGGCCTTGGTGTCCAGTGTTCCCAGCAGCACTACCGTCGCCACCGCGACCTCCTGTCGTCATCGACCTGCGCGTACGGTCGACGATGTCCGGCCGTGGCCGAATCGGCCAGGCCAATCACGCAGAATTGGTCTACTCGTACGCAGTCGGGAGCTGGTGGGATGGCACGCGCGGAACCCGTGGACAGCGCCGCGCTGGCCCGCCTGATCGGCGGGTGGCGGGCGGAGGACGTGCCGCTGCCGCACGCGCTCGCCGGCGCGCTCGACGAGCTGATCGCCGGGAACGTGCTGGTCGAGGGGGCCGCGCTGCCGCCGCAGCGCGCGCTGGCCGCCGCGCTCGGGGTGTCCCGCGCGACCGTCGCCGAGGCGTACGCGGAGCTGGCCGCGCGGGGGCGGCTGACGTCCCGGCAGGGGTCCGGGTCGCGCGTGCGGCGCGCCCGGGGCGCGAGTGCGAGTGCGAGCGCGGGAGCCGATCATGTCGTCGAGGGACGGCTGGCGTCCTTCGGCCGCGCCCGCCGGCTCGTCGAGCTGGACCTGTCCAGCGGCGCCCTGCCCGCCCTGTCGCTGGTGCGGGACGCCGTGTCCGCGGTCGACCTGCGCGAGCTCGACGTCTACCTCGCCGACGACGGCTACTACGCGGCGGGGCTGCCCCGTCTCCGCGCGGTCGTGGCCGAGCAGTACGGCGCGCGGGGACTGCCGACGGACCCGGATCAGATCCTCGTCACGTCCGGCTCCCAGCAGGCCGTCTGGTTGTGCGCGTCGTCCCTGGTCGCGCCGGGAGACGAGGTCCTGGTCGAGGAGCCGGGCTACCGCGGTGCGATCGAGGCGTTCCGTACGGCCGGGGCGCGGCTGACGGGGGTGCCCGTACGGGAGGACGGCCTCGACCTCGACCATCTCGACCGGGTCGCCCATCGGGCCGCCCTGCTCTACTGCCAGCCCGCGGCGCACAACCCCACGGGGATCAGCCTGCCGGCGGCCGGGAGGGAACGGCTCAGCGAGATCGTCGGCAGGCACGGCGTGCTGACGATCGAGGACCGGTCCTGCGCCGACCTCGTGCTCGACGACCGCGGGGTGCGGCCACCGCTGCCCGGCCCCGCGAACCCCGGCCTGGTGATCCGGATCGGCACGGCGTCCAAGCTGCTCTGGGGCGGGTTGCGGGTCGGGTGGATACGTGCGGAACGTCCGCTGATCACGCGGTTGACGCAGGCCAAGGCGGCGCTGGACCTGGCCGCTCCGGTGATCGACCAGATGGTGACCGCCGAACTCCTGGGGCAGGCGGACCGGGCCAGGCGGGAGCGTACGCGACGGCTGCGGGCCCATCTCGCCGACGCGGCGGCGGTCCTGGCCGAACTCCGCCCGGCGTGGCGGTGGACGCCGCCGCACGGCGGAACGGCGCTGTGGGTCGACACCGGAACCGACGCCGTCGCCCTGGCGGGACGCGCCCGCGAGAAGGGCGTGCTGGTCACCGCCGGCCCGGCCTTCTCCCCCGCGAACGCGCAGCGTTCCCGGCTCCGGCTGCCGTTCTGGCGGCCCGTGGACCAGTTCGCGCAGGCGGTCGAACTCCTCCGATGACGGCTGCCGCCGGGTCGATGCCGGCGGAGGTTCTCCACGCGCCGCGGGACGACGCTCGCCCGTCCCGGTGACCGGGAGTCCCGGCGTGCCGCGCCCGGCCTTTACCCAGAATTTCCGCCACGGACTGACTCCGGCTCGCGGTGCATCCCGGCCTGTGAAGGGGAGCTGATGGGCATGTCGACAGATCCGAGGCTCGCGGCGGCGGCGGTTCCGGCCGGGCTGACCGGCCCCGGCGGGGCGTTCGAGCTCGCCGAGGAGGAGGTCCTCGGCACGCGCATGACGGTCTTCAAGAACCGGCACCGCGACCTCGGCGAGGTGCTCGCCGCCTCGGCGGCGTACGGCGACCGCGACTACATCGTGACGGCGGACGAGCGGCTGAGCTTCGCCGAGCACGCGCGCCGGGCGGCCGCGCTCGCCGCCGCGCTGCGCGAGGAGCACGGCGTGCGCCCCGGCGACCGGATCGCGATCAACGCGGCCAACTGCCCGGGCTGGATCGTCGCGTTCTGGGCGGCCGTGGCCGCCGGGGCCATCGCGGTCGCGTACAACGCGTGGTGGTCACGCGGGGAGGTCGAGTACGCCCTCGGCCACACCGGGCCGAAGGTGCTGATCGCCGATGCCAGGCGGGCCGCGCTCGCCCCGGCGGGGACGACGGTCCTGACCCTGGAGGAGGACCTCCCCCGGCTGGCCGAGCGGTACGCGGGCGCTCCGCTGTCCCCGCACGCCGCCGCCGAGGACGACCCGGCGGTCATCATCTACACGAGCGGCACCTCGGGCCGTCCCAAGGGCGCGGTCCACACGCACCGCAACCTCACGTCGGTCGTGGAGTACCACCGGATGAACGACGCGCTCGGCCGGGCGTTCGGCGACCCCACGGATCCGGCGGACCGGCGCTACCTGCTGGTGCTGCCGTTGTTCCACATCGCGAGCCTGCACAACCTCGCGGTGCCCCGCCTCGCGACCGGCAGCGCCGTCGTGATGCACCTGGGTTCGTTCGACGTCGACCGGGTGCTGCGGCTCATCGAGCGGGAGCGGGTCACCAACTGGGGCGCGGTGCCGACGATGGCCAACCGGCTGATCGAGCACGGCGACCTGTCGGGCTACGACCTGTCGTCGCTGACCGCCTTCGCGCTGGCCTCGGCGCCGTCGTCCCCCGCGTTCCAGGAGCGGCTGCGCCGGGCGTTGCCGGTCGCCCGGCGGTCCCTGGTGGACAGCTACGGCCTGACCGAGTCGTCCACCGCGATCACCGTCGCCACCCCGGCGGACCTGCGGGAGGCGCCCGGCACGCTGGGCCGTCCGATCGCGACCGTGCGGCTGGAGATCCGCGACCCCGAGGGCAAGGCGCTGCCGGAGGGCGAGGAGGGCGAGGTCTGCGCCCGCAGCCCGTTCAACATGCTCGGCTACTGGCGTGATCCGGAGGCGACCGCGCAGGCCATCCGGGAGGACCGCTGGCTGCACACCGGCGACCTCGGGGTGATCGAGGACGGGCGGCTGCGCCTGAGCACCCGCCGCTCCGACCTGATCATCCGGGGCGGGGAGAACGTCTACCCCGCCGAGATCGAGAACGCGCTGGCCGAGCACCCGGCGGTGGTGGAGTGCGTCGTGCTCGGCGCCCCGCACTCCGACCTCGGCCAGGAGGTCGTGGCCGTGGTCGTCACGACGGCCGGGCAGGACGTGGGCGAGGACGACCTGCGGGCGCATGTGCGGGACCGGCTCGCCTACTTCAAGGTGCCGTCGCGGTGGCGGATCACGACCGAGGCGCTGCCCCGCAACGCCACCGGCAAGGTGCTCCGCCAGGAGGTCGGGCGCGAGCTCGGCATCCCCGGCTCCTGAGCCGCGAGGCGGACGACCGGCCCGGCGGTGCGAGGGCGCGCCGCCGGGCCGGTCTGTCACCTCTGGTGTCTCACCGCATGACGAAGCGCTGTGCCGCGGTGCCGTTGCAGTCGTAGATCTGCAGGCGGGTGCCGTTGCCGGTCGCGCCGCCGGGCGAGTCGACGCACCGGCCCGACTGGGGGTTCCGGATCGACCCGTCGGACAGCCGCACCCAGTTCTGCGCGCCGGTGTTGTTGCAGTCGTAAAGCTGCAGCGGGGTGCCGTTGGCGGTGCCGCCGGACTGCACGTCGAGGCAGCGGCCGAGGGTGCGCAGCGTCTGCCCGCTCCAGGTCCAGAACTGGTCCTTCGCATAGGACTGGCAGTCCCACAACTGGACCGCCGTGCCGTTGCCGCCCGTGTCGTCGCCCGCCACGTCGACGCACTTGCCGCCGGGGCCGATGATGTTCGCGCCGCCCGGGCCGCCCGTACCCCCGCCGAAGCTCCCGATCGTCATCCCGGCCGACGACGGGTTGGGCTGGTCGATCGTCGGGGCGAACCCGCCGACGTCGTCGTAGGAGAAGCCGTAGGCCAGGCCGTTCAGCGAGTTGTCGTGGATCGTCTTGCTGAACAGGTTCGACGCGGACTGCCCGTAGAACCTCGTCGCGTCCGTCGTCGGCTGGGTGTCGTACATGACCCGGCCGGCCGTCGAGAGCGTCGCGCGGTTGAGCGCCGCGCACACCCGCGCGCCGACCGCGAGGATGGCCGCCTGGTCGGGCTGGTTCGGCGGTTGCATGCCGCCGGAGCACGCGAAGACGTCACTCGTGGCCGGTCTGGTGAGCGTGCCGATGACAGCGCCGGACGCGTTCCTGAACGTCCAGTTCGTGCCGCTGGTGGTGCCGGTGAAGGTGCCCAGCGACGTCTGCACGGTCAGCGGACGCGTCGCGTAGTAGGACCAGACCCCGTTCACGTAGGAGTCGAGGTACGTCGAGGGGAACAGGCCCTTGGCGATGGCGTGCACGGGCGCGAGCACGCGCAGCGGGAGGCCGTCGGAGGCCCTCGTCGTCGTCAGGGCCGACCACGGCGACCCCAGGCCGGCGAACGCGCCGAGTATGCCGGCGCGGTTGCCGGCGATGCCCTGCGTCTGGGTGCCGCCCGAGGCGCCGGTGACGCTGACCGTCACCGGGATGCTGAACATGTCGACCGTGGTCGAGTTGATGAAGATGCCCGTGCCGCCGTTGCTCGTCCGGGCGAACTCCGTCCAGTCGTAGAGGATGCCGGCGTTCGGGTCGCTGTCGACCCAGGGCGCGGGCTCGACCAGTCCGTTCGTGGTCAGGAAGAACCGCAGCTTCGCGCCCATGGACAGGTAGACGCGGCCGCCGGACAGGTTCGGCGGCAGTGTGATGGTCGTGCTGGCGCCGTCGCCCGGCCCGGGGATCGAGATGTCCGGCGCGGGGACGGGACCGTTGGGAATCGACGACGGGAAGGAGTACGCGCGCCACGTTCCCGAGGCGTCCACGTATCCCTGCTGGCCGGTGACCGAGTTGCGGGCGACGACGTAGACGTACGTCGCGTCGCCCCGGCCGGAGTTGTTGGTGATCGTGAATGGCAACCGCGTGACGGCGGCGTCCGCCGCCCGCTGCCCGGCGGCGAGGACCACCGCCTGGGTCAGCAGGACGACGGCGAGCAGAGCTCGCCGCCATCTCCGCAACGACATGTGCATCTCCCGGCTCCTCTGGGGGGTGCGAAGACAAGCCATGAGAGCGCTCTCAGGAAAGTAACTTTACTGTTAACTGACCGCTCGTCAATACCTGCTGACACCTCATCCACCGCGGCGAGGAGCCGAAGTCGCGCGAGAGAGCGTTTCCTCGCGCGACGCGGTCAGCGGGGCCGGTCGAGCTGCTTGTCGATGAACAGGCCCTCGGCGCTGACGCACAACCGCCCGCCCGCGCTGATCGACCCCGTGGCGTGGATCTTGCGCCCGTCCACCGAGGTCTGCCGCCCGGTCACGGTCAGCGGCTCGAACAGCGGGGTGACCCGGTGGTAGCGCAGCGTCAGCGTGCCCGTCATCCCCGAGGTCCCCGCCCAGGCGTTCGCGACTCCCAGCGTGTGGTCGAGCAGCAGCGCCGACACACCGCCGTGCACGCAGCCGGGAGGTCCCTGGTACGGCATGCCCAGCACGACCGTGCCCTCGATCGAGCCGTCCTCCTTGCCATACAGGCGCAGCGGCGGGGCGATCGCGTTCTCCGGCCCCGTCACCGGGTCGTGCCGGGTCACACCCTCCCCCCGCCACATGTCGACCATGCGCTCGCTCACCGTGGGGGCGTGCGCCTGCAGGTGGTCGGCCACGGCGTTCAGCTGCTCGGCGACCTGGGTCATCTCGACCGCCGACAAGTCGCCGGAGTGCAGCAGCGCGTCGATCACGCGGCGGGCCGCGGCGACCGCCGCGTCCACTCCCTCGTTGTTCGGGGTCGCCGTCAGCTCGGTGCGGTCGATCCGCGTCTCCGTCATGAAATCTCCGCTGTCGCGTGGGTGAGCACGGCGGCGTCGCCGCGCTCCGGGCAGGTGGACCGGAACACCAGCCGGTCGTCCTCACGCCACACGCTGGTCCGGATCGTCTCACCGGGGAACAGCACCCCGGCGAAGCGTACCGACAGCCCGGTCAGCCCGGTCACCTCGCCCCCGGAGGACGCCGCACCACGGCGGACGTGACGTGCCGCGTGGCGAAGGCGCGTACGGCGTCGCGCAGGTCGCCCCCTGCTCGTCGGTCAGTCCGATCGACACGTGGTTCAGATCCGTTCGATGACGGTGGCCGTGGCGTGCGCGCCGCCGGCGCACATGGTCACGAGGGCCGTCGAGCCTCCGGTGCGCTCCAGTTCGCACAGCGCCTGGGTGATCAGGCGGGAGCCGGTCGAGCCGACCGCGTGCCCGAGCGCGATCGCGCCGCCGTTCACGTTGACCTTGTCCATGTCGGCGTCGAGCACCCGCGCCCAGGAGAGCACGACCGAGGCGAACGCCTCGTTGATCTCGACGAGGTCGACGTCGGACAGCTTCATGCCCGCCTTGTCCAGCACATGCCGGGTCGCGTCGATCGGCCCGTCGAGGTGGTAGTAGGGGTCGGAGCCGACCATGCCGGAGGCGACGATGCGCGCCCGCGGGCGCAGCCCGAGCGCGCGCGCCCGGTCCGCGCTCATCAGCAGCACGCCGGCCGCGCCATCGCTGATCTGCGAGGAGTTGCCCGCGGTGTGGATGCCGCCCGGCATCACCGGCCGCAACCTCTCCAGCGCCTCCATGCTGGTGTCGCGCAGCCCCTGATCCCTGGTGACGACGGTGGTCTCCCCCGTCGGGCCCTCGGGTCCCATCACCGGCGCCTCGACCGCGATGACCTGGCCGTCGAACCTGCCCTCCGCCCACGCCTGCGCGGCGCGCCGCTGGGAGCGCAGGCCGAGCACGTCGGCGTCCTCGCGGGTGATGCCGCGCCGCTGCGCGATCCGCTCGGCCGCGGTGAACTGGTCGGGCATGTCGAGCGCCCAGGACGCCGGGAACGGGCTGCCTGCGTCCGGGGTGACCGCGGCGCCGAGGAAGACCCGGCTCATCGACTCGACCCCGCAGCCGATGCCGATGTCGATCGCACCGGCCGCGATCAGCCCGGCGACCAGGTGCACGGCCTGCTGGCCGGAGCCGCAGGCGCAGTCGATCGACGTGCAGGCCGTGGTGTACGGCAGGCCCGCGTGCAGCCAGGCCTGGCGGGTGACGTTGTTGGCCTGCTCCCCGGCCTGGGTGACGCAGCCGCCGACGACCTGGTCGACCGCGCCGGGGGCGAGGCCGTTGCGCTCGATCAGAGCCCGGTGGACCGCGCCGAGCAGCTCGGCCGGATGCAGCCCGGACAGGGCGCCGTAGCGCTTGCCCACCGGGGTGCGCACCGCGTCGACGATGACAGCCCCGTTGACGGCCCCGGTGACGGCCTCAGCCATCGTTCCTCCTCGTGTGGATGAACGCTCGAACGGCGATGCCACGTTCAGCGTCATGGGGAGAGGCTAGAAATCATTTCCGTTCGGGGCAACGGCCCAGTCCCGCTCAGTGGTGCCGCCGATCACTCGCCGCGCTGCGTGGAGCCATCCTTGTGGCACCGAGTGGACACCCGCGGCAGAGAGTCCGCCCATCGTGCGAAAACTGGAATACGTACCAGCCTTGGCCGTGATCACCGAACGGGCAGGAGTGCGCGGATGAGCTCGAACACGAGCCTGGAAGACAAGACCGCCGTCGTCACCGGCGCGGGGGCGGGCCTGGGCCGCAGCGAGGCCCTCGCCCTCGCCGGACGCGGTGCGAACGTCGTCGTCAACGACGTCGGCCCGGCGGCCGAGGACGTCGCCGCGGAGATCAGGGCGCTCGGCCGCGAGGCCGTCGCGGTGACCGGCGACATCGGCGACTGGTCCATGGGCGACCGCCTCGTCCGGACCGCTGTGGAGTCCTTCGGCGGCCTCGACGTCGTGGTGAACAACGCCGGCGTGCTGCGCGACAAGATGCTGTTCAACCTGACCGAGTCCGATTGGGACGAGGTCATCCGCGTCCACCTCAAGGGACACGCCGGGTTGTCGCGAGCCGCGGCCGTCCACTGGCGGGCCGCGAGCAAGGCCGCGGGCGGCCCGGTCTACGGCCGCGTGGTCAACACCTCCTCCGAGGCGTTCCTGTTCGGGCCGGCCGGCCAGCCGAACTACGCCGCCGCCAAGGCCGGCATCGTCGCGCTGACGCTCGCGACCGCCCAGGGCCTGTCCCGGTACGGCGTGCGGGCCAACGTCATCTGCCCCCGGGCGCGTACGGGCATGACGGCCGGCGTGTTCGGCGACGGCGGCGAGGTCGGCGGGCTGGACGTCCTCGCTCCCGAGCGGGTGGCCACGTTCGTCAGCTACCTCGCCTCCCCCGCCTCCGAGGAGATCAACGGCCAGGTGTTCGTGGTGTACGGCGACATGGTGGCGCTCATGGCGGCCCCGGCCGTGGAGCGCAAGTTCACCGCCGGCGACGGCGTGTTCTCCGTCGAGGAGCTGGACGCGCAGGTCACCCCGCACTTCAGCGGGCGCGACCCGTACCGGACCTACGCGGCCTACTCTGTCGCGCGGCTCGACACCACCGGCGTGCGGAACGTCGCGCGCGCGACGTGAGGAACGCGGGACCGCGCGATGCCGCCCGCTCAGACGGGAGCCGGCGTGCGGGGCCGAACCGGCCGTACGACCGTACGCGCTGAAGCGGCCACGACCGCGGCGAGAACGGGCAGGCCCGCGACCAGGGCGGCGATCGACGGCCACGGCGTCGCGAAGCCCACCCGGGGCGCCGGGTCCCACGCGGACGAGGTCGTGACCGGCCACGCCAGGAGCAGGCCGATGAGGCATCCGGCGGCCGCACCCACCGCCGCGCCGATGGCGGCGGCCGGTCCCGCACGGCATGCAGCGGACCACCGCGGCCGCGCGGCCGAGCCGCCGCCCCGGCCGGCCGCGACCAGCGCGCCAGCGAGCGCGACGACGAGCGCCACCACGACGGTGATCCACCAGTCGGACGGAGGCTGGTACCCCGTTCGACGTATGTCTGCGCCACGTCGCCGAGCCGCCGGTCCAGCCGCTGCCGCTCCATCTCCGAGGTGCCGTGGACGGAGGGGTCGACGATCAGTTCGTCGGGCTCGAGGTCCCGGCCGAGTTCCCGGAAGACCCGCGCCGGAAGGAAGACCTCCTCCACGGCAGGACCGGCGGGCCTGGCGACGATCGCGGGGATCTGCTTGACCACCGGTGCCGTGGCGCCCTGGCCGATGGGGTCGTACTCGATCGTCACGGAGCCGACCTCGACGTCGTCGGCCGTGACCACCACGGCCGTGTTCTCCTCGTAGGGCGTCGACGGGTCTCCCGTGAGGTAGCGGAGCAGCGCGGGGTCGCCGATGACGCCCGACGTGAAGACGCCGTGCCGCTCCGGCAGATCCACGCTGCCGGCGTGCAGGTGGTAGGGCCGGATCTCCCGCTGGCGGTAGCTCTGGACGACGGGAACGCCCGGCAGCTCGCGCCGGACGGCCGCGAGCACGGCCGGCGCGTCCGCCGCGGAGAAATACCGCACGAGGAGTGCGCCGGGCCGCGCCTGGGGTTCGTAGTCGGCCCTGCGGTGCTCCGCATGGGCGGCGGCCACGATGATCACCGTGACCGCGAGGGCCGTGGCGACCGTCGTCGTCACGATCGCGGGAGCGGTCCGGGCACGGTCACGCGCGAGATCGCGGACCGCGTGGCGAATCGGCAGCGGCCGGATGGGCCATCGCCCGGCGACCCCCAGCAGCACCGTCAGGAAGGGCCCCAGGCCGAGGAGGAGCAGGGCGCCGCCCGTGATGGCCGCCAGCAGGGTCATGGCCGACCCGAAGTCGTCGTAGTGCACGTCTTCGTGAGTGGACCAGGCGGCGAGGGCCATGATCGCGAAGCCGCTCACGAGGAGCGCCGATCCCCAGATCAGGGGACGCCGTCGTACGAGCGCACCGGGGACGGACGGGACCGAGCGCGCCGCGAGCACCGCCGAGCCGAGCCCGAATCCCGCGAAAAGGAACGTGAGGATCTCCAACGCCACGCCTGCAGGGTATGGGGCGAAGGCGACGACCGGGAGCCGCGCGTGCGGCCGTCGGTACGCGTCGGGCCCTCCAGCATGTCGAAGGGGCGCGTCCCGGTCAGCGGGGGACGGGACCCGAGGACGCGTTCGAGCGTGGCGCCAGCAGCAGCCGGCAGGCGATCCGGATGTCGCTTTCTGTGTCGGGGACCGAGGCCCGGCCGTTCAGGCTCGACTGGAGCACGCCGTACCAGCACTGCATCAGCAGCCGGATAAGCGTGACGTCCATGACGGTGGGCTCGGCGATGCCGAGCGTCCGCAGGACGATCTGCCGGAACGTCAGGTCGATCCGGCCCGCGTCGGCCACCGCGGCGGCGTTGGCGGAGATCGACGACTGCAGCATCGCGGTGGCGAGCGCGGGGCGGCGCAGCAGTTGCCTGCTGGCGAGCACGAGCACCTCGCCGACGGCGTCCTCCGGCGTCATCCCGGGCTTGGGCCGCTGGACGCTCTCGCTGAACCTGTCGACCTGCTCGGCCATCACCGCGGTGAACAGATGGGTCTTCGAGGGGAAGTACCGGTACAGCGTGGCGATCGCCACCCCGGCCTCCTTGGCCACCTCGTGCATCTGGACCCGCTCGAGTCCCTTCTCGGCGCCCATCCGGGCGGCGGCGCGCAGGATGCGCAGATGACGGGCGCGCTGCTCGGGTGAGCTCGGCTCGGCCGGCGCCCTGACCTCGGCGATCCTCGGCACGTCTCCCCCTGGTCGTTCGTGTGTCGCAACGACGATACACAGCGGAGCTCGCCCGCCCGCCACTGGTCCATACCGCTCAGTGGGACGAACGGGCCGCTCACGTGTCCGCTGCGCTTGCCCGTACCCACCACCATCGGCGACGACAGGAGGAGCGGCATGGCGGGCGCGCCCACACGGGCCTGGGACGACGAGTACGACGTGGTGGTGGCCGGGTCCGGCGCGGGCGCCATGACCGGCGCGCTGACGGCGGCGGCGGGCGGGCTGCGCACCGATCCCGACGGACGGGTGCTCCGGGGGGACGGACGGCCGATCCCCGGCCTGTACGCCGCGGGCAACACCAGCGCCTCGTTCTCCGGGCGCCGCTACCCCGGCCCCGGTGTCCCGATCGGTTCGGCCATGGTCTTCGCCCTACCGGGCCGCCAGGGACATGGCACGGTGACATGGCACGGTGACATGGCACGCGCGTCCGGGCCCTTCCCCCGCCGTCAGATCAGGTTGTCCTCGACGGCCAGGCCGAACTCGCCCTTGCCGTACATCGCGAGGGCCCGCTCTACGTCGTTGGCCACGTGGACGCTGCCCGCGTGGGCGTCGCGCCAGGCCCGCTCGATCGGGTTGCCCCGGCTGAGGGAGTTGCCCCCGGCGGTCTTGAACAGGATGTCGATCGCCTCCAGCGCCCGTTCGGTGGCGCGCACCTGGTCCCGCCGCACCCGCAGCCGCAGCTCGGCCGGGATCGTCTCGCCCCGCACCGCGTGCTCGTACACCTCCCGCACGTTGCGGTCGGTCTGCAGGATCGCCGCGTCGATCTCCGACGCCGCCCGGGCGACCGCCACCTGCGCGAACTGGTCCTCGGCGAACCGGCCGCCGCCCAGGCTGAGCCGTACGCGGTCGCGCATGGCGGTCACGTACGACCGGTAGCAGCCGGCCGCCATCCCGATGACCGGGGCGGTGATCGTGGTGGTGAACACGGTGCCGAACGGGATGCGGTAGAGCGGGCCGGGGTTCACCTTCTGGCCGGGGCCGCGCAGCTGCGCCATCTCGTAGTTGCGCATCACGCGGTGCGCGGGCACGAAGGCGTCCTCGACGAGGATGTCGTTGCTGCCCGTGCCGCGCAGCCCGATGACGTCCCACACGTCCGCGATCAGGTAGTCGGAGCGGGGCACCAGCACGGTCATGAAGTCCACCGGCCTGCCCTGGTCGCCGAGGACCAGGCCGCCCACCATCGCCCATGACGCGTGCTCGCAGCCGGAGGAGAACCGCCACCGGCCGGACAGCCGGTAGCCGCCCTCGACGGGGACGAGCCGCCCGACCGGCGCGTACGACGAGGAGATCAGCGCGTCCTGGTCGCTCCCCCACACCTCGTCCTGGGCGGCCTCGTCGAACAGGGCCAGCTGCCAGGGGTGCACGCCGAGGACGGAGACGGTCCAGCCGGTGGACCCGCACACCGCCGAGATCTCCCTGACCACCTCGTAGAAGCTCACCGGGTCGCCCTCCGCGCCGCCGTACCTCTTGGGCTGCAGCATGCGGAAGACCCCGGCCTGGACGAGCTCCCTGATCGACTCGGCGGGGACCCGGCGGTCCTCGTCGGTGGACCGGGCCCGTTCGGCGATCTTCGGCAGCAGCGTGCGCACCGCGTCCAGGACCTCGTTGCTCATGGGGGAGTTCTCCGTGTCGCGCTCGTCGGTCAGATGCCGTCCATGATGGTGCGCGGCGCCGATGAACGCATGTCAGGGCCATCCCGGCCAATGGGACTCACCCCTCGGCCGACCCACGCACCTCCTACCTTGGCGGACTGAGAGGCCGTGCGTCCTGAAGGGGGTCGGATCAAGGTGACTGCAGTAGAAGCCGGGAACGACGACATCCGCAGGATCGAGGCGGAGGCGGTGCCCGCCCGGTTCGCCCGGGGCTGGCACTGCCTGGGCCTGTCGGAGAAGTTCAAGGACGGCAAGCCGCACACGGTCAAGGCCTTCGGCCAGAAGCTCGTGGTCTTCGGGAGCGGCGACGGCGGACTCAACGTGCTCGACGCCTACTGCCGGCACATGGGCGGGGACCTGTCGCAGGGCGAGATCAAGGGGGACGAGATCGCCTGCCCCTTCCACGACTGGCGCTGGGGCGGCGACGGCCGCTGCAAGAAGATCCCCTACGCGCGCCGCGTCCCGCTGCGCGCGCGCACCGCCGCCTGGACCACCATGGACCAGGACGGCCTGCTGTTCGTGTGGAACGACCCGGAAAGCAACCCGCCGCCGCCGGAGGTCACGATCCCCCGGATCGAGGGCGCGACGCGGGACGACTGGACCGACTGGGTCTGGACCGAGACCGTCGTGAACACCAACTGCCGCGAGGTCGTGGACAACGTCGTCGACATGGCGCACTTCTTCTACGTCCACTACTCGTTCCCGACGTACTTCAAGAACATCTTCGAGGGCCACGTCGCCACGCAGATCATGAAGGGCACCGGCCGCCAGGACACCCGCCCGCCCGCGAAGGACGGCGAGCCGAGGCTGCTCGGCAACGACTCGGTGGCGTCGTATCACGGGCCGTCGTTCATGATCGACGATCTGACGTACCACTACGACACCATGGACATCGACTCGGTCCTGATCAACGCGCACTACCCGATCGACGCGCACTCGTTCGTGCTGCACTCGGGGATCATCGTGCAGCGCACCGACAAGCTCTCCGGTCCCGCGGCCGACGAGATGGCCAGGAAGATGAGCTCCTTCATCCTCAAGGGCTTCGACCAGGACGTGCGGATCTGGAAGAACAAGGCCCGCATCGACAACCCGCTGCTGTGCGAGGAGGACGGGCCGGTCTACCAGCTGCGCCGCTGGTACGAGCAGTTCTACGTGGACGTCGCCGACGTCAGGCCGGAGATGGTGGAGCGCTTCGAGTTCGAGCTCGACACCGCCCGCCCGGTCGCGGCGTGGAAGAAGGAGGTCGAGGAGAACCTCGCCCGCAAGGCCGCGGAGCTCTCGGCGAGCACGGGCCGGCCCGCATGACGTTCCGCCCGGACGACCGGCTGCTCGACGCGCCCATGCAGCCGCTGACCTGCCGCCGGTGCGGCGCCGGGGTCGAGGTGCGCAAGGCGAGCTGGCACCAGACCAGCGTCCAGTGGAACGCGGGCGCGGCCGGGACCTGCCAGGAGCGCCGCACCGCCGGCGCGGGAGTCTTCCCCGGCTGCGCGGCGCTGCGGGACTCCATCGTCCAGGCCGCGCTCAACGGCGAGATCGCCGTACCGGAGGAATCGTGATCGACAGGGACGTCTACGACCCTGGGCCGTCGTCGCGGGCGGGGCGCACGGTCCCCGGGTGGCCGAGGACCGTCCACGCGGGGGTCAGGCCGCCTCGTCGAGGCGGCGGCGCAGCTCACCGGGCAGGTCCAGTGCCACCCCGGCCAGCGCCTCCTCCAGCTGCCCGGCCGTGCTGACGCCCACGATCGGCGTGACGCGCGGGACGCCCCCGGTCAGCCACGCCAGCACCACCTGGTTGCGGCCGACGCCCAGCTCCGTCGCCACCTCGTCGAGGACGGCCAGCCGCCGCGCCGTGCCCGGGTGGTCGTAGGGCTCCGGCAGCGGCCGGTCCTTCCGCACGTATCCGCCGTTCAGCAGCGCCGTGTAGGCCCACAGGTCCACCGTGGGATCGGACGCCACGTAGTCGAGCACCTCGTCGGTCACCCAGCCGAAGCGGTGACCCTGGTCGGCCACCCGCGCGTCCGGCCGCGGCTTGACGTACGAGTGGCGCAGCTGGAGCGCCGTCCAGTCGGCCCATCCGTTCGCCTCGGCGATCCGCCGGGCGCGCTCCACGCGCCACAGGGCGTGGTTGGAGGCCCCGAGGCGGGTGACCTTACCCGTTTCGACCAGCAGGGAAAGCGCCTGGGCCGTCTCCTCCAGCGGCACCGACCTGTCCTCCATGTGCAGCCAGTAGAGGTCGAGGCGGTCGGTGCCCAGCCGGCGCAGGCTGCCCTCGGCCGCCGCCTTGGTCGCGGCCGCCGACAGGCCCTCCCGGTTGGCCGGCCATTCGCCGTCGCCGGCCGGCTCCGCCCCCACCTTGGTGCTGAGGAGAACCCGGTCGCGCATTCCGGGCCGCCGTGCCAGCCACTCGCCGACGACCCGCTCGCTGTGCCCGCCGTGGCCGCTTGGATCGGCCCAGAACGCGTAGCAGTTGGCGGTGTCGATCACCGTGCCGCCCGCCGCCACGAACCGGTCCAGCAGATCGAACGAGGCCCGCTCGTCGACGCGGGTCCCGAAGTGCATGGTGCCCAGCGCGAGACGCACCTGTGTCATGCCGTCCTCCATCGCAGATGTGTTCGGGGAACGGCTCCCGAGTGTGGTACCTGGAGCGGACTCAAGGTCAACCCGTGCGGATCGTCAGATTCCCAGCCGGGCGGCGACGCCGTCGAGCACGGACTCCAGGCCCAGCTCGAACTGCCAGTCGTCGTCGTCCTTCCTGACCCCCTCGCGGATGTAGCGCTCGAACGCGGGATAGCGGCCCGACTCCAGCAGCCACTTCATCCGGGACGAGTAGAGGGTGCGCAGGTCGTCCATCTTCTCCGCGCCCTCCTTGCGCATCAGCCGGGCCATCCTGATCCGGGCGGTGGTCGCCCCGGCGACGAACGCCGTGACCGTGCCGACGACGGTCATCGCCGTGTCGGCGTCGAGGCCGAGGCCGTCGAGCGACGCGAGCAGCCGGTCGGTCCGCGCGACGAAGCTGGGCGTCAGCGGCCCGGCCTGGGCCGTGGTCTCCACCAGCCAGGGGTGACGCAGCATGAGGGCGCGCAGCCGCAGGGCGGACACCCGCAGGACCTCCCGCCAGTCGCGGCCCTCCGCGGCCCGCGCCTCCTCGGCGTAGACCGCGTCCACCATCAGCTCGATCACGTCGTCCTTGCCGCGCACGTATCGGTAGAGGCCCATCGTGGCGACACCGAGCCGCTCGGCCAGCCGGCGCATCGAGACCGCGTCGAGCCCCTCCGCGTCCGCGATCTCCACGGCCGCCGCGGCGATCTGCGCGTGGGTCAGCGCCGCGCGGGGCGGCCGGGCGGGGCGCTCCATCCGCTGCCAGATGGACTCGTGGACGCCGTGTCCAGTGTCGGGCCCCGTGTCGTCGTCCGCTCTCTTCCCGGCCATCGTCGTGCTCCTCCCGGTTCGGTGTGTACATCGTACTCGGACTTGTACACCGTACGCAGCAGCGCGTACGGTGTACTCGTTGCGTACGACGTACACACCTCATGGAGGAAAACCATGTCCGAAGACGACCGGCTCAACGTGGCCATGATCATCGGGAGCGTCCGGGACGGGAGGGTGGCGCCCCTCGTCGCCAACTGGTCAGCCGCTCAGGCGGAGCGGCGCGGCGACGTCGCGCTCGACGTGATCGACCTGGCCGAGACCCGGCTCCCGGACGGGCTGCGCGGGCACTTCGGCGGCGAGAAGCCGGAGGAGGTCACGGGGCTCCAGCCCCGGGTGGAGGCCGCGGACGCCTTCGTCGTCGTGACCCCGGAGTACAACCGCAGCTTCCCCGCGGCGCTCAAGCTGATGATCGACAGCTACCACCGGGAGTGGGCGGCCAAGCCCGTCGGGTTCGTCTGCTACGGCGGCATGTCCAGCGGCCTGCGGGCCGTCGAGCAGCTCAGGCTCGTCTTCGCCGAGCTGCACGCGGTGACGATCCGCGACTCCGTCGCCTTCCAGAGCCCCTGGACGCTGTTCGATTCGGAGGGGAACTGGCCGAAGGACCCCGCGGGCCCCGAAGGCGCCGCCAAGGTCATGCTCGACGAGCTCGTCTGGTTCGGCCGGGCCCTGCGCGAGGCGCGGGCGGCCCGGCCGTACGGGGGCTGAGATGGGCTCCCTGCTCCGCTCCGCCCTGCGGCCCCGCCGAGGCGCGGTCGCACTGATCGGCGTGCTCCAGATCGCGCAGGCGCTCGCCGCCCTCCTGCTGCCCACGATCAACGCCACGCTCATCGACGACGGCGTGCTGCGCGGCGACACCGGGCTGATCGTGCGTCTGGGCGGCCTCATGGCGGCCGGGACGCTGGCACAGGTCCTGTGCTCGGCCGTGGTGGGAGTCCTCGCCGCCAGGACCGCCGCCGCCGTCGGCCAGGACCTCCGCACGGCCGTCTACGCGAAGGTCCAGTCGTTCTCCTCCCGGGAGGTGGCCCGCTTCGGCGTCCCGTCCCTGATCACCCGCACCGTCGGCGACGTGCAGCAGGTGCAGACGCTGGTCTTCATGGCACTGACCGGGCTGGCCGCGACGCCGATGATCTTCCTCGGCGGGGTGGTCATGGCGCTGCGGCAGGACCTGCGCCTGTCCACGCTGCTGCTGGTCGCGCTGCCCGCGCTGTCGGTCGTCCTGTGGGCGATCCTGCGCCGGCTCACCCCGCCGGCACAGGCGACGCAGCGCGGCGTCGACCAGGTCAACCGGCTCGTCCGCGAGCAGATCGCCGGCGTCCGGGTCGTCCGGGCGTTCGCCGCCGAGGAGCGCGAACGCGCCAGGTTCGCCGAGGCCAACGACGCGCTGCTGGACGCGTCCGTACGCGCGGCGCGCCTGGCGGCCGTGATGTACCCCGCCGGAATGCTGATCGCCAACCTCTGCGGCGTGGCGGTCGTCTGGTACGGCGGGCACCTCGTCGACGACGGGATCACCCAGGTGGGCTCGCTGGTCGCGTTCCTCAACTACCTGGCCGTGATCCTGGGCTCCGCCCTGCTCGCGACCTTCACCGTCCTGGCCGCGCCGCGGGCCCGGGTCTCCGCCCTCCGGGTGCGCGAGGTGCTGGAAACCGGGACGGAACCGCTCGGCGACGATCCGACCCGGCGAGGCCGGTCCTGGCAGGGCGAGGTGGAGATCCGCGACGCGCACGTGCGCTATCCGGGCGCCGAGGAGCCGGTGCTGCGCGGTGTGAACCTCGTCGTCCGGCCCGGCGAGACCGTCGCGATCGTCGGCTCCACCGGCTCGGGCAAGACGACCCTGCTGAACCTCGTCGCCCGGCTGCTCGGCCCGACCGGCGGGCAGGTGCTCCTGGACGGGACGGACCTCGCGTCGCTGCCACCGGAGGAACCGGCCGGCGTCGTCGGCCTGGTGCCGCAGCGGCCGTACCTGTTCTCCGGGACCATCGCCGCCAATCTCAGGTACGGCAGGCCCGAGGCGACGGACGCGGAGCTGTGGCACGCGCTGGAGGTCGCGCAGGCGCGTGACTTCGTCGAGGCGCTGCCGGAGGGTCTGGAGACGCCGCTCGGGCAGGGGGGAACGTCGTTGTCCGGCGGCCAGCGCCAGCGTCTGACGGTGGCGCGGGCCCTGGCCGCCCGGCCCCGGGTCCTGCTGCTCGACGACCCGTTCTCGGCGCTCGACCCGGTCACCGAGCGGGCGCTCACCGGCGCGCTGGCGCGGGAGACCCGCGACGTCGCCGTCCTCCTGGTCGCCCAGCGGATCTCCTCGGCCCGGCACGCCGACCGGGTGGTGGTGCTCGACGAGGGCCGGGTCGCCGGGGCCGGCACCCACGAGGAGTTGCTGGTCTCCTGCCCCGCCTACCGCGACATCGTGTCCTCCCAGACAGGCCTGGAGGTGGCCGCATGACAGCCCGGAAACGAGGCGTCGTCCGGCGCCTGCTGGAAGACGCCCGCCCGGAACTCCCGCTCGCCGTGGCCGCCCTGGTCTGCGCGGCCGGGGCCGTGGCCCTGACCGTGACGGTCCCCCGGCTGCTCGGCGCGGCCACCGACGTGGTGCTGTCCACCGCGACCGGGCGCCACGGGGTGGACTTCGCCGCGACCGGCCGGATCCTGCTGGCCGCCCTCGCCTGCTACCTGGCGGCGTTCGGCCTCTCCTTCGTCCAGCAGCGGGCGACCGCGACCGTCGTGCAGCGGCTGGTCTTCCGGCTGCGGGAGCGGACCCAGGCCAAGCTCGCACGGCTGCCGCTGGCCTACTTCGACGGGCGGCAGCGGGGCGAG
The DNA here is from genome assembly GCF_053604425.1 of Microbispora sp. NPDC004025. Lineage (NCBI taxonomy): Bacteria > Bacillati > Actinomycetota > Actinomycetes > Streptosporangiales > Streptosporangiaceae > Microbispora > Microbispora sp. NPDC004025. The sequence goes on along the minus strand of NZ_JBSGHN010000009.1, from coordinate 241,563 downwards.
GTGCTCTCGCGCGCCGGCAACGACGTCGACAACGTCGGCCAGACGCTGCAGCAGGTGCTCGGCGTGGCGGTCACCGCGCTGCTCACGCTCGTCGGCGTGCTCGCGATGATGGTGTGGACCTCGCCACTGCTCGCCCTGGTCTCGGTCGTCATGGTGCCGCTCTCCGTCGTGGCCGCCAGGGTGGTCGGCAGGCGGGCGCAGCCGAGGTTCGCCGAGCAGTTCGCGGCCACGGGCCGGCTGAACGCCCACGTCGAGGAGACCTACACCGGGCACGCCCTGGTCAGGGTCTTCGGCCGGCGGCGCCAGGCCGCAGGCGAGTTCGGCGAGCGCAACGACGCGGTGTTCCGCGCGGGGTTCCGCGCGCAGCTGCTGTCCAGCCTGATCGGCCCGTCGATGTCGCTCGTCATGAACCTCAACTACGTGCTCGTCGCGGTGATCGGCGGCCTGCGGGTGGCGGCCGGCGCGCTGTCGGTCGGCGACGTGCAGGCGTTCATCCAGTACTGCCTGCAGTTCGGGCAGCCGATCAACCAGGTCACGTCGATGTCCACGCTCCTGCAGTCGGTGCTCGCCTCGGCCGGGCGGATCTTCGAACTGCTCGACGAGGACGAGGAGGAACCGGTGCGCGACCCCGTCCGCCTGCCGGCCGCGACCACCGGCCGGGTGGTCTTCGAGAACGTCTCGTTCCGGTACGCGCCCGACCGTCCCCTCATCGAAGACCTGTCCCTGGTCGCGGAGCCGGGGCAGACCGTCGCGATCGTCGGCCCGACCGGCGCAGGCAAGACCACGCTGATCAACCTGCTCATGCGCTTCTACGACGTCACGGGCGGGCGGATCACGGTGGACGGGGTGGACATCGCGCGGGTGCCCCGGCAGCAGCTGCGCGCCAGGATCGGCATGGTGCTGCAGGACACCTGGCTGCGGCACGGCACGATCGCCGACAACATCGCGTACGGCGCCGGCGACGTGCCGCGCGAGCGGATCGTCGAGGTGGCCAGGGCCACCGGCGTCGACCACCTCGTGCGCACGCTGCCCGACGGGTACGACACGGTGGTCGACGACGACGGCGAAGGGCTCAGCGCGGGCGAGCGGCAGCTCGTCACCATCGCCCGCGCCTTCCTGGCCGGTCCCCCGATCCTGGTGCTCGACGAGGCCACCAGCGCGCTCGACACCCGCACCGAGATGCTGGTGCAGCGGGCCATGACCTCACTGCGGGCCGGGCGCACGGGATTCGTCATCGCCCACCGGCTGTCGACCATCAGGAACGCCGACCTGATCCTCGTACTGGACGAGGGGCGGATCGTGGAGCAGGGCACGCACGACGAGCTGCTGGCGGCGGGCGGCGCCTACGCCCGGCTGTACCGTGCTCAACTTTCCGGGGCTCAACTCTCCGGGGCTCAACTCTCCGGGGCTCAACTCTCCGGGGCTCAGGCCGGTTCGGTGGTCCCCTCCTGACCGTCCCGGCCCTCCTGGGGGATCAGGCGCTCCACCGCGTGCTCGACGAGGTCGTGCAGCCGCGCCTCGGTGAACACGTCGGGCAACGTGAGCCGTTCCACGATGAGCCAGTTCATGGCCAGGTAGAGCAGTTCCACGGCCGTGGCGTCCCCGGGCAGGCCGGAGGTGAGGTGATAGCGGACGTTGGCGGCGACGTCCTCCCTGATCCGCTCGGTGAGCACGGCCCGCAGGCCCGGCCTGCGGGTCGCCTCCAGGCGCAGCTCCAGCAGGGCGAGGTAGCCCGTGCGGTAAGTGCTGATCCGGCCGACCAGCTCGTGCATCAGCGCGGCGACCCTGGCCCGGTCCCGCGGCCCTTCCAGGCTCCTCGCCACGGTCTCGGCGTCCGGCTCCAGGCGTTCGTACACGCGGGCACCGGCCTGGGTGAGCATCTCGTCCCGGTTGGCGAAGTAATTGGAAGCCGTGCCGCCCGGCACCCCCGCCTGCGCGTCCACCGCCCGGAAGGTCAGTCCCCGGGCTCCCTCCCGGGCCAGGACCTCGATGGCCGCGTCGAGCAGCGCGGCCCGCCGGGCCTGGTTCTGTCGCAATTGACACCACTCCACTTGTAGTACTACGGTTCTAACCACTACGGGCAGAGTACTTCAACCGGAGTGAAAACAGTATGCGAAAGCTCGTTTACTACATCGGCGTCAGCATCGACGGCTACATCGCCGGCCCCGGCGGGGAGTTCGACTTCTACCCTCTGGGCGACGACCTCATGGACTACATCAACGAGGAGTATCCGGAGACCGTCCCCACCCACGTCCGCGCGCACTTCGGCCTGGACGCGCCGAACAAGCGCTTCGACACGGTGGTGATGGGCCGCGGCACCTACCAGCCGGCCCTGGACATCGGCGTCACCAGCCCGTACGCCCACCTGAGGCAGTACGTGGTGTCGGCCTCGACCCCCGAGATCGCCGACCCGCAGGTGGAGCTGGTGCCCGGCGACCCGATCGGCCTCGTGCGGCGGCTGAAGAAGGAGGAGGGCGGTGACATCTGGCTGTGCGGGGGCGGCGCGCTCGCGGGCTCGCTGCTCCCGGAGATCGACGAGCTGATCGTCAAGAGCTACCCGGTCGTGGCCGGCGCCGGGATCTCCGCGTTCACCGGGGCCTTCCGCCCCACGCTGTTCACCCCGGTCCGCAGCCGCTCCTTCGGCAACGGGGCCACCGTCACCTGGTACGACCGGGCGTGAGCGGGCGGTCCCGCTACAGCACTCCGCCCGCCGCGTCGTGGAAGACCTCCGGCCAGAAGCGGAAGTCGTCCGCGCCCGCCGACGGCAGGCAGGCCACCGGGTCGACGGCGGCGAGCGTCGCGACCATGGTGTCGGCGAGCTGGTGGTAGAAGTTGCCGCCCGTGAGGTCGTAGGGATGTCTGAGCCCCTGCTCCATGGCGTACATCCACAGCGTGAACGCCAGAGTGGAGACGTCGGCGTTGAGCGGCGTCAGCTCCTCGCACGTGTAGGGGGCGTGGTAGACCTCGCCCGTGCGCCCGTCGAGCAGCGCCTCGAGGTCGTAGCCGCCCATCCCGCCGATCACGAACAGGTGATCGGCGCCGGGCGGGGGCGGGGTGCGCCTGATGTCATCGTGCAGGTGCGCGAGCCCGGGGTCCCGCAGGAACTCCTCGCGGTGCTCGATGACCGTCCGCAGGGGTTCTCCGGCGCCGTCGGCGGAGAACAGCCGGGCGTCCGCGGGCAGCCCGACCTCGCTCAGGAAGCGCCGGGTCGGCTCGTGCGTCAGCGCGGCCGGCAGGTTCTCGGGCGCGGCACGGACAAGGCCCTGCCCGCGGAAGACGTTCTCCAGCACCCGCGCGGGCAGATCGAGCCGCAGCCCCCGCCCGGGGGACGCGATCAGCGCAAGCGGCTTGATGACGGCCAGGATGCGCCACATGGCCGGCAGCTCGTACGGCCACTGCCCGGGCCCGCCCGCCGGACCCCAGCCGTCCGGCCCCCACTCCTCCGCGCGGAAGACGGCCACCAGCCGCCTGAGCGCTTCCTTCACCGGCTCGATGCCCGTGTGCCCCGCAAGATCGGCGAACCGCCCACGAAGCTCCTCGATCTCGGCCACGGCCGCCACCATCCGGTGCAGCGCGTCCACCGACGGCGCCAACGCGTCCAGGGCGACCAGGTCGGGCCGGTACACCTCCAGCGCGAAGACCCGGCCCGAATCGGGGTCCCGGGCCACCGCCTGTGCCTCCTGCCCCTCGCACAGCAGATGCCCTACGATCTCCAACCCCGCGACGAACGGGTCGAATTCACCCGGGCCGGCCGCTTCGACCAGATCGGCCGCCCGGAGCACGGGCGCCCCCGCGGCCCTGAACGTCATCAACCTCTGCCCCCGCGTCGCGATCACCGCGACAGTTCATCACAGACACCGTAGGAGGGCGGAGCGGTCAGCTGTGCGAGCCGCCGTCCACGCGGACCTCCACCCCGTTGAGGTAGGCGCCGTCCGCCGAGGCGGCGTACGCGATGGTCCCGGCGATGTCCTCCGGGCGGCCCGCCCTTCCCCAGAGGGGATAGGTGCGCGCGTACCAGGAGGTGTCGATGCCGGCGAAGGTCTCCCGGTCGGCGGTCAGCGGCGTGGCGACGCCGCCGGGCGAGATCGGGACGACGCGGATGCGGCGCGGCGCCAGCTCGGCGGCGAGGCTGATCGAGAACGACAGCAGCGCGCCCTTGGACGCCGCGTAGCCGGTCATCCAGGGATGCGCCTTCGTCGCCGCCGTCGAGGTGACGTTCACGATGACCCCGGTGCGGTCCGGGATGTGCGGCAGCACCTCCCGGCATAACACGACCGGGGCGAACACGTTGATCGCGAAGATCCGCCGGTAGTCGTCGAGCCGCAGCGACTCCATCGGGGTCACCCGCAGCACGCCGGCCACATTGGCCAGCACGTCCACCCGGCCGAGGCGGGCGACGGCCGCGGCCGCGGCCGACTCCACCGCCGGCTCGTCCGCCAGGTCCGCCCGCCAGGGGATGAAGCGATCGGTCCCGCCCGCGAGCTTGCCGGTCTCCGCGAGACCGTCCTCGTCCCGGTCCACGGCGAACACCGTGGCGCCCTCGTCCAGCAGCCGTACGGCGGCCGCCCTGCCGATGCCCGACGCCGCCCCGGTGAGCAGCACGTTCTTACCGTCGAACCGCTTCATCACGCCTCCCTGGCGACTGCGCGGCCGGCGCGGCGGCCGAAGAAGGTGCCGTCACCGAGTGACGTGCCGCTGATGTAACCCCCGCCGTGCATGCCCGAGGAGGCGCGGCCCGCCGCGTACAGCCCCGGGATGGGCCGTCCGGACTGGTTCAGCACCTCGCCGTCCACGGTCGTGCGCAGGCCGCCGAGCGTGAAGCCGGCGGCTCCGGTCCCCTTGCCCGCGCTGTCGCGGCCGCCCATGCCGAACCCCAGGCGCGGATCGGCGGCGGCGAACGGCCCCTTCAACGGGCGCAGCCACTTCGGGTCCTTGTGGAAGTAGGGGTCCTCGCCCCGCTCGGCGTGCCGGTTGTACACCGCGACGGTGTCCTCCAGCGCGCCGGGCGGCATGCCGAGCGACTCCTCCAGCTCGGCGAGGGTCTCGGCGACGAAGACCGGGCGCACGCCCCACAGGTCCCGCGCCGGGATGTCCTCGTAGCCCTCCTCGTCGATGATCGCCCAGTACGGCCCCGGCTGGTGCCGGACGGCGGCGACGCTGAACAGGCCGGGGTAGACGTCCTCGTTGATGAAGCGGCGGCCGAGCCCGTTGACGAGCATGCCGCGCACCAGCATCGCGGGCAGCGCCGTCATCGCGATCTCGACCTCGCCCATGCGCCGGGTGGCCGCGCCGACCGCGGTGGCCATCCGGATGCCACCGCCGTCGTCCAGGCCGTCGCTGACCTTGCCGTGCCCGATCAGCACCGGGGCGTGATCGGCCAGCATCTCCTCGTTGTCGACGAACCCGCCGGTGGTCAGCACCACTCCCCTACGGGCGCGGTAGGTCACCCGCTCGCCGTACCGGCGGGCCACCACCCCGGTGACCCGGCCGTCGGCGCCGAGGACGAGATTGCCGGCGCGGGTGTCGGTGTGACACGCGGCTCCGGCCGCCCGCGCCGCCTCGACGAGCGTGTCCATGAGCAGCCGCCCGCCCCAGCTCTCGGCGGCCGGGCGGTGGCCGCGCGGCACCGGCCGCGCGAGGGTGGCGTACGGCCAGGCGTTCTCCCCCAGCCACATGAGACCGTCGGTCGTCGGCGGCATCCAGCTCGGCGCGTCGTAGAACGACGCGTTGAACGGCACGCCCCTGGCCCGGAACCACTCGAAGTGCTCGACGCTGCCGTCGCAGTAGAGCCGCAGTTTCTCCGCGTCGGGGTGCGGGCCGAGCGCCGCCGCGAGGTAGGCGAACATGTTGTCCGGGTCGTCCTCGAACCCGCAGGCCCGCTGGACGGCCGTGCCGCCGCCGAGGTACAGCTCGCCGCCGGACATGGCGGACGAGCCGCCGGGGCCGCCCGCCCGCTCCAGCACGAGCACGTCCGCGCCCGCCGTCGCGGCCTCGTACGCGGCGGCCGCCCCGGCGCAGCCGAAGCCGACGACGACCACGTCGCACTCGTGGTCGAACGCCGCGACGGACCCGGCCGCCACCGGTTCCACCGATCGCATCGGCCGGCTCACTCCCTGGGAACGAAGGTGGCCGGCGGCTCGGACCCGGACCAGTCGTGGCCCCAGTAGCTGTCGGCCGTGATCTCCTCGGCCGTGTAGTACGTCTCGTCGACGCGCATGCCCTCGGTGCCGTACTCGATGTCCCAGCCTCCGGGGGCGCGGACGTAGAAGGACACCATCTTGTCGTTGGTGTGCCGGCCGAGGGTGGAGGAGATCGAGAAGCCCGCCTTGCGCACCCGGTCGAGCGCCATGCCCACCGCGTCGAGGCTGTCCACCTCGACCATCAGGTGCACCAGGCCGGGGTCGCCGGCGTACCCGGCGGGGCAGATCGCGAGGCTGTGGTGGCGCTGGTTGACGCCCATGAAGCGCACCCGGCGGTACGGCGGCTTCCCGCCGCCCATCTTGATGGCGCCCCGGGGCAGGAAACCGAGCACCTCGGTGTAGAAGGAGACCGTCTCGTCCATCGCGGTGGTGGGCACCACGACGTGGCCCATCCCCTGCGCGCCGGTCACGAACTTCTGGCCCAGGCCGGTGACGACCGGGCTGTGGTCGAGCACGGGCCCGAAGAAGACCTCGACGGGCACGCCCGCGGGGTCGGTGAAGGCGATGACCGCCTCGGCGTCGCGCTCGGCGGACTCCTCCTCCGACAGCACCTTGACCGGTGTGCCGGACGCCTCGACGGCGCGGCCGACGGCGGCGAGCGCGAACTGGTCGCGCACCTCCCAGCCGACCGCGAGCACCCGGTCGGTGTCGCCGGGCAGCACGGCGAGCCGCGCGCGGCGCTCGTCCATGCGCAGGTAGAGCCCGTCCGGGTCCGGCCCGGACCCCTCGGCGAAGCCGAGGCCGTCGATGAGGAGGCCGCGCCAGCGCCCGATGTCACGCGTCTGGACCTTGAGGTAGCCGAGTCCTCGGATCTGCGTCACTTGTGCTCAATCCAATCTGCCGGTCGGGGGGAGCCGATCGCCGATCCCCACCGTGGCAGACCCCGCGCCCGGCCGCCCCGGCCCTCCCGCTCAGTGAGAGCGGCCCGGGCCGCTCCGCCCCCGGCGTGATGCGGGGGCGGAGCGGGCGCGCCGGCGTCAGCGGGCCTCGTGGCGCCGCTGGCAGGTGATGCAGTAGCGGGCCATGGGCCGGATCTTCAGCCGGCCGAACGGGATGGCCGCCGCGCAGTCGGCGCACTGGCCGTAGCTGCCCTCCTCGATCCGCTCCAGCGCCTTGCGCAGCTCGGCGACCGCCCGCTCGGTGGCGGCGACGTCGGCGAGCAGGGCGAGCCTGGCCGCGCCGTCGTTGCCGCCGTCGACGGCGGCCCGCAGATCGCGCAGCTGCACCTCACGCCACTGGAGCTGCTCCTCCAGGTCCGCGCGCATGGCCTGCATCTGCGGCCTGCTGATGGCGGTGAACTCGTCACTGGTGGTCATCGTCGACGTCCTCTCGTCCGATGGCAGACATGCCGGGAGTGCGGTGCTCGACCGTGGACAGCAGGCAGGCCAGCCCTCTGACGGTCGCGTTGGCGGGATCGGCCGCGGGGCTGACGGTGATCCGCAGCTCCGCGCAGAGCTTGCGGGCCAGCTCCGGGTCGAGGGCGCCGCCGCCCGTGATCAGCAGGCCCTGCTGCCTGACGATGGCCCGCAGGGCGGCGGGAACGCGCGCGATCAGGTCGGCGACCATCGCCACGACGCGTTCCCGCGCGTACGGCGGGCAGCCGGCGCCCTCCGCCGGGCCGCCCACGGCGACCTGTACGGCACCCGCGTCGGCGATCTCGCCGGCCCGGATGACGACGGCCTCGGCGATCCCCGCCCCGGCGTCGAGCACGAGCCGGGGCCTCGGGTCGGCGATGTCCACGCCGCAGCCGACCGCCGCGGCCAGCGGCTCCTCGACGATCGTCACCCGGCAGCCGGCGGCGCTGCTGACCGCCGCGAACGCGGCGCGCCGGTCCAGCCGCGAAGCCGCGACGGGCACGCCGAGCAGGACGCGTTCGAGGGGCGGGTGCCGCTCGGTGACGGCGTCCCGCAGCGCCGTGCGGACCAGCCGCGCGCATGCGGGCATGTCGGCGACCATTCCGTGCCGCACCGGCCACCGGCGCGCCCCCGGATCGCCGCAGGCCGAGGGCCGCTCCTTGATCGCCGTGCTGCCTGACAGCAGCAGCCGGGTCCGCGCGGTGCCGAGGTCGAGGGCGAGGGCCGCTCCCCCGCCTCTCCTCCCGTTGACACCGGTCATGCCGGTCATGACCGTCATGCCGACATCCGGGCCTCGCCGGCGCAGGCCGCGCACTGCTGCACATGCGGCGCGAGCCGGAGCCGATCGAGCGGCAGGAACGCCTCGCATCGGGTGCAGGTGCCATAAAGGCCCCGATCCATCCGCTCCAGCGCCGCCTCGATCGCGGCGACGTCGCGCCGTGCCTGCCGTACGCGCGTGTCGTACGGGTCGCGCACCCGGGCCAGCTCGGCCCGGGCCGCGTGGAGCCGCTCCTCGAGCAGCATGCGCAGTTCGGACAGCTGCGCGGTGTACCGCCGGCATTCCTCGAAGAGGAGGCGCGGCGACCTGATCTCTGCCATAAGCGGCATCACTCCAGGTGAAGGATGATGTCGGCGCGCGAGCGCGCGCCTTCGGCGCACCGGTCGCCGGTGCGCGAGACGAGTACGCGGGGCGGACCCGCGGGACGGCGGTCGGGAGGCTCCGCTCGGAAGGGCGCGCCATGGCGGCGCGACGGGGGTGCGGATGCGCGAAAGCCGGCACGCGTCACCGGTCGCGTCGCCGGTCGCCTGACCTGCCGGGCCGGGTCGGCCGGGTACGGGTCAGGCGCGCGACGACGAGGACCGGGACGGTGCCGCGGTTCCGGCGCGCTCCGAGCGAGCTGGTGTCACCCGGCCTGTGGTGGACTGCGCGAGCCGGCGGTTCGGTGCCCGGTCTGCTGCGGGCTGAGGACGATGTCCTCGTGGCTCCGGGCGGGCACCGGTACGGAGACGGGAGCCGCGGCGACGGCGACGCGCGACCGGAACGGGAACGGCAGGTGCTCGGGACCGGCGGGACCCGCGGGCAGGGTCGCCGACTGCGGCGTCCACGCTCCCGGTGTCCACAGCTCGGCGGCGGCCTGCGGCGTGCGCTGAGCGGGATCCCCGCCGTACCAGGCGGGGGTGGAGGCGACCAGCGCGAGGGCGAGCATCAGCAGGCCCACCACCAACGTGAAGGCGGTGGACCCGCACGTGCCACGTCGTGAGGTCGCCATGAGACCGACCATAACCCACCTTCGCGAAACGGTCATCCGCGTTTTCCGTCGCCCGTTTCTCCCGCTCGGCGCCTGCCCTGTTCTCGCCATTCGTTCTGCGTACCCGTTCCTCACCGGGCGGTCCCCTCCGCGCGGGTGCGTTTCCCGTTTCCCGCCGGTACGGCATTCGGCACATTCGCGCGGAACTCGCTACGGTGGCCGCAGGACCGGGCGAAGCGGGAGGGAGGCGATGATCGTGCGACGCAGGCTGACCGCCGCGCTGCTGCTCCTGCTGCACGCGATCGTCCTGACCGCCGGCGGCGTGCCCGCGTCCGCGTCCGTGTGGGAGACACCGCATCGCGCCGCCGGTCTCCACGCCGCGGGCCCCCACATCACGAGTCGTGTGGCGGCCACCGCGAGCGGCGTGCGCCAGGGGGCCCTCCGCCAGGCCCCGGCGCGTGACGGCGCGCGGCTCACCGACGCGCGGATCTGCGCCCCGGCCCACGCCACGCGGCCGGCCCAGGGCGATCCGCCCCGCGTCCAGTCGGGCGCGGGCGGCCCCGGCGTGTCCGGCGGGCCGGTCGTGCTGCCCAACCCCGCGGCGCCGCGCGGCGGCACCCGGGTCACCCGGGCCGGGCCGCATCAGGACGGCCCGCCCGCCCAGTGCCCGCGCCGGGCCGCCACGGCCCGCGCTCCTCCCTCCACCGCGTACTGAGACCTTTCCCACTCGTACGCCTGTGGAGGCTTCATGTCCCGTGCGCCCATGTGGCGCGCGGTGGCGGCGCTCGCCGTCATCGCGACCTCACTGCTGCTCGCTCTCACCATGGCCCCGCGCCTCGGCCTCGACCTGCGCGGCGGTACCCAGCTCGTCTTCGAGACGAAGGACTCTCCCACGGTCAAGGCGGACGCCGACGCCACCGACCGTGCCCTCGACGTGCTCCGGCGCCGGGCGGACGCCCTCGGAGTCGTCGATCCCACCCTGGTCCGCTCCGGCGAGAAGCGGATCATCGTCGAACTGCCCGGCGTGCTCGACCCGCGCGAGGCCGCCGCGGTCATCGGCAAGACCGCCCAGCTCAACTTCCATTCGGTGCTCGGCCCCGCGGAGGCCGGTGACAAGGACGCGATCGCCGACGAGAGCGGCCAGAAGCTGAAGCTCGGGCCGGTCGCGCTCAGCGGGGCCGGCGTCACCGACGCCGCCGCCCGCACCGACCCCCAGATGGGGCCCGGCTGGTTCGTCACGATCGACTTCAAGGAGCCCGGACCCTGGCGGGAGCTGACCGGGACGGCGGCCTGCGCGCCTCCCGGCGACCACAAGCGCCGCGTCGCCATCGTCCTCGACAACGAGATCATCTCCTCGCCGCAGGTGGACGAGTCGATCGCCTGCGAGGCGGGGATCCCCGGCGGCACCACGCAGATCACCGGGTCCTTCACCGCCCAGGAGGCGCAGAACCTCGCGGTGCTGGTCAAGGGCGGTTCGCTCCCGGTGCCGCTGGAACTGGTCGAGCAGCGCACGGTCGGCCCGACCCTCGGCGCCGACGCCATCGCGGCGAGCGCCAAGGCCGGCATCGTCGGGGTGATCCTGACCGCGCTGTTCATCGGCGTCGTCTACCGCCTGGTGGGCGTGCTGGCCGCGGTCGCGCTCGCCTGCTACGGCCTGATCTCGTACGCCGGGCTCGTGGCCATGGGGGCCACGCTCACACTGCCCGGCCTGGCCGGGTTCGTCCTGGCGATCGGCATGGCGGTGGACGCCAACGTGCTGGTCTTCGAACGGGCCAGGGAGGAGTACGGCGAGGCGCCCCGCCGAGGCCTCAAGGCGGCCCTCGAACGCGGCTTCAAGAACGCCTGGAGCGCGATCGCCGACTCCAACATCACCACCCTGCTCGCCGCCGGGTTGCTGTTCTGGCTGGCCTCGGGCCCGGTGAAGGGCTTCGGCGTGACCCTGGCCATCGGCGTGCTGGCCTCGCTGGTCTCGGCCATGCTGATCACCCGGGTGCTCGCCACCGCCCTGATCGGCAGGATCGGCCCCCGGGCGTCCGGCATCGGCTCGATCGGCCGGGTCAGGACCTGGCTGACCCGGCGCGACCCGGATCTGATGCGGGGCAGGCGGCTGTGGCTCGCCGTCGCGGCCGGGCTGCTCGTGCTCGCCGGGGCGGGGCTGGTCACCCGCGGCCTGAACTACGGCGTCGAGTTCACCGGCGGCCGGATCGTGGAGTTCGGCACGAGCAGGCCGGTCGACGTCACGGCGGCCAGGCAGGCGGTGGCGGACGCCGGGTTCCCCTCGGCCGTCGTGCAACGGTCGGACGACGCGATCTCGGTGCGCACCGGGCAGATCAGCGCGGACGACGTGGTCCGCGTGGAGGAGGCGCTGGACCGGAGCGTGGGCGAGGTCACCAAGCAGCGTGACGAGCTCATCGGGCCGAGCCTGGGCGAGGAACTGCGCCGCAACGCGCTCATCGCGCTCGCCGTCGCGCTCGCCGCGCAGCTCGCCTACCTGGCGTTCCGGTTCCGGTGGACGTTCGGCACGGCGGCCGTGGCGGCGCTGTTCGTGGACGCGGCCGTCGTCGTCGGCACGTTCGCCTGGCTGAGCAAGCCGATCGACGGGGTGTTCCTGGCCGCGATGCTGACGATCATCGGTTACTCGGTCAACGACAAGGTCGTGCTGTTCGACCGGGTGCGCGAGCTGTGGCCGATGCGGCGCGGCGAGCCGTTCGGCCGGGTGGTGAACGCCGCGATCCTGCAGACCGCACCCCGCACGGTGAACACCGGGCTCGGGGCGCTGTTCATCCTGGCGGCTCTGGCGGTGTTCGGCGGAGACTCGCTGCGGGACTTCGCCGTCGCCCTGCTGATCGGCATCGTCGTGGGCACGCTGTCGTCGTCGTTCGTGGCCGGGCCGGTGGCGATCGCGCTGGAGCGGCGCTCCAGCCAGCCGCCGCCGGCTCCCGCCGCACCGCGGGTCAAGCCCGCGCGGCGCGACGGCTCCGGCGCGGTGGTCTGAGCCGGAACGGCCCCCGGGGGCGGGCGTCCCGCCCCGGGGGCCGTGCGGCTGGGTCGTGCGGCTGGGTCGTGCGGCTACTGGCGGCCGAGCGCGCGCAACTGGGCGGGCGTCAGCGCGGAGACGTTCTGGTCGATGGGCGAGTCGGTGTACTGGTGGATCGCCCAGGCCTTCCAGTCGGCGGGCGGCGTGATGTCGCCCGGAGCCTTGCTGTAGTGGGCCACCCAGAGCGGGTAGTCGCCGAGGCCGCGGCCGTACTTGTCGGCGAAGTTCCAGCCGCTGTAGAACATCGGCTTCGTCCCGGTCTTGGCCGTCACGTACTCCAGCCAGGCCTTGGCCCACTCGTTGACGTGCTCGACCGACTGGCCGTCGCTGGTCTCCAGGTCGAGCACCAGGATGTCGCCGGGCTTGCCCGGCTGCGAGCTCACCACGTCGAGGAAGTGGTCGGCCTCGGCGATGGGGTCGTTCTTGGGATGACCGTAGTGGTAGACGCCGCGGACGATGCCCTTCTTGTCCAGCTCACGCCAGTGCCGGGGGAAGGACGAGTCGACCCAGGACGTGCCCTCGGTCGCCTTGATGAAGCCGAACTGCGCGCGGCTGTTCATCCAGTCGTGGTCGGCCTCGTAGCCGGAGACGTCCTGGCCGTACGTGTGCGGGTTGGCGTAGGCCGGGCCGGGCAGGGCGACGGCCGCCGTGACGCCGGCCGTGGCGGCCGAGACCGCGAGGGTCGCCGCCGCGAGGGCGGAGCGCAGGCGCCGGCCGGAGGGCCGGCGATCGAGGGAGAGGCGGTGGGTGGACATGTCGGGGCTGACTCCTTGCTTCCATGCCGCCTACCGGGTTAGCTGACGGGTTCGGGCAGGAAGTGCCCTACGGGCGCATCTGGGGCTGCTCCCGATTCACCCCGAAGAGAAGTGGGTCCCCGGCTCCGCTGATCGCGGATTCGGCGGCCGCACGGTCACGGGACCGCGCGGACCGGGCAACGACACGGCAAGGGATGCGGCGCCGGAGGGCGGTCGCTACCCCAAACCGTGTGCCCTAAAGGTACACACACCATCAGATTGGTGTAAACGGGACAAAACACGTCTTTACCTGCGGCGACAGGCGAGGTAAGGATCACCGATACTGACGGTTAGTATTCATCGCCTCACGGATTGTGAAAGAGTCCGTCTCCGGAGAGATCACTCTCCTCCCTCCCCCCCGCACCAGGGCCGGGGACGGCGGCGAACGACGGAAGTGACCATGTACTCCTTCTCGAGGCGGGCGATGTGAGAGGCGTGCCTCATCACGTGGCGTGCGTGATGGACGGGAACGGGCGGTGGGCCGCGCAGCGGTCGCTGTCCCGCATCGAGGGGCATCGGGCGGCGGAGGCCGCCGTGATCGATGTCATCGAGGCGGCCCACACCGCCGGCGTCGGGTGGTTGAGCCTGTACGCCTTCTCCACGGAGAACTGGCGGCGCCCGGCCGCCGAGGTCGACGACCTGCTCCGGCTGGTTCGCCGCGCCATCCGCAAACACGCCTTGTCTTTGCACACACGCGGGATCCGCTGCCGGTTCCTCGGCGTCGCCGATCCGCGGATCCCGCCCGCGCTGGCCCGTGACATCGCCGATCTGACGGCGCTGACCCGCGACAACCGGCGGATGACGTTGACGGTGGCGTTCGACCACGGCGGCCGCCGCGACATCGTCGAGGCCGCCCGGTCGCTGATCCGCGACGGGGTGCCGCCCGAGCAGGTCACCGAGGAAAGCTTCGCCCGCCGTCTGCCCCACCCCGACATGCCGGAGGTGGACCTGGTCATCCGCACCTCCGGAGAACAGCGGATATCCAACTTCATGCTGTGGCAGGTGGCCTACGCCGAATGGGTCTTCCCCCGGGTGCTGTGGCCGGACTTCCGCGCCGGGCACTTCTGGGAATGCCTGGAGACCTACCGGCGGCGCGACCGCCGGTTCGGCGGGGTACAGGAACCGGCCCTGACAGGAAAGGAATGTCGATGAGCGACGCCGCACCCGCCGGAGCCGACGCCGATCCGCTCGGCCCGGGATCGATGCTCCACCGGTTGACCCGCCAGACACGCTGGGGGCTGGTGGCGACCCGGGCCATCGTCCTGGAGGCCGCGCACCCGCAGATCGGCGCCGCGCTGATCGCCAACTCGACCTTCGTCGCGCACCCGTGGCGGCGCCTGCGCAACACCGTGCTCAGCGCGCAGCGGATGGTCGACCCCGACATCCGGGTGCGCCAGCGGGAGGCGGCCCGGCTCAACCGCCTGCACGCGCGCATCACCGGCACCGACGCCGAGAACCGCCCGTTCAACGCCGCCGATCCCGAGGCACGCGCCTGGGTGGTGGCGACGCTGTTCGAATCCGCGGTCACCATTGGCCGGCTGAGCGGCGAGTCCCTCGACGGCCCCGCCCTGGACCGGCTGTACGCCGAGTTCCAGGCGTTCCTCGCACTGATGGACCCCTACGGCGGCAAGCTTCCGCCCACGGTGCGGGAGTTCTGGCGCTACTACTCGACCGTCGTCGAGGAGCGGCTGGAGAACACCGAAGCGGTCCACGTCGTCCTCGACCGCCTGTTCGCGCAGGTACCCGCGCCCCCTCTGCTCCGCGACCGGCCCGCCGTGTGGGCGGCGGGCAGGGCCATCGCCGGGCCGACGGCCAGCGCGATCATCGTGGCGACGCTGCCCGAGTCGCTCCGCGCACGGCTGGGGCTCGCCGAGGTCCCCGGCACGCGCACGCTCATGCACGCCACCTGCCTGTCCACGAGTCTCGCGACGCGGCTGCTGCCGGAGTCGTGGACCCGGCTCGACACGGTCATGACCATGCTCGACCCGGGCTACGCGCCGCAGCGGGGCGGCGAGGCGCTGGCGGGGCTACGCCGTGGCGTGGCGAAAGCCGGGGCGCTCCTGCGCCTCCTCACGCCCGGTCAGGAGACGTCGGCCGCCGGCGACTCGGCGGTGCGCTCCGCCTCACGGTTCTTCTCCGAGGTCCTCGACCAGACCGGCGACGGCCACCTCCGCTGGCCCGACCTCGCCGCGATGGCGCGGGAGATCGCCACCCGTCTGGACCTGGACACCCAGGACGAGGACCGCCTGTTCGCCGCCTTCGCCGACTGGTGGCGTGAGCTGCAGAAGGAGCTCGACACCGACGGCGACGGACGCATCACCGGCGACGAGTACGGCGCGGCGGCGGCCGCCATGGCCGGCTCCGCCCTCATCAGGATCGCCGAGGTCCTGTTCGACGTGACGGACACGGACGACGACCAGGTCATCGACGCCCAGGAGTACCGCGCTCTCTTCCGGACCGCCTTCGATCAGGACCCGGGCGACGGCGACGCCGGCGAGCGACTGACCCGGGCCGAGTTCGTCCGCCGGTTCCTGGACTTCATGGCCGGCCGCCGGCACTCCGGGGTCTACGACCAGATGTTCGCCCAGACCTGACGGCGCCGCCTCCGGCGGGAACCGGCACTCTCAGATCCGGCACTCCTCAGATCATCGAGCGCATCGGGCCGTGCGGCGGCTCGATGCCGAGTTGCGTCAGCGCGGTGACGTGGAAGACCGAGCCGGGCACGTGGATCGCGTGGGCCAGCCCGACGTGCGCGTCCCGCCAGAAGCGCTGGATCGGGTTGTCCGCCCGCATCGCGTTGCCGCCCGACCGCGCCACGATCTCGTCCATCGCCCGTACCGCGCGCCAGGCCGCCTGGACCTGGGTGCGGCGGCCCACGGCCCGCTCGTCGAAGGTCACCTCGCGGCCGGAGGCCACGATGTCGTACATCCGCGAGGCGTTGTCGAGCAGCGCCGAGCGCGCCGCCGCGATCTCGGCCGCCGCCTCGCTGATCGCGTACAGGACGTACGGGTCGTCCTTGATCCTGGTGCCGGTGATCTGCACGCGGCTCCGCTGGTACGCCATGTGGTGCGCGAGCGCGCCCTCGGCGATGCCGACGACCGCGGCGGTGATCCCGAGCGGGAACGCCGCGGAGAACGGCATGTGGTAGAGCGGGTTGGTCAGCCCGGCCTCCTTGGCCTGGCTGCCGTCCACGACCTTGTTGTACGGGATCGTCCGGTAGCCGGGGACGAACGCGTCCGTGACGATGATGTCCTTGCTGCCGGTGCCGCGCAGGCCGACGACGTTCCAGGAGTCCTCGACGATCTCGTAGTCCGACCGCGGCAGGATGAGGTGCAGCGAGGCCGGCGGCTGGGCCATCCTGCCCTCGGCGTCGCCGAGCATGCCGCCGAGGAAGATCCAGTCGCAGTGGTCGGTGCCCGAGGAGAACTGCCAGCGGCCGTTGAAGACGTAGCCGCCGTCGACGGGCCGGGCGATGCCCATCGGCGCGTACGGCGAGGCGATCCACGTGTCCTGGTTCTCGCCCCAGACCTCCTGCTGGACCCGCGGGTCGGCGAAGGCCATCTCCCACGGATGCACGCCCACGACTCCCGCGACCCAGCCGGTCGAGCCGTCGAGGCTCGCCAGCTTCATGATCGTCTCGGCGTAGTCGCGGGGGTGGAACTCGAAGCCGCCGTGGATCTTCGGCTGGAGCATGCGGATGACCCCCGCTTCGCGCAGCACCTTGGCGGCCTGGTCGTCCAGCCGGCACAGGGTCTCATTGGAGGGGCCGAGGGCGCTGATCTCCTCGGCGCGCTGGGTGATCGCTTCGAGTACCGGGTTGGCCATGGCTGTTCTCACTTCTTCGCCGCGAGGGCGACTGCGATTTCGATGAGCTGGTCTTCCTGACCGCCGATCAGCTTGCGGCGCCCGGCCTCCATGAGGATCTCGGCGCCGGACACGCCGTACGTCCTCGCCTGACGGTCGGCGTGCTTGAGGAAGCTGGAGTAGACCCCGGCGTAGCCCATGGTCAGGGTCAGCCGGTCGAGCAGGCACTCGCCGTCCATGATCGGGCGGACCACGTCCTCGGCGGCGTCGATGATCTTGAGGGTGTCGATGCCCGTGCGGATACCGAGCTTGTCGGTGACGGCGGCGAAGGCCTCCAGCGGCGTGTTGCCCGCGCCGGCGCCGAACCGCCGCACCGAGCCGTCGATCTGCTTGGCCCCGGCCCGTACGGCGAGGATCGAGTTGGCCACCCCGAGCCCGAGGTTCTCGTGGCCGTGGAAGCCGACCTGGGCGTCGTCCCCCAGCTCGGCCACGAGCGCGGCGACGCGGTCGCTCGTCCGCTCCATGATCAGCGCCCCGGCCGAGTCGACGACGTAGACGCACTGGCAGCCGGCGTCGGCCATGATCCTGGCCTGGCCGGCCAGGACCTCCGGCGGCTGACTGTGCGACATCATCAGGAAGCCGACCGTCTCCAGGCCGAGCTCCCTGGCCAGCCCGAAGTGCTGGACCGAGACGTCGGCCTCGGTGCAGTGGGTGGCGATCCTGCAGATGCTCGCGCCGTTGTCGGCGGCCTCGCGGATGTCGTCCTTGAGACCGACGCCGGGCAGCATCAGGAACGCGATCTTCGCCCGCCTGGCCGTGGCGACCGCGGCCTTGATGAGCTCCTGCTCGGGCGTGTGGCTGAACCCGTAGTTGAACGACGAGCCGCCGAGGCCGTCGCCGTGCGTCACCTCGATGACCGGCACGCCCGCGTCGTCCAGCGCGGTGACGATGGACCGCACGTGCTCGACGGTGAACTGGTGCTGCTTGGCGTGCGAGCCGTCCCGCAGGCACGAGTCGGTGACCCTGATGTCGAGGTCGGCGCTGTAGGGCATGGGTCGGTCTCCTTACGAGTGGATGCGCTGCGCGAAGCCCTCGCCGACCCTGGTGGCGGCGGCCGTCATGATGTCGAGGTTGCCGGAGTACGGCGGCAGGAAGTCGCCCGCGCCCTCGACCTCGACGAACACGGCGACGCGGGCGAGCCCGCCGCTGACCGCCGTCGGGTCGTCGAACTGTGACTCGTGGAATTGGGGCTCGGTCCGCAGCCGGTAGCCGGGCACGTACGACGCGACGCCGACGGCCACCTTCTCGATGGAGGCCGCGATCGCGTCCCGGTCGGCGTCGACGGGGATCGAGCAGAAGATCGTGTCCCGCATGAGCATCGGCGGCTCGGCCGGGTTCAGGATGATGATGGCCTTGCCCCGCCCGGCGCCGCCGATCGTCTCGATGCCGCGCGCGGTCGTCCTGGTGAACTCGTCGATGTTGGCGCGGGTGCCGGGACCGGCCGACGGAGAGGCCACGCTGGCCACGATCTCCGCGTACGCCACCTCGGTGACCTGCGAGACCGCGTGCACGATCGGGATCGTCGCCTGGCCGCCGCAGGTGATCAGGCTGACGTTGGGGGCGTCGAGATGAGCGCCGAGGTTGACCGCGGGCACCACCGCCGGGCCGATCGCGGCCGGGGTCAGGTCGACGGCCCGGATGCCCAGCTCACGGTACTTCGGCGCGTTCTCCCTGTGCACGTACGCCGAGGTCGCCTCGAAGACGATGTCGGGCCGCTCGTCCCGGCCGAGCAGCCAGTCCACGCCGTCGGCCGAGGTGATCAGGCCATGGTCGGCGGCCCGCTTGAGGCCCGGGCTGCCGGGCTCCACGCCGATCATCCAGCGTGGCTCGATGTGCGCCGAGCGCAGCAGCTTGTACATCAGGTCGGTCCCGATGTTGCCCGAGCCGACGATCGCGGCGGTCGCCTTACTCATGGAAGTCCTCTTATCCGGATCATTCGAAGCGAGCGGTGACGGAGCCGAGCCCGGCGAACTCGGCGCGGAAGACGTCGCCGGGACGCACGTCGACGGCCCTGGTGCAGGAGCCAGGAAGGACGACGTGCCCGGCCTCGAGCTTGACCCCGAACGAGGCGACCTTCCTGGCCAGCCAGGCCACGGCCGTGGTGGGGTTCCCGAGCACGGCGCCGGTGTTGCCCCGGGTGATCTCGTTGCCGTCGCCGTCGTGGAGCACTGCCTCGATGCCGGCCAGGTCCATCCCCTCGGGGCTCACCCGCGCGTCGCCGAGGAGCACCCCGGCCGAGGACGCGTTGTCCGCGATCGTGTCGGCCAGGCGGATCCGCCAGTCCGTGATGCGGCTGTCGATCAGCTCGATGCTCGGCACGACGTACTCGGTCGCGGCGAGCACGTCCTCCTCGGTGCAGCCCTCGCCGGGCAGGCTCGCCCCGAGCACGTATCCGATCTCGACCTCGACCCGGGGGTAGCAGTAGCGCGCGGCCTCGATCGGCTCGTCCTGCGCCAGCACCATGTCGTCGAGCAGGTGGCCGTAGTCGGGCTCGTCCACGCCCATCATCCGCTGCATGACCGGGGAGGACAGGCCCACCTTGTGCCCGCACACCCGGGCCCCGGCCGCCAGCCGCCGCCGGATGTTGGCGAGCTGGATCTCGTAGGCGTCCACCACGTCGATGCCCGGGTAGGCGTCGGTCAGCGGCTCGATCGGCGAGCGGTCCCGCTCGGCCGCCCGCAGCCGCCCGGCCGCCTCCGCCCGCAGCGCCTCGTCCAGCATCGGGGATCCTCCTCGTGTCCTGCTGATGGTCAAAGGGTCGCGTCACGGCCGCCGCCGCGCCCGCGCGTCTCCCGGTGAGTGGGAGCGAAGCCTCTCCGTGCGGTCAGGCGTCGTAGGTGACCTTGAGCCGGTCGCTGAGCGGGAGCGCCTGGCAGCCCAGGATGAGGCCGTCCGCGAGGTCCTGCCGGTCGAGCACCGTGTTGTGCTCCAGCTCGACCTCGCCCTCCAGCAGCACGCACGCGCACGCGCTGCACGAGCCCTCCCGGCAGGAGTACGGCGCGTCGAGGCCGGCCTGGAGCAGCACGTCGAGCAGCTTGTCGCCGCGCGGCCAGGTAAGGGTCCTCGTCTCGCCGTCGAGCTCGACCTCGACGGTGCTGACGGGACCCGCCGCGTCGAGCACCACCTCGGTCACCGCGAACGGGTCGCCGGCCAGCGACTCGAACCTCTCCACGTGGACACGCCCGGGCGGCGCGCCGTGCCGGGTCAGCACGTCCACGGCGAGGTCCATGAACGGCCCGGGCCCGCAGACGAACGCCTCCCGCCCGGCGTACGGCCGGGTCAGGGCGGCCAGGCCCGCCGCGGTGGGCAGGCCCTGCACGGACTCCAGCCAGTGGATCACCGTCAGCCGCTCACCGTGCCCGGCGGCCAGCGCGACCAGCTCGTCGCGGAAGATCACCGAGCTCTCGTCGCGGTTGGCGTAGACGAGCACGACCGAGCCGGTCCCGGCGCGCAGGCACGACTTGAGGATCGACATCACCGGGGTGACGCCGCTGCCGCCCGCCAGCAGCAGCAGGTCCTCGTCCAGCGACGCGGGGGTGAACAGCCCCGACGGCCGCAGCACCTCCAGCACGTCGCCCTCGGTGACGTGGTCGCAGATCCAGTTCGAGCCGTAGCCGCCCCGGGTGCGCTTCACCGTCACCTTGAGCTTGTCGTCGCACAGCGGCGAACTGCTCAGCGAGTAGCAGCGGGCGGCGCCCTCCGGCCGGGTGGTCGGCACCCGGATCGTCAGGAACTGCCCCGGCTTGTACGAGAACTTGGACGGGTCCCCCTCCGCGGGCTCGAGGACCAGCGAGTGGGCGTCGGCGGTCTCCTTGACCACTTCGACCACCCGGACCCTGAGCGCTCCCCCCTGTGTCATCTCCCCCACCGCGTCACGCCGTGTTCGTGGTGCCGGCGGTGCCGGTCGTGCCGGTCGCGCGTGCCCGCAGGGCGGCGTGCCGCGCGGCGATGTAGCCGAAGACGATGGACGGGCCGATCGTGGCCCCCGGCCCGGCGTACTCGTTGCCCATCACCGACGCCGAGGTGTTGCCGGTCGCGTACAGGCCCTCGATGGGTGCGCCGTCCGCCCGCAGCACCCGGCTGTGCTCGTCGCACACCAGGCCGCCCTTGGTGCCGAGGTCGCCGACCTCGAGCCGGAACGCGTAGTAGGGCGCCCTGTCGATCACGTCGAGGTTCGGGTTCTTCAGTGTCGGGTCGCCGTAGTAGCGGTCGTAGGCGCTGTCGCCGCGGCCGAAGTCCTCGTCCTTGCCCACCCGGGCGAACCCGTTGAAGCGCTCGACGGTCTCGGTCAGCGCGCCCGCCGGGACGCCGATCTCGCCCGCCAGCTCGGTGAGGGTGTCCGCCCGGACCGCGATGCCCTGGTCGTAGAACTCCTGCGGGATCGGCATGCCCGGCGGGATCTGCGCGAAGGGGTAGCGCGCCCGGGCCTTGGCGTCCATCACGAACCAGGCCGGGACGTGGCCGCCGGCCAGCTGGTCGTGCACGAAGTTCACGTACGGCGCGGACTCGTTGGTGAACCGCCGGCCGTCCCGCGAGACGATGACCGACGGCGGGATGCACCGCTCGGACACCAGCGGGATCGTCGCCCCGGCCGGATGCCGTACGGCCGGCATCCACCAGGCGTCGTCCATCAGGTCGAGGGCGGCGCCGACGCGCTCGCCGGCGAGGATGCCGTCGCCGGTGTTCTCCCTGGCGCCCATGCCGAAGTCGGGCCGGGCGCCCTCGGGCAGGTACCTCTCCCGCAACTGCGTGTTGTGGTCGAAGCCGCCGGTCGCCAGCAGCACGCCGTACCGGCCGCGGACGCGGATCGCCTCGCCCTCGCGCCGGGCCACGATGCCGGTGACCGCGCCGCTGGCGTCGGTGACGAGACCGGTCATCGGCGTCTTCAGCCAGAGCGGGATACCGGCGTCCTTGAGCGCCATGCGCAGCCGGGCGACGAGCGCGCGCCCGCCGGTGGCCATGTGCCGTCGGCGGATCACGTTGGACGACATCCGCCAGGCCGCGACGACCGAGGCCCGGCGGCCGCGCCAGGTGCGCTTGACCATGGCCAGGTCGTGGTAGTCCTTGGCGGTGATCCACAGGCCGAGCGGGCCCTTCATGTTGTTCGGCCGCTGGTACTTCTCGTCCTCGCCCAGCTTGCGGGTGTCGAACGGCAGCGCCTCGATCGAGCGGCCGAGCGGCCGGCCGCCCTCGTACTCGGGGTGGTAGTCGGCGTAGCCCTTCACCCAGGAGAACCGCATCCACCTGCTCTTCCCGAGCAGCTCCATCGCGGCCGGGCCGTTGTCGACGTACGCGTCGAGCCGGGCGGCCGGTACGCGGCCCTCGGTCAGCAGGTCGAGGTAGCGCCGGATCGACTCACGGCTGTCGTCGTGTCCCTCGGCTCGCAGGGTCGGGTTGTTGGGGATCCAGATCCCGCCGCCGGAGATGCCGGTGCTGCCGCCGAACTTGCCGCCCTTCTCGACCACCACGCACGACAGCCCGCTGTCGTGCGCGGTCAGCGCGGCGGCCATGCCTCCGCCGCCGCTGCCGACGATGACGAGGTCGAACTCCTCATCCCACGTGGTCACCGCTCGTCCTTCCGGGTGAGGAAGGCCAGCACGACACTTTCCCAGGCGGCTTTCTGCTCGATCATCACCCAGTGGCCGCAGTTGGGGAAGACGTGCACCTCGACGTCGGGGACCGTACGCATCGGCAGGAGCGCCATGTCGACGGGGCTGACCCGGTCGTCGCGGCCCCAGGTGATGAGCGTCCTGGCCTTCAGCGTGTGCAACATCGCCCAGTACGGCGGGACGTCCGACTTCGCGGCGGCCTTCTGACCGGCGGCGAAGGCGGCCCTGCCGTACATCCGCCGCGCGGCGGCCAGCGTCTCCGGCTCGGTGGCGAGGGCCCAGCGCTCCTCGACGAGCTCCTCGGTGACGAGGGCCGGGTCGTACACCATGGAGCGCAGCCACCGGACGAGCCGCTCGCGGGTCGGCTCCTCGGTGAACTCCATCAGGAGCTTGATGCCCTCGCCCGGCGAGGGGCTGAAGATGTTGCGGCCGATGCCGCCGATGGTCACGAGGCGGCGGATCCGGTCGGGGTGGGCGAGCGCCACCTGGGTGCCCACGATCCCGCCCATCGAGTTGCCGATCACGTCGGCCTGCTGGAGTCCGAGCCCGTCCAGGAATCGGATCACCGCGCCGTTCGCGGCCGTCATCGGGTGCTGGCCGGTCGGGTCGCTGACCCCGAATCCGGGAAACTCCAGCACCAGGCACCGGAAGTGCTCGGCGAACGTCGCCAGGTTGCCGCGGTAGTTGCGCCATCCGGTCACCCCGGGCCCCGAACCGTGCAGGAGCAGCAGCGGCGGGCCCTGTCCGGCCTCGTGGTAGCGCAGCACGCCCTGGTCGGTCACGAGTTCCCGCAGGGTCGACTCGTAGGTCAGCTCCGTCATCGTCCGTCCCGAATCGCAGTGTCGGATCCCGCGACGCTAACTGGACAGACGACGCGAACAGGGCGATCATCCCGATGAGCGAGACCGGGACGGGCAGGCCCGGTGACCTGCCCGGACCACGCCCCTCTCGTACGCGCCTTCCATTGACCGGGATCCCCTTGCGAGCCACCCATAAGGGGGTTTGTAAGTTCGTCACCTGAGGCACCGACACGCACGCGAGGTGAGTCCATGACCGCTGCACCGGCCGGCCCCGAGTTCAGCACCGAGGTGGCGCCGCCCACGCCCGCCGAGTTCCGGCGTGCGCTGGGCATGTTCGCGAGCGGCGTGACCGTGGTGACGGGCCTCGACGACGGCGAACCGGTGGGCTTCGCCTGCCAGTCGTTCGCGTCGGTCTCCCTCGAACCGCCGATGGTCCTGTTCTGCGCCGACCACAAGGGCCGCGCCTGGCCGCGGATCAGGAGGTCGGGCCGCTTCTGCGTGAACGTCCTCGGCGAGGACCAAATCGACCTCTGCGGCCGGTTCGGCTCCAGCAAGGGAGCCAAGTTCGCCGGCCTCGACTGGGACCTGTCGCGATGGGGCACCCCGTCCCTGCGAGGAGTGCTGCTGCGCGTCCACGGCGAGGTGCGCGACGTGCACGTCGCCGGCGACCACGACGTCGTCATCGGCCATGTCCACGAGCTCGAACCCGTCGTCACCGAGCAGCGCCCGATGCTGTTCTTCCGCGGCCGGTTCGGAGTCGACCAGGACGACCCGGCCGCCGCTATCGGTCCCAACCTGTGGGGCTGGGGCGACCACTGGGGCTGATCCTCTCCCCCAGAGCCAATCCGACGCACGCCCACGGCCACGGTCTGCGCCGGAGTCCGTTGCCAGAGTCCCTTGTCGGAGTCCCTTGCCGGAGTCCGCGCCTGCGCGAAGCGGACAGCCGCTCTCGACATGCGGTGGCCGGTGCGCCGGCGACAGCGCCGTGGTGCTGCGCCGCGTCCCCCGACCGGCTCTGAAATTCGCTCTTCCCTCTCACCTGTAACCCCAGCTAATCGTGCCGTCCGGTTGCTCGACGATCCGTGACTGCGGGAGAATTCATACAGGCTTTCGAATTATACGGAGGGGAACGTGGTGAAGCCATCTGCGGTTGATGCCGAACACCCTCCTAGTTCGAAAGCCTCTGAATCGGACTGGCGCGACCGGCTGACCGCCGGCTCTCCCCTCTGGACCTTTACCTCGGACAAGGGCACGGACGCCTCCGGCGACGACCTATCTGACGGCTCCTGCGACGGCCTCGGTGACGCCAGTGATCAGGCGTCGGACGGCGCCCAGCGTCGCCCGTCGTGGGTGCTGGTGGCCTCGGTTCGTGAGTCGGCGCAGGCGTTGGCGCAGGCGCCGGTCCCGGACGATGTGGATATCTGCCTGGCCGAGGCCGAGGAGTTGTTGTTCGCGCGGGATCGCATCACCTCGGCGTTGGCTGATCGGGTGGGGCGGGTGCATCGGGCGGGGCAGGCCAAGCGGCATGGTCATGCCTCCACCCGCAGCTGGCTGCGCAGCACAGGAGGGATGACGGTCGCGGGTGCGGGCCGGCTGCTGACCCTGGGCGTCGAGTTGGCGCGTCTGCCCCGGGTGCGGGAGATGTTCGCCGCCGGCGACTTGGCGGCGGGGGTGGCCGAGGCCATCTGTGCCGCGGTTGCGGGTCTGTCGGATGAGCAGGCCGGCTTGGCTGAGCCGATCCTGGTGGAGCTGGCGGGCAGGGCGGGGGCGGCGGAGGTGGCCAAGGCGGGCCGTTATCTGCGGGCGGTGCTGGACCCCGATGGTGAGGATCGCGATGAGCGGGCCGATTACGGGCGGCGGTTCCTGAGGGTGCGTCCGGGCAGGGGCGGCGGTCTGGAGGGGGAGTTCTATCTGCCGCGTGAGCATGCCGCGCGGTTGCAGGCGTTGCTGGACGCCTATGCCAGGCCCAAGGCGGAGGGTGATGACCGGCCGCTGCGGGTGCGTCAGGCGGATGCGTTCATGGCGTTGCTGGAGGAGAAGATCGCCGCCGAGCTTCTGGTCCTGGTCAACGCCGAATCCCTCCCCACCGACCCCACCCCCACCCCCGACCCGGCTGACGTCGGCGGCACCGACCCCGCCAGTGCGGCCGACACCGCCGGCCCTGTCGACCTTGACGAGACCGGTGACGCTGAGGAGACCGATTCCGCGGTAGACACCGGTGCCGATGTAGCCGCAGAGGCCGCCGTCGAGAGCACCGGCAGCAGCGCCGCCGGGAGCGCCGTGAACGGCGACGACCTTGCGACCGGCCCCCGTGACGAGCAGTCCTGCGCTGATGTGAAAGGCAACGCGCAGGCGAAGAGCAGGCAGCGGAGGGAGCTACAGCAGAGCAGGCCGCAGCAGAGCAGCTTGCCGAAGCAGAGGGAGTCGCAGCGAGGCTCGTCGCAGCAGAGCACGCCACAGCGGCAGGAATCGCACTCATGGGAGTCTCGGTGGGGCGAGTGGCACTCGCCTGATCATCCTGGCGACACCTGTGCCCCTCACACCCACGTCGGGCCTCGGCCTGCGAGGGAGGACCGGCATGGGCCGGGAAACGCGGAGAGGCCGTCCGGCATGTCCGGGCCAGAGCCGGGGACGTCAGCGCAGACAGCGCCGCGAGAAGCACCGGCGTCGCGGGCCGGTGCGCTGGGAGCAAAGCCGGAGGCGCCGCCGGGACCAGAGCCGGGGGCGTCGGCCGGAGGGCTGCCGGGGGCGGGACCGGGCGCGGCGTGGGGGATGTTGCTGGGGGCGGTGTTGGGTCCGCTGTTGGGGACGGCGCCGGGGTTGTTGCTGGCGACCGGGCAGGTGCTGCCCGTCTCCGGCGTGCACCGGCTGGCCCGCACCTCCACCCTCGTGCGCCTGGTCATGGACGCCGAGGGGCAGGTGCTCGACATGGGCCGCAAGGTCCGCCTGGCCACCCCGGCCCAGCGGCGGGCGATCTACGCCCGCTACGCCACCTGCTGGATCGACGGCTGTCCCCTGCCCGCCACCAGATGCCAGATCGACCACGCCGACAACTGGAGCACCGGCGGCCTGACCGACCTCAAACTCCTCGGCCCGGCCTGCCAGTTCCACAACCGCGACCGCTACCAACACCCCGACCGCTACACCCGCCGAAGGGCCGGCGAAGACCGCTGGGCCTTCACCTACCACCCCGACCGGACCAGAAAGCTGCGAATTTGACGTGTAGCGGAGGACATGGATCAGAGCCAGTCGCCGTTCTGGCCGACGGCGAGCAGGCGGTTCATGGTCTCGGGGGACCAGGTCCGATCGGGCACGCGGTGGACGACCCGGGACCTGCGCTGGGACTTGAGGTCGGGGAACAGGGCGAGCGAGACCTGACGCGCGGCGTCGACCACGAGCGGGGCCACCTTCTCCAGCGGAGTGCGGACGTCGCCGACCAGGGAGATGCTGGCCACCGGCCCCTCGTGGCCGCGTACGGCGGCGGCGACGCAGGAGATGTCGGGGAAGCACTCCCCCCTCTCGAAGGCGAGGCCCCGGCGTTGCCGGATGCGGTTGAGCTCCTGGTGCAGGGTGCCGATGTCGCCGATCGTCCGGTTGGTCAGGCGGCTGATGTGACCGTCGATGAGTGCCTCGACCTGCTCGGGTTCCAGCCAGGCGAGGATCGCCTTGCCGAGGGCGGTGCAGTGGGCGGGGGCCCGGCCTCCGACGCGGGACGGCACCGACAGGGCGAACCGCCCGCCGACCTTGTCGAGGTAGAAGACCTCGGCGCCGTCGAGCACGGCGAGGTGGACGACCATCCCGGTCCTGATCTGCAGGTTGTGCAGCAGCGGCGCGGCCGCTTCGCGGATCTCGCCGTGGCTGCCGTCCCGGCCGCCGAGCCCGAGTGCCCGCTTGCCCAGGCTGTAGCCGAACGACGTGTGGTCCAGCCAGTTCAGCCGTACGAGCTGGTCGAGGATGCGATGAGCCGTTGAGCGCGGGAGGTGGGTGCGGCGAGCCACGTCCTCGAGGGTGAGGCGAGCGGAGCGACCGGTGAACGCGTCCATTATCAGCGTCATCCGTTCGACCATCGACGGCGGCAGCTCTCGCCGCGCGGGCGTCGTCGCATCCTCGGCCCGGAGAGCGGTCATCACACCTCCCAAAAACTGAAATGAATTCTTGCTTCGGAATGTAGCAACGCTAAGCGCCCCTGGGAAGGGGCCAAGAGACACCCCCTCATGTCGGCCCCTGTCCGGTTCCGGTCAACGAGGCGAGCGGCGGCAGGGGCATGTCCCTCCACTAGAAAGATTTCTGCCAAGCGTGTTTCCCGACGTGAGGCCGCTGTTCCTGATGTGTTGTGGAGGTGCGCCCGTGCGGATCGGACTCGATGCTCACGTCCCGGGTGTTGTTCTCCACCCGGCTGAGCCACGGTGTCGCTCGGTAGGGTGGAGGCATGCTTTGACCCCTGCCCGCTGGCCGGGCCCCACCGCGGTTCTCCTTCGCTCATCCACGGCTGACTCGAAGGAGAATCGATGACCACCTCATCCCGCATCGAGGTTCCCCGGGCGTTCGCCGCCTCCTACGGCGAGCACGGCGCCGAGGAACGCGCCTGGATCGCCGGGCTGCCCCGCCTGGGCGGCGAGTTCCTGGAACGCTGGGGACTGCGGCCCGACGGCCCTGCGGCCCATGGCATGGCGTCGCTGGTCCTGCCCGTGCTCCGGGCCGACGGGACACCCGCCGTGCTCAAACTGCAGCGGCTCCGGGAGGAGACCGCCGGCGCGGCCATCGGCCTGCGGGCGTGGAACGGCGACGGTGTCGTGCGCCTGCTGAACTATGACGAGCGGAGCGGCACGCAGCTGCTGGAACGGCTCGACGCGGCCCGGCCCCTGTCCTCGATGGCCGACGACGTCACGGCCCTGCGGATCCTGGCCGGGCTGCTGGCCCGCCTGACCGCGGTGCGCGCCCCGGAGGGCGTGCGGAGGCTGAGCGAGGTCGCCGCCGCCATGCTCGGCCAGGTCCCTCGGGCCGTACGCGCATTGCGCGACCCTGGCGAGCGGCGGCTGGTGCGCGCCTGCGCGTCGGCCGTGGCCGAGCTGATCGGCGAATCCGGCGACCGCCTGCTGCATTGGGACCTGCACTACGACAACGTCCTCGCCGGGGAGCGGGAACCCTGGCTCGCCATCGACCCGGAACCGCTGGCCGGCGACCCCGGATTCGAGCTCCTGCCCGCCATGGACAACCGGTGGGACGAGGTGGCGGCCACCGGCGACGTCGCCCGCGCGGTGCTCCGCCGCTTCGACCTGCTGACCGAGGTCGTCGGACTCGATCGGCAGCGGGCGGCCGGCTGGACTCTCGGCCGAGTGCTGCAGAACGCGCTGTGGGACGTCGAAGACGGCAAGACGGCACTGGACCCCGTGCAGGTCGCGATCGCCACGACCCTGCTGACCCGGCGACGATAGCCGGGCTTCGGGTCCGTCATCCTCATCGCTCCGCTCACGCCGCTCACGCCGGGGCGCTCCCCCACCCGCTCCGTGACCGATTCGTGACCTTGATAGCCTGCCTGCTCCGAAAGGCACGGGGATCGGGGGCCCGATGGGGGAAGGGCGACGGGTACGGCTCGGTGCGCCGCTCGACACGGCCGGGATCGTCCTCGCCACGGCCTTCTTCTGCCTGTCGCTCACGCCGTCGCTGCTGCCCCGCCCCTGGTCGCTGCAGGGGATCATCGCGGGCGTGCTGTCCGCCACCGGATACCTGGTGGGAGTGATCGCCGGCGCGCTCGTACGCCCGGCCGCGGCCCGGATCACGGTGCGGATCATGGTGCGATGGCGCGAGGGGTGGAACCGCACGGGACGGCGGCGGGTCCGGCGCGTGGTGGCGACGTTCGGCTGCGGTCTCGGCGCCGCCTCGCTGGTCCTGGGCGTGCGCGCGCAGCGGGACATCTACCTGCTGATGGGGCTGGAACCGCCGGAGCGGCTCGGCTACCTCGGCGTCCCGCTCGTCGCGGCGGCCCTGTTCCTGGCCCTGCTGGCCGCCGCCAGGACGCTGCGGATCGCGGCGCGGGCGCTGGGCCGTCTCCTCGGGCGGTGGATCCCCGCGACGGCCGCGCGGTTCGCCGCGGGGCTCGGAGTGGGCGTGCTCGCCGTCTTCCTGACCGACGGGATCCTCACCGAGGCCCTGCTCAGGGGAGCCGACCGCAGTTTCGCCGCGATCAACAGCGAGACGGCGCCGGGTGCCACCCGGCCGCGTGCCGCCACGCTGTCGGGCAGCCCCTCCTCGCTGGTCCCGTGGGCGTCCCTCGGCCTGGAGGGCCGCGCCTTCGTCGCGGACGCGCCCACGACCGGCGAGCTGAGCCGGTTCGGCGGGCGGCCCGCCGTCGCCCCGATCCGCGTCTACGCCGGGCTCGACTCCGCCGCGACCACGCGCGAACGGGCCGCCCTGGCCGTACGGGAACTGGATCGGACCGGCGCGTTCGGCCGCGCGGTGATCTGCGTGATCACGACGACCGGCACCGGCTGGGTGGACCCGCAGGCGGCCGCCGCCCTGGAGTTCATGTACGGCGGCGACACCGCGCTGGTCTCGATGCAGTACTCCTACCTGCCGAGCTGGCTGTCGTTCCTGGTCGACCGCGACCGGGCCAAGGCGGCCGGGCGGGAGCTGTTCGACCAGGTGTACGCCCGCTGGTCGACGCTGCCCGCGGGGCACCGGCCCAAGCTGCTGGTCTTCGGGGAGAGCCTGGGAGCGTTCGGCGCGGAGTCGGCGTTCGGCGGCGACCGGGACCTGCGTGAGCGCACCGACGGCGCGCTGTTCGTCGGGCCGCCGGACAGCAGCGCGCTGTGGCGGCGGCTCGTCGACGGCCGCGACCCCGGCAGCCGCGAGGCGCTGCCCGTCTACCGGGACGGCGAGACCGTACGCTTCGCCAACCGGCCCTCGGACCTGGACGTCCCGGCGTCGCCGTGGAACCCGCCGCGGGTCGTCTACCTGCAGCACCCCTCCGACCCGATCGTGTGGTGGACGCCCCGGCTCGTCCTCACCCGGCCCGACTGGCTGGAGGAGCGCCGCGGCGACGACGTGCTGCCGTGGATCCGGTGGTATCCGTTCGTGACGTTCTGGCAGATCACCGCCGACCTGGTGTTCTCCCTCGACGCGCCGCCGGGGCACGGCCACGACTACGACGGCGAGGTGATCGCCGCGTGGGCGCGGATCGCGCCGCCGGCCGGGTGGGACGACGCGCGGACGGCGGCGCTGACCGCGCTGATCGCGCACCGCCACACCGGTTCAGACCTCCAGTGAGTCGATCCAGGCGAGCAGCCGGGCCCCCTCACGCGTCATGATCCCGGGGTCGCGCAGGGCGTTGGCCAGCAGCGACATGCCCTGGTAGGCGCCCACCAGGGTCAGCGCGAGGCCGTCGGGCCCGGGCAGGCCGAGCTCGCGGAACTGGCCCTCCACCCAGTCGAGCAGCAGCCGGATCACCCGGCCCGCCTCCGCGTCCAGGCCGCCCTCGTCGCGTTTGTCCAGCTCGGCGGCGAGCGTGCCGGTCGGGCAGCCCCACCGTGCCGCGACGTCGCGCTGGCCGACCCACGCCTCCACGAGCCCCTTGAGCCGCTCGCGCGGGTCCGGCAGCCGCTCCAGCCGCTCGGTGAGCTCCCCGAGGTGCCGAGCGTGCTCGTCCAGGGCGGCGGCGACGAGCTCGTCCTTGGTCTTGAAGTAGTAGTAGACGTTGCCCACGGGGACGCCGGCGGCGCGGGCGATGTCGGCGATGGTCGTGCGCTCGGCGCCCTGCCGGTGCACGACCTCGGCGGCGGCGGCCATCAGCCGCCGCCGCTTGGCGCTCGCGGCCCGCACCCGGGCACTCGTCGAGTCAGTCACCTGACTGACTATAGGACGTGCTCCGCGTCACCAGTTGGCCGGCAGTCCCGGCGTCGTGGGGGGCAGGGGGCGGTTCTTCGGGTGGATGACGTACACGATCCCGCCGCTGCCGGTGCTGCGGAGCCAGACGTTCTCGAAGTTGGCCCGCGGGTAGACGTGGCGCACCGCCTCGTTGTCGGGCGAGGCGGGGTCGTTGGCGATCACGTCACCCGTCGCGGTGAAGCCGATGATGACCATGAGGTGACCGTTGGTGCTGTATCCCGCGCCGGGCAGCTCCTCCGCCTTGAACGACTGGGAGGTGACCACGGGGATGCCGGCCCGGATCAGCCGCTCCATCTCGGTCAGCGAGCGGAGCCGGGTCACGAAGCCCTCCAGCCCGTACCGTCCCGCGTACGCGGTGTTGAACGGCCAGTTGCCCGCGCCCTCGTAGGCGTAGTCGTAGGTGTGACGGGCGGCGTAGTCGACCTCGGGGTCGGGGTCGGAGGGGTCGACCCAGGAGGTGTCCTGCTTGCTGGGCCACTTGCCCCAGTAGCCGAGGACCATGGTGGTCGAGGTCGGACTGCACCACGCCTCTCCCCCGCCGTCCCACTCGGGGTAGTGGCCTTCGTGGACGTTCTGCGAGCGGCGGGGCACGGGCAGCTCCACGCCCCAGGCGATGCCGCCGGGGCTCACCGGGACGGTCGCCCGGTCGGGCACGGCCGACGCCATCGCGCCGAGCGCGCGCACGACCGGCTTCGCGGCCGAGCCCGGCGCGCGGTAGAGGGTGACGCGCAGCTGGTAGGAGGTGATCGCCTTACCCGCCGCGGCGACGAACGTGTCGACCGAGACGGTGCCGTCGGCGTCCCGCTGCCCGGACAGCGACGTACGGCGGATGTCCTCGTCGCCGGACGCCCAGCGGCCGAGCACGTACCACTTCGTCTGCCCGGCGGCGTGGCGGCCGCGCATCTCGACCTGCAGCCAGCTGCCGGCCGGGACGTCGGCGTTCCAGGAGGCCACCAGCTCGGTGGCGGCGAACCCGACGGGCCGCTCGGCGCCGGTCCACCGGGCGTACTCCCAGGTCTTCGTGCCGAGCGCGTCGGTGTAGGAGATCGTGCCCACGGGGGCGGCGAAGGACAGGGTGTTCCCCGCCTTCACGCCCTCGCGGAGGCCGGGGCCGAAATGCGCCCGCTGGTAGACGACGTCGACGGCGGACGCCGGGGGTCTGGCCGGGGATTCGGCGGTGGCCTCGGCGGCCGTGGCCGGGACGGTGAGGGCGGAGGTCGTCAGGAGGCCGGACAGGAATACGGACAGGAACACGGGCAGGAACACGCTCGGCACGCGCATGGCTCACCTCGGGGTGTCGTCGGCGTCCCCGACGCTAGATACCTGCCGCCCTCCCGCGCATCGGCAGGAATACGTATCCGCTACCGGCGTTCGCGGGGCAACCCCAGCACGCGCTCGCTGATGATGTTGCGCTGGATCTCGTTGGAACCGGCGTAGATGGTGTCGGACCGGGAGAACAGGTAGAGCCGCTGCTCGTCGCTCAGGTCGTACGGCGGGCCGTCGGCGACCATGCCGGCCGCGCCGAGCACGTCCATGGCCAGCTCGCCGAGCTCGCGGTGCCACACGCCCCACACGAGCTTGGAGATGGACGACTCCGGGCCGGGCGCGCCCGCCGCGATGCCCGCCATCGTGCGGACGGCGTTGAGGCGCATGACCTCCAGCCCGATCCAGGAGCGGACGAGCCGGTCGCGCAGCAAGGGGTCGTCGACCGCGCCCGTCCTGCGGGCCAGCGCGATGATCGCCTCCAGCTCGCGGCGGAAGCCCACCTGCCGGCCGAGCGTGGCCACGCCGCGCTCGAAGCCGAGCGTCGCCATGGCGATCTTCCAGCCGTCGCCGGGCGCGCCCACGATGTTCGCCGCGCCCGTCACCGCGCCGTCGAAGAACACCTCGTTGAACTCGCTGGTCCCCGTCATCTGCACGATGGGACGGATCTCCACGCCCTCCTGCCGCATGGGCACGAGCAGGTAGGACAGGCCGTGATGACGCGCCGACCCCGGCTCGGTGCGGCAGACCACGAAGCACCAGTCCGCCTCCATGGCCAGGGAGGTCCACACCTTCTGGCCGGTGACCCGCCAGCGGTCGCCGTCCGGCTCGGCGCGGGTCTGCACCCCGGCCAGGTCGGACCCGGCGTTCGGCTCGGAGTAGCCCTGGCACCACAGCTCCCGGGCGGCCACGATCGGCGGCAGGAAGCGGGCGCGCTGCTCGCCGGTGCCGAACGCGATGATCGTCGGGCCGAGCAGGTTCTCGCCGATGTGACCGACCCGTGCGGGCGCGCCGGCCAGCGCGTACTCCTCGTGGAAGACGACCTGCTCCTCGACGCTCGCGCCCCGCCCGCCATACCGCTCGGGCCAGCCCAGGCAGGTCCAGCCGGCCTCGGCCATGTGGCGCTCCCAGGCCAGCCGTACGTCGAACGCCTCGTGCTCGCGGCCGGGCCCGCCCAGCCCGCGGGCGCCGGCGAACGCGCCCGACAGGTTGTCCTCCAGCCAGGCCCGTACCTCTGCCCTGAACGTCTCGGTCACAGCTGACACTCTACCAAACAGTTGTTAGAATAATCGCCATGTTCACCACCGCCGAGCAGGAGGAGCTGCGGCGCACCGTACGCGCCCTGCTCGAGCGCAACCCCGCGGCCCGCCCGGCGCCCGAAGAGACGCCGGAGTACGACGAGACCGTCTGGCGGCTGCTCGCCGGCCAGGTGGGGGCCTTCGGCCTGGCCGTTCCCGAGGAGCACGGCGGAGCGGGCTTCTCCTACGCCGAGACGCACGTGGTGTGCGAGGAGCTGGGCCGCGCCCTCGCCACGGTGCCCTACCTGGGCTCGGCCGTGCTCACCGCCGAGGCGCTGCTGGCCTGCGGCGCGACCGGCGACCTTCCCGGGATCGCCGGCGGCGGCCTCGTCGGCGCGCTGGCCTGGGCCGAGGGCGGCACGTGGGATCCGTCGGCGATTCGCGCCCGCGTGGCGGACGGCCTGCTCACGGGTGTCAAGGAGCACGTGCTCGACGGCGCGCGCGCCGCTCTGTTCGTCGTGCCCGCCCGCACCCCCGAGGGCCGTGTCGGCGTCTACGCGGTGGAGTCCGCCGCTCCGGGGGTGCGGGCCGAGCCGCTGGTCACACTGGACCGGACCCGGCCGCAGGCGCGTGTGACGTTCGACGACGCCCCGGCGCGGCTCCTGAGCGCCGACGGGCACCGCGTGCTGGATCGCCTGCTCGCCGTGGCCGCGACCGCGCTGAGCGCCGAACAGCTCGGCGGGGCGTCGCGCTGCCTGGAGATCACGCTGGAGTACGTGAAGACCAGGGAGCAGTTCGGCCGGCCGATCGGCTCGTTCCAGGCGGTCAAGCACCGCCTGGCAGACCTCTACGTGCTGGTCGAGTCGGCCAGGTCGATGAGCTACGACGCGGCCCGCGCGCTCGCCGGGGACGCCGCCGACCTGGCGGTGCGGGCCGCCGCGGCGCAGGCGTACTGCGCCGAGGCGTTCTCCACGGTGGCGGCCGAGACCGTCCAGCTGCACGGCGGCATCGGCTTCACCTGGGAGCACGAGGCGCACCTGTACTTCAAGCGGGCCCACTCGGCGGCGAAGCTCTTCGGCGACGCCGCCTGGCACCGGGCCCGCCTCGCCCCCGCCGTCCTCGGCGCCTGACCGCGCCTCCGTCCGGCCCCGTGCGGGTCAGGCCCTGACGACAACCGTGTCCACCAGCTTGTCCGCGAGGGTCTGACGCCGGTCGTCCCACAGAGGCCACAGGAACCCGGCACCCAGCGGAAGCACGTTCACGAATCTGTAGGCGCGCCGGGCGAACGCCATGCCGAACCCCACGGGCCGTCCCGTCCGCATGTCCACGACACGGATGCCGGCCAGCCTCTTGCCGACCGACTGCCCCGTCCTGCCCTCCAGGACGAGCTGTGCCAGGAACAGGAAGACGAGGCCGGGAGAGCCCAGCATGAGGGCCAGTGCGGGCAGCTTGAAGGACAGGACGTCGAGGATCCCGTAACTGAACCAGACGTCGCCGGACGCCTGTGAGACCTGGGTCGGCAGCGCGGTGACGATCGCCGACACCACCCAGGGCAGGATGTACACGAGCAGCCCGTCGATGATCGCGCCGCCGAGCCTCTGACCCCAGTGGGCATAAGGGCTCTGCGGGGCCGGAGCGAGGCCGGCAGGCGCGGGAGCGTCCTCGCCGCCCGCGTCCCGGACCCACCAGGTCCAGTACGCCGGCGGCGCCGGCCAGTCCTCTCCGGGACCGCTCCAGTTGTCCGGCGGACGCCATGAGGCCGCGCGGGCGAAGTCGCTCGACGTCGACGACCTCGTGAACGGCCAGGGGCTGCGAGAGACCCTCGTCGCGGCGCTGTCCGCCTCCCACCGTGCCGACAGCGCCTATCTGACGTGGGCCAGGCGTTACAAGGCCGCGCACTGCAGGGGCAGGACGGTCGGCGACCCGGCCTACGACGCGGGGAACGCCGCCTCGGTGAAGGCGACGGCCGCGAAGAGACGCTTCCTCGTCATCTGGAACCCCATCGCCGTACGCGAGGGACTGCCCACCCGCCAGGAGGACGAGATCTGAGCGGCCCGGCGGGGCGCCCGGTCAGACCCGCTTGATGATCGCGCCGGTGGCCAGCGCGCCGCCGGCGCAGATGGCGACCATGGCGGTCTCCTGGTCGCGCCGCTCCAGCTCGCCGATCACGGCGGCGATCAGGCGGATGCCGGTCGCCCCCACGGGGTGGCCGATCGCGATCGCGCCGCCGTTGACGTTGAGCCGGTCCTGGTCGACGCCGTGGACCCGCGCGAACGACATGGGCACCGAGGCGAACGCCTCGTTGACCTCGAACAGGTCGATGTCTCCGATCTTCATGCCGGTGCGGGCGAGCAGCTTCTCGCCGGCCTTGACCGGGCCGTCGAGCAGGAACCCGGTCTCCGCGCCGACCAGGCACTGGGCCACGATGCGGGCGCGCGGGCGCAACCCCAGCTCGCGGGCCCGGTCCTCGTCCACGAGCACGGCCGCGCTCGCGCCGTCGGAGATCTGCGACGCGGTCCCGGCGGTGTGCAGGCCGCCGTCCAGGATCGGCTTGAGCCCCGCCAGCGCCTCCGTGCTCGTCTCCCGCAGCCCTTGGTCCCTGGTGACTGCCGCGAGCCCGTCCTCGCCCGGCACGATCACGGGGATGATCTGCCCGTCGAACCTGCCCTCGGCCCACGCCCGCGCGGCCCGCTCCTGGGAGCGGAGCCCGAAGGCGTCGAGCTGCTCGCGGGTGAAGCCGCGGCGGCGGGCGATCCGGTCGGCGGCGACGTACTGCGCGGGCATGTCGCGGTCCCACGAGTCCGGCCGGGGCCTGCCGACGCCCTCGCCGACATTGGCCATCAGCGGCACCCGGGACATCACCTCGACGCCGCACGCCATGCCGACGTCGATCACTCCGGCCGCGATCTGCGCGGCGATCAGGTGCACGGCCTGCTGGGCCGAGCCGCACTGGCAGTCGATCGTGGTCACGCCGGTCCGCTCCGGCAGGCCCGCGTGCAGCCAGGCGGTGCGGGTGACGCTGCCGGACTGCTCGCCCGCCTGGGTGACGCAGCCGCCTATCACCTGCTCGACCAGTTCGGGCTCGACGCCGAGGCGCTCCAGCGCCCCGCGCTGCGCGATGCCGAGCAGCTCGGCCGCGTGCAGCCCCGAGAGCCACCCGCCCCGGCGCCCGAACGGCGTCCGCGCGGCGTCGACGATGACCGGAGTTCCCATGCGCTCTCTCGTCCTCGTGTCGGGGATGTCGGCGTCATCGTGTCCCCCCGTCCCACGGCGGGCGGAGCGTGATCCCGGTCAGCGGAACCGGGCAGGTCACGCCCGATCGCCCGCAGCGCCTCACTAAACCTCCCATATCACATACGTTCGTGCGCTTTGCTGACATTTTGCGAATTTTCGCCCGATAAGCCCGAATAGTCATGGCACGCTGATTCGCATGTTCGCCCGAAAGCTTTCTCTTGGTGTCTCCATGACCGCCTTTGCCCTGGTCACGGGGGTGGCGTCACCGGTTCTCGCCCCTCCCGCCCTGGCCTCTCCCGGCGTGGCGCAGCACGTTTCCGGCCACGCGTACGCGCCGCCGCGCGTGCACGGGCGGGCCGTCTATCTCTGGGACGCCACGGCCGGGCAGGACCTGCTGGACAAGAACGCCGGCAAGCGCATGCCGGTCGCGAGCCTGACCAAGATCATGACCGCGTACATCGTGCTGCGGGAGGCGAACCTCGACGACGAGGTCAAGGTCAAGCGCGAGGACCTCGAGTACGCCTGGAACAACGACGGCACGACGGCCGACCTCGAACCCGGCGACACCCTGCCGGTCGGCGACCTGCTGTACGCGTTGATGCTCCCCTCCGGCGCGGACGCCGCGCACGCCCTGGCCCGCGCGTACGGCCCCGGGGTGCCCGGCTTCGTGGACAAGATGAACGCCACCGCACGCGAACTCGGCCTGCACGACACCCTCTACGTCAACGCCGACGGACTCCCGACCTCCCGCGGCGACGGCTACTCCACCGCCCGCGACCAGGCCAGGCTCGCGGAGATCGCGCTCCGGAACCCCGTGTTCACCGAGATCACCTCGACGCGCCACCACGCGACCGAGGACGGCCGGTACGACTGGTACAACACCAACCACATGCTCGGCCTGCCGGGCGCCATCGGCGTGAAGACCGGGTCCACGAACGCCGCCGGGTTCTGCCTGGCCTTCGCGGCCGACCGGGAAGGCCGCCGCCTGATCGGGATCATCCTCGGCGAGGACGTCGCAAGCCGCCGCTGGGACACCGCCGAGAGGCTGCTCGACTGGGCATCCGAGTCCAGGGCATCCGAGTCCGACCGCTGAGCCGGCGTACGGCTCGGCGTACGACGAGGGAGCGGGCCCGCGCAATACCCCGGCGGGCCAGAAAACAGGGCCTTCCACGATCGGTCAATCCCGGTTAGGTTCCCGATCAGTGTCCATCGGGGGGCCTGAGAACCGGAACCGTCCGGACCGTCATTGGACCCGAAGGAGAGCCCAATGCGCGCCTCGCTCGGCATGCGGGCCGTCGTCGCCACCGCGGCGTCCGCCCTCGTGCTTCCCCTCCTGCCGGCCGCGCCGGCCAACGCCGACCCCGATCCGGCGCGGATCGCGCAGACCGTGGTCGCGTCCGCGGTGAAGAAGCACCTGCGCACGCTGCAGGACATCGCGAACGCCAACGGCGGCACCCGCGCCG
The DNA here is from genome assembly GCF_053604425.1 of Microbispora sp. NPDC004025. Lineage (NCBI taxonomy): Bacteria > Bacillati > Actinomycetota > Actinomycetes > Streptosporangiales > Streptosporangiaceae > Microbispora > Microbispora sp. NPDC004025. Next base: position 203,074 of record NZ_JBSGHN010000009.1, on the reverse strand, counting down.
CCGGCACTCCCGGCTTCGCGGCCTCCCGCGACTACGTCGCCGGGGTGCTGAAGAAGGCCGGCTACAAGGTGACCCTGCAGCAGTTCGACTTCCCGTTCTTCAGCGAGAACTCCACCGCCGTCCTGCAGCGCACCGCGCCCTCTCCCAAGACGTACACTCCCACCCCGCCCGACGGCAGCACCGTCGGCGAATTCGCCACGATGACCTACTCAGGGTCGGGCGACGTCACGGCGGCCGTCCGGGGCGTCGATCTCGTGCTGCCTCCGGGACCGGTGGCCAACACGTCGACCTCCGGCTGCGAGGCCGCCGACTTCGCCGGCTTCCCGGCCGGCGCGGTCGCGCTGGTCCAGCGCGGCACCTGCACCTTCCAGGTGAAGGCCGAGAACGCGCAGGCCGCCGGCGCCGCCGCCGTGATCATCATGAACGAGGGCCAGCCCGGGCGCACGGCCACCCTGCAGGGCACTTTGGGCGAGCCCACCGTGCACGTCCCCGTCGTGGGCGTGAGCTTCGCGGTCGGCCAGGAACTGGCCGCCACCGGGACGTCCGTGCGGGTGAAGACCGACACGGCCAGCGAGATGCGGCCCACGCACAACATCATCGCCGACTCCCGCTGGGGCGACCCAAACAAGGTGGTGCAGCTCGGGGCGCACCTGGACAGCGTGGTCCCGGGACCGGGCATCAACGACAACGGCTCCGGCAGCGCCGCGATCCTGGAGGTCGCCTCCGCGCTCGGCAAGATCCCGACCAGGAACAAGCTGCGCTTCTCCTTCTGGAGCGCCGAGGAGTTCGGCACGCTCGGCTCCGAGCACTACGTCGCGAACCTGTCCGCCGAGGAGCAGGCCAGGATCAAGCTGTACCTGAACTTCGACATGGTCGGCTCCCCGAACTACGCGCTGAAGATCTACGACGGCGACGACTCCGACGCCACCGGCTCCGGCCCCGGCCCCGCGGGCTCCGACGAGATCGAGAAGCTCTTCGAGAAGTACTTCGACACGCTCCGCCAGGGCCACGTGGGCACCGACTTCGACGGACGGTCGGACTACGGCGCCTTCATCGCGGCGGGCATCCCGTCCGGCGGCCTGTTCACCGGCGCCGAGGGCGTCAAGACGCCGGAGGAGCAGGCGTTGTTCGGCGGCACCGCCGGCGAGGCGTACGACTCCTGCTACCACCAGGCGTGCGACACGATCGCCAACATCAACGACAAGGCGCTCGCTCTGAACACCGGCGCGATCGCCACCGCCGCCGTGGTCTACGCCTTCAGCCGGGACCTGCCCGGTCCGGACAACCGCACCACCGCGGCGGCCGCACGCACCGCCGCCGCCGCCGCCCCCGCGGCCCACGCCGGCGCGGCGCACGGCGTGCCCGCCCAGTGATCCGTACGCGGTAGCCGAACGCGCGGGCCCCGCCGGACGCCGATCGTCCGGCGGGGCCCCGTCATGTGGTGGTCAGCCCGTGAAGTTCACGTCGCTGCAGAAGAAGAACGTCTGGTCCATGTGCGAGGCCTGCCAGATCGTGTAGACCACGGCACGGCCGCTGCGGCCCGAGGTGCTGAGGTTGACCGAGTAGTACTGCCCGGGGGCGTACCTGCCGGTCTTGGTGAGCAACTGCAGGTCGTTCCAGCCGACCGCCTGCCGGGTCGGGTCGAAGCCCTGCTTGGTGACGTAGACGAGCAGGTAGTCGGCCCCGTGCCCGGCCTGGTCCCACAGTTTGATCGTGAAGTTGTCGCGGACGCCGGTCGCCTTCCACGCGCCGGGGACGTCCATGGCGTTGTACCGGCCGTTCTCCGCGTGGCCGCCGCTGCACAGCTGGCCGTTCGGGATCGCGGACTGGAAGTTGCCGCCGAGGTTCATGCGGTAGAGCCCGTTCCAGTTCCACATGGCGGTGGTGTCGGCCTGCCACGCCTGCCAGCACATCGGGTCCTGCTGGGCCATGGACGGGTTCTGGAAGTCGCTGCCCCAGCGCTGCCAGCAGCCGTAGTTGCGGGAGGCCGGGTCCACGATCGAGCCGTGGGCGGAGGCCGCGCCCGCCCAGGTGACCAGGCAGGTGATCGAGGCGGTGAGCAGGGCCGTGAGGCGCAGGGCCCAGCGGCGGACCCGGGAATGTGAATGCGCGTGCACTGTTGGGTCTCCATCTTCCGGTGGGGGGTTCCGGGCGAGATGGGGAGCGCTCCCTGACGCGCGATGCTAGTTCACCGCCATTTGTTTGACTACTCGACCAACTACGGTCAAGACGTGCACGCTCCCGACCTCGCGTTTCACCGCGACGGCCAGGGGGAGCATCGTGCACGTTTCATCCAGGCGTGCCGGTCACCTCCTGGCGGGAGGGGCGTTCTGCCCCTGCTCCGACTTCGCCAGGAACGGCGAGCGGCCGAGGATGACGATGCCCGCCACGAGCGCCACCAGACCGCCGACCGCGCCCGCGAGGGCCGGCGGATCGACGTGCAGCCGCTCGCCGAAGATCGCCACTCCCAGGACGATGCCGATGATCGGCTCGGTCGCGGTGGTGGCGGGCAGCGAGACCCGCAGCGGCGCGGCGTCGAAGGCGCTCTGGTTCAGCAGGATGCCGGTCGCGGCGATCACGGGCAGCAGGTAGGGCTGCCAGGAGGTGAACAGCACGGCCGGTCCCCGCGCCAGGGTCAGCAGGGACCCGCGGGTCAGCGCGTCCTGGAGGCCGTACAACGCCCCCGCCGCCCCGGCGAGCAGCATCGCCTTGACCTGCAGGGGCATCCGCAGCGCCACCGCGACCATGCCCGCGGCCACTCCCGCCACGACGAGCACCGCGGCCCAGAGCATGGTGTCCGACGCCGGCATCCCGCCGCCGTGGGGTCGCCCGGCCAGGAGGAAGACGGCGACGCCGCCGCTGACCAGCACCGCCCCCACCCACTCCGCGGCGCCCAGGCGCTCCTGGTAGATCAGGGCCGCCGAGACGAGGGCGAAAATGAGGTTGGTCGCCAGGAGCGGCTCCACCGAGGCCACGTCGGCGTTCCGCAGGGCCAGCCCTCCGAGAACCTGCCCGCCGACCATCGAGGCGATCCCGGCCAGCCAGATCGGCTTGCGCGCCAGGTCGAACAGCAGCCGGACGTGCAGCATCTCGCCCAGCGGCTCGGTGTAGGCGACGTGCTGCTGCGCGACCCAGCCCAGCCCGAGGAGCGCCGCCGCCGCGAGGCCGAGAACGACCGTGACGATCACGGCGCCGGAGCCCTCGGCATCATGATCGGTCACTCCCCTCGGCGCCCTGGTCTGCCGTACGTATCCGGCCATCCCCAGTGACGAGGACCTCATGTCCCGGATATGCTTTTTGGGCAATCGTCCAAGGCGTTCGCCCAAGACGTCGGACCAAGGCGGTCGTACGCGACCGAGGGGAGCATGTGGGAGATGGCGGAGGCGTCCGCGGACCGGGGCAGGACCACGCGGCAGCGGCTGCTCGGCGCGGCGGCGGCCCTGATCGCCGAGGTCGGCTGGGGTGGCGTCAGCACGCGGATGGTGGCCGAGCGCGCCGGGGTCGCCCCCGGGGTCGTGCACTATCACTTCGCGTCGCTGACCGACCTGCTGATCGCGGCCTCGACCGGCGCCGCGCGCGGGATGCTGGAGGAGCTGACCGGGCGGCTGACGGAGCAGCCCGGCCCCGAGACCGGTGTCGAGTGGCTGCTGGGCGAGCTGTCCCGGTACACGGGGACCGATCCCGCCTCGCTGCTGATCGTGGAGATGTACCTCGCGGCCGCCCGGCTGCCGGATCTCCGTGAGCGGTTGCAGGAGATCGTCGCCGACTCCCGCGCCCGCGTCGCCGCCTGGCTGCGTGACAGCGGGCACGCCGGCGACGCCGAGGCGGCCGCCGCGGTCCTCGTCGCGGCGGTGGACGGCCTGGTGCTCCACCGCGGTCTCGACCCCGCTCTCGACCTCACCGCCCTGGCCGGGCCGCTGCGGGCGATGGTGCGTACCAGCGGACACGAGAAGGGACGAGGCACATGAAAGCGATCGTCTGCGGCGCCGGGATAGCCGGGACCGCCCTGGCGTGGCACCTGGAACGCGCGGGCTGGGACGTCGAACTGGCCGAGCGCGCGCCGGCGTTCCGCGAGGGCGGATACATGATCGACTTCTACGGCCCCGGGCTCGAGGCGGCCGGGCGGATGGGCCTGCGCCCCCGGCTGGAGGAGGTCCGCCACCCCGTCCACGAGATCGGCTACGTCGACGGCGCCGGACGTCGGACCAGCCGTCTCGCCGTCGAGGCGGGGTACGCCGATGTGGTCAGCCTGCTGCGGGGCGACCTCGCCCGTGTGCTCGCCGAGCGGGTGCGCGCGCCGGTCCGGTACGGCACGACGGTCGCGGCCGTCAGCCAGGGGGACGGAGGCGTCCGCGTCGAGCTCACCGACGGCAGCCGCCACGAGGTGGACCTGCTGGTCGGAGCGGACGGCGTGCACTCACGGGTCAGGGAGCTGGTCTTCGGTCCCGAGGACCGCTTCATCCGCTATCTCGGCCATCACGTGGCCGCGTACGTGGTCGAGGACGAGGACCTCAGCCGGCGGGTCGGCGCGCGCTACCGGATGCTGACCGTGCCCGGTCTCATGGCCGGAGCCTACGCCGTGGGCGGGGACCGGCTCGCCCTGCTGTTCCTGCGCCGCGAGCCCGATCCCGCCGTTCCCGCCGACCCGGCCGCCTCGCTGCGCCGCCACTTCGGCGGCCTCGGCTGGATCCTGCCCGAGGTGCTGGGCAGGTGCCCGCGGCCGCCCGAGCTCTACTACGACCAGGTGACGCAGGTCGAGGCCCCACGGTGGAGCAGCGGCCGGGTGGTCCTGCTCGGCGACGCCTGTGGGGCGGTCTCCCTGTTCGCCGGGCACGGCGCGTCCCTCGCGATCGCGGCGGCGTGGGTGCTCGCCGGTGAGCTCCGCACGGCCCCCGCGGGCGACCTGGCTCCCGCCCTCGACCGATACGCCGCACGTATGCGGCCGGTCGTCGCCGACGTCCAGTCGTTCGGCCGGCGGTTCCTCCCTTGGATGGCGCCGTCCAGCCGCCTGCGCATCATGGCCCGCGACTGGCTGCTGCGACTGGCCTCCCTCCCCGGAGCCGACCGGCTGTTGCTGAACGCCGTGAGCCCCGGCGGCCACCGCCTCATCACCTGACTCACTCAAGGAGATCACGGACGGTGACGCAGCGGTAACGGGTTTTTATTCCGGATGCCGCGGTCCGGAAACCCCGCCGCACTGAAGTGTCCGTCATGGAATCGGTGGCGGAAACCAGCACACCGCGGATCGCCGGGGCGCACTACCCCGTCGCGGTCGTCGGCGGCGGCCAGGCCGGGCTGTCGGTCAGCCACTGCCTGGGCCGGCGCGGCATCGAACACGTCGTCATCGAGGCGCGGCGGGTCGGCCACGAGTGGCGCGAACGCCGCTGGGACTCCTTCTGCCTGGTGACCCCCAACTGGCAGTGCGACCTGCCGGGCTTCCCCTACCGCGGCCCCGACCCCGACGGTTTCATGGTCCGCGAGGAGATCGTCCGCTATCTGGAGGAGTACGCCGCCTCCTTCGGTCCCCCGCTCGCCGAGGGCGTGCGCGTCACCCGCTTACGCAGGGCCGCGAGCGGGACGTTCGAGCTCGCGACCAGCGCCGGGGACCTCACCGCCGACCAGGTCGTGGTGGCCACCGGCCCCTACCACGCGGCCGCCGTCCCCCGGCTGGCCGAACGACTGCCCGCGGGGATCGCACAGATCCACTCCTCGCGGTACCGCCGTCCCGCGCAGCTTCCCGGAGGCGCGGTCCTCGTGATCGGCACCGGTCAGTCGGGCTGTCAGATCGCCGAGGACCTGCATCTGGCCGGGCGCCGGGTCCACCTCGCCGTCGGGACCGCGCCCCGGGTCGCCCGTTTCTACCGGGGCAGGGACTGCGTGGCGTGGCTGCACGACATGGGCCACTACGCCAGGAGCATCGACGAGTACGACGACGCGGACGCCGTACGCCTGCGGGCCAACCACTACGTCACCGGGCGCGACGGCGGGCGCGACATCGACCTGCGGGCCTTCGCCCGCGACGGGATGCGCCTGTACGGCCGGCTGACCGGCGTGACCGGCACGACGCTGGAGTTCGCCGGCGATCTGAGGGACAACCTCGACCGCGCCGACGCCGTGGCCGAGGGGATCAAGGACGCCATCGACGCGTACATCGCGGCGCGCGGCCTCGACGCTCCCGCCGAGCCCCGCTACGTGCCGGTCTGGGAACCGGGCGAGCCGGTACGCGCCCTCGACGTGGCGGCGGCCGGGATCACCTCGGTCGTCTGGGCGACCGGGTTCACCCGCGACCACCGCTGGATCGAGATCCCCGCCTTCGACGGCCGGGGCTATCCGATGCACTGGCGCGGCGTCACGAACTGTCCCGGGCTCTACTTCCTCGGGTTGCCCTGGCAGCACACCTGGGGCTCCGGCCGGTTCGAGGCGGTGGGCCGGGACGCCGAGTTCCTGGCCGGCCACATCGAGGCGTCCCGGCGGCTCGCCGACGTGTGCGGCACGCTGACCGGCGCGCCCCTCGATCTCGCCCCCGCACTTCCGGTCGGGTGAGCCCCATGGTCCGCGGCACGGTCTTCGACGCGCATCGCCACATCGGCGTGCTGCCCGCACATCCCTTCTACGGCGGCCCCGCGGTGAACCCCGACGTCACCGCGCGTGCCACGGTCAGGCAGCTGATCGCCGACCTCGACGCGGAGGGCACGGAGCGTGCGCTGGTGCTGCCCAACTACGGCGTGCCGGACCCGGCGGTCGCCTTCGCGCTCAACGACCTCGTCCTGGAGGCCGCGCAGGCCGACGACCGGATCCGGGCCGGGCTGTGGGTCTCGCCGCTGCCCCGCGACGAGGAACGCACCGCTCGCGCCCTCGGCCTGGCGGGCGAGCGGGGCGTTCGGGCGCTGAAGCTGAGCTTCCTGCTCGGCGGGCGCCCCGCCGACCCCGCCTGCCGTCCGGGACTCGACCGGATCTTCGCCGCGGCGGAACGCCACGGCCTGGTCGTCCACGTCCACACCTCCCCCGGCGCCGCCTCGGACGTCGACGAGGTCGGGCACCTGGTCGAGTGGTACGCCGACCGGGTGCCGGTGCACCTCGTGCACTTCGGCGGCGGGATGAGCGGTCACATCAAACTGACCGGCTCCCGGTTCTTCGACTGGATCGCGGCCGGAAAGCGCGTCTACACCGACCTGTCCTGGGCCATCGGCTTCGCGCCCTACTGGCTGGCCCGGGAGATCGAGCGGCGCGGCTTCGGGCACGATCGCGTGCTGTTCGCCAGCGACCAGCCGTGGGGCGACTTCGCGGGAGAGCACGCCCGGATGCGCGCCGCGGCCGGGGACGGCGAGCTGGGCGCGCTCGTCTTCCACGACACCTTCGCCTCCCTCTACGACTGACCCACCTCTACCCGAAGGAGCAGCAGATGTCCGTCGACATGACCGACCTCGAGAAGAAGAGCATCGAGGAGATCCCCCACCCGTCCCTGCCCGAGGGCTCCAGCATCTACGGCAGCACCAAGGTGTTCCCCGACTACAAGGCCGAGAACGGCGAGTCGTACTTCACGCTCGTCCACGGCATCGCGCACGAGTCGTCGGTCAGCTTCGTCGCCGTGCTGCAGGCCACCCGGGCGCTGCGCAAGGGCTTCGAGACCGCCATCTACTTCTACGGCCCGGGCTCGCTGAACTGCCTGGCCACCCGCGGCTTCCCGACGACCGGCAACTCGGCGTTCCCGGGCGAGCACAACATCAACAACCAGCTCAAGACGTTCATCGCCGAAGGCGGGAAGGTCTACTGCTGCCGGTTCGGCCTGTCCCTGCACGGCGCCCGCGAGGAGGACCTCATCGAGGGCGTGATCCCGACACATCCGCTGGACGTGCAGGACGCGCTGATCCACTACGCCCGCAAGGGCGCCGTCATCAACTCCACCTACCAGCTGTAGTGCCGTGACCGTCGATCTGCGGATCATGACCCGCGCCGAGCTGGCCCTGCGCGGCGTGGCCTTCGACACGCCCGTACGGCGGCCGGACGGCGCGGGACCCAGCGGCGACGGCCACGTCCTCGTCGACGGCGCCGGCGCGGCGCTGCCCGTCGATCCCGGCAGCCCTTACACGGTGCGCGACGGCACGGTCTGGGTCGGCGAGCAGGACACCGGGGTCTCCCTGGTGCCCGTGCGACGGCCGAGGTTCTACGACCTGACCACCGCCGACGGCGTGCCCTACGAGAAGATAGCCCGGCTGCACGGCGCGGACGTGCTCGCCACGACCGTCGTGCAGACGTGCGTCCGGTACGGCGAGGCCGACCGCTGCCGTTTCTGCACCATCGAGGAGTCGCTGCGGTCGGGCGCCACGGTCGCCGCCAAGACGCCCGCCCAGCTCGCCGAGGTGGCGGAGGCGGCGGTGCGGCTCGACGGCGTACGGCAGATGGTGATGACCACCGGCACGACCACCGGCCCCGATCGTGGGGCGCGCACTCTGGTGCGGTGCGTGCGCGCCGTGCTGGACGCCGTCCCGCACCTGCCGATCCAGGTGCAGTGCGAACCGCCGGGCGACCTGGCCTGGATCGGCGCGCTGCGCGAGGCCGGGGCCACCGCGATCGGCATCCACGTGGAGTCGCTGGACGAGGAGGTCCGGCGGCGCTGGATGCCGGGCAAGTCGTCGGTGCCGCTCGCCGAGTACGAGGCCGCCTGGGACGAGGCGGTGCGGGTCTTCGGGCACAACCGCGTCTCGACGTACCTGCTGGTGGGGCTGGGCGAGGACCCCGACGAGCTGATCGCGGGCGCGGGCCGGCTCATCCGGCGCGGCGTCTACCCCTTCGTGGTCCCGTTCCGCCCGATGCGGGGCACGCTCGCCGCCCGCGACGGCATCGAGGCGCCCGGCGCCGCCCTGCTGACGTACGTCACCGAGGGCGTGGCGGCGCTGCTGCGCGCGGCCGGCATGCGCGGCGCCGACCAGGGGGCGGGCTGCGCGGCCTGCGGGGCGTGCGGCGTGCTGAGCGCGGCGGGCGGGTGAGGCGCCGATGTACCTCGACGGGAACACGCGGGCCCCGGCACCGGCCGATCCACCCGACATCCTCGCGCTGCTCGGCGACCACAGCACGCTGGCCCGCCGGCCCGGCCTGCGGATCGAGCAGGCCGCGGACACCACGGCGCTGCGCGCCTACCGGCGGCTGCGGCACGAGGTGTTCGTCCGGGAGCAGGGGCTGTTCGACGGGCACGACCTCGACGACAGGGACGACGACCCCCGCACGGTCACGCTGGTCGCCAGGGACCCGGCGGGCACGGTCGTCGGCGGCGTGCGCCTCGGGCCCGCCTGCGACGGCCCCGACATCGGCTGGTGGACGGGCGGGCGCCTGGTCGTGGCGCCCGCCGCGCGCGGCGTCGGCGGCGCCGGGGCGGCGCTGGTGCGGGCCGCGTGCGCCCGCGCCGAGGCGGAGGGCGTGCTGCGGTTCGAGGCGACCGTGCGGGCCGGGGCCGAGGCGTTCTTCCGCCGCCTGGGCTGGACGCGGGAGCGGCCGGTGACGGTCGCCGGCGCGCCGCACGTGCTGATGCGCCACCCGATCGGCCGGATCGCGGCCCAGGCCGCGGCGGCGAAGTCGGCGCTCGGCCCGCTGCTCGCGGCCCTCGCCGGGCAGGCCACGCACGCCCTCGGCGGCCCGGGCTTCACCGGCGACGACGGAGCGCCGGTGCCCGGCAGTGACGTTATCGCCGCCTGCGACGCGATCGTGCCGTCCATGGTCGAACGCGACCCGGAGTGGGCCGGGTGGTGCTCCGTCCTGGTCAACCTGAACGACCTGGCCGCGATGGGCGCCGCTCCGGCGGGGCTGCTCGACGCGCTCGCCGCCCCCGACGCCGCGCACGCCGCCCGGGTGCTGGACGGCCTCGCGCGGGCCGCCCGCGCGTACGGGGTGCCGGTGCTCGGCGGGCACACGCAGCTCGGGGTGCCGGCCGCGCTGTCGGTGACGGCGCTCGGCCGCGCCGCGCGTCCCGTGCCGGGGGGCGGCGGGCGCCCGGGTCATGCCGTGCGCCTCACCGCGGACCTCGGCGGCGGCTGGCGGGCCGGATACCGGGGCCGCCAATGGGACTCCACCACCTCCCGGCGTACCGGCGAGCTGCGCGCGATGCTCGGCGCGGTCGCGGCCGGCGCACCCGCCGCCGCCAAGGACGTGTCGATGGCCGGGATCGCCGGCACGCTCGGCATGCTGGCCGAGGCGAGCGGCTGCGCGGCCGTGCTGGACGTGGCCGCGGTGCCGCGCCCGGCCGCCGCCTCCATGGGCGACTGGCTCACCTGCTTCCCCGGCTTCGCGATGCTCACGGCGGACGAGCCAGGCGCGCCGGCGCTTCCGGCGGGACCGGCCGCCTCGGCGGTGTGCGGGGAGCTGACCACGGGCCGGGGCGTCTCGTTGCGCTGGCCCGACGGACAGGTCACGGAGGCCGTAGGCGGCCCGGTGACCGGATTGGGGATCGCGTGAGCGTCCTGCGCATGGCGGCGGTGTCCGCCGGGTTCGGCCGCGACCTCGAGGAGGACTTCGCGATCGCCGAACGCCTCGTCAAGGAGGCCCGCAACGAGGACGTGCGGCTCCTCGCGCTGCCCGAGGCGTGCCTCGGCGGCTACCTGCTCAGCCTCGACGGCGACGCGGCGGACGCCGGGCCGCCCGCGCTCGCCGTGGACGGTCCCGAGATCCGGCGGCTGGCCGCCCTGGCCGGCGACATGGTCGTGGTCGCGGGCTACTGCGAGGACGGCGGCGGCGCCCGCTACAACAGCGTGGTGTGCGTCAGCGGCGACGGCGTGCTGGGCAACCACCGCAAGGTCCACCAGCCGCTCGGCGAGAACGCCAGCTACGCCTCGGGCGACGGCTTCCGCGCCTTCGACACGCCGGTCGGCAGGATCGGCATGATGATCTGCTACGACAAGGCGTTCCCGGAGGCCGCCCGCGCGCTGGCCCTCGACGGCGCGCAGATCGGGGTGTGCGTGTCGGCCTGGCCCGGCTCGCGCACGAACGCGGCGCGGGACCTGGAGCGTGACCGCTGGAAGCGGCGCTTCGACCTGTTCGACCGGGCCCGGGCGCTGGAGAACCAGATCGTGTGGCTGTCGGCCAACCAGGCGGGCACGTTCGGGTCGCTGCGCTTCGTCGGCAGCGCGAAGGTCGTGGACCCCGGTGGCGAGATCGTCTCGGCGACGGGCGTCGGGCCCGGCACTGCGGTCGCCGAGATCGACGTGCCGCGGGCGCTGGAGACCGCGCGCCGGTCGATGGGCCACCTGCGTGACCGCCGCCCGGAGACGTACGGGGCGGCGTCCGGGACATGAGCCTCCTGCGGATCGCCGCGGCGGCCGCCCACTTCGGCCGCGACCTCGCCTTCGACCTGGCCCGCATCGCCAAACTGATCGGCGACGCCCGCGCCGCGGGCGCGCGGCTGCTCGTGCTGCCCGACGCCGCGCTCGGCGGCTACCTCGCCGACCTGCGCCGGCCGGACCCCGACGCGCTGCCGCCCGCGCTGAAGCCGGACGACCCGGTCATCGCGCGGGTGGCGGCGCTGGCCGCCGAGATGGTGGTGTGCGTCGGCTTCTGCGAGGACGGCGGGGACGTCCGCTACAACGCGGCCGCGTGCGTCAGCGGCGACGGCGTGCTCGGCCTGCACCGCAAGGTGCACCTGCCCGCCGGCGAGACCGCGGCCTACGGCCCGGGCGACCGGTTCGACGCCTTCGACACCCCGGCCGGGCGGATCGGCATGCTGATCGACTACGACAAGACCTTCCCGGAGTCGGCCCGCAGCCTCGCGCTCGACGGCGCGCAGATCCTGGCGTGCCTGTCGGCGTGGCCCGCCAGCGTCACCGACCGCGCGCCCCGGATGGCCCAGGACCGGCAGTCGCGGCTCTTCGACCTGTACGACCAGGCGCGGGCCGCCGAGAACCAGGTCGTGCTCGCCTCCTCCAACCAGACCGGCGTCATGGGCGGCATGCGGTTCCTGGGCCAGGCCAAGGTCGTCGGCCCCGGCGGCGACGTGCTCGCCCGCACCTGGTCGAAGGCCGGGCTGGCCGTGGCCGAGCTCGACGTCGCGGCCGAGATCGAGCGCGCCCGGCGGATCCTCCACCACCTCCGCGAGCGCAGGGCCGGCGTCTACCGGGAGGCACGAGGGTGAGAATCGCGCTGCTCAGCTACTCGACCAAGCCCCGCGGCGGGGTCGTGCACACCCTCGCCCTCGCCGAGGCGCTCGCGGCGGCGGGACAGCGCGTGACGGTGTGGACGCTCGGCCGGGGCGGCGACTCGGGGTTCTTCCGCCCGGTCGACCCGGCCGTGCGGCTGCGCGTCGTGCCGTTCCCCGGCATCCCCGGGGAGGGCGTCGGCCCGCGCGTGCTGCGGTCGATCGCGGTGCTGCGCAGGGCGTTCGCACCGGAGGCGGCGTCCTACGACGTCGTGCACGCCCAGGACTGCATCAGCGCCAACGCGGCCGGCCGGTGCGTCCGGACCGTCCATCACGTCGACCACTTCACCACGCCCGAGCTGGCCGCCTGCCACGAGCGCGCCATCGTCACGCCGTACGCGCACGTCTGCGTGTCGGAGTCGGTGGCGGCCGAGCTCGCGGCCGGGTGGGGCGTCACGGCGGCGGTGATCCCCAACGGCGTCGCGTACGACCGCTTCGCGTCCGCCGATCCGGTCGCCACCCGGATGTGGCGCCGGCGGCTCGGGACGTACGTCCTGACGGTGGGCGGCATCGAGCCGCGCAAGGGCTCGCTCGACCTGCTGGAGGCGTACGCGCTGCTGCGGGAGGCGCGTCCCGACGTCCGCCTGGTGATCGCCGGCGGTGAGACGCTCTTCGACTACCGCGACTACCGCGCGCGGTGGGAGGCCCGGGCGGCCGAACTCCGCGTCGAGCCGGCGGTGCTCGGCCCGGTCTCCGACGCGGACCTGCCGCCGCTCGTGGCGGGTGCGGGCGCCTTCGCCTTCCCCTCGGTGAAGGAGGGCTTCGGGCTCGCCGCGATGGAGGCCCTGGCGGCGGGCGTCCCCGTGGTGGCGCGCGACCTGCCCGTCCTGCGCGAGGTCTTCGGCTCCGCCGCGCGCTTCGCCGCCACCCCCGGCGCCCTCGCCGCCGAGCTCGCCCACGCCCTCGACCATGCCGATCCCGGCAGGCGCGCGGCGGGCCGGGAGCTCGCCGCACGCCACACCTGGCCGGCCGCCGCAGAGCGGCACATCGCGCTGTACGAGGGGCTCGGGTCGTAGGCTCGGAGCGTGGCGGTCAAACCCTTCGACGCGGTGCTGTGCGATTTCGACGGTGTCGTGAAATTCCAGGACGCCGAGCAGCAGGCGGAGGCCGAGCGGGCGTACGGGGTGGAGCCGGGGACGGTGGCCCGGGTGACCGGCGGGTCGGCGCTGGTGGTCCCGGCCCTGACCGGGCTGGTGACCCGCGAGGAGTGGCTGGCGTCGGCCGTTCCCGTCCTCGCCGAGCTGGTGGGCTCGCCCGCACGGGCGAGCGCGCTGACCGCCGACTGGCTGGCGGCCCGCACGTGGGCGGACGAGGAGGTGCTCGCGCTGCTCACGCGGGCCCGTGCCCGCGTCCCCGTCGTGCTCGTCAGCAACGCCACCTCGGAGCTGGCCGCCCACCTGCGTGAGCTGGAGCTGCACGACGCCTTCGACCACGTCGTCAGCAGTTACGACGTGGGGGTCGCCAAGCCCGACCCGCGGATCTTCGAGATCGCCGCCGGCCGCGCCGGTGTCCCCGCCCCGCGTTGCCTGTTCGTCGACGACCGGACCGAGAACGTCGACGCGGCGAGGGCGCTCGGCATGACCGGAGTCGTCTACCGCACCCCGGCGGACCTGGCCGAGGCGCTGCTTCCGCTGTTCGATGAGGCTCCCTGATGGCGGTGCGCCGCGTGCTGGCCTTCATCGACAGGCCCGTGGAGCGGTTCGAGGAGGCCGCCGCGTTCTGGACGGCCGTCACCGGCACGCGCCTGTCGCCGCGGCGGGGCGGCGACGGGGAGTTCGCCACGCTGCTGCCGGAGACCGGCGACGCCTGCGTGAAGATCCAGGCCGTGGGCGACGGGGGCGGCGCCCACCTCGATCTGGAGGTGGACGACGTCCGTGCCTCGATGGCCCGGGCCGTGGCGCTCGGCGCCGCCGTCGCCGACGACCACGGCGACTGGGCCGTGCTGCGCTCCCCGGAGGGCAGGGCGTTCTGTCTCGTCCCGGGAGAGGGGACGACGCGGCGGCCGCCCGTCTTCGCCGGCACCCGCCTCGACCAGGTGTGCCTCGACATCGCCCCCGGCGCGTACGAGGAGGAAGTGGCCTTCTGGGCGGCGCTGACCGGGTGGCCCCCGCGCCGGGGCTCGCTGCCCGAGTTCACGGTGCTGGCGATGCCGGGGATGCCGGTGCGGATCCTCCTGCAGCGGCTCGGCGAGGGGCCCGGCCGGTCCGCCCACGTCGACCTGGCCTGCGCCGACCCCGACGCCGCTCGCGTACGGCACGAGCGGCACGGCGCGGTGCTCGTGTCGCGGGGGCGGCACTGGCTCGTCATGCGCGACCCGGCGGGCGGCGTCTACTGCCTCACGCGCCGGGACCCCGTGACCGGCTCACTGCCGGGGTGAGCCTCAGGCGGCGGGGCGCAGGTGCCGCAGCGCGGTGGAGAGCCGCTCCAGCTCGGCCACCATCGTGTCCGCCGCCGAGTTCATGACGTCGTTGGGCCGCAGGCGGCCCTCCTCGTCGAGGAGCTGGGCGACGAAGGGGATCGAGACCGCGTCGAACACCGGCACCATCTTCAGCGTGGTGACGACCTGCTTGAGCATCTGCACGGCCCGCGTGCCCGCGGAGACGCCGCCGTAGCTGACGAACCCGACCGGCTTGTACTGCCACTCGTGGTGCAGGTAGTCGAGGGCGTTCTTCAGGACGGCGTTGAAGCCGTAGTTGTACTCCGGCGTGACGAACACGAACGCGTCGCCGCGTTCGACGGTCGCGCTCCACTCCTTGGTGTGCTGGTGGACGTACTGCCGGAGCCGGGGGTGGTTCGGCTCGTCCAGGAACGGCAGGTTCACCTCCGCCAGGTCGACGAGCTCGACCTCGAAGGCGTCCCGAGCGGCCGCGCGGTCGCGGAACCACTCCGCCACCGGCAGCCCGACACGCCCGGGACGCGTGCTGGCGATGACGATCTGCAGAACTGGCTTAGCCATAATTCCCCCAAACAGCTAATAAGCGGACAGAACCCGCTCAACAGTACGCCGTGATCGAGAAGGCTACCGACGCGGCGTGCCTGTAGTCGGGCGAGCCCGGACCGCGCCCTCGTTAGGAGGGCGAGGTGGCCTTCGGTGCCCTGCTGCGCCGCTGCCCCGGGCTCGAACTCGCCGTCGCGCCGTAGGAGCTCGACCGGCAGTTCTTCCCGGTGTCCTGACGCCTCGCCCACCTTCCCGTACGCCTGCGCACTCGGATATCAGCCGGGGGTGCCGGACGCCAGCCGGTCGGCCAGCGTCTGGAGAGTGGCGGCGATCTGGATGTTGGTCTGGTAGTCGTCGCCCATGCGGACGATCACTGTGCGCGTGGACGGTGACACCACCATGATCTGACCGTGTGCGCCCATCGCGGGGAGGTCGCGTCCGCCGTCCGCGCGGGGGAGGATCCACCAGCCGTTGCAGCGGTTGGCGCGTGAGCGTCGGGAACCGCCCGGGTGATCGGCAGGTCGAGGCCCCCGATCGTGCCGTCCGCGACAGCCCGCGATACGAGCAACGAGATCACCGTCTTGGACACCGAGAACGCGGCGGCCGGACCGTCGGCGGCGGGGCCCTCGCCGCCCCGCCGGGCGTCCGGGCCGTCACCCTCGGCGGCTCCCGCGCGCAGGTCTGCGCGACGGCTCGGAAGCCTTTCATGGGCCTATGACCGAGCAGTTCGCGACCCAGGATGCGAGGCAGGCCTACCTGACCGCCTCGCTGGTACTGGTCGCGGAACATCGCGACCGCGGCGTCGCCGCCGCCTGGTCGCCGGACTCGACCGGGAAATTATCGACCGGAGTTGTCGTATCTAAGCCGCGTCGTTCGTAGCCAGGGTGAACAGTGGCCCACGAGGGCGCTGTCACGACCAGCTGTCACGACCAAGGGAGATGCCGACCGATGCAGCAGCACTCACAGGCCAAGGTCCACCGCATGTTCGAGCTCGTCGAGCCGATCGCCACCGTCACCTTCTCCGGGGTGGTGAACGAGGCGTTCCTGGCCCTGGGCATGCGCAACTACTGGGACGGATACTTCGCGGGCCGGGCCGCACCGCTGGGGTCGGCACCGGCCGAGGTGGTACACGCGGTCTTCTACAACTTCGCCGACGGCGAGGTGGCACGCCACATCCCCTGGGTGTGGGGAAAGGTCACCCCGCAGGAGGCAATCACCGTGCGCGAACGGGGCAGCACCGCCGCCCTGCGGCAAATGATCGGAGAGCTCGCCGACTCGCCCGGTCTGGTGCGGGCCGCCGACCTCGCCACCCGAGCAGCGGTCAGCGCGCCGACCGAGGGCCGACCACTGTACGCCGGGCTGCGGGCGCTCGACGTGCCCGAGGAACCTGTGGCCAGGCTCTGGCACGCGGCGACGCTGCTGCGGGAGCACCGCGGGGACGGCCACAACGCCGCCCTTCTCGTCCACGGCATCGGCGGCACCGAGGCCCACGTCCTCATGGCTGTTTCCCTCGGAATGAGGGCGGAGGAGTTCGGCCGGATCCACCACCTGCCCAAGGCACGGCTGACAGCCGTGGTCGACGGGCTGCGCGACCGCGGCCTCGTGGACGCCGCCGGCGGGTTCACCGACGCCGTCCGGGAGACCAGGCAGCGGATCGAGGCCCTCACCGACGAGCTGGCCGCGCCGGCGTACGACGTGCTCAGTTCGGACGAGCTCGACGAACTGGCCGCGGGGCTCGAGCCGATCGCCGCCGCGGTATGGGCCTTCGACAACTGAGCGGGCGCATCAAGCTGCTGGGACGGCCACGACCCCGGCCCGGCCACCGAGGTGAGCAGGTCGTTGCGCGGGATCACCCGCCTGGCGTGATCGAAGGCCGGCCTGGCGGGTCACCTACGAGAAGACCAGCGACACGGCCGCCAGGTTCGCCCAGGCCGCCGCCGAATTGCGCACCGGCCGTGCCCGGACGATCCGGTTGCGGCCCGGGCGCGTCGCGCGGCTGACCACGCTTGTACAGGCCGAGCTGACCACGTGCCGCGTTTCGGCCCGCTGAGCCCCCACACCAAGCTCCTCGTCAGTGGCTACGACAGCGAGGAGGCAGAGGCACAGGTGGACATCGTCACGGCGTGCCTAGGGCCGGAGTGCCGCATCCGGCGATGCCGGTCACGCCCTGTCGGCCTCGGCCAACGCCCCGGGAGTCATGGTCCGCAGGAACGGAATGATGGTCAGCAGGGTGGCCGTCGCGAAGACCGCAAAGGCCGTCCGCATGCCGCACCATTCGGCGAGCAGGCCCACCAGCCCGGCCCCCAGTGGCATGGCGCCCCAGCTGAAGAGCCTGGCCGCGGCGTGGTACCGGCCGAGCATGGAGCTGTCGACGAGGCGTTGGCTGATGGTGCGTGCGTTCACCGTCCACAGGATGCCGCCCATGCCGCCGAGGAAGGCACCGGTGGCCACCACCCACAGGTTGGTGGAGAAGATCGGGGCGGCCACCATGGCCACGGTGCCGACGAGGTCTGCGAACATCGACCAGCGGCGGCCGAGCAGCCGGTTGACGCCGGTGACGGTGAGCGCGCCCACCAGGCCGCCCACGCCGAGCGCGCTGACCAGGATGCCGTACTCCCGGGCGCTGAGGTGCATGAGCGAGGTGGCGACCAGGGGCATGAGGGCGAGCCATGCCCCCCAGCACGCACACAGAACGGTCAGCGCGAGCGCCATCAGCCGCAGCACGCGCTGCCGCCACAGGAAACAGACGCCTTCCGCAATGCGCTGGTTGACCGAGCCGGTCGGCCGCGCGTCGTCCTTGCGCGGCCGGAAACGGCCGACGAGGAGGACCAGGATCAGCGTGCCGATCAGATAGCCGGCACCGGTCCAGCCCAGCGCCACACTGGTGCCGGCGGTGACCAGGAGCCCGCCCACGAAGGGCCCGCAGAACTCGTTGCACACGGTTTCCGCACCTGCCAGCCAGGCGTTCGCCCGCTCCTGCGCGGCCGGTTTGACCGCGGAGGGGACGAGCGTCGCGGCGGAGGTGAGGGCGACGACCTCGGCGACGCCCAGGACGAGACCCGCGACGTAGAGGGCGGGGAGGGTCACCGCGTCGCGCAGGGCGAGGGCCAGGAGGACGGCGACGACGAGGATCCGGGCGCCGTCGGCCAGCCACAGCAGCCGGCGGCGGTCGAAGCGGTCCACCAGTACGCCCACGTGCAGCGCGATCAACAGCCACGGGAGGGTGAGGGTGAGGCCGACCCCCGCCACCTGCGCGGGCGAATCGGTGAGCGGGATCGCCGCCAGGGGCAGGACGACCTTGGTGACACCGTCGGCCAGGTTCGTGATGGCGGTGAACGCCACCAGGACCGCGGTGTTGCGAGTGCTGCGGTCAGGTGTGACGGCCCGTATCGTCCCCCGCACCCGCTCCTGGTGCGGCACCCGCGCGTCGAGCACGTCATCCATGGCGGTAACCCCCTAAGCACGTTTGCTGGTCACTATGCCATGGCGCCTCCCCGTCGTACAGTTACGATCACTCCGTCTTCTGCTCCCCGCTGGATCTCGATCACATCAACGCTGCCGTGCTGGACCGATCCAGAATGTATGCATGACCCCATGATCGGGTTACGACGACACCCCACGCCGTCGCCGCGTAGCGGACGGGGCCGGAGCCCGCTGGGCGGAACGAAGCTCTAGAGGCGGTAGCGGCCCGCCCTGAGACAAAGAACCCCGCTTCCCGGCAGAGGGGAGCGGGGTTCGAGCATGTCATGGGCTATTTGGCCAAGTGGCGGCTGATGACGAGCCGCTGGATCTGGTTGGTGCCCTCGAAGATCTGCATGATCTTCGCCTCGCGCATGTAGCGCTCGACGCGGAACTCCCGCGTGTAGCCGTACCCACCGAAGACCTGGACCGCGTCGGTGGTGACCCGCATCGCGGTGTCGGTCGCGACCAGCTTGGCGACGCTGGCCTGTCTGCCGTACGGCAGGCCGGCGTCGCGACGGCGGGCCGCGTCGAGGTAGGTCGCCCGGGCGCAGTCCACGCCCGCGGCCATGTCGGCGAGCAGGAAGCCGAGCCCCTGATGATCGATGATCTTCTTGCCGAACGTCTCGCGCTCCTTGGCGTACGCGACGGCCTCGTCGAGCGCGGCCTGGGCGAGGCCGACGGCGCAGGCGGCGATGCCCAGCCTGCCGGAGTCGAGCGCGCCGAAGGCGATGGGCAGGCCCTGGCCCTCCGCGCCGATGAGGCGGCCGGCCTCGATCGGCACGCCGTCCCAGTGGGCGGTGGTGGTGGGGATGGCGTGCAGGCCCATCTTCTCCTCGGGACGGCCGAACGTCAGGCCCTCGGCGGCGCCCGGGGCGAGGAAGCAGGACACGCCCCGGCTGCCCTCGCCCGTCCGGGCGAACAACGCGTAGAAGTCGGCCCGGCCGCCGTGGGTGATCCACGCCTTCGTGCCGGTGATCCGGTAGCCGTCCTCCGTCTTGTCGGCCCTGCAGGTCAGGGCCGACGCGTCCGATCCGGCCTGGGGCTCGGACAGGCTGTAGCCGCCGATCAGCCGCCCGGCGAGCATGTCCGGCAGCCAGCGCTCCCGCTGCTCGGGCGTGCCGTACGTCGCGACGGGGAAGCAGGACAGCGTGTGCACGCTCACGGCGACCGCGACGGCGGCCCACCGCGCGGCCAGCTCCTCGATCACCTGGAGATACACCTCGTACGGCTGGCCGCCGCCGCCGTACTCCTCCGGATAGGGCAGGCCGAGGAGCCCGGCCGCGCCGAGCGTGGCGAACAGCCCCTCGGGGTAGGTCTCGGCCCGCTCGTGCTCGTCGACCCGGCGGGCGAGTTCCTTGTCGGCGATCTCACGCGTCAGCTCGATGAGGTCCCGGGCGTCCTGCCCGGGCAGCAGACGGTCGACAGTCACGGCACCTCCACCAGTGCGGGGTCGTCCAGCCGGGCGAGCAGGGCCGCCGCGCGGTCGCGGAACTCCGCGACACGGGCGAGCTTGATGCCCTCGTAGCCGCGGATCACGTCCGGCAGTGCGGCGATCTCCGCGACGGTCCGAGCGGTCGCCGGGGTGAGCCGCTCGAGCGCGCGCCGTACCAGCTCGCGATACTCCCCGACCAGCGTACGCTCC
Organism: Microbispora sp. NPDC004025; assembly: GCF_053604425.1. NCBI lineage: Bacteria > Bacillati > Actinomycetota > Actinomycetes > Streptosporangiales > Streptosporangiaceae > Microbispora > Microbispora sp. NPDC004025. Next base: position 182,854 of record NZ_JBSGHN010000009.1, on the reverse strand, counting down.
ACGCGGCGGACGGCGGCGTGCCCGAACACGTCCAGAGCGGTGCCGCGCAGCACGCGGGCGGCCCGCAACCCGCGGAACACGACATCGGCGGACCGGCGCAGCCTGATCTTGCGCTGCAGGCCCATCGCCCGCAGCAGCGGCGGATGCAGCAGCACCGACACCGCCGCGCCGGGGCCGAACTCCCGCTCGCGCCGGGCCCGCTCCACGGGGTCGAGGTGCAGCCGGGCGACCTCGTACTCGTCCTTGTACGCCATGAGCTTGTGCAGCCCCCGGGCGTACGCGAGCCCGATCCGCGCGCCGGCCTCCTCCCCCGCCCGCTCGGCGGCCAGCGCGGCCACCCGGCGCACGTCCCGCGCGTACGAACGGGCGTAGGCCGCGTTCTGGTAGCCGGTCAGGTCGGCGATCCGCAGCGCGAGCGTCTCCTCGAGCGCTCCGGTCCCGGCCGCCTCGCGCAGGGCGGCGTCGTCGACCGGCACGGCGGGAGGGGCCGGGGGGATCGCGGCCCGGAAGACGGCCTCGCGGTCGATCACGGCGGCCCGCCCCCACCGGAAGGCCGCCAGGTTCCGCTCCACCGCCGCCTTGTTGAGACGGATGGCCCGCTCGATCGCCCCGGCCGAGATCGGGATGCAGCCGTGCTGGTAGGCCGCGCCGACGAGCACGAGGTTGGCCGGCATGTGGTCGCCGAACAACGCCTCGGACAGCGCGCCGGCGTCCACCTGGAGGCCGGCCTCGGGCAGGGTGGCCGACGCGATGCGGGCGACCGCGTCCTCGGGCCCGGACAGGGCCGCGCGGCCGGTGACCATGGCGGCGGTCGGCACGATCGCGGTGTTCACGACGGCGACCGTACGGCCGGGTGAGGCCACGGCGAGCGTGTCGTCCGCGGCGGCGGTGAGCACGTCGAAGCAGACGAGGACGTCGGCGGTGCCGCGGGCGGCGCGGACCGACCCGCCGATCGGGCGCGGGGACACGCGCACGTCGCTGACGACGGGACCGCCCTTCTGCGCCAGCCCGGTCTGGTCCAGCCCGGCGGCGTGCAGACCGTCGAGGTGGGCGGCCATCTGCAGGATCTGCGAGACGGTGACCACTCCGGTGCCGCCGATGCCGGGCATCCGCAGCAGCACCGAGCGCTCGGTGAACCGCGGCGCCGGCTCGGTCAGCGCCACCGGCGGCTCGGGCACCGTACGCGAGGCCGCGGAGCGGGGCTCGACGAGCAGGAACGACGGGCAGTCGCCGTTGAGGCAGCTCAGGTCGGAGTTGCACGACGCCTGGTGGATGCGGGTCTTGCGGCCGAACTCGGTCTCCACCGGCTGCACCGACAGGCAGGTGGAGGCGTCCCCGCAGTCGCCGCAGCCCTCGCACACACGCTCGTTGACCACGACCCTGGTCTTCGGCTTGGGCAGCTTTCCGCGTTTGCGCAGCCGCCGCTCCTCGGCCGCGCACCGGTCGTCGTGGATGAGCACGGTCACCCCGTCGATCGCGGCGAGCTCCTTCTCCACCGCCGGGAGGTCGTCGCGGTGCCGCACGGACGCGATCGGCGCCAGCCGCACGCCCCGGTAGGTCTCCGGCTCCGGCGTGGTGACCACGACGCGGCGCACGCCCTCGGCCGCGAGCCATCGCGTCAGCGCCGGGACGTCGAGGCGGCCCTCGGCGCGCTGCCCGCCGGTCATCGCCACCGCGTCGTTGTAGAGCAGCTTGTACGTCATCGAGACGCCGGCGGCGACGGCGGCGCGCACGGCGAGCGAGCCGGAGTGGTGGAAGGTGCCGTCGCCGAGGTTCTGGGTGAAGTGACGGTCGGAGGTGAAGGGGGCGAGGCCGAACCACTGGGCTCCCTCGCCTCCCATCTGCGTCATGCCGATCCGCCTGCCGCGTCCGTCGCCGTCCAGGGCGATCATGGCGTGGCAGCCGATGCCCGGGCCCACCAGCGTGTCGTCGGAGGCGCGCGTGGAGGCGTTGTGCGGGCAGCCCGAGCAGAAGTACGGCGTGCGGGCGGCGGCCAGAGGGAGCATGACGCGACGCCTCGCGGGGGCGGGCGACAGGATCGCCGCCTGGCGGGGCAGGCGGTCGGGACCGAAGCAGGTGGCGAGCGCCCCGGCCACGTCCTCGCCGCCGAGCGTGCCGCGCGCCGTGAGCAGTTCCCGCCCGATGACGTCGGGGCGCTGCCCGGTTTCGTACAACGCCTGCTTGAGGTGCCCCTCCAGGAACGGCACCTTGTCCTCGACCACGAGCACCCGGTCGAGCCCGGCGGTCATGGCGGCGAGGTCGTCGTAGGCGAGCGGGAACGGCATGGCGAGCCGGATCAGCCGCAGGCCGAGGTGGTCCATCGCGGCCTCGTCCAGGCCGAGGTCGGCCAGGGCGCGCAGGACCACGGCGTAGGAGGCGCCGGACGCGAGCACGCCCGTCGTGGCCCCCGGTGCGTCGCGCGTGATCCGGTTGAGGCCGTGCGCGCGGGCGTACTCGCGGGCCAGGCCGAGCCTGCGGGTGAGCATGTCGTGCTCGGCGTCGAGCGAGGCCGGCCCGACCAGGGTCGGCGGCGCCCCCCGCTCGGCGCGGTCCGGCACCGGTACGCCGGACCGGATGCTCTCGCGCAGCGACCCGAGGTCGACGGTGGCGGAGGCGTCGGCGACGTCGGCCACGATCTTCAGGCCGGCCCACAGGCCGGTGGCCCGCGACAGCGCCACCGCGTGCAGCCCGAGTTCGACGACCTCCGCCACCGAGCCGGGGGCGAGCAGCGGCATCGACAGGCTCTGGCACATGGGCTCGCAGGAGCTGGGCACGGTCGACGACTTGCTGCCCGGGTCGTCGCCGATCCAGGCCACCGCCCCGCCGAGCGGTGCGGTGCCGGCGACGTTGCCGTGCCGGATCGCGTCCGCGGCCCGGTCGAGGCCCGGGTTCTTCCCGTACCAGAACCCGGCCACCCCCTCGTGCCGGCGGCCCGGCGCCTGCGCGAGCAGCTGCGTGCCCGCCACCGCCGTGGCCGCCAGCTCCTCGTTGAGGCCGGGCCGGGCCACCACCCCCGCCTCCTCCAGGAACCGCGCGGCCCGTGCCATCTCCAGGTCGACGCCGCCCAGCGGCGAGCCGGGATATCCGGAGACGAACACCCGCGTGTCCAGGCCGCGCTCGACATCGAGGCGGCGCTGCTCCAGGGTGAGCCGGACGAGGGCCTGGACGCCCGAGATCAGCACGGTGCCGTTCTCGGCCGCGTACTTGTCGTCGAGCGAGACGGCCGGTGAGGACACGGGCGAGGACACGCGAACCTCCTGAGGTCGAGGGGTGACCCACAGCACACCAACGGTGACGGCTTCCGCGCAAGCATCGCGCGGCAAGCCGCTGCGAAAACGCAAAAAGATGGAGGATCGCGCCTGCGACGCTACTGTTCTTTGCGCCGATAGCGGTTGGAAAGGGACATGCCCATGGCGGAGATCGACGACATCGACCACCGGCTGCTGCGCCTGCTGCGCGAGGACGGGCGCAGGACCTTCTCGGAGATGGCCGCCGAGATCGGGTTGTCGGTGGCCGCGGTGAAGCGGAGGGTCGACCGCCTGCGGGAGATCGGCGTCATCACGGGCTTCACCGTGCGCATCGACTACGCCAAGCTCGGCTGGGGCATCGAGGCGTTCACCGAACTGCGCTACCCCGGCACCACGCCGGTCGGAAAGATCGTCCGTACCGCCACGGACGTGCCGGAGGTGCAGGAGGTGTTCACGATCGCCGGCGACCCGGACGCGCTCATCCACGTCCGCGTCCGCGACCTCGGCCATCTCCAGCAGGTCATCGACCGGCTGCGCCGCGCCGGCGACGTGACCGGCACCAAGACCCTGCTCGTGCTGGGGTCGTGGACCCGCGACGTCGGGCCGGTCGAGGACCTCAGTCGTCGTCCCCCCGGGAGCTGAAGCCGGCGGAGTTCACGAAGTCGATCAGCGGGCCGTCGGCGAGCCTCCCCGTCGAGTGCGCCCGCTGCAGCTTGATGAGCAGGTCGCGGACCCGCCGCGCGGCCTTGGCGCCCTTGTCCCCGCCTCGCCCCCGGGACAGGTCCCTGGCCGTCTTCCTGATGGCGTCGTGGGCTTCGCGGGCCAGCTTCGGCTCGATGCCGCCCCGGCTCTCCTGCGCCTGTACGGCGTGGTCGAAGGCGGCCAGCCACTCCATGTAGCCGCGGTAGACGCGTCGCGTCGCGGACGGCGTGGGAGACGGCTTCGGCGACGGCCTGGGGGACGGCGTCCTGGACAGCCGGGGTGACGGACTCGCCTTCCTCGCCGGGGTGGGTGACGTCTCGGCGCGGGTGGCCGTCGGCGACTGGCCCGCGACCGCGGGCTCGGCCCGTCCGCCGCCGTCGGACAGCGCCGCCACCCCGATCGTGACCACTGCGAGCCCCGCCACCGCGGCGCCGAGCCGGATCAGCGTCCGCCGTTCGAGCGACCCCGGAGTACGTCCGGCCGGGACGGCGGGCGGCGGGGCGTCGAGCAGCGCCGTGTCGCCCGCACGCGCGCCGCCCGGGTACGGCCCGTGCGGCGGCGGGGTCGCCCCGGCCTCCCAGGCCGCCGGTCCGCCTTCCCCTGCCGCCGGTCCGCCTTCCCGCCCCGGCTGCGCCGCGGAGAGGGCGACGGCCGCCAGGACCCGGCGTACGACCTCCGCGTCGGCGGGCCGGGCGGCGGGGTCCTTCGCCAGCAGCGCCATGATCAGGCGTTCCAGCTCGGCGGGGATGTCGGGCCGGTGCCGGCCGGGCGGCACCGGAGCCTGGTGCATGTGCTGATACACCAGCTCCGGGGCCGACCCGGTGAACGGCGGGTGCCCGCACAGCAGCTCGTAGCAGACGCACCCCAGCGCGTAGAGGTCGCAGGCGGCCCCGCCGCCCCGGCCGTCGATCTGCTCCGGCGCGAGATACGCGGCGGTGCCGACCACCGTGCCCACCATCGTGAGCCGCGCCGCCTCGGTCGCCACCTGCGCCACTCCGAAGTCGACCACCTTGAGCACGCCGCTCGCGGTGCGGTGCAGGTTCGCGGGTTTGACGTCCCGGTGCACGACCCCGGCCCGGTGGGCGGCGTCCAGCCCCGCGGCGGCCTGGCTCATGAGGTCGCACGCCTCCGCCACGCCGTACCGGCCCCGGTCGAGCAGCTCCGCGGCCAGGCTGCGGCCGGTGAGCAGCTCCATCACCAGGTAGGGCCGCGCGTCCTGCTCGCCGACGTCCAGCACCGTCACCACGTTCGGATGGACGACGCGGGCGGCGGCGCGTGCCTCGCGGGCGAAGCGCTCACGCGAGGCGACCCCGGCGACCTGCGGCGCGAGGATCTTGACCGCCACGGGACGGTGCGCCCGCAGGTCCCGGCCCCGCCAGACCTCGCCCATCCCGCCCTGGCCGATCAGCTCCTCCAGCTCGTAACGACCGCCGAGCGTGGACGGCACCACGTCCCGCACCTCCCCAAAGCGACTCGCGCCCAGATGATCAGGAGCCAACCTATCCTCTCGGGCAGGCCGGGCGAGAACGGGCCGCTCAGGCGCGCAACTCGGGGAACTCGTCGTCCCGCCACTCCTTCGACGGCGGGGTCCCCTCCCGCGCGGCGTCGCTCTCCCTGGCCCGCAGCTCGACCCGGCGGATCTTCCCCGAGATGGTCTTGGGCAGCTCGGCGAACTCGATCCGGCGCACCCGCTGGTACGGCGCGAGCCTCTCGCGGGCGTGCCGCAGGATGGCCGCGGCGGTCTCCCTGTTCGGTTCCCAGCCCGCGGCGGGCACCACGTACGCCTTGGGCACGGCGAGGCGGATCGGGTCGGGGGCGGGGACGACCGCCGCCTCCGCCACGGCGGGATGCTCGATGAGCACGCTCTCCAGCTCGAACGGCGAGATCTTGTAGTCGGACGCCTTGAACACGTCGTCGGTGCGTCCCACGAAGGTGATGGAGCCGTCGGCGTCCCGCACCGCGACGTCGCCCGTGTGGTAGAGCCCTCCGGCCATGGCCTCCTCGTCGCCGTCGAGGTATCCGGTCATCAGGTTGACCGGACGGGCGGCGAGGTCGAGGCAGATCTCGCCCTCGTCCGCCGGCCGGCCGGTCACCGGATCGACGACCACGACCGGCACGCCGGGAAGGGGGCGGCCCATCGAGCCGGCCTTCACCGGCGTGCCGGGCGTGTTGGCGATCAGCGCGGTCGTCTCGGTCTGGCCGTACCCGTCGCGGACGGTCAGCCCCCACGCCCGCTCCACCTGGGCGATGACCTCGGGGTTCAGCGGCTCCCCCGCGGCGGCCGCCTCGCGCAGGCGGCCCGGCCCGTCCCCGAGGTCGGCCTGGATGAGCATCCGCCACACGGTCGGCGGCGCGCAGAACGTGGTCACCTCCGCCCGGCGGATCAGCGCGAGCAGGGCGGCGGCGTCGAAGCGGGAGTAGTTGTGCACGAACACCGTCGCCTCGGCGTTCCACGGCGCGAAGAAGCAGCTCCAGGCGTGCTTGGCCCAGCCGGGCGAGCTGATGTTGAGGTGCACGTCGCCCGGCCGCACCCCGACGAAGTACATCGTCGTCAGGTGCCCCACCGGATAGGACACCTGTGTGTGCCGAACGAGCTTGGGCCTGCTGGTCGTCCCCGAGGTGAAGTACAGCAGCAGCGGGTCGCCGGGAGAGGTCCGGGCCTCGTACGGCTCCGGATCGGGCGTCGCGTACGCGTCGCCGTACCGAAGCCAGCCGGTCGCCTCGCCCACGCAGACGCGGCCGTACTCGCCCGGGACGCCGTCGAACTTGTGCGTGTCGGCCGCGTTGGCGACGACGTGCCGGACCCGTCCCCGGCGCACGCGGTCGGCGAGGTCCGCCGTGCCGAGGGCGGTGGTCGCCGGCATGATCACCGCGCCGAGCTTCATCACCGCCAGCATCGACTCCCACAGCTCGACCTGGTTGCCGAGCATGAGCAGCACGTGGTCGCCCTTGCCGACCCCCTGGACGGCCAGCCAGGCCGCCACCCGGTCGGAGCGGCGGGCCATCTCGTCGAAGGAGTAACGCCGCTCGGAGCCGTCCTCCTCCACGATCCACAGGGCCGTGCGGTCGTTGCCCCGGGCGATGACGTCGAACCAGTCCGTGGCCCAGTTGAACGTGTCGCCGAACACCGGCCACGCGAACTCACGCGCCGCCCGCTCGGGGTCCTCCCGTAAGCGGAGCAGCAGGTCGCGGACTTCCCGGAAGGCGTGGGTGCCGGTCGTCTCGCTCACGCGGAACTCCTCATCGTCGAAGCGGTCCGTCACGGCTTTCTGTCAAGGCCGGCGCCGTCTGTCAAGACCGGCGGGACGCGCGGGGCGAGACCGGATTGTCCTGGTTCTGTGCTGCGGGCCGGGGAGGGCTAGCCGCACGGTGTAGTCGGCGTCGAGCCGTACGGCCTGCGTGTGCCTGAAATCGCCAGCCCACCATGCTGAGTGTTTGTAGGCGCTGGTCGGTAGCTCTTCGCCGATGATGCGTGCGACCTGAGCGACAGCCGGCTCGACGTGCCATCGTCCGTCTTGCCGTAGATGGCGTCCCCAGCGTTCGTGCTGTTCTCGGGTGACCACGCCGTCAGTGTGAAGGTCAATTCGGTGCTGGTCACGAGCGGCCGGGGCCACGTTGTGTGAATCCGCATCTGTGCTGGAGTGGGGGAAAGGACGGCGAGTGGACATCGCGCGCACCCATACCGGCATGGTCTGCCGATCGGGCACCGGCTCGACCCCGCCCTTGCCCTTGCCCCTGCCCCTGCCCCTGCCCCTGCCCCTGCCCCTGCCCCTGCCGAGCGACCACGCCTACGTTGGTCATGGGGACTACCAGGAGCAGGTGGACTCCCGCGGCTCCCGATGGTCCCGGGCACGTCGCCGCACATCGCGTCAGCTTCGGCTACACGCTCGACTCGTTGAGGATCTGCGAGATGCGCTGGTGTGACAGGCGCATCGCGCTGCCCACATCGCGGGTGGTCCACCCTTGAGCAGTGAGGAGGCGGGCGGCATGGCGGACGGCGTCGCGCTCGGCCTGCTCGGCGAGGACTCGCGCCTGCCGTGCCTCAATGACCGCCGCGAGAGCTGCCTTGGCCTTTGGGTCGGCGGGCTCGACGTAGACGCCGATCGTTGCATGCTCGTCCCGAAGTACGCCGAAGATGAGCTGGGCGACATTGCTCTTGACATCTGCCCAGCTACCGCCCTGAGTTCGGACGGTGTGCCCGCCGGGGAGTTCGGCGGTGGCGGTCCACTGCTTTCCGGCGCGCGTCACAGTGGCGAAGTATGTGACGGCTTCGACGACGTCGTCGCCTGGGGGAATGAGATCGGGCTGGTCGAAAATCAAATCGTGGTTCATCGGCTCCATGCCCCACAACCTAGGGACACACCACCATTGTGTCTATGCAGATAGCCGAAACCTGTCTAACGGACTTGCCAACTTCGGCATCCCATCAGATGGTGCGGCATACGCCCATCAACGGCCGGCCTCGGTGGGTATGGAGATCCAGCAGCATGCAGCGAGCAGCCGTGGTCGGGGACCCTTGTCTGCGCGAGTTGCTCCGCTGGACCACCATAGTTGCGGGCGGCTTAGGAGCCGGTCGCGCGAAGTTCCTCCAGACGCTGGCGGGCCTCGGACAGCGCTATGAGCACGTGGGGATCACCGGGCGTCCGGTCGGCGAGGTCCTCGTACAACTCGATCCGCCGGCGGCACAGACCGGCCCGCAGGTCGCGGTGCTCCTGCTCGCTTACGCCGTCCGCCATCGTTTGCAGCAGGGCCTCGGCCCGGTCGATCAGGTCGGCGCGTTCACTCACGCTCATGGGCGGCAGGCCGGTGTGGGGGGACTCGTCGACGAGCTCTTCCCGGTCGCCCAGCCACACGTTGAGATTCCTGATCACCTCGGCGAGGTGGTCGGTGCTGTCCAGCACCTCGGCCGCGCGTTCCGGCAACAGCCAGGCGTACAGCAGGCGGCGGCGGAAGTCCCGCTCGGCGTCGGCGTACCGTTCATGCGCGGCCTGCCGGCTGACCGTTCTGCGACCGGCCCTGCCCAGTGCGACGCCTATGCGTTCCCAGCTGACGTTCCTCAGCCGCTCGTAGATCACCGCGAAGGTCAGCAGGCGCTGCGCGTCCTCGACCAGCCTGGCGGCCTCCTCGACGAGCAGGACCTCGTCCGAGCCGGGCCGGTTGGTCGGCACCAGCGCGGCGGTCTTGTCCACCAGAACACGCCCCTGTTCCGACAGGACCAGACGGGCGAGCCCCGTCCATGAGTAGTTCGCCGATCTGAGCGCCTGCAGATCGTCGTGTGCCGCGGAAGCAGGGATAACATCGGCCATACGTCAAGAGAACCTTGACGCATGACGTTCAGCTCGGATCCGGTCCGCCGAGACCGACTCCGGCAGGAAAGGAAATCCCGACTGCCGGGAGAGCGCTGGGAACTTCTCAGTCGGCAACTCCGCGATGCGCCGTTTCCACGCGTTCTCACACACCCGCCTCCGCGTCGTCGGGCTCCTCGTCGCCCTCGGCGGCGAGGAGGGTGCCCTCGGTGAGGGCGGGAGCGCGGCGGCTCGGCCGGAAACCGAGCAGCGTCTCGGCCAGTTCCTCGTTGCCGGCGAAACCGGCGTCGGCGTCGACGGTCTGGTCGCCGTCCCAGAGCATCAGCATCGCCGAGACCGCGTGGGCGCTCTTGTCGTGGTGCATGTCGTAGTGCGCCGCCATCGGCACGGTGTCGAAGTGGATCCACAGGTCGTGGCCGGTCATGAACAGGTCGAGGCCGAACTTCACGGTCAGGCCCAGCAGCTCGGGCTTGTACCGGTCGTCGATGCCGGCGAACGCCTCGTCCAGCGCGATCACGCGCGGGCAGGTGGGTTTGGCGGACGAGTAGAGGGCGTTGGCCGCCGCGAACAGCGGAAGATGGATGGCCGCCGACTTCTCCCCGCCGGACATCTCCTCGTGCTTGGCCCGGGTGAGCTTGACCTCCTTCTCCCCCGGCACGGCGAGCACCAGCTCGAAGCCGTACCAGGTGCGGTAGTCGAGCACGTCGGCCAGGGCCTGCCGGTACGTGGCGCGCGGGTGCGCGGCACGGTAGCCGCGGATCATCTCGCGCAGCAGGCCGCGCAGCTCGGCCAGCCCGGCCGCGCCGAGCCCGTGCGCGTCCCGGTCGAGGAGCCGCGCGACCGCGACCTGCCGGTCGTTCAGCCGGTCGGAGCGGCCCCAGCGGATGCCGATCCTGGTGCCGGACGACATGGGCCGGGACCGGGTGTCCTCGTTCATCCCGCGCACGAGGTCGCGTGCGGTGCGGACCCGGTCGTGCACCTGCTGGGCGAGCGCGGTGAGCAGCTCGTCCTCCAGCACCGTCCGCTCCCGCTCCTCGAGCAGCACACCCTGCTCCCGGACGCGGTCGGCGACGCGCCGGGCGAACGCGGCGACGGGATTGCGGCCTCCCTCGTCGCTGACGTAGACCATCACGACGCCGGTGGGGTCGTGCTCCAGGCGGTAGTCCTCGGCGCAGCCGTCGAGCGCGTCCTGGAAGGCCCGCAGCGAGGCCGACAGCCGGCTCGCGGAGCTCTTGAGCGCGCTCTCCCCCGGAACGCGGATGTCCGCCATCTCCGCGCCGAAGGCGTCCAGCAGGGCGGCGACCTCTCCCGGCAGCACCCGGCCGACAAGGGCGGCGGGGTCGGGCGGCGGCCCGTCGGCTTGGGCGGACAACTCCGCCGCCACCGACGCGGCCGCCTCCGCGGGCTCGGGCCAGCCGACGTGGGCGGGCCACGGCTCGGTGGCGGTGACGCCGAGCAGCGGGCGCAGCTCCAGGTGCGCGTACGGCCCGAACGACGCGGCGTGCTCGAAGAGGTGCCCGAGGGCCTGGCCGACAGAGGACTGGCCGTGCTTGAGGTCGTTCTCGGCGACGATCAGCGCCTTGTCCTCCCGCGCCGCCGCGGCGGCGTGCTCCTCACACCGCCGGCGGACCTCGGCGAGGTCGCGCTCGGCCTCGTCCACCTGGGCAAGCACCTCGCGCAGCGGCGCGTCGAGGGCCTCCTCACCCGCCCTGAGCTCCTCGACGTCGGCACGGTGCTCCCGTTCCTTGTCCTCCAGAACGCGGGAGTCCGCGTCGTGCCGCTCGCGCTGCCGCGCGATCGCAGCCTGCCGGGAGGCAAGGTCCCGCTCCTCGGACGCGGCCCGCTCGCGGCCGTCGTGCAGCCGCTGCGCCGTCGCGAGGAAGTCGTCGACGGCCCGGGCGACCGCGTCTACCTCCTGCTCGGCGACGGGCATGCTCCGTTCCGCCGCGACCTGCCGCAGCCGCCGGCGCGCCGCGTCGGCCTGGGCCACCGCGGCGTCGAGGTCGCGGCGGCGATCGGTCAGCGCCGCCCGCGCCTGGGCCAGCAGCGCGGACTCGCGCGACACGCGGGCGACGGCCGCGGCGACCGCCGTGGCGGGCGGAAGCTCCCGCCTGGCCCGGGCGAAGTCCTCCAGGCGGCGGCCGGCGCGCGCCAGGTCCCGCTCGGCGGCCTCGTGCGCCCGGCTCGTCTCGCCGATCGATTCGTCGTACTCGGCGAGCCTGGCGGCGCGGCGGTTGGCCCGGTTCGTGGCGCCGATGTATTCGGGCGAAGGCTTGGGCCGGGCGCCGACGAGGAGACCGAGGCCGAACTGGGCCCCGCCGGTCACCACCGGCGCAGATCCCTCCGATGTGATCGTGTCGGCGACCGCGACCGACCGCAGCACGTCCGTGACGACCGCCGCCGGAACGAGGTCCTGCTCCTCCGGCACGAGCACGTCGGCGAGCGTGCGGCCGGACGGGCGGCTCTCCACGGGAAGCGGGAGCAGGTAGCCGTCGGGCTCCGGCGCCGCGACGGCGTCGAGGGTGTGCCGCGCCTGCGGATGCACCCAGGCGGTCAGCAGTCCCGCGCCGTACAGGGCTCCTTCGAGACCGGCCGCCTCCTCCGCGCCGAGGCCGTCGGCGAACCGGACGAGCCGCCACAGCGGCGCCCCCGGACGTCCGTCGCGGTTCGCCGTCCGGCGGTCGTCGTGCGGCGGCGCCTCGTCGCGTTCCGCCGCGATCTCCTCCCGCTCGCGGCGCAGGCGGACGAGCTCGGCGGCGAGGTCGCGCACCCGGGTGGACAGGCGCTCCACGGACCTGACCGCCTCCGTGCGCCGTTCCTCGGTCCGCACGCCGTAGACCTCGGCCGGGGACGGCGCCCCGGCGTCACCGGCGTGGTCGAGGGCCTCGGCCAGCGCCTCCACGTCGGCCGGCCCGGCCACGGCCTCGTCGTGCCCGGTCTGCTCGTCCCCCGTGTGCTCGTATCCCGTGTGCTCGTCCCCGGGCCGTCCGTCCTCTGCGGGCTCGTTGTCCGGAAGCTCCGGGGAGCGGGCCCAGCGGACGGCCCAGGCGTCGAGTGCCTCCCGCGCGTCGCGGCGCGCCGTCGCCAGTGCGGCGTCGGCGGCCTCGCACCGCCGTTCCCGCTCCTCGACGTCCTTGTCGGCCTTGTCACGGTCGGTCTCGGCCCGCAGCCGGTCCCTCTCCGCTGCGGTCACCCTGGCGATCTCGTCGCGGACCTTCGCGACGTCGTCCCGGCGGGCGGCGGCCCGGGCCCCCGCCGTCGTGAGCAGGTCCTCCCCCGTGTCGGCCGGACCGTCCCCGTCGTGGGAGACTCCCGCCCGCTCCGCCGCGTCGGCCAGGTCCGTGGCGTGGCGGACGATCGCCGCCCGGGCGCCCTCCAGCCGCTCCGCGTGTTCGCCCGCCTCCCCTTCGAGGGCGGCCAGGTGATCGGCGGCGTCCGCCAGCCGGACCCGCTCCCGCTCGATCTCCTCGCCCGTCTTGGCGACCTGACGGCGGCGCAGGTCCAGCTCGCCCCGCGCGCGGTAGGCGTCGTCCGCGCGCAACGCGGCGAGGCGGCGCTCCAGGCCCTCCCGTTCGGCCTCCGCCGCGGCGGACGCCGCCGTCGCGGCCTCGCGTGCGGCCGCGGCCGTCCTGCGCGACTCCTCGGCCCGCACCAGCGTGCGGGCGTGCTCCACCGCGCCGTCCATCTCGGTCTGGATGCGGGACAGCCGGGCCTTCGCGTGGGTGCGCAGATAGGCGACGTAGTCGGTCAGGAACGCCCGTACGGCCTCGTCCGCGGCGGCGAAGTCGTCGAACTGCCTCTGCACCGCCGCGAGGTTCTCGAAGTCGCGGGCCGCCTGGTCGACGAGCTCCTCGTCGAGAGGGCTGAGACCCGAGGTGAGCGTGGCGGACACCTTGTCGGGGTCGAGGTCCTTGGCCAGCAGCGGGCGGCGCAGCGCCAGCAGCAGGTCGAGGAGCTGGGTGTAGCGCTCCCTGCCCAGCCCGAACAGCCGGGCGTCCACCGCGTCGCGGTACTGCGTGGCGGTCTCGCTGTGGGCGTCCGGCCCGAGCACGGCCTTGAGCTGCCGCTCGGTGAGCGGCCGGGAGTCGGGCGCCAGCAGCCCGAAGTCGACGCCGAGGCGCTTGTCCGTGACGAAGAACGAGGTCCGCACCCCGTCGCGGTGCCGGTGCGCGCGGATGCCGATGACGAGGGTGACGGTCTCGTCGGTCTCGGCGGGCTCCGCCCCGATCTCCCGCCGGGCGAACTCCATCCACACGTAGCCGTACTCGGCCTCCTGCCCCCGGTAGAGCAGGTTGGACTTCATCGTCCGGTTCTCGCCGCTGAACGGGTCGAGCCGCCGGGCGTCCGCCACACCGTCGAGGATGAACGGGAAGAGCACCTCCAGCGCCTTGGTCTTGCCCGAGCCGTTGTGCCCGCGCAGGACCAGGCGCCCGTCGGCGAAGGCGAACTCCTCGTCGACGTAGTCCCAGACGTTGATCACCCCGGCTCTGCTGGGCTGGAACCGGTCGCTCGGCGGCGTCATCGCTCCTCCTCCTGCGCCGGCGCGTGCTCCCGCGCCGACGGGTCCTTCTGTGTGGCCGGCTCGGGCAGCGCCACCAGCGCCAGCTGGCCGCCCGAGGTTCGGGTGGGCAGGGCGGCCCGGATGTTGCGATACCGCAGCGCGGCGGGCAGGACGAGCACGCCGCCGGGCACCGGCCTGAGCAGCATCAGGTCCGCGAGGAAGCCGACGACCGCGTCGAGCAGCCCCCGGGGGTCCTGCTGCCAGGCGGTGGTGAACGAGGCCGCGCCGAACTCGTCGTACAGCTCGGTCGTCATCGACTCGAGGCGGCCGCGCTCCACGAACGGCGCCTCGGCGGGCGCGGGCCGGTCGCCGGGGAAAGGCGCCTCCGCCTCCGCGGCGGACCAGGCGAGCTCGGCGACGATCCCGTCGCGGGGCAGTCCCGCGTCCATCCGCGCGACGAGGCCGGCCTGGTCGTCGGCGAGCGCGGGGACGGGCAGGCGCTCCGGGACGTGCTCGGGGTCCTCCAGCAGGTCGGCGATCTTCGCCAGCAGGAGGCCGGCCGCCCGGCTCACCGCGTTGCCCCGGCCCGGGAACGGCCGGTCGGTGAAGACGCCGCCCGGGTCGGCGAGCATGACGCCCTCCGCGCGCCGTTCCAGGGCCAGCCCGGTGAACCGGACGAGGTCCTCGGCGAGGCCCGGGGACCGCAGCGCGTCGGCCACCTCGGGGTCGACGTCCGCGTAGTACACGACGGGGAACTCGACGAGCAGCCGCCTGGCCCTGCGCACGGGGTTCGCGTGCGGCGGCTCGTGCACCAGCCCGGCCGCGCTGGTGAGGTGCTGGACGGGCCGGGCCGGCTTGAACAGCACCGCGCAGATGTCGTGGTCGATGTCGTACAGCGCGTCGCCGCGCTCGGTGTCGCGCGCCCACCACTCCAGGCTGCCGTCGGACAGCCGGAGCGCGCCGCGGTCCACGAGCCAGCCCAGCACGTCGACGACGGCGGCCTTGTGCGAGCCGAGCGCGGGATCGAAGCCGAGACCGTCGATGGAGTTGGCCAGCGGCGTGAAGATCCGCACCAGGTCCGCCAGGCTGATCTCGATGCGGGAGCGCTGGAACGACCCGAGCACCAGGCACAGGTAGGCCAGCCGGCGGCGGTCGAACGGCTTGCCCTTGCGGGAGAAGATCGAACGCTGCGTCTCGTCCAGGACGTCGAGGTGGCGGACCAGCCGCACGTGGTGGGTCGTGGCGATCAGCGTGTAGCCGAACAGCTCGCGAAAGTCGCGCGTCATCTCGTCGGCCCACCGCAGCACCTGGTCGAGCACGCCGGGGCGCGGCCGCTCCTTGGTGATCAGGTCGCAGGTCAGCACCCGGCGGACCGCCTGCTGATAGGAGCCGAGGTCGGCGGTGGAGACGCCGACGGCGGCCCGGGCGCCGGCACGGGTGCGGGCAGTCGTCACCGGGAACCCCCCGTCCCCGAACCCGCCACCGGCGTCCGACCGGCGATCTCGACCCGGAACCCGGGCAGGTGGAGCAGTCCCCGCGCGGTGCGCACCGCGCTCCCGCCGTCGGACGGCACGAGCCGGATCATCACGGCGTCGTCGGCGCCGGAGCCCCTCTTCAAGCGGCCGGCGACGACCGTGCGTCCCTCCAGCGCCCGCGTCATCAGCTTCAGCAAAACCCTGGTCTCCGCGTCGTCGAGCTCCCGGCCGTGCGCGCCCATCCCCACCAGGTGGCCGGCGGCCTCGCGCTCGGCCGCGCGCTCCGCGGCCTGCTCGCGGCGCAGCGCGGCCCGCGCGCCGGGGTTGCCACGCACCGGCGTGGGCACGCCCGTCGTGGGCGCCTTCCCGCTGCGGAAGAGCGTGACCGACACCTCCACCCCCGGCGCGTCCCACCATGTGTTCCTGGGCGAGATCTGTTCGGTGTCCTCGTGGGCCGCGCCCAGGTGCCGGGCGCTGCGCAGGTTGAACGCCGCGCCCATCAGCGCGTGGGCGGCGCCCTCGTCCGGCGCGTTCCAGACCCACTCGGCCAGGTGCCGCAGCTGGGTCGCCCGGTTGACGCCGCCGCGCTGCGCCTCCGAGATCTGCCGCAGCAGCGCGATCACCCCCGACACCGCGACGCGCGTCGCGTTGCGCAGCTCCCCCGCCCGGGACTCCCCCGGCCCCTCGGGCGCGAACCACGCCCGCAGCACGGACCAGCGGCGGCGCCAGTCCTCCAGCCGCTCGTGGCGGTCCATGAAGGGCCGCTCGTCCGCCGCCGCCGCGCGGTCGAGCAGGGAGGTCAGGCCGCTCGTCTCGACGTCCCGTACGGCCGCGGCCAGGCGGGGCAGATAGCGGTCGAGCTCCGCCATGAACTCGGACATGTGCGTCAGCAGCGCGTTCTTGTAGCGCAGGAACGTCTCCGGAGAGGCGTCGGTGGAGCGGATGATCTCGCCGAGCGTCACATGGAAGTGCGCGGAGCGGCGTCCCATGTCCTCCATCACCGAGTCCAGCCGGGACAGCCGGCGGTAGACCTGCTCGCCCTGCCCCGCGCGGTTGGCCGCCGCCAGCGCCTTGAGGTCCTCCAGGATGTCGGAGAAGACCAGGCGCGACAGGTTCGCGTCCTGGATGCGGGCCGCGAGCAGGCCCTCCACCGAGGTGTACGCCCAGTAGCCGAGCTCGCTGAACTGATAGACCGACTGCCTGTTGCGGTAGCGGACGAGGTTGCCGGCCCGCGAGGCGTCGTCGAACCGGTGCACCACGCCGTCCTCGTACAGGGCGTCCAGCCGGTCGCGCAGGTTGCCGTCGAAGGTGGGCACCTCGTCGTGGAGCCGGGCGAGCTCGGTGAGGGCCGCCTGCACCTCACCCGCGTCCACCTGGACCTGGTGCACCTCCCGCAGCCGGTCCATGGCCCGCAGCACCCACAGGTAGGCCACATGGTCGTCACGCCTGGTGAAGTTGAACAGCCTGAACCGATCGCTGATCGCCGGCGAGTCGAGGTCAAGCGCCCTGCGTTCCGCCATCCGGCCCCCCAATCCGTGTCACGGATCCATGCCTCGGATCCGTGTCGCACCCGCCCGATCGCGGAGTCCCGCCCGCCAGATCGCGGGCGGGGCTCCGCGTGCCGAGACGACCGTATTGGAGGGCACCGACAGTTGCGACCTGCCCCGGCGTCCACGCCCGATGTCGCCTCCGACTCCCGGCAGCGGGCGCGGAACCCGGGGACGGCTTGTCGTCCGTGGACGCGGGGCGTCAGCGGAGCCCGTGCGCCTTCGCCCAGTCCGCGACGGCCCTGCCGATCAGCTCCGGGTGATCCTCGGGGGTGTGGTGCCCCGCGACCTCGTCGTACCGCCGGATCTCGAGGCCGGCGATGGTGGCCGCGCACCAGTCGATCATGCCCTGGTGCATCATCGTGCCGGGCCCGGGCGCGAAGGCGAGCAGGAGCTTCGGCACCTCCGGGCTGGCGGCCAGCCACGCGTCGTACGCCTCCACGCGTGCCACCACGTCGGCCGGCTCGCCGCCGAGCGGCATCGAACGGGCCCACCGCAGCAGCGGCAGGCGACTCTCCCTCGTCGGGTACGGCTCGCGGTAGACGGCAAGGTCGCTCTGGTCCATGGGGCCGGCGACGGTGCCCGGCAGTCCCTCGATGAAGGCGTCGTCGTCCAGGATCATCTTCTCGCCGACGCCCTCCGTCTTGATCGCCGCGAACAGCTCCCGGCCGCCATCGGGGAACTCCTCCCAGGTCATCGGCTTGACGATGGTCTCGGTGAAGGCGATCCCCCGCACGCGATCCGGGTGGCGGGAGGCCCAGTCGAAGGCCAGGGCGCCGCCCCAGTCGTGGCCGACGAGGACCACGTCGCGAAGGTCGAGGGCGTCGAACCAGGCGTCCAGATAGCGGGCGTGGTCCGCGAAGGTGTAGGCGATGCCGGGCTTGCCGGACTCACCCATGCCGATCAGGTCGGGCGCCAGCAGGCGGCCTTCACCGACAGCGGGCATGACGTGCCGCCACAGATGGGACGACGTGGGGTTGCCGTGCAGGAAGACCATCGGCGCCCCGGAGCCGGTCTCGCGGTAGTGGATGGCCGAGCCGAGCACGTGCTGAACGGGCATGACGGATTCCTCTCGGATGTCGAACTGCGTGATCGCGCCGCGAACTCCCCGGCCGGGCTCACCGGAAGGCGGCCACGTTGCGTACGGCCCAGTCGGCGAAGGACCGGGGAGCGCGGCCGAGGACGCGTTCGACGTCCGGACCGACCCGCCGCTCGGCCTCCAGCGGCTCCCCCAGGATGGCGAGCGTCCCTTCGACCACCTGCTCCGGCATGAACCCGAGCATCTGCGCGCGGGCCTCCTGCCTGGTCTGCTCGGTGAAGCGCACCGGCTCGCCCAGCGCGTCCCCGATCGCCGCCGCGCGTTCCCGCGGCGTGGTCGGCGCGGGGCCGGTCAGTTCGTAGACGCGGCCCGCGTGCCCGTCCTCGCGCAGGACGGCCGCGGCGACCTCGGCGATGTCTCCCGGGTCGACGGTCGGCAGGCCGACGTCGCCGAACGGAGCGGCGACGGTACGGCCCGCGCGGACGGACTCGGCCCAGGCGTAGGCGTTGGAGTGGAAGCCGCCGGGACGCAGGATGGTCCACTCCAGACCGGACCGGCGCACCGCGTCCTCGAAGGCGGCGGGGTGGCGGTAGAACTCCGGCCTGGTCCCCGCCCCCTGGGAGGACAGCAGGACGACCCGGCGCACCCCGCCGGCCCGGGCGGCGTCGAGGATCGCCCGTGGGTCCTGCCCTGCTACCAGCAGGAACAGCGCGTCCGCTCCGTCGAAGGCGTCCTTCAGCCCGGCGGGGTCCTCCAGGTCGCCCCGCACGTGCCGTACGCCCTCGGGCAGTTCGGCGGCCCGCCGGGAGACGGCGGTCACCCGCTCGCCCGCGGCGGCGAGCAGCGCGGCCAACCGGCCCCCGACGTTTCCGGTGGCGCCCGTCACGACGATCATGATCGCTCCAATAAGTTAGTTGGCTGACTTACTTGGAGCAACCGTAGCGGCCACAGGCCCGCTTGTCGACTCCCAGTCAGTCGCCTGACTAACTCACTTTCCGATCGCGCTCAGTCCTTGACCGCTCCGGCGGTGACGCCCGCGGCGACGTAGCGCTGCGCGATCACGAGGAGGACCGTGGCCGGGATCGAGGCGACGACCGCGGTGGCCATGATGGCGTTCCACTGCTGGTTGTTGTTGCCGATGTAGTGGTAGATGCCGAGCGTGATGGGCTGGTGGGCGCCGCCCTGGTCGAGGGTGGAGGCGAAGACGAAGTCCGACCACGCCCACAGGAACGCGAACAGCGACACCGTGATGACCGAGTTGCGGCTGACCGGCAGCACGATCGACCAGAACGTGCGCAGCACGCCCGCGCCGTCCACCCGGGCCGCCTGCAGCAACTCCTCGGGGATGCCGGACATGAACGCGGTGAGGATCAGCACCGCGAACGGCACCGCCAGGGTGGAGTCCGCCACGATCAGCCCCGGCACGGTGTTGAGCACACCGGTGGCGAGGAAAATGGCGTAGAACCCCATCGCCATGATCACACCGGGGATCATCTGCGCGATCAGCAGCACGAAGCCCAGCACGCCGCGGCCGCGCGGCCGCAGCTTGGCCAGCGAGTACGCCGCGGGCACCGCGATCACCAGCGTCAGGGCCACGGTGCCCAGCCCGACGACCAGGCTCACCCCGAGGTACGGCAGCTGCTGCTCCAGGACCGCGCGGTATCCCTCGAACGTCCCGTGCACCGGGAACCAGTACGGCGGCGACTTGCGCATGTCCTGGTCCCGGGTGAACGACACGTTGATCATCCAGTAGACGGGGAACAGCATGAGCGCGGTGAACACCACGCCCAGGCCGGTCCGCCACCAGCCACGCCCGGTCGCCCTCATGCCGCCCCCTGCCGTCGCTGCGCGCGGATGTAGACGAGGCCGAAGACCAGCGCGATCACGATCAGCAGGTTGCCGACCGCCGCGCCCGGCCCGAAAGAGGGCAGCAGGTTGCCGAAGCCCAGCCGGTAGGACCAGGTGGCCAGCGTCGTGGACGCGTCGCTGGGCCCGCCCTTCGTCATGATCCAGATGATGTCGAACACCTTCAGCGTGTAGACCAGCCCGAGCAGCAGCGTGATCGCCGAGACCGGCCGCAGCAGCGGGAAGGTCACCTTCCAGAACCGCTGCCAGCCGGTCGCGCCGTCCAGCTCGGCCGCCTCGTGGATGTGGGACGGGATCGCCTGCAGGCCGCTGTACAGCACGACGAGGTTGAACGGGATCCCGATCCAGATGTTGGCGATGGTCACCGACCACAGCGACCAGTCCGGCGACGTCAGCCAGTTGACCGGGTCGATCCCCACCGCCGCGAGCACCGCGTTGACCACGCCCGACTCGCTGTTGAGCATCCACGACCACGTCGAGGACGACACGATCAGCGGCAGCAGCCACGGCACCAGGAACAGCGCGCGCAACGTCGCCGACAGCCGGAAGCTCCGGGTGAAGAACACGGCCAGGGCGAGGCCGATGGTGAACTGGAAGGCCAGCGACACCACGGTGAACACCACCGTGTGCCACAGCGCCGGCCCGAACGTGGCGTCGCGCACGACCTTCGCGTAGTTGGCGAGCCCGGTGAACGGCGCGTCCCCCTGCACGAACGACCGCACCGTGTAGTCACGCAGGCTCAGGTCGACGTTGCGGTACAGCGGATAGGCGTAGAACGCGAGCAGGTAGGCCACCATCGGCGCGAGGAACGCCCATGCCGCCCACTGGGTCGATCGCCGCGCGGGCGCGCGGTGGGCGCTGCCGGCCCCTTGGGAACGTGGCGCCGCGACCCGCTCCCGCCGGTTGTCCCCCGCGCGCGGAGCCGGCGTCTGTGTTGCGTGTTTCATGCTTTCCTTCGTCTGACGAGAGGGCGGGCCCGGACACGCCGGGCCCGCACGCCGCGCCTACTGAACGGCACCCACTGAACGGCACCTACTGAGCGGTGCCTACTGAATCGCGCTCGCCGCCGTGGCCTGGGCGGCCGTCAGCGCCTCCTGCGGCGGCTGCGACCCGCTCAGCGCGGCCTGCATCGCCTTCCACATGGGCTCGGAGATCTTCGGGTACTTCGTGCCGAGATCATCGCTGGTGCGGCCCTTGGCCGCCTTGACCGCCTCCACCCACACCTTCAGCTCGGCGTTCCGCTCGACCTGCGTGGCCTGCACCTCCTCGGTCGGCGCGATGTACGACAGCGTCGTCGTGGTGGTCAGCGAGTTGCCGGTGCTGGCCAGGCACGTCACCAGCTTCTGCGAGGCGACGTACCGGGCGATGTCCTTCTGCACGGGCACGCTGACGAACTCGCCTCCGGTCGGCGCCGGGGCGGTGCCGCCGCCCTTGGCGGGGATCGGGATGATGCCGTACTCGAAACCGGTCTTCTTGGCGTTGGCCAGCTGCCAGGTGCCGTTCTCGCCGAACGCGAAGTCGCCGGTCGCGAACTCCTGCCAGCTCGTGGTCTGGGTGTTGTTGATCACGGAGGAAGGGGCGTATCCCTTCTTCACCCAGTCGGTCCACAGCGACAGCGCCGCCACGCCCTCCGGCGAGTCCAGCTTGGTGAGATTCGCGCCCGCGCCCCAGAACCACGGCAGGAACTGGAAGCTGCCCTCCTCGGTGCCGATGGCGGAGAACGTTATGCCCTTCTTGCCCGCCGCCTTCACCTTCTCCAGCGCCGCCGTCAGCGACGCCCAGTCCTTCACCGCGGCCGCGTCCACCCCGGCCTTCTTCAGCACCTCCTTGTTGTAGTAGAGGGCGAGGGTGTTCGCCCCGATCGGGACGCCGTACGTCTTGCCGCCGATCTGGCCCGCGGCCAGCAGGTTCGGCGAGACGGCCGTGGTGTCGATCTTCGTCTCGTCGGTCGAGGTCAGCACGCCCGCCTCGGCCAGCGTCGAGACGACCGGGTTGTCCACGATCAGCACGTCCGGCGAGTTGCCCTGCTGGGCCGCGAGCAGCGCCTTGTTGGTCAGGTCCGTGGTGTCGTAGGCGGTCCGCTTGACGGTCACTCCCGCCTGCGTGCCGCACTGCGTGAGCAGCTTCACCCAGTCGGAGGAGTCGTCGAACTGCGGGTAGGGGTCCCAGATCGTGTAGGTCCCTCCGCCCGCGGCCTGGCTCGCGCCCGCCGGGGCGCCGCCGTCACCGCCGGACGACCCGGAGCACGCGGTGAGCCCGCCCGCGACGGCGAGGGCCACCAGGCCCAGGCCGGCGGCGCGCCGGCCCCTGTCGAGGCTTTCCATGTCGTTGTTCCTTTCGATGTCCGGCGCGGCTCAGGTCAGCTGGATGTAGTCCAGCTCGGCGTAGCCGGTGCCGCCGGCGAAGTTGGGGGACCCCTTGGCCAGGCGGATCACGTTGTAGCCCGCCCGCAGGTCGACCGTGGTGCTGACGGTGGCGCCGAACTGGCCCCAGGCCGCGGTGGGCGGGTAGCTGACCGTCGTCCAGGCGCCGCCGTTGTAGGCCAGGCCCTGCGTCGCGGTCGCCCCGGTGGCGTTGGCGTAGCCGATGGTCATGGTGTACGAGCGGGCCGTGGGCACGTTCACCACGAAGTCGACGTAGCTGTCGGTGCTGTGCGTGCTCGTGTTGTTGTCGATGCGGCCGACGTAGCCGCCCTCGGACGCGCTGGAGCTCGTCAGCCGCTGGGCGCGGAAGACGGCGGCGTTCTCCGCCTCGTACCGCTGCTGGTAGGACGGCACCCCGCTCACCGGCTGGATCACCAGGTTGTAGGCGCTGGTCGCCGACATGTTCGGCACCGAGACGCTGATCTGCCCGTTGCTCACGGTGTACGTGCTCGTCGAGACGGTCGTGGGCGCGGTCACAGCGGTGAACCGGCCGCTCGCGGGGGTCGACTGCAGGGTGACCCGGACCGAGGAGCCCAGCGCCCCGATGCCGGTGACGCGGACCGTGTTGGTGCCGGACTCGTTGCCGAAGACCACGTTCACGATCTTCCGGGTGGAGTCGTAGGAGGCGAAGCCGTCCAGCCCGGTCTGGGTGGCGGGGGTGGTGGTCACCATGCGGCCGGCCATGTCGCCGTACCACTTGTACAGCCACCAGGTGCCGGTGGGCTGGCTGTTGTTGACCACCAGCCCGTTCATCGTGCCGTACTCGTACCAGAACGCCCGGTGCGCGGACTCGACGCCGCCGCGCTCCAGCTTGGCCACGTAGCTGGCGATCCGGCCGGGGACGTCCACCTCGCTCGTCGCGGCGTACTCGTTGATGGAGATGCGCCGGGGGCTGATGCCGAGCGAGCTCTCCAGCGCGCGGTAGTCGGCGATGTGCGCGGCGATGGCGGTGGGGTCGCCCAGCTCGTGCCAGCAGATGACGTCGGGCAGCGTGCCCGCGGCCTTGGCGCTGCTGAGGAAGGACGACAACCAGGAGCGGTTGTAGTAGGAGGTGCTCGGGCCGACGATCGGGGTCGTGGTGTCCAGCGCCCGTACGGCCCGGTAGGTGCGCGTCCAGCCGTCGTTGAAGGACCCGGCGGCGGAGGTGTTCCACGTCCAGTCGGGCTCGTTCCACAGCTCCCACCCGATGACGTTGGTCACCGTGGTCGCGTTGAGGCGAGCGCGGACCATGGTGTCGACCTTGGCCAGCCAGTCGTTCCAGCTCACCCACCCGTACGGGAAGTTCGGGTAGATGTCCGGCATCCGGATGAACTCCCCGGCGCCGACGCGGGTGGCCTGCGGGGCCACGAGCAGCGAGTCGCCTCCGGGCGGCTGGCCGTTGGGCCGCTGTCCCACGCCGGGGGCGGGCTGGGTCAGCGAGTTGAGTTTCAGCGGCAGCAGCGTGGAGTCCGCCGGTCGGCCGTTCTCCGCCAGGCCGTACAGGCCGCCGGCGGCGACATGGGTGACGGGCCGGAAGGGCTGGGCGACGTTCACCGTGAGGGTGGCCCCCGCCGCGTCGGCGGGTGTCAGTGGGACGAGCGCCGTGGTCAGTGACACGGCCAGCGCGGACAGCAGGACCGCGCTTCGGGGTCTGCGCATGGACGACCTCGCTCTTTCTGTAGCTCAGGTGGGGGGTAGAGCAGGAGGTGAAGCGGGACCGTCCCTCCCCGAACCGGCGGACGCCGTGGACGGTCCCCATGCGGGCGGGCCGGGCCGGAACTCTGCCGGGGCCGGCCCGCCGCGGTCATCCGGCGGCGGCGACCGGGATCCAGACCCGCATCGGGCCCTCGCTCCGGTTGCCCCACAGGAAGTACGGCACCGCCGTGAGCGTGAGCGCCGTGCCCATCCGCTCCCGCCCCGGTGCGGCGGTGTACAGCGAATCGCCGGCGTCGGCGACCAGTCCGCGGGCGGTGAGCACGACCGGGACGTCCGGCAGGTCCTCCCGGTGACCCGCTGTGATCGGAGCGGCGGGGTCGAGCCGCACGTCCTCCAGCACCGTGCCGGGTGGCAGATCGGCCTGCTCAAGGCAGTACACGAGCGGGCCGCGCGCCAGGGCGACGCACCCGCGCACCGCGTCGACCCGTGGGTGGGCCGACACCTGCCGGACGGGCATGTCCAGGTCGAGGACGACGGTCGCGCCCGGCGTCCAGGCGCGGGTGAGCCGCACGTACCCGTCCCGTACGGGCGCCCGGACCGGTTCGCCGTCGACGCTCACCGTGTACGCGGCGCACCAGGCGGGCACGCGCAGCGCGAGCGTCCAGGGCGCGTCGGCCTCGGCGGTCACGGTCAGCTCGACGCGTCCCTGCCAGGGGTAGGCCGTGCGCATCTCCACGCGGCGCCCCTCGGCGGTGGTCAGGGTGGCGTCGCCGTACAGGTGGATCTGCAGGCCGCCGTCGTCGGCGGTCGCCAGGTAGCCGGGCAGCGAGGCCATGAGGCGGGCGATGTTCGGCGGGCAGCAGGCGCACGAGTACCAGGGCAGGCGGCGCGCCGCCGCCTCCTCGCCCGTGCTCGCGTGCCCGGTGCGCAGGTGCAGGGGGTTGGAGTAGAAGAAGTGCCTGCCGTCGGACGAGACGGCGGCGGCGACCGCGTTGTACAGCACCCGCTCCATCTCGTCGGCGTAGCGGGCCCGGCCGGTCGCGAGCAGCAGCCGCCAGTTCCACTGGAAGCTCGCGATCGCCGCGCAGGTCTCGCCGTAGGCCCGGTCGGGCGGCAGTTCGTACGGGTCGCCGTACGCCTCCTCACGGTGGCGTGAGCCATGTGCGCCGGTGACGTAGGTCCGCGAGCGGAAGGCGTCGGCCCACAGCCGCTCCGCCGCGTCCAGCAGCGCCAGGTCGCCGGTCTCCACGGCGACGTCGACCATCCCGGCCAGCAGGTACAACTGCCGTACGGCGTGCCCGGTGACCTCGCGCACCTCGCGCACCGGCTGGTGGTCCTGGTAGTAGCGGGGGCCGAACCGGCCGTGGCCGAGCAGGCCGCGCCCGCGCAGGTCGAGGAAGCGCCGCGCCAGGTCCAGGTACGGCCGGTGGCCGGTCACCCGGTACAGCTCGGCGAGGGCGGTCTCGACCTCGGGGTGCCCGCAGACCTCCTCCACTCCGTCCGGGCCGAACCGCTCGACCAGCAGGTCGGCGAAGCGCCGGGCGACGACCAGCAGATCGGGGCTCACCCCGGTGCGGGCCGCGGCCACCGCCGCCTGGAAGAGGTGGCCCGCGCAGTACAGCTCGTGGCTCCAGTCGGGCCTGGCCCACCGCTCCTGCGGCGCGACGAGGGTGAAGTAGGAGTTGAGGTAGCCGTCCGCCCGCTGGGCGCGGGCGAGCAGCGCGGTCGTGCCGTCGACGAACGACCGCAGGCCGGCGTCCTCGGGCGAGGTCGCGAGCTGCCAGGCAGCCGCCTCCAGCGTCTTGTGGACGTCGGAGTCGGCGAACCACATGCCGGCGAACTCGTCCTCGGACTCGCCCGCGGCGGCGCGGAGGTTGCCGATGTTGCCGCTGCCGTGGAGGTTGTCCACGCAGTGCGGCAGCGTGTCCTCGGCGTTGCGCCGCCGCCATCGCCCGAGCAGACCGCCCGCCCCCAGCCGGGCCTGGCCGAGGCCGAGCGGCCGCAACGCGGAAAGGGCGCCCGGAGTCGGGGTCACGGGCCCGGCGGCCTCGATGCCGGGCGCGGCCGGGACGGTGTCTGACAGCTTCTGCTGGGTCATTCCTGATCTCTCGTGTCGTGACGCGGGACGTGCGAGACTCCGCCGGGGACGACCGGACGGAAGGAAACCTAGGAAACTAAGGAAAACGGTTGCCGGAAAGCTACCAACGCCCTTCCGGGCCGTCAATAGCGATGTTTCCCGTGTCACGAGGGGCACCGACATCGGAACGGTCCGGCGATACAGTGGTCCCAGGCAACGCCATCGGAAAGTGGAGGAAACGTGGGAAAACTGGAGCGTCACGCCACGATCGCCGACGTCGCGGCACTGGCCGGGGTGTCGGTGGGCACGGCCTCCAAAGCGCTCAACGGCCGCGGGTCACTGCGGGAG
This sequence comes from Microbispora sp. NPDC004025, assembly GCF_053604425.1. NCBI lineage: Bacteria > Bacillati > Actinomycetota > Actinomycetes > Streptosporangiales > Streptosporangiaceae > Microbispora > Microbispora sp. NPDC004025. Next base: position 156,687 of record NZ_JBSGHN010000009.1, on the reverse strand, counting down.
GAGACCCGCATGCGCGTCCGGGAGGCCGCACGGCAGCTCAGTTTCGAGGCGAACGCCGGTGCCCGCAGCCTGCACTCCGGGCGCACCTACACCGTCGGAATGATCACGACGGACACGATCGGCCGGTTCAGCATCCCCGTCCTGATCGGCGCGGAGGACGCGCTGGGCGCCGGGGAGATGTCGGTCTTCCTCTGTGACGGGCGGGACGACCCGATCCGCGAGCAGTACTACGTCAGGACGCTCCTCAGCCGCCGAGTCGACGGGATCATCGTGACCGGCCGGCGGACCGAGGCACGCGCGCCGATCGCCGCGGACCTGCCCGTGCCCGTGGTGTACGCGTTCATCAGTTCGGCCGACCCCGGCGACTGCTCGGTGGTCCCGGACGAGGCGGGCGGCGCCCGCAAGGCCGTCGAGCACCTGCTGGCCGTCGGCCGCACCCGGATCGCGCACGTCACCGGGCCGGAGCATCACAACTCCGCCCGGGTCCGCGCGGCGGCGGCGCTGGAGCGGCTGGCGGAGGACGGGCTCGAAGCGGCCGCGCCGCCGCTGTTCGGCGGCTGGAGCGAGGCGTGGGGACGCCAGGCCGTCGGCATCCTGCTGGCGGGGCGGACGGAGTTCGACGCGGTCTTCTGCGGCAGCGACCAGATCGCCCGTGGCGTGTGCGACGCGCTGCGCGCCGCGGGCCGCCGGGTGCCGCAGGACGTCGCCCTCGTCGGTTTCGACAACTGGGACGTCATGACCGAGGGCTGCCAGCCGCCGCTGACGAGCGTGGACATGAACCTCGAGGGGCTGGGCCGGGCGGCGGCCGAGATGCTCCTGGCCGCCATCAACGGCTCCCCCTCCCCCGGCCGCCACCCCCTGCCCTGCCACCTCGTCGTCCGCGAGTCGAGCACGGTCCCGCTTCCGTGAGCCGAGCGGCCTGAAATCGGGGGTTGCATCCTGTACCCAGGTACAGGCTTACCGTCGACGCATGACCCGAGACATCGTCATCGACCAGGGATGGGTGCCGTCCGCGTGCACGCTGCCCACCGCCGAGCAGCCGCTGCGGCTGGCCGAGTTCGACGCGTTGTTCGCCGAGGCGGTCCAGGCGGTCCGGCGCGAAGAGCGTGAGCGGCTGCGGCTGGACCTCGTCCTCACCCCGGAGCACGCCGCGCGGGCGGCGGAGCTGACCGCGCGGGAGAACGGCTGCTGCTCCTTCTTCACCTTCGTCCTGACCGTCGGCGGCGGCGGCCTGACATTGGACGTGGCGGTCCCGCCCGAGCACGTCGCGGTGCTGGACGCACTGCAGGCCCGCGCGGGTTCCCGCGCCGGGGCGAGGCGGCCCGCGTGAGACAGGACCTCGTGCTGCAGGGCCCGGGCGATTCGTACCTGCGCAGTGGCCAGGTGGCCGAGCAGGCCGGGGTCAACGTCCAGACCCTGCGCTACTACGAACGGAGAGGCCTGATCGCCGAACCGGCACGCAGCCCCGGCGGCCACCGCGCCTACCCGCCCGAGACCGTCACCCTGCTGACGGTGATCAAAGCCGCGCAGCGGCTCGGCTTCACGTTGGAGGAGGTGGCCGAGCTGCTCGACACCGGCAGGCGCGGGCACCCCACCCCGGATCTGCGGGCCCGCGCCCAGGCGAAGATCGCCGAGGTGGACGCGAAGATCGCCGATCTGACCACGATCCGCCACGCGCTGACCCAGGTGGTCACCGCCGGATGCGACAGCCTCACCCACTGCACCTGCCCCGACTGCCCGCTGCCCTTCGCCGGCCTGGCCGACGGCCGCACCCCCGAGGAGAGCTGACCTGTGCGCGCTCACGACGAACACCGCCGGCCAGGCCGCCGCCCGGGGGCGGCATCCTGCAGCGCTCCGGACGCCGTGGGGATGGAGCCGTCAGGCCACCTTGGCGGACGGCGCGGTCCACGTGTTGCAGGCGCCGGGGTCGCCGGTCGCGAAGCCCCGACCGGCCCAGTAGGTGATCGACTTCCTGCTCCCGGTGTTCTTGCCCGCCCACTCACGCATATAGGAGAGCATGTCGTCCCAGTCCTCCCGGCCACGGTGCAGGGACTGCCAGACACTCGCGACGAAGGCGCTCGCGAGGCACTTGTTCTGCAGAAGGTGTCGCCGGTTCTGCTCGGCGAACTCCGCCTTGCTGGCGTACGGAAGCCGGTCCACGGTGCGGGTGAGACCGGCCAGGTTCTGCACGTGCTCGCCGTAGAGCGAGGACATCAGGAAGAACAGGAACAGGTCGTCGGGCTCCGCCAGGAGGTCCTTGTGCAGGACGATCTCCATCGTGCGGGAGGCATCGCAGTAGTCGACGCCCCAGTCGTCCCACTTCACTCCGCAGAATTCCACCGGTGGCTTGGTGACGTACGTCACCTTGGGCTTGGACCACTTCAGCCCCGCCTTCTTCAATTCGCCGGCCCAGGTGCGATTGAGGCAGGTGAGGACCCCGTTGAGGTAACTTCTCGCCGATTTCGGGTCGAGTTTCCTGATGGGCTTTTCCGGACAGGCGGTGACGGGCAGGGCTCCTGCCTTGTACAGCGCGTTCTGCGTCAGCGTCTTGCTCTTCACAGGGCGGGCCTCGGCGGAAGCGGCCGGGACGAGCACCACGGCCACGGCGGAGGCGAGCGCGATCATGGTCTGTTTCACGGGCGACGAGACTACAGGTCACGCAAAGCCGAAAGCAGACCAATTCACGACATTTCCATAACCGCCGAAACGGGGTGAGGTCTACCGCCGCTGCGACGACGCCACGGGTTGTCGAACGAGGCGCGCCATCGAGAACCACCCGGTTGAAGAGACATTCCACCGGAGGGAAAGAAAGCACATCAGGTCGCGTCCGGCACCGTTGGCTCCCATGCGATTACTCCATGTAATCTCCTGGCCATGACAACGATCAATCGGGGGACGCTCCTGGAGCTGGTCCGCAACCGCCCCCTGCTCGCGGCGGAGCTCCTGGGGGACGCCCTGGCCGCCGGCGACGAGGAGACGGCCGGCGGGGGGACCCTCCTGCGGCGACTCCCCCGGCCGGAACTCACCGGCACGGACGAGCCCGCCCTGGCCGCCCGCTACCGCGAGATCGTGGCCGACGCGCGCCGGGCCCGTGCGCACCAGGCGGAAGCCGTGTTCGAGGGGTTGATCGCGTTCCTGCGAGCCCGCATCGCCGAGGATCTGAACCAGGTGGACACGTCCGCGGACGCCGGGGAGCCCGACTCGCACAAAGTGGAGCGGGACCTGACCGCGAAGCGAAACCGTGTGGACTTCCTGGAGTCCGTGCTCGTCGGCGAGCTCTATCTGGCACTCGAGGAACACGCCCAGGCGGAGCACCTGCTGAAGCTGGAGGCGTCGGCGTACAACTGGCACACCGACTACCAGGACAAATGGCGGCCGTGACGTACCGGCGGAGTTCCGCGTCGCCCGGGCGAGGCGTGAGCGGCGAGCGCGTGCCGGCCAAAGTCCTCGCGCCACCTTCCGCACCCCGAAGGCGTATCGCGACGTTGACGACATCACCCCGAGACCAGGGGTTGGTTGTGACCATCTCAGCGAGCAGCACATACTGGATGGAATGAAGCCAGCCAGCGGCGCGTCCCGCCGTCACCTGCCCACAAGTCCCTTCAAGCCCCCGCCTCCTGCCCCTCCCGTCGAGCAGTTCAGTGTGAACGACCAGGTCACCCATGATCGGTACGGTCTGGGTGTGGTCGTGGACGTCGAGGAAGGGGTCGCTGTGATCGTGGATTTCCGATCACAGCAGGAACGAATCACGACCCCGTACAAAAAGCTGCACAAGCTCTGAGAGAGCTGTGCCGTAGGGAAGCGCGTCGCGCGAGTACGGCTCCGCCGGCGACATGCCGGCGGGCGTCCACGCGCCGGCGCCCTCCCTCGCGGCCAGGATCTGAATCTCCAGCCGCCCGCGCGAGAAGCGCACCTGCCCAGAATGGGCAGCGGCGCTTGCAGGATCGACGATGAGCGGCACGAGGGAGCGTCTGCCCGGACATGAGTCGGGGCCCGCGCTCGTCGAGCGCGGACCCCGAATCAGATGCCGGCCTGCGTCAGGCGGGCACGATGTTCTCGGCCTGAGGGCCCTTCTGGCCCTGGGTGATGTCGAACGACACCTTCTGGCCCTCCTGCAGCTCACGGTATCCGCGGGCGGCGATGTTCGAGTAGTGGGCGAAGACGTCGGGGCCGCCACCCTCCTGCTCGATGAAGCCGAAGCCCTTTTCCGCGTTGAACCACTTCACGGTTCCGATAGCCATGTGAATCTCCTTTATCAGGGACCGAAGCGAAATCCGCACCGCGCGGATTCCGTGTCGCCGGATGAGGCCCCCTCCGGAGATGGCCGGAAAAACAGAAATGCGCCTGAAGGTCACATACCGTCAGGCGCACACAAGTTTCATGGGTACCACAACTGCAACGTTCTGAACGCTACCACACGCCGCGGAGTGACGCGTGCAGAAGTCTGAGTCCTTCCGCCGGGCGGACGGCTCAGGATGCCGGGCGGCGGTAGACCGCGTCGCGGTTCGGGGAGCAGCAGACGAGGCGCAGGTGTCGAACCGGCCGCCGCGCAGCCAGATGCCCCACTGCACGTCCAGGTCGCTGGTCAGTGCCTCCACCGCGTTCCGCAGCCGCAGGCCGAGCCCGAAGCGCGCCTCGTCCAGACCGGTCAACCCCTTGCCGGTCTGGAAGGACTCCTCGATGGTCCAGCGACGGCCGACGACCATGACCAGGACCGCCGGCGGGACTGGGACGGGGGCGTAGCAGCGGTAGAGGGCCGGCCCGCTGGTGCGCCGGTTCCGGCGGATCAGTGGCCAATGCCGGCCTGGCCGTTCGCAGTCGATCTACCCCGCCGCGCGACGGCTCGAAGCGCTGCCGCTTTGATTTCCGCATGACAGTCGTCACGACCGGTCGGTGCTGGCCGTTCTACCGTGGAGGGCCGTCTCAAATAAGTCCGAACCTACGGCAAGGGGCGGCGAGCGGTCCGGACACCCCATGACGCTCCCGTCGGCTCTCGGCCGCGTACCGGGGCGGAAACCCGCTCCGGGGGCTCCCCCATGACCTGTCCGGTGGTTCAGGACAGGATCGCGCACGTGACGGACACCGTAACGTAGACGGGAATATCGAGGGGGTTGGTGCCCCGGTAGAACCAGGAGCGCGCATTGATGTCGGGTCCCCAACGGCCCACCTGCACCTGGTCGACGGCTGCCAGTCCGGGGCCGTTATGCCTGGCGTAGTAGCCCGCGGTGATGGGCCTCTTGCCGTCCGGGCAGGGGATCTCGACTTCACCGCTGTTGTGGGCAGCGATCAAGACGCGGCGCGCGACAAGCGCCATGCCGGAAATGCCTGGTTCCCCCTGCGGCCCGGCCGGGCCGGTCTCACCCTGTGCGCCCTGCGGGCCGACCGGACCCGTCTGGTTCCAGGAGATCGTCCGCTCACCGTCCAGGCACCCGCCGGGCGCCGTCGTACTGCTGGAAACGGGAAGAGAGCCCCGCGCGGCCTGGTCGGAAGAGCCTGAGGGAGAGGAGTCCTGCGGAATCCGCAGCGTCCCGTTCGTGCTCACACACGCCGTGATCGTCTCGCTGTCGGCCACCGCTCCCGCGACCGCGATCCCCGACCCCCCGGCGACCATTCCTATCAGTGCGCCAATAACCAGCGATCTCTTGTTGCCGTTCATCTTCACCCTTTCTTACGACATGACGTTCACCGCCGAGGTGGGACACGCTCGCAGCCAGCACTAACGATCAGCTTGGTATCGACTTGTTCACGGCTTGATCCCACGACGGCCACGCCAAGGGGCACCGCTACTACGACTGGGCCGTCGTCGAAATCGACTGCGAACGGCCAGGCCGGCATTGGTCACCGATCCGCCGGACCCGGCGCACCAGCCGACCGGCCTTCTACCGCTGTCAGGTCTCAGCAGCCGGCACCGTGGTTCCTGTTTTCAGACCCACGACTTGGGCGCTGCGGGTGTGCCTCGATGGGGGCCGGAGTCATGACCGGAAGCCGCCGTATCCGTCGGATGCGACCGATGCCGCATCGGCCAGGGGCCGGCCGATCAACCTTGTGGCGATGCCCATAACCGCGATTCAGACGGTCCAGAGGACGGGAAACGACTGCTCTTTCTCAGCAGCAAACCACCGATCACGCATTTCATCGGGCGTATCTGAAAAAGATTCACTACTCGCAGGCGCCTCCTACCGGCAGGGGGTGGCCGACTGTGGCCAGTCGGGAACTTGCTGTAAGTGGCCTATTTACATCTATTCAATGACCAGTCACCATATGACCGTGGCCACACCCCCTCGTTGATCAACGGCTGCGCCGAAAGGTCACCGAGGTCGTCAACAAATGCAATTCGGCATTTGATTGCCCCAATACGCGAGGAGAGGACGTCTCGCGTGGCGCAATCATAGAAATTCTGCACGGCCAGCGATCCCGAATTCGTTGTGGCATAACGCCACACCAGAAGGAATGACACCGTGAGAACGACGCGAAGATTACGGGCCGCCGTGTGCGTGGTGGCGGCCGGTGCGATGCTGGTGGCCGGGGTGGGGACGGCGAACGCCGCGCCCGGGGTCACACCGGCGAACGTGACGCTGGAACTGGCTCCGGGTGGATCGACGACGATCACCAAGACCGTGTCCACGCCGGCTGTTCCCCCCAAGCCGGATATCACGTTCCTGATCGACACAACAGGGAGCATGGGCGGGGTCATCTCGAACGTGCGGACCAATGCGAACACCATCTTGTCCACCGTCGCTTCGGCGCAGCCGGACGCGCAGTTCGCGGTCGCCGAGTACAAGGACATGGGAGACGGGACGCCGTTCCGGGTGGCGCAGAACCTCACCGCCAACCAGACCGACGTCGCCAACGGTCTCAACTCGCTGGTCGCCTCAGGCGGCGGCGACTTCCCCGAGGACGGCATCAACGGCCTCTTCCAGGTCGCGTCCGGGGCGGTCGACTTCCGGCCGAACAGCACTCGGATCGTGTTGCTGATCGGGGACGCCCCCAGCCATGACCCCAGCAACGGCCATACGCTGGCCAATGCGATCAGCGCCCTGCAGGCAGCCGACATCACCGTGCTCGCGTTCGACCTGTCCGGGTTGAACTCGACCGGGCAGGCGACCGCGATCACCGACGCCACGGATGGACAGCTGTTCTCCGGCCTCAACGCCTCGGAGGTCAGCGACACCATCCTGGCGGCCCTGCACAACCTGCCGGTGACGGTCACCCACCAGCTGCGCGACTGCGATCCGAACCTGTCGGTGTCCCTGACCCCGAACAGCCGGACGGTGACCAGCGGCGATGACGCCACCTTCACCGAGGTCGTCACCGTCGGCGCCGGAGCCGCACCGGGAAGCACCCTGTCCTGCAAGGTGGACTTCCTGCTCAACGGCGTCCTGTCACCGGGCTTCACCGAGACGATCACCGAACACGTGCCGAAGGTGACTCCGTCGATCTCCACGACGCCGTCGGGCCAGGTGCCCGCGGGCGGGAACGTCTCGGACACGGCGACCCTGACCGGCGGGTACCACCCGACGGGCACCGTCGAATTCCAGCTGTTCGGACCCGGTGACACCGACTGCACGACGCCCATCGAGACTCGTACCGGGACGGTGTCGGGCAGCGGCACCGCAACGTCCGGGAACATCGCCGCGGGCGGTGTGGGCACCTACCGGTGGGTGGCCTCCTACAGCGGCGACGACGCCAACAACCCGGTCACCTCCAAGTGCGGCGACGAAGAGGTCGAGGTCGTCAAGGCCACCCCGGGCATCGCCACCACCCCGTCGGGATCCGTGCCGGCCGGTGGCGCCGTGTCCGACACCGCCACCGTCTCCGGCGGGTACCACCCCACCGGCACCGTCAAATTCCAGCTGTACGCCCCCGGCGACACCGATTGCACGACGCCGATCGCCACCCGTACCGAGGACCTGTCCGGCAGCGGCACCGCCGCGTCCGGCAACGTGACCATCGGCGCGGCCGGCACCTACCGGTGGACCGCCACCTACAGCGGCGACGCCAACAACAACTCCGTCACCTCACCGTGCAGCGACGAACAGGTCACCGTCACACCGCAGAAGCTGACCGGACGGGCCTACGGCCTGACCGCCAGCGCCGCCCTGGCCGGCATCCAACTGGTCAACATCGCACGCACCCCCGACACCGGCCCCATCTCCACCACGTCGACCGGCACCACCTCGGTGCCCTGCACCGCCAGCCTCAGCGGACTGATCAGCGCGCACGCCCTGTGCGCCAAGGTCGCCACCACCGAATTCCCCGGCAAGTCCGTGGCGACCGCCTCCATCGACGACACCACCATCGGGATCACCGGCATCCCGGTGATCACCGTCGGGGCCGTCAAGTCCACCTCCACCACCACCTGCGGCGGATCCAGCGGAACCACCACGATCGCCTCTCTCAAGGTCGGCAACACGGTGGTCATCTCAGAGCCCACCAATGTCCAGCCCAACACCACGGTCAACGTCGGCGTCGTGAAGCTCGTCCTCAACGAGCAGACCTCATTCACCACCCCCGACAAGGGCCTGACCGTCAACGCCGTCCACGTCACCGTCAACGCTCTCGGCCTGGCCAAGACCGACGTCGTCCTGGCCTCCGCCGAAAGCGACATCGGCAACTGTCCGTAACCCAACCCACCTGAACCGATCAACACCGAGGCCGGGCGGATCACCGTAGCTCCGCCCGGCCTCGGCCGCGCTTCAGGTTCTCGCCCGCACGGGGTTCGCTTGCTCAGGTCGACCGATGGCCTCCGTGCGTGCCGACGTGTGGCGACGTGCCCGCGAGTGAGACGCCGGGCCATTCCAGAGATCGCCGTCCATGCCACCGCCCGCGGGGCGGGCAGCGGTCCCGCCGGTGAGCCGTCAGGCGGACCGCCGGGCGAGGTCCTCCAGCACCTCGACCGCCTCGCCGGCGCGCTCGTACGGCACGAAGAGGTGGTCGTGGTGGAATCCGGCGACGACGTTGCAGCTCAGGCCCGCGGCCGCGAGTGCCTGCGCGAAGGCGGCGGTCAGGCCGACGGCTTCGAGCGCCGAGTGGACGCGCAGCGTGATCCAGCCCGCCACATAGTCGTACGTCAGGCCTGCCGCGTCGGCGTCCCGCTGCGGCAGGACCAGCGTGAGGCCCTCCTCCTCGGCGACCGTGACGACGGGACTGACACCCGGCGGGACATCACCGCCGACTGTGGTGAACACGTAGCGGCCGGGGTTGAGCCGCGGACGCATCGTGGTCAGCAGCGTGTGCAGATCGCTCTCACCGGTCACGCACCGCACCCTACAAGCGTCCGCCGACACCCGGGAGAGGCCCGATGGAGGTCGCGGTCGCGCCGGACGGTGAAGCCGAGGGGCCGCGAGCGCTGTGCGATCGCCGGCGGATGTCGTCGCCGGCAGCGCCCCCCGCCGATCCGCATCCGGCCGTGGTCCCGACCGTCCTCGTGGCGGTGACACCGGCAGCGAAGTGGCGCGGCGGTCGTCGACCGCCGCGCCACGGGGTGGGTGTCGCGGTGTTGCGCTCTTGCGGTTCCGCAGCGGCGAGGATCAGCCCGCGCTGCAGGAGACGGACGGCCAGGTGTAGTTGCCGTTGTGCTGGATGGTCACACCGAAGTTGTTGCCGCTGCCGTTGGGCCGGGCGACCAGTTGCTGAGCGCTGGGGTAGCTGGCGCTGATGTTCCAGGTGGACAGGACCTTCGCCGGGGACGGGATGTTCATCGTCACGGTCCAGTTGCTGGAGCCGCTGACCGAGACGTTGAGGTTGTAGCGGTCGCTCCACGACTGGCCGGCGGACAGCGTCGCGGTGCAGCCACCGCCACCGCCACCGCCACCACCGCCGCCACCGCCGCCGCCGCCGCCGGTGGAGGAGCCGCCGATCGTGACGTTGGAGCTACCGCTGCTCTGGTAACCCTCGGTCGCGAGGATCATGTAGTCGTGGCTGCCCAGGTTCATGCCGTACCGGGCCCAGGCGTCGAAGTGGTTGCCGGAGGTGATGGTGCCGCCGGTCCTCTTCTGCTGCCGGACGCTCCAGTACTGGTTGAACGTCTTGTTGCCCTCGATGGAGGGGGCGTTGTACCGCGTCGTCTGGTAGATGTCGTAGGTGCCGCCGTCGGTGGTGACGGTGCCCTTGTACGTGCCCGTCGGCCGGTAGGTGCCCCAGTTGTCGACGATGTAGTACTCCACGAGCGGGTTCCTCGTCCACCCGTAGAGGGTCAGGTACGCGTTGCCTGACGGGTTGAAGCTGCCCGAGTAGGTCACGGTCCTGCGTCCGCCGGTGCTCCAGCCCTTACCGGCGACGAAGTTGCCGGTGTTGCGCCACGAGGTGCTGTAGTTGCCGCCGGACCCCAGCTCCATGGAGACGGTCCCCTGGCTGTCGGTCCAGAACGAGTAGAAGTACCCGTTGTTGTTGCCCGTCTGGTTCGTGGTCACGGCCGCGTTGGCGATGCCGGGGAGCATCGCCACGGCCGCGGCCAGCACGACGGCGCAGGCGCGAACGATGAGCAGCCTGGTGCGGCCGCGTCTGCGGCCTCTCCAGTGCATGGGGGCATCGATCATGTGCGCGCTTCCTCCTCGTGAGGCTGATGGGGGGTCAGGCAGCGTGCGGCGGCGGTGCCGTCAGCGGGCGGGGTAGCGGCCAATCGAACCTCACCGTCACACGCAGCCGAAAACTATCGGAACAACGGCGAAAGTATCGGACCAGACTTGTCCGACTGTCAACGATTCCCGTAATGCCACGGAAACCTTATGCTGAACGAGATACCCGTCGCAGCTGGTCAAACGGCCCTACCGGAATGGCGCAGGCCGGGATGACACATGGGGAGCCGAGCCGGTGTCGGTGAAAGTTTCAAATCAAGTCGGCTTCGGGCCAATCTCCACGCACTTCGGGCCAATCTCCACGGGGCCCCACCCCCGCGAAGCGCATCGCTGGTGAAATGTGCACATGAACAGAGTGCTGATCGCGGGGATCTCCGGGGCCGGGAAGACGACGATGGCCAGGGAACTGGAACGCCGGCTCGGGCTCCCCCGACAGGAACTCGACGCGCTGCACCACGGGCCGGGCTGGACGAAGCGGCCGGAGTTCGAGTCGGACGTCGAGCGCTTCTCGTCGCGGCCTCGCTGGGTGACCGAGGACCAATACCACGCGTTCCTGCACGACCTGCTGTGGGAACGGGCCGACACCGTCGTCTGGCTCGACCTTCCGCGCCGCACGGTGATGCACCGGGTCGTACGCCGCTCGCTCGCCTACGTCCTGTCGAGGAAGGAGTTGTGGAACGGCAACCGGGAGCGCGTGCGGGACTGGATCGACCCCGGGCACCCCATGCGCTGGGCGTGGTCCCAGCACGGGCACAAGCGGACGACCACGCAGGAGCGTGTCGCCCGGCATCCGCATCTCACCGTTGTCCGGCTGCGTACCGCCGGCGACGCCCGCCGCTGGCTCGCCGATGTCGAAGCGTCCGCCTGAACCTCCACCCGAGCCTCCGGCCTGAATCTCCACTCGAGATCCCGCATGAACCGATGCCCGAGCCGGGCGAAAGCCGCACGCCGGCGCACGAGGCGGGCCGCAGTGAAAGTTTCACCGCCACGCGGCCCGTATTCGCCGCACTTCCGCACCCGGACGCATCGCTCTTGACGGACCCCGGTCAAGGGCCAACACTGAGCGCACCACCACCCAATCCCGGCTGTGAGATTTCGGCATTTCCGTACCGCGAGAAATGTTAACGCTCACAATCGCAGGAGGCACCCCCCATGAACCTCCTTTCACCCGTACGCCCCGCCATGGCGGCGATGGTCGCGCTGCTGCTGGCTCTGGGCCTCGGCATCGTCGCCCCGGGCCCGGCCCACGCGGCGACGATCGACACGAGCGCGTCGTACGTGCTGGTCAACCGCAACAGCGGCAAGGCCCTGGACGTCTACAACATGGCCACCAACGACGGCGCCCCCCTGGTCCAGTGGGCCCGCAACGACGGCGCCTGGCAGCAGTGGCAGTTCATCGACTCCGGCGACGGCTACTACCGCCTCAAGTCCCGCCACAGCGGCAAGGTCGTCGACATCTCCGGCCGCTCCACCGCCGACGGCGCCGACGTCATCCAGTACACCGACAAGAACGCCACCAACCAGCAGTTCCGCGTCGTCGACACGACCAACGGGTTCATCAAGCTGATCAACCGCAACAGCGGCAAGGCCCTCGAGGTGTGGGAGTGGTCCACCGCAGACGGCGGCCGCGTCTCCCAATACACCGACCTCGGTGGCGCCAACCAGCAGTGGCAGCTCGTCAAGCTCGGTGGGGGGACGAGCACACCGCCGCCCTCCTACCCCAACCCCGGCGCGGTGAACGGCGACGTGACCACGCACGACCCGGAGGTGGCCAAGAGGCCGGACGGGACCTACCTGCTCGCCTACACCGGCAACGGCATCCAGCTCAAGACCTCGACCGACCGCACCACCTGGCGCAACGCGGGCGCCGCGTTCCCCGGCGGGGCCTCCTGGGCGCACGGGTACACCAACGGGAGCAACGAGCTGTGGGCGCCGGACATCACCTACGTCAACGGCAAGTACTACATGTACTACTCGGCCTCGACCTTCGGCTCCAACCACTCGGGCATCTTCCTGGCCACCAGCGCGACCGGGGCGTCGGGGTCGTGGACCAACCAGGGCCTGGTCATCGAGTCGAACACCTCCGACAACTGGAACGCCATCGACCCCAACCTGGTGGTCGACGACCAGGGCCGATGGTGGCTCGACTTCGGCTCGTTCTGGTCGGGGATCAAGATGATCCAGCTCGACCCGGCCACCGGCAAGCGGTCGAACAGCACGATCCTCAGCATCGCCGGCCGTAACGGCGGCGCGATCGAGGCGCCGTTCATCTACCGGCACGGCGGCTACTACTACCAGTTCGTCTCCTTCGACCTGTGCTGCAGGGGCGCGTCCAGCACCTACCGCATCATGGTGGGCCGCTCCGCCTCGGTCACCGGCCCGTACGTCGACCGGAACGGGACGGCGATGACGTCCGGCGGCGGCACGCAGATCCTGGCCGGCCACGGGAGCATCCACGGCCCCGGCCACCAGGCCGTGCTCGCCGACAGCGATGGAGACGTCCTCTTCTACCACTGGTACGCCGACGACGGGTCCTCGCGCCTCGGCATCAACAAGCTCGGCTGGGACGGCGCCGGCTGGCCCTACGTCTACTGACCCGCCTCAGGCGGTCCCGGCTCCGGCACCGGCGCGCGGTGGAAGGCCGTCCCTGGCCTGTCGGCTCGTCGGGCGTGTCGTTCCGGCCGGCGAGCCCGGACCGCCATCAGCGGCACGCCGGCCACGTGCCGCGCGTCAACCCCGTCTCCCCGGTGCGAGCGCCTCGGGCAGGCAGGACGCCGCCTTCCGCCTCGCCGGCCGGGACGGCCCCCGGATTTCCACCACCACCCCCCAGAAAGGCACGGAGGACCAGCATGATCTCCGACTTACGGCGCCTGAGGAAGGCACTGTTGTCCGCGGGCGCGGCGGTCGCGCTCTCCGCCGGTCTACTGGCCGGCGTCGCCACGCCGTCGCAGGCCGCCGGGCAGGGCCCGTGTGACATCTACGCCGCGGGCGGCACGCCGTGCGTGGCCGCGCACAGCACGACCCGCGCGCTGTACGGCGCCTACAACGGCCCGCTCTACCAGGTGCGCCGTTCCTCCGACAACGCCACCCGCGACATCGGCGTGCTGAGCGCGGGCGGGGTCGCCGACGCCGCCGCGCAGGACGCGTTCTGCTCCGGCACGACCTGCTTGATCTCCGTCATCTACGACCAGTCGGGCCGCAACAACCGGCTCACCCAGGCGCCTCCCGGCGGGTTCTCCGGCCCGGCAGCGGGCGGTTATGACAACCTCGCGGTCGCCACCGCCGCGCCGGTCACGGTCGGCGGGCACAAGGCCTACGGCGTGTACGTGGCCCCCGGCACGGGCTACCGCAACAACGCCACCAACGGGGTGGCCAAGGGCGACCAGCCGGAGGGCATGTACGCCATCTTCGACGGCACCCACTACAACGGCGGCTGCTGCTTCGACTACGGCAACGCCGAGACCAACAGCCGCGACAACGGCAACGGCACGATGGAGGCCATCTACTTCGGCAACAACAAGGTCTGGGGCTACGGCGCCGGCAACGGCCCCTGGATCATGGCCGACCTCGAAAACGGCCTGTTCTCCGGCGTGAACCAGAAGTACAACGCCGGCAATCCGAGCATCAGCCACCGGTTCCTGACCGCGATCGTCAAGGGTGAGCCGAACCACTGGGCCATCCGCGGCGGCAACGCCCAGTCCGGCGGGTTGTCGACCTTCTACAACGGCGTGCGGCCCAACGTGCCGGGCTACAACCCGATGAAGAAGGAAGGCGCCATCATCCTCGGCATCGGCGGCGACAACAGCGTCGGCGCCCGCGGCACCTTCTACGAGGGCGTCATGACCTCCGGCTACCCCTCCGACGCCACCGAGAACGCGGTGCAGGCCAACATCGTGGCCGCCGGATACTCCACCTCCACCGGCGGCCCCAGCAACGGCACGCTCACCCCCGGCTCAGCGATCTCGTTGCGCGCGACCACGTCCGGCTACACCGACCGCTACATCCGGCACCAGAACGACCAGGTCCTCACCTCGGTGATCACCTCCTCCAGCGCGTCGCTGGACAAGAGCGACGCCACCTGGATCGTGCGCAGCGGCCTGGCCAGCGGCTCGTGCGTGTCGTTCGAATCGCGGAACTACCCCGGCGACTACCTGCGCCACCAGAACTACCAGCTCTACCGCCAGCGCGACGACGGCAGCGCGCTGTTCGCCGCGGACGCCACCTTCTGCCCGCAGGCCGGCAAGAGCGGGCAGGGCACGTCGTTCGCCTCCTACAACTTCCCGACCCGGTTCATCCGCCACTACAACAACACCGTCTACATCGCGAGCAACGGCGGCTCGAACACCTTCGACAACGCCACCGCGTGGAACGCCGACGTCAGCTGGATCGTCTCCCAGCCCTGGGCGTAGCTTCCCGCGATCACCCGAAGCCGTCCCCGGTCCGCCGGGGGCGGCTTCCCGTTTTCGCGGGAAGTTACCCATATCGTCAGGATTTCGGTTGGTTACATGTAGAACTCAGTCCGACATCACTGAAATAACAGAAGGATCTTCGGTCTAACTCGTTCTATGCGCCGTTTGTGACGATGTGCGAGGCATATCACCACCTTTCCTTAACCACAGAGGGGATCACAGGTGGCCGACACCCTCGCATCGTTCGAACCGGCCCATAAGGCCTTCGAACGGCAGGCGCGACGCACCCCGGACCACACGGCGGTCGTCTCCGGCACCACCCGCACGACCTACGCCGCTCTCAACGCGCAGGCCAACCGCATCGCCCACGAGCTGATCTCCCGCGGAGTGCGGCGAGGCTCGGCGGTCGGCGTGTGCCTGCACCGTGACGAGAACCTGATCGCGGCGCTGCTGGGCGTGTGGAAGACGGGCGCCGCCTACGTGCCGCTCGACCCGGCCTACCCGCCCGAGCGGCTGGAGTTCATGATCGAGGACGCCGGGGTCTCGCACACGGTCACCTCCGGCGAGCTCGCCGCGCGCCTGCCACGACGCGAACTCGTCCTGCTCGGCGACGCCGGCGACCGCCCCGGCTCGGATCCGGACCTGCCGGGCGACCCGGCCGATCTGGCCTACGTCATCTACACCTCCGGCTCGACCGGGCGTCCCAAGGGCGTCGCGATCGAGCACCGCAACGTGATGACGCTGCTGCGCTGGGACGCCGATTACTTCACCGCCGAGGAACTGGCCGGGTTCCTCGCCTCGACGTCGGTCTGCTTCGACCCGTCCGTCCCGCAGCTCTACCTGCCGCTGCTGCTGGGCGGCACGGTGATCATGGCGGACAACCCCCTCGCGCTGCACACCCTGCCCGCCAGGGACGAGGTCACGATGATCAGCGCCGCGGCCTCCGCGCTGACCGCGCTGCTGCGGGAGCCGCTGCCGCCGAACGTGCGTACGGTGCTGTCCAGCGGCGAGCCGGTGAGCCGGGCCCTGGCCGACCGCGTCTTCGCCAACCCCGGCGTGCGGCGCATGGTCAACCTGTACGGCCCGACCGAGTGCACCGTGCACTGCTGCGCACACGAGATCGCCAGGGACGAGCCCGGCGAGCCGCCGATCGGCACGCCGTACGCGTGGTCGGAGCTGTCGGTGCGGGGCGCCGGCGGCGAGGCGCTGGGCGACGGCGAGCTCGGCGAGCTGTGGGTGGCCGGGCCGCTGGTCGGCCGGGGTTACCTGAACCGGCCCGAGCTGACCGCGGAGCGGTTCGTGACCGACGCCGGGGGCGTGCGCCACTACCGCACCGGCGACCTGGTCCGCCGGGAGGGCGGCGTCTACCACTACGAGGGGCGGATCGACGACCAGGTGAAGGTCGCGGGCTTCCGCGTCGAGCTCGGCGAGGTGCGGGGCAGGCTGGAACGCCACCCGCTGGTCGGCCAGGCCGTCGTGCTCGCCCCGGCCGACGAGCAGGGCACGCGCAGGCTCGTCGCCTACGTGGAGCCGGCCGGGCCCGGCCTCGACGAGGGCCGGCTGCGGGCCTGGCTGCGCGAGTGGCTGCCCGACTACATGGTTCCCGCCAGGATCGTGTTCCTCGACGCCGTTCCGATCGGTCCCACGGGCAAGGTGGACCGCTCCCGCCTGCCCGAGGTCTCCTTCTCCGGGCCACGCGAGGACACCGAGCGGCAGCGGAACGACATCGAGCGGCAGCGTAACGACGCCGAGCGGCAGCGGAATGACACTGCGCGGCAGCGAGACGACATCGAGCGGCGGATCGCCGCCATCACCGCCGAGACGCTCGGCGTCGAGCGGGTCGGCGTCCACGATCACTTCCTCGACCTGGGCGGGCACTCTCTGGCCGCCGCGAGGATCTGCGCCCGGATCGAGCAGGCGCTGGGCGTCCGCGTCGCGCTGACGACCTTCCTGGCCCGGCCCACCGTCGCCGAGCTGGCCGAGTACGTCCGCGAGGCCGCACCGTCCGCCGCGCCGGGCGCCGGGACAGACACCGAGGCAGGCGCCGGGACAAGCGCCGGGACGAGCACCGTGCCGCCGCTGGTCCGCCACACCGGCCGGACCCGCTATCCGCTGTCGGCCGGGCAGCGCGGCAAGCTGCTGCTGCGCGAGGTGAGCCAGAATCCGCACGCCACCGCGATCGCCTTCCGGCTGGGGCTGCGCGGCCTCACCTCGGCGGAGCCGCTGCGGGCCGCCCTGGACGCGATCGTCCGGCGGCACGAGGCCCTCCGCTCCGTCGTCGTGGACGGCGTCGCCGTCGAGGTCGTACCCCCGTCGCCGGTGCCGCTCGAGGAGCACCGGCCGGCCGGCCCGCGGGAGGCCGACGAGCTGCGGCGGGCCGCGGTCGCGCACGATTTCGACCTGTCCCGCGACACGCCGCTGCTGCGGGCCACCCTGCTGTGGTCCGGGCCGGACAGCGCGGAGCTGGTGCTGCTCACCGACCACACCGTGTTCGACGGCGCGTCGCTGGGGATCGTCATGCGGGAACTCCTCGACGGGCTCGCCGGCGGCGGCGAGGTCCTCCTGCCGGAGCCGCCGCTGCAGATCGGCGACGTCGCTGTGCGCGAGCAGGAAACCACACGGGACACCGAGGCGCTGCGGGCCTTCTGGGCCCGGGAGCTCGCCGGGGCGGTCCCGCCGTACGAGCTGCTGCCCCGCCGGGACGACCGGCCGAGCCGCCTGCGCGGTGAGCGCCTGGTGCGCCGCCTGAGTCCGGCGACGGTCGCGCGGGTCGGCGAGCTCGCGGCCGGCAGCGGCGCCACGCCGTTCGCGGTCTACCTGACCGTGCTCGGCATGCTGGTGGCGGGGCTGACCGACCGGCGTGACGTGGTCCTCGGCGCCGCCGTGGCCGACCGCGCCGCCCCTGGCCTGGAGGGCGTGGTCGGCGTGCTCGTCGACGTCCTCCCGGTGCGGCTGCGCCTGGACGACGGGCTGTCGCTGCGCGCGGCCGTACGGCAGGCGGGGGCGGCGACCGCCCGCGCGATGGACCACAGAGGGCTGAGCGAGCAGGAGCTGACCGAGGCGGCGGACGTCGAGCGCCCGCCCGGCTGGGTGCCGACCCCCGTCACGCTCTCGATGCAGCCGCCCGAGGTGCCCCTCTCGCTGGATCTCGGGGGCGTCGGCGTGGACCTGATCGGCGAGCTGGACGCGGGCAGCGTGCAGGTCCCGCTGATCGTCTACGTCAACGCCACGGCGGCCGGGCCCGAGCTGCAGGTCGAGTACGACCTGGAGCACCTGGACCGGGCCGCGGCAGAGACCCTGACCGGTCGTCTGGCCGGCCTGCTGGACGACGCCCTGGCGCACCCGGACCGGCCGCTGTCGGCGTTCGAGGTGATCGGCGCGGAGGAACGGGAAGCGCTGCTGGCCGCGGGAACCGGTGCGCCGCTGCCCGCGGACGCGCCGCGGACGGTCGTGGAGGCGGTGCTCGGGCAGGCGGCGCGCCGCCCGCACGCCCCGGCGGTCGCCGACGGGGAGGGCGTCCTCACCTACGGCGAACTGGCCGGCTGGGCGCGACGGGTGGCCGCGGCCCTGGGACCGGAGGCCGCCGGCTCCTGCGTGGGGGTGTGCCTGCCGCGCGACCGCCGGCTGCCCGCCGCGCTGCTGGGCGTGCTGCTCGCCGGCGCCGCCTACGTTCCGCTCGATCCCGGTCACCCGCTCCGGCGGCTGCGCGACCAGGTGGACGACTGCGGCGCCAAGGTGATCGTCGCGGCGGGCGAGGGGCTGGCCGTGGCCCGGGATCTGGGCGGCGTCGTCGTCGACCTTGCTCGGCTGCCTTCGTCGGAGGCGGTGCGGGACGGCGCCGAGGCGGACCCCGGCGACCTCGCCTACGTCCTCTACACCTCGGGCTCCACCGGCAGGCCGAAGGGCGTGGAGATCACCCACGCCAACCTCGCGGCGTTCGTCGCCTCGATGACGGTCACGCCGGGGGTCCGGCCGGACGATGTGATGCTCGGCCTGACGCCGTTCTCGTTCGACGTGTTCGGCTTCGACGTGTGGGTGAGCCTGTGCCGGGGGCTGCGGCTGGAGCTGCTCGGCCGCGACGAGGCGCTCGACGGGCGGGCGGTGGCGCGGCGCGTCGCGGAGTCGGGGGTCACGCTGATGACCGCGACGCCGACCACGCTGCGCATGCTCGTCGCCTCCGGCTGGCGGAGCGATCCCCAGGAGCGCGGCGGTGACGTGCGGGTGATCAGCATCGGCGAGGTGCTCGACCCGGCCCTCGCCGCCGGGCTGCTGGATCGCGGGGTCGATCTGTGGAACGCCTACGGGCCCACCGAGACCACGATCTACTCCACGATCGTCCGGGTGACCGCGCCGGTCGGCGACCAGGTGTCCATCGGCCGGCCGCTGGCCGGGGAGCGGGCGTACGTGCTCGACCGGGCGGGGCGCATGCTGCCCGCCGGGGTGACGGGCGAGCTGTGGATCGGCGGCGCCGGCGTGGCCGCCGGTTATCGCGGCCGGCCGGAGCTGACCGCGGCAGCCTTCATCGGCGACCCGCAGGGCGGGCGCCGCTACCGCACCGGCGACCTGGCCCGCTGGCGGCACGACGGCACGCTCGAATTCCTCGGGCGGCGCGACGGGCAGGTGAAGGTCCGCGGCCACCGGATCGAGCTCGGCGAAATCGAGTCCGCGCTCCGCGAGAGCGTCGCCGACGCGGTCGTCGCCGTGCGCGACGGCGACCACCTCGTCGGATACCTCGCCGCGCCGCAGGGGGCCGACACCCACGAGCTGGAGCGCCGGCTGAGCACGCGGCTGCCCGACTACATGGTTCCCCGCCGCTGGGTGCTCCTGGACGCCCTGCCCCTCACCGCCTCGGGCAAGGTGGACCGCACGGCCCTGCCGGAACCCGGCGACCGGGTGCCGCGGGTGCCGCCGAGCACCGAGGCCGAGCTGCTGGTGTCGGAGGTGTGGAGCGCCGTGCTGGACGGCCCGGAGCCGGGCGCGCACGACGACTTCTTCGCCCTCGGCGGCCACTCCGCCACCGCCGCCCTCGTGGCGGCCCGGCTGAGCGACGCCCTGGACCTGACCGTGCCGGTGCGCCTGCTGTTCGAGCGGCGGACCCTGGCCGACTACGCCGCCGGGCTGGAGTCCCTGCTGCTGGCCGACCTGGAGGAGACGCCGTGACCGTCAGCGACGAGCGCAGGAGCGCTCTCGCCGGCCGGCTGGCGGCGGCCCGCCGCGCCCATGCCCGTGCCGTCCCGGCGATTCCCGTCAGGGAGGGGGACGGCGGCCCCGCTCCCCTGTCGCCCGCGCAGGCCCGGCTGTGGTTCCTCGCGCAGCTCGACGACGTGGCCGCCTACAACGTGCCGACCGTCGTACGGCTGCGCGGGCCGCTGGACGTCGCGGCGCTGCTGGGCGCCGTGCGGGACCTGGCCGACCGGCACGAGGTGCTGCGCAGCCTGTTCACCGACGAGGGCGCGGTCCCCGTCGACGCCGGACGGGTCCCGATCACGGTCGAGGACCTCGACGACGACGCCCTGCTGGGCGCGCGGCTCCAGGAGGAGCTCGCCCGCCCGTTCGCGCTGGACGCGCAGCCGCCCGCCCGCGCCCTGCTGCTGCGGCTACCCGCGGCCGGGGAGCACGTGCTGTCGCTGACGGTGCATCACATCGCCTTCGACGCCTGGTCGCGGAACCTCGCGCTGACCGAGCTCGCCGCCCTGTACACGGCACGGCTCGGGCTCGCCGGCCCGCCCCCGCCGCCGCGGGTGCAGTACGCCGACTACGCGGCCTGGCTCGCCGGGCGGCCGGAGGGCGACCTGTCCTGGTGGACCGGGCGGCTGGCCGGGCTCGAACCGGTCCTGGACCTGCCGGTGGACCGGCCGCGCCCCTCGGTCGCCGACTGGACGGGCGCCACCGTCCCGGTGCGGCTCGCGCCGGCGCTGACCGCCCGGGTGCGCGAGGCCGCCGCCGAGACCGGCTGCACGCCGTTCATGGTGCTGCTGGCCGCCTGGCAGGAGCTGCTCGGCCGGGTCTGCGGCACCGACGACGTGCCGGTGGGCGTGCCCGAGGCGGGACGGCTCCACCCCGGCACCGCGGACATGCTCGGCTGCTTCGTCAACACGCTCGTCCTGCGGGGGGACAGGTCCGGCGAGCCGACCGGCCGCGAGCTCCTGGCCCGGACGAAGGCCGCCATGCTCGACGCGCTCACCCACCGCGACGTGCCGTTCGACCGGATCGTGGAGCACCTGCACCCCGAGCGCAACCTCGCCACCACGCCGATCTTCCAGGTGCTGCTCAACGTGCTGGAGGACGGCTCCCGGATGCCGGACTTCCCCGGCCTGTCCGCCGAGCAGGTGCAGTTCCCCCTGCGCACCACCAAGTACGACCTCAACCTCGCCCTGGACAACCTGGGCGAGACGTACGAGGGCGAGCTCGCCTACCGCGTCGATCTGTTCGACGAGGCGACCGCCCGGCGCGTCACCGGCTGGTATCTCACCCTGCTGGAGGGCATGCTCGCCGACCTCGACGCGCCCGCGGCGTCCGTGCCGCTGGAGCCGGTGACCGGGCCCGTCGTCTCCGGCACGCGGATGCAGATGGACCTGACCCGGCCGCTGCACGCGTTCGTCGGCGACCACGCGCGGCGCACGCCCGGGGCGACGGCGGTGACCGACGCCTCCGGCTCCCTCACGTACGGCGAGGTGGACCGGCTGGCCAACCTCGTCGCCCACCGTCTGGTCGCGGCAGGGGTGCGGCCGGACGAGCCGGTCGGCGTCCTCGCCGGCCGGCACCGCGGGCTGGTTCCCGCGCTCCTCGGCGTGCTGCGCGCGGGCGGTGCGTACCTGCCGATGGATCCTCTCTATCCCGACGACCGTCTCGGCCACATGCTGGAGACGGCCGGCGCGCGGGTCGTGCTCGCCGATCCCGAGCACGCGGGCCGGCTCCCCGGCACGCTGGTCCTGCCCGAGCTGCCGGCCGCCGGGCCCGAGGATCCGCCGGACGTCGAGGTCGCCCCGGACCGGCTGGTCCATGTGATCTTCACGTCCGGCTCCACCGGGCGGCCCAAGGGCGCCGGGATCGAGCACCGGTCGGCCCTGCACTACCTGCACGGCCTGGCCGAGCTGGTGCCCGACGTGTACGAGTCGTACGGGGTGGTCTCCACCACCGCCGCCGACCTGGGGCTGACCTGCCTGTACGGCGCGCTGTTCCGGGGCGCCGCGGTCCACCTCGTGGACCAGGAGACCGCCACCGACCCCGAGGCGTACGCCGCCTATCTCGCCGCGCACCCGGTCGACGTGATCAAGATGGTGCCGAGTCATCTGGAGCTGCTGGCCGCCCACGGCGACCTGGGCAGGATGCTGCCGCGCCGGCTGCTGATCCTCGCCGGGGAGGCCACGTCGTGGGAGCTGGCCGAGCGCATCCGCGCGGCCCGGCCCGACCTGGAGCTGCAGATCCACTGCGGCCCGACCGAGACGACGGTCTCGGTCCTTGGCGGCCGGGCGCCCGGCACGCCCACGGGGGCGGGATCGGTGCCGCTCGGCCGTCCGCTGCCCGGAGTGGACTGCTACATCGTCGACCCCGCCGGCCGCCCGCTGCCCGCCGGGGTGCCGGGCGAGCTGTGGGTGGCGAGCCCGAGCGTCGCCCGCGGCTATCTGAACCGGCCCGATCTGACGGCGCAGCGGTTCGTCCCCGACCCGGTGACCGGAACCCGGCGCTGCTACCGCACCGGCGACCGGGTCCGGCTCAACGCCCAAGGGCTCGTGGAGTTCCTCGGCCGGGTCGACGACCAGGTCAAGATCAGGGGCTTCCGGGTGGAGCTGGGCGAGGTGAAGGCCGCCCTGCAGGAGCAGCCCGGCGTCCGGGAGGCCGCGGTGCTGCCGGTCGGCAAGGGACACTCCCGGCGGCTGGCCGCCTGGGTCGCGCCCGCCACCGTGGACCTCGCCGTGGTCAGGGCCGGGCTGCGTGAGCGGTTGCCCGACTACATGGTCCCGTCCGCGATCGCCGTCCTCGACGAGCTGCCGCTCACCCCGCTCGGCAAGATCGACCGGGCCCGCCTGCCGGTCCCCGAGGCGGCGCCCGCCGCCGGCCGGGTGGCGCCGAGCACCCCGGCCGAGCTGCGGATCGCCGCCGTGTGGGCCGACGTCCTGGGTGTGACGGACTTCGGCGTCGACGACGACTTCTTCGCGCTCGGCGGCGACTCCTTCCGCGCGGTGCGGGCGGTCCGGGAGATCGACCCCACGCTGCGGGTGATCGATCTGTTCACCCGGCCCACGGTGCGCGAGCTGGCCGCTCACCTCGACGGCGGCGCGCAGGCCCCCGCCGGTCTGCTGCACCACCTGGCGGGTCCGCGTACGGCGAGCCGCACCCTCGTCTGCGTGCCGTACGGGGGCGGGTCCGCCGCCGCCTTCCGGCCGCTCGCCGCCGAGCTGGCCCGCCTCTCGCCCGGGACGGCGGTGGTCGCCGTCGAGCTGCCCGGGCACGACTCGGCGCGCCCCGAGGAGGATGCGCTGCCGATAGCGGAGCTGGCCGGGCGCCTCACGGCCGAACTGGCCGGGGTGCGCGGCCCGATCGCCCTGTACGGGCACTGCGTCGGGTCGGCCGCGACGATGGAGCTGGCGCTGCGGCTGGAGGCCGCGGGGACGCCGCTCGCCGGTGTCGTCGTCGGCGGCAGCTTCCCCGACGCGCGGCTGCCCGGACGGCTGTCGGCCTGGTGGAGCCGGAGGTTCCCCGCCCACCGCTGGTCCTCCGACCGGGCCCAGCGCGACTTCCTGCGCACGCTGGGCGCCGTGGACGACGACTTCGGCGACACCGGGATCATGCTGCGCGCCCTGCGGCACGACGTCGAGGAGGCGCAGGCGTGGTTCAGCCGGCATCTCGACTCAGCCGGCGACTCCCCCGAGGACTCCCCCCGGCATGAGGAGCACAGGCTCGCGGCGCCGCTGCTGTGCGTGATCGGCGAGCGTGACCGGTCGACCGAGCTCTACCGGGAGCGCTACCGCGAGTGGGGGGCGTTCGCCGAACGGGTCGAGCTCGCCACGATCCCCCGGGCCGGGCACTACTTCCTGAAACACCAGGCCGAGACCCTGGCGCGGCTGATCGACGAGCGGCTCGGCCGCTGGGCCGGCGGCGAACTGCCCGATCCGGTGGGGTGGGTCGAGGTGGCCGGGCAGAGCGCCCGGCGGGAGCTGCGCCGCTTCTACACGGTCGCGGCCGGGCAGACCGTGTCGCTGCTCGGCGCCGCGCTGACCTCCTTCGCCCTGGGCGTGTGGGCCTACCAGGAGAACGGCCGGGTGCTCGACTACGCCCTCGTCACCATGCTCGCCCTGCTGCCGTCGCTGCTCGCGGCGCCACTGGGCGGCGCGGTCGCCGACCGGGTGGACCGGCGGCTGGTCATGCTGATCTGCGACGGCGTCTCCGCCGCGGCCACCGCGGCCCTGGTGATCCTGCTCTGGCTCGGACGGCTGGAGGTCTGGCAGGTCGGGGCCATCGCGGGGGTGCTGTCCCTGGTGACGGCCTTCCACCGGCCCGCCTATCTGGCGGCCGTCGCGCAGCTCGTGCCCAAGCCGTATCTCATGCAGGCCAACGCGCTGGCCAACCTCGGCACCGGCCTCGGCATGCTCGCCGGCCCGCTGGGCGGCGCCGCTCTCGTCGCGACCGTCGGGCTGCACGGCGTGGTGGCGGTGGACGTCGTCACGTTCCTCGCCGGGCTCGGCACGCTGCTGCTGGTGCGTTTCCCCGACAGGCTGTTCCGCCGCCTTGAGGAGTCGTTCTGGCAGGCCATCGCCGGCGGGTGGCGCTTCCTCGTACGGCGGCGCCCGCTCATGATCATGATCGGGTTCTTCGTCGTGGAGAACTACCTTGGCATGCTGGCCCAGGCGGTGACCGTGCCCGCGGTGCTGTCGTTCGGCGACGTCGCGGGCGTGGGCGTGGTGACCGCCATGCAGGGCCTGGGCGCGGTGCTCGGCTCCCTGGCCATGGTGTTCTGGGGCGGCACCGAGCGGCGCGCGGTCGGCATGGTCGGCTTCGTGATCGGGTTCGGGGCCGGGGTGCTGCTCGTCGGCCTGCGGCCCTCGCTCCCGCTGGCCGCGTTCGGCGGGCTGATGGCGTGGGCGTTCCTCAGCGTGCTGAACGCGCACTGGCTCGCCATCATCCAGCTCAAGGTCGGCCTGGAACTGCAGGGGCGGGTGCTGGCCACCAACCAGATGCTCGCCGTGTCCATGACGCCGCTGGCGTTCCTCACGGCGCCGGTGCTGGCCGACGACGTCTTCGGCCCGCTGCTCGCTCCCGGCGGCGCGCTCGCGGACACGCTCGTCGGCGACATCGTCGGAGTGGGGCCGGGGCGCGGCGTCGCGCTGCTGCTGGCCGTCTGCGGTGCGCTGCTGGTGCTCTGGGGCGCGCTGGGGCTGTGGTTCCGGCCGCTGCGGCTCATGGAGGACGCGCTGCCCGACGCGGTCGCGGGCGCCGAGATCCCCGACGACCTCGACGCCGTCCAGGTCGAGGCGGACGCCAGGCTGCGGGAGGACACCGCGCGCACGTGGCCGGCGTGACCGCGGCATCCGGTCCTGTTCAGTGACAAGTCGATCACAAGTGCGCCTGCCTACCTTCGGCCGGTGGAAGTCGGTGGAGACCGACGGCTCCGGCGTCCGAGGGGACGAACAGCATGTCGTTGATGTCGAAGGTCACGGGCGCCGTCCTGGCGGCGGCGGCCGGGTGGTCGTCTGGTGGAAGGACAAGGTGCCCGGGCGGGTCCGGGCCGCGATTGGCCGGGGCCGGGAAGGCCGTCACCGAGGTCTGCGGCGAGGACGTCTACGGGAACAACGAGTGCCACGACGACCTGATCTCCGCCGAGCGGCCGCTCGGCAGCACGGCCGGCGGCGACAGCGGTGGGCCCGTCTTCGAGTTGACCGGCGGCTCCAGCATGGTGCGGGCGATGGGTTCCCACACGGGCACCATCACGACGACCTCGATCTTCGGCGGCAAGAACGAGTGGACCCTCTTCCAGGATTTCGGCACGGCCACCCGGGACTTCCCCGGGCTCGAGCCCTACCTCGGTTTCGCCAAGGACCCCCCTCAAGCCGGCTGAAGCTCGGGTGGTATGCGGAGGCCGATGTCCGCTTGACCGGTTCTGTCGGGTTCCAGTTAACGATCTCGATGAGATTCGCCCGATTCACTGGCGCCCGGCTCCGCCCGGCGGTGTGATTGCCCCGGTCTGGTCCCCCACAGGCATCGGAGAAGGGGTCGCACAAGGTGAGACTCGCACTGCGCACCACCGCCGTCACGGGCGCCGTCACGGGCGCCGTCACGGGCGCCGCCGCGTGCGCCGCCGCGGCGATGCTGCTGCTGCCGGCCGTACCGGCGGCGCAGGCCGCGGACGGCGCCGCGCCTCGCGTGTCCTGCGCCGCGACGCTGTCGGCGCCGACACGGGAGGCGGCCTTCGGCGAGGCGGCACGGGCGACGGGCGCGCCCGAGCCGCTGCTGAAGGCCGTGGCGTACATGCTGTCCCGCTGGGACGACCACCAGGGCAGGCCGAGCTCCGACGGCGGCTACGGCGTGTTCGACCTGAGCGACGACACGCCGGTGACGGGAGACGGGGCCGGCAAGGGCCGGGCGGCCGGGACGCGGAGCCAGATCGCGGCGGCGGCCGAGCTGACCGGGCTGCCCGCCGACGCGCTGCGCGCGCAGCCGAACGCCAACATCTGCGGCGGCGCGGCCCTGCTGGCCTCCTACCACGACGGCGGCGACGACCTGGGCTCCTGGCGGGACGCGGTCGCGCGGTTCGGCGCCAAGCACGAGTTCGTCCGGCAGGTCTACCAGACCCTGCGCGCCGGCGAGAGCCGGGTCACCGCCGACGGCCAGACGGTCACGCTCGCCGCCGACGAGTCGGTCGCCGTCCCGCCGCAGGCCAAGGCGGCCGCGCCGGGCACCGACTGCCCGCCCGGCCTCGACTGCGAGCTGATCCCCGCGCCGTACGCCAAGCACGTCCCGGCCGACCCGGACAACACGACGCGCTACGGCAACCACGACGTCGCCGACCGGACCGGGGCGGGCGGGCCGAAGCTCGACTACATCGTCATCCACGACACCGAGGGCTACTACGACCCCTCGGTGCGGCTCGTCCAGGACCCGACGTACCTCGCCTGGAACTACACCATCCGCTCCGCCGACGGCCACGTCGCCCAGCACCTCGACGCCAAGGACGTGGGCTGGCACGCCGGCAACTGGTATGTGAACATGCACGCCATCGGCATCGAGCACGAGGGCTTCGCGGGCGGGGCGGGGTGGTACACCGAGTCGATGTACCAGACCTCGGCCGCGCTGGTGAAGCACCTGGCCGCGAAGTACGGCATCCCGCTCGACCGGGCGCACGTCATCGGCCACGACCAGGTGCCGGGGACGATCCTCGGCGCCACCAAGAGCATGCACTGGGACCCGGGGCCGTACTGGGACTGGGACCACTACTTCGAGCTGCTCGGCGCGCCGATCGGCGGCGGCCGGGCGGCCACGACCCGGGTCGCGCCGGGCGACGTGGTGGAGGTGCGGACCGGCTACCACGACAACCCGCAGCCGCTGACCGGCTGCGCCGCCGCGTCGCCGCCCTCGCCGGAGTGCGTCGCCGGGGCCGGCACCAACTTCGTCCCGCTCCGCCAGTCGCCGTCCGAGACCGCGCCGCTCGCCGCCGACCCCGGCTGGAAGCCCACCGGCGAGGCGGGCACGACGTACGTCAGCGACATCAGCGCCCGCGTCGTCTCCGGCCACAAGCTCGTCGTCGCCCAGGTGCAGGGCGACTGGCTGGGCGTGTGGTGGGCGGGCGCGCTGGCCTGGCTGCGCAACCCCGCCGACCGGCCCGTCGTGATCCCGGCCTCGGCCAAGACGGTCACCGTGAAGGCGGGGGCGGCCGCCCCCGCCGCCGTGTACGGCCGGGCCTACCCCGAAGCGCCGGCGTACGACGGCACCGGCATCCCCGTGCAGGCCATCTCGCCGCTGGAGTACACCGTCCCGGCCGGGCAGGCGTACGCCGTGAGCGACGACGACGTGGTCACCGACTACTACCGGGCGACGACGTTCGACGGATCGGCGCCGGGCGACCGCACCGACCTCAGGGGACAGGACCGCTACTACCAGCTCTGGTACGCCCACCGGCAGGTGTTCGTCCGCGCGGCCGAGGTGGACCTGCACGACGCGCGGCCCGTCGCGGTGGTCAGCACCACTCCCCCGGTCGTGCGCGGCGTGGCGAAGGTCGGCCGCACGCTGACCGCGTCGCCCGGAGCCTGGACGCCGTCGCCGAAGCGGATCCGCTACCAGTGGCTGCGCGACGGCGCCGAGATCAGGGGCGCGACCGGGCGGACCTACCACGTCAAGGGCCGCGACCGCGACGCCCGGCTGTCCGTACGGGTGACCGCGTCGGCCCGCGGCTACGAGTCGGGCGTCGCCACGTCGGCCGCCACCCCACCCGTCCAGCCCGCCAGGCACGGGCGGCCCGCGCGACCCACTCATCCCACGGCGTCCCCGTGGCGCTCCGAGCCCCGGCAGATCGACTGGTCGCGCCGTTAGACAGTGCCGTGCCTGCCCGGCCGCGGGTGGGCCCGGACGTCCACAGCGGGTCGGCGTCGATTTCTGTCGCACCCGCTGTGTAGTCATGAGGTCATGACGAGATCGAGACAGCCGGTGACGGCCCCGACCCGCGTGAGCGTCAACGCTTTCCTCGCCGCGGTCCCCGACGAAGGCCGGCGGGCCGACGCGGAACGCCTCTGCGGGATACTCCGCGAGGTGACCGGCGAGCCGCCCGTGATGTGGGGGCCGAGCATCGTCGGCTTCGGCCGTTACCGCTACCGCTACGAGAGCGGGCACACGGGCGAGGCGCCCCTGGTGGGCTTCTCCCCGCGCAAGCGGCATCTCGTCGTCTACCTGACAGGCGGGTTCGAGGAGAGCTGCGCCACGGTGCTCGCCCGGCTCGGTCCGTACCGGGCGGGCAAGGGCTGTCTCTACCTGAAGCGGCTCGGCGACGTCGACGAGAGCGTGCTCCGCGAGCTGCTCGACCATACGGCTCGGGCGCACAAGGAGGCCGACCACGCGGCGACCGGCGACGGATGAGGCGCGGACCCGGGCAGGCGTCCGCGCCCTACGCGTCGTCCGTCGTCGCCCGCGCCGGAGCCGCTCCCCCGTCCGGAGCTCCGGAGGCGCGCCGCCGGAGCGCCGGACGGCCGGGTGTCACCGCGGTCACCCGCCCGGCGGTCGCCCGGACAGCGCCGTAGCGTCGTCCGTCGCCCGCAGCGCGCGTACGCCGACGACGGCGAGGGTGATCCCGCTCGCCAGGAGCACGGCCAGCTGCACGCCACCGGCGAGGCCGGTCATGCCGAGGGCGGGGTCGGCCCCGCCGGGAGACAACGTGCCCGCCCGGGCGAGCACGGCGGGCACGGCCAGGATCGTGCCCGCCAGCGCGGCCGGTCCGGGCCATGTCAGCGCCCTGCCCATGGCCGCGCACCACACCGTCAGCGCGAGCAGCGCCAGGGAGGCGAGGCCGGGGGTGTCGACCCACATCCAGGCCTGCACGAGGATCGGCGACGGGACCGTCCCGGCCCTCGTCGCCGCCGCGAGAACGCCGACGGCCAGGGCGAGCAGGAGGCCGGCGGCGACCGGGACCGCGAGCAGGAGCAGGGCCCGCCGCGCGGGCAGACGGGGCGGCGGCGCGTCACGGTGGAACCCGATCACCAGGGCCAGCACCGTGACCACGGCCGGGAGGACCGAGCAGGCCCAGCGCACCGCGCTCTCCGCGTTGAGGAACAGCGGCGGCGCCAGCGCGTACGGCACGACCAGGGCCGCCGTGGCCGCCGCCTTGGCCGTGCGGGGGCGGCCGCGCACCAGCGCGCCGAGGGCGACCGCCCACAGCAGCGGCGCCAATTCGGCCAGCACCAGCCGCATACGCTCGGGCGACCCGGGATCGCCGATCCCCATGACCGCGCCGGGAAGCGACTCCGGGGGGAAGCCGTACGTGAGCACGGCCTGCCCGGCATAGACGCAGCCGATCATCGTCCAGTAGACGAGGCCGAAGAGGGCGGCCCGGCGGACCGCCTCACCCCACAGGCAGGACCGGGGCGGTGCCCCCGGGCCGCCCAGCCGCACCCGCAGCGCGAGCGCGACCACGCTGGCGATCTCCGGGAAGCGCGGGCGCTGGTCGTCGTGTGCCGCCCGCCCGGACTGGGCGCCTTCGAGGAAGGCCCAGACCATCTCCTCCTCGCGCTCGGCCCGGTAGGACGCGGGCAGCAGCCGCAGCCACCGCCGATAGCGATCCTCCAGAACGCTCACGCTCATGCCACCCCCTTCGCCTGACGGCTCGGGGTCGCATGAGCGAATCGCACCGTGCTTACTGATTCGCTCGCTTCGCTCGCTCATGCCACCCCCTTCGCCTGACGGCTCGGGGGCGTCTGGTCGCAACCCACCGTGCCCGTCCGCTCGCTCGCTCATGCCAGACCTCCCGCCTGCCTGAGCCGCAGCCGTTCGACGGCGCGGCGCGCGTTGTCGGCCAGCCGGACGGCCTCCTCCTCCAGCGCCCGCGCCCCCTCGTCGGTGAGGCGGTAGTAGCGGCGCAGCCGTCCCTGCCGCACCTCCTCGCGGTCCGCCTCCACGAATCCGTCGGCCGCGAGCCGGTCCAGCACGCCGTACAGAGTGCCGATCTTGAGCTGGACGCGGCCCCCGGAGAGCCGCTCGACCTCCTGCGCGATGCCGTAGCCGTGGCGCGGCTCGTCGACCAGTGCGGTGAGAACGAGAAAGGCGGGCTCCGTCATCGTCCGTGCTGCTGTCACGTTGCCACTATATATCGGGAGACATGATATGCGCGCGCGCCGGACATAGTAGGGGCCGCGAACCCCGATGTGCCTGACCCTTGATGTGCTGTTACGGTAGGCCGCGGTGTGCCGGGAAGTCGGGTCGGCGACGTCGTCGCATCGCCCGTACGGAGGTCTCCGGTGATTCTCAGGACAGCAGTCCGGCACCGTGCCGGCGATGAACGCGTCCGGGGCCGCGCGGAGGGCCGCGGAGGCGCGGAGCGACGGCCATGAGACTGTTCTGGGCCATACTGGGGCGCTTCCACCATCCGGCGCAGGTCATCACGACGGTGTTCGGGGTGACGATCATCCTGGGCACCACCCTGCTGTCCAGCCCGATGGCCACGGCCTCGGGCGAACCCGCGGGCTTGATCACCGCCCTGTTCACCGCGACCTCGGCGGTGTGCGTCAACGGGCTGACGGTCGTCGACACGGCCACGCACTGGTCGGCGTTCGGCGAGGTGGTCATCGCCGTCCTGATCCAGGTGGGCGGTCTCGGCATCATGACCCTCGCGACCGTCTTCACCCTGCTCGTCTCCCGCAGGCTGGGCCTGCGCGCCCGGCTGTCGGCGCAGGCCGAGGCCAAGGTGCTCAACGCCGCCGACCTGCGGCGGGTGGTGGGCAAGGTCGTCGTGTTCAACCTGCTCTGCGAGGCCGTCGTGGGGACCGTCCTCACACTCAGGTTCGTGCTCGGGTACGGCGAGCCCGTCGGCCGCGGCCTGTACCTGGGCGTGTTCCACGCGGTCTCGTCGTTCAACAACGCCGGTTTCGCGCTGTGGCCCGACAGCCTGGTCAGGTTCGCCGCCGATCCGTGGATCTGCCTGACCGTCGCGACGGCGGTGATCGTCGGCGGGCTCGGCTACCCGGTGGTGTTCGAGCTGCGCCGGTCCTGGCGCCGCCCCAAACGCTGGTCGCTGCTCACCCGCATCACGCTCGCGGTCACCACCGTCCTGCTGGCCGGCGGCACGCTGATCTTCCTGGTCACGGAATGGACCAACCCCCACACGCTCGGTCCCATGGACGGCAACGGCAAGCTGCTCGCCTCCTTCTTCACCGCCGTCATGCCGCGCAGCGCCGGGTTCAACACCATCGACATCACGCAGATGCACCCCTCCAGCTGGCTGGTCACCGAGCTGCTGATGTTCGTCGGCGGCGGCAGCGCGGGCACCGCCGGCGGCATCAAGGTCACCACCCTGGGCCTGCTCGCGTTCATCGTGTGGGCGGAGCTGCGCGGCGAGAGCCGGGTCAACATCGGCCACCGCCGCCTCACCGAGGCCGCGCAGCGGCAGGCGGTCTCGCTCACCGTGCTGAGCGTGAGCCTGGTCGCGCTCTTCACCTACGTCCTGCTGGTGCTGACCCCGCACTCCCTGGACCGGGTGCTGTTCGAGGTCGTCTCCGCCTTCAGCACGACCGGACTGTCCGTCAGCGTCGCCCCCGAAGCCTCTTCCGCCGCGCAGGTGCTGCTCACCCTGCTGATGTTCGTCGGCCGGATCGGCCCGCTCACGCTGGGCTCCGCACTGGCGCTCAAGGAGCGCGGCCGCCGCTATGAATTACCTGAGGAGGACGTCATCGTTGGCTGACATGAGAAACGACCCCGTCGCGGTGATCGGTCTCGGCCGCTTCGGCACCGCGCTCGCCCTGGAGCTGGTGCGGCGCGGCACCGAGGTGCTGGCCATCGACCATCGTCCGAAGGTGGTGCAGAGCCTCGCGGGCCAGATCACCCACATCGCCACCGCCGACGCCACCGATCCCGAGGCGCTGCGTCAGCTCGGCCTGCCGGACTTCTACCGGGCGGTGTGCGCCATCGGCAGCGACCTGGAGGCGAGCATCCTCACCTCGTCACTGCTGGTGGAGATGGAGATCGACGACATCTGGGCCAAGGCCGTCAGTCAGCAGCACGGCCGCATCCTCAGCCGGATCGGCGTCCAGCACGTGGTCTTCCCCGAGTACGACATGGGCGAGCGTGTGGCCCACCTGGTGAGCGGCCGCATGCTCGACTACATGGAGGTCGACGAGAACTTCGCCCTGGTCAAGACCCTCCCGCCCAAGGAGTACGTCGGGGTCCCCCTCGGCGAGTCGAGCCTGCGCCGCAAGTACGGCGTGACGGTGGTGGCGGTCAAGCGGCCGGGCGAGGAGTTCACCTACGCCACCGCGGAGACCGAACTCGGCTACGGCGACGTCATCATCGTGTCCGGACGCACGGACCAGGTCGAACGCTTCGCCGAACTGCCGTGACGGGGTGGCGGGAAGGCCGAATATCCGGCTTCACCGGTCATCACGTCACGAAATCGAGTAACGTCACTACTCATAGTGATCAGATGGGGCCGCCGCGACTTGACCGACCGGCCCCAAATCGTGCCATCCGTCGCGGACGACGGGGAGTGTCCCGCTCGCAAGACGGGAAGGAGTAAAGCCATCAGGAAAGGAATCATGTGCTGACGTGGGGGCCGGCAATGGAGTCGCGATGAGTTCCCAGAGCATCCTGCGCGCGTTGCCGTTCATCGCGATTCTCCTGGTCGTCGTCGTCGACCTGATCACAGGGCCCGGTGTGGGCTTCCTGCCGCTCCTCACCC
The DNA here is from genome assembly GCF_053604425.1 of Microbispora sp. NPDC004025. NCBI lineage: Bacteria > Bacillati > Actinomycetota > Actinomycetes > Streptosporangiales > Streptosporangiaceae > Microbispora > Microbispora sp. NPDC004025. The sequence goes on along the minus strand of NZ_JBSGHN010000009.1, from coordinate 123,334 downwards.
TCGGGCCGGCATTCGCCTCGGTCGCGGGCGGCGTGCGGCGTACCGCCCTGGTGGGAGTGCTGGCCCTGGGCATCTGCCTCCCCCTCGCCGTCTACGACGGTCTCCTCGGCAGGCCGCAGAACAACCTCACCATCGCGGCCATCATCGGCGTCACCGCCGCGAGCATGCTCGCCAGCAGGCTCAGGAACCGGCGGGAGCGCGAACTGGCCGACGTCCGCCTGGTCGCCGAGGCGGCCCAGCGCGTGCTGCTGCGCCCCGTCCCCCGCCGCGCCGGCGACCTCCGGGTGGCGCTCTCCTACACCTCCGCGGCGGCCGAGGCCCAGATCGGCGGGGACCTCTACGAGGTCGTCACCACCCCCGACGGCGTACGCATCCTGATCGGCGACGTGCAGGGCAAGGGCCTGGAGGCGGTGGAGACCGCGGCGTGGGTGCTCGGCGCCTTCCGCGAGGCGGCCTACGACCAGTCTGAGCTCGCGGGCGTGGTCGAGCGCGTCGAGACCAGCCTGGCCCGGCATCTGAGCGGCGAGAAGTTCGTCACCGCCATCGTCGCGCAGGTCCACGACGGGGAGATCTCGCTGCTCAACTGCGGCCACCCCGCCCCTCTCGTGCTGCGGCACGACGGCGGTGTCCACTTCGCGGAGCCGCAGGAGGAGGCCCTCCCGCTCGGGCTCGGCATGCTCGGCTCGCCGCGCCCGAAGCCCCACCGGGTGCCCTTCGGGGACGGCGACCAGATCTTGTTCTACACCGACGGCGTGGTCGAGGCCCGGAGCCGGGAGGGCCGCTTCTACCCGCTGAGGGAGCGGGCGCATCTGCTGCGCGGCACCGATCCCCAGGCGGCCCTCGACGGACTGCGCGCCGACCTGCTGCGTCACGTCGGCGGCCCGGTCCCCGACGACGCCGCCATGCTCCTGCTGCACCGCCACCCGGGCTGAACCCGCCGCGAAGCGCGGGGGTCTGCCGCGGACAAAGCGGCCATGACCTGCCCTTTCGTTTACGCGTACGGGGGTCGGGAAGGGCACCCCGGGCGAGCCGTCCGATGCCGGAGTCGATCATGAACGTGCAGGGCAACGCGCTGAGGAACGCGGGGGACACCGTGGCGTCGGCGGTCGGCAGCGTCGCGGGCGCGGTGGCCGACCCGAAGGGCGCCCTGAAGCAGGTGAAGTCGGCCGTGTCGTCTCCGAAGCCGCTCGCCGTCGCCGCCGGCCTCGCCGCCGCCTACGCCCTCGGATGGCGGCACGGCCATCGGGCCGCGACACGCTGAAGGCCGCGGGCGCCGCGGTTCCCGTACGGCTCATTTGCCATCCGGAGGCGGACATGACCGAGATCGTAGGTGAGAGCCTGGCCCGGCGACTGGTGGAGTGGGGGGTCGACACGATCTTCGGGCTCCCGGGAGACGGGATCAACGGCCTGATGGAGGGCTTCCGCCGGCACCGTGACAGGCTGCGGTTCATCCTGGTGCACCACGAGGAGGCGGCCGCGTTCATGGCGACCGGCTACGCGAAGGCGACCGGCCGTCTCGGCGTGTGCGCCGCGACCTCCGGGCCGGGCGCGATCCACCTGCTCAACGGGTTGTACGACGCCAAGCTCGACCACGTGCCCGTGCTGGCCCTCACCGGCATGCAGGAGACCTCGGTGCTGGGCACCCACTACCAGCAGGAGGTCCACCTCGACCGCCTCTACCAGGACCTGGCCGCCTACAACCTGATGGTCACCAATCCGCAGCAGATGCCCGGCGTGGTGGACCTCGCGGTGCGCACCGCGCTGACCAGGCGGACGGTGTCGCACCTGACCTTCCCCAACGACATCCAGGTGGCGCCCGCGAGCGAGGACCCGTACCGTCACGTCGGGCCGGGCAATCCGCCCGCGAGCCTGCCGACCTGCTCCAGCCTGCCCCTGCGGCCGGTGGAGGAGGACCTGACCAGGGCGGCCGAGGTGCTGCGGCAGGGCGAGCGGATCGCCATGCTCGTCGGCGTCGGGGCCCGGCACGCCCGCGAGGAGGTGCTGGCGGTCGCGGACAGGCTGGCGAGCCCGATCGTCAAGAGCCTGCCCGGCAAGTTCGTGGTGCCCGACGACCACCCGCTCACCACGGGCGGGCTCGGGCTGCTCGGCACCGCGCCGAGCGAGGAGCTCATGGAGGAGTGCGACACGCTGCTCATGGTCGGCACGTCCTTTCCCTACGGGAAGTACCTGCCGCCCGACGGGCAGGCCCGGGTGGTGCAAATCGACGCCGACCCCACCCTGCTCGGCATCCGCCGCCCGACCCAGGCGCCGGTCACCGCCGACGCCAGGCTCGCCCTCCAGGCGCTGCTGCCCCTGCTCGAACCGGCGAAGGACCGGACGTTCCTGGAGAAGTACCAGCGCAAGATGGACGCCTGGCGGACGGACATGGAGGCGCTGGAGGACTCTTCACGCGACCCCATCGCGCCGCAGTACCTCATGGGCTGCCTCGACGACGCCGCCGCCGACGACGCCATCCTGGCCTGCGACTCCGGGACCATCGCGACGTGGGCCGCGCGGCACTGGACGATCCGCGGCGGACGGGAGTTCTACCTGTCGGGCAATCTCGCGACGATGGCCCCGGGCCTGCCGTACGCCGTCGGGATGCAGCACGCCTTCCCCGGCCGGCAGGTGATCGCCTTCGTGGGCGACGGGGGCTTCGCCATGCTCATGGCCGACTTCCTCACCGCCGTACGGCACGAGCTGCCCATCAAGGTCGTGGTGAACAACAACAACAGCTACGGGCAGATCCTGTGGGAGCAGATCATCCTCGGCTATCCCGAGTACGCCGTGCGGCACCGGCAGCCGGAGGCCGACTTCTCCGCCTGGGCCCGCGCCTGCGGGGCGTACGGCGCGAAGATCAAGGACCCGGCGGACCTGCCGGGCGCGATACGCGAGGCGCTGGCGCACGACGGCCCGGCGCTGGTGGACTGCGACGTCAATCCCAACGAGCCGCCCATGCCGGGCAAGGTCACGTACGAGCAGGCCAAGCACTTCACCGAGGCGTTCCTGCGCGGACAGCCGCACAAGGCCGGCGTCCTCGCCACGGTGGCCCGCGACAAGATCAATCAACTGCTTTCCTGAGGGTGCGAGGGCCGCTCCGGCCGATGCCGCGGAGCGGCCCTCGCGCACGATTTCCGGGGCGTGCGCGACGGTCAGCGGCGCGGCGAGCCGGCGCCGAGGCTCTGCTTCGGTCCGTGCTCGGGGCGTAGCGTCGTGCTCCACAGCACCGCGGATCGGGCGTCGCGCAGGCGTACCGTCAGGTCGCCGCTCGGGCCGTCGATCTCGATCTCGCCGAAGTGCTGGAAGCCCTCCATCGGGGATGCGTTCGGCTGCGGCGGCGCGTGCACGAACTCGGCGCGGGGCCCGAACGTGCCGTCGAGCACGTTGGGCCCGAACGCGCCGGCGTTGAGGGGACCGGAGACGAATTCCCAGAACGGGTCGAAGTCCTTGAACGCCGCGCGGGCGGGGTCGTAGTGGTGCGCGGCGGTGTAATGGACGTCGGCGGTGACGAACACGATCCCGCGCACGGCGCGCCGCTGGGCCGTACGGAGCACCTCGGCGAACTCCAGTTCACGCCCGAGCGGCGCGCCCGCGTCGCCCTGGGCCACTCCCTCCTGCGCCGTGGCCCCGTCGGGGACCACGAGGCCGAGCGGCAGGTCGGCCGCGATGACCTTCCAGGTCGCGCGGCTCCTGCTCAGGCCGTCGATCAGCCAGCGCCGCTGCCGGTCGCCGAGCAGGCCGCGGCGCGGGTCGGCGTAGCGGTTGTCGTCGTTGGGGTCCTTGTAGGTCCGCATGTCCAGGACGAAGACGTCCAGGTGGCGGCCGTAGGACAGCGTGCGGTAGACCCGGTCGTCGCCGATCGGCACCCACTCGTGGAACGCCTGCCGGGCACGGGCGGCGAGCACGTCGACGTTCTTCTCGGTGTAACGGGCGTCGTCGAGGATCTGGCCGGGGTACCAGTTGTTGCGGACCTCGTGGTCGTCCCACTGGTTGATCTGCGCCACCTCGGCGGCGAACGCACGATAGTTGGCGTCCAGCAGGTTGTACGCGAACTGCCCGCGATACTCGGCGAGCGTCTCGGCGACCTTGGACTTCTCCGCGGTCGTGACGTTGCGCCAGACCCGGCCGTCCGGCAGCGCCACGGTCGCGGTGAGCGGCCCGTCGGAGTAGACGGTGTCGCCGCTGCACAGAAAGAAGTCCGGGCCAAGGCGGCGCATCTCCTCGAAGATGGTCATGCCGCCGATGTCCGGGTTGATCCCCCAGCCCTGCCCGACGATGTCTCCGGACCAGACGAACCGCACATCGGCGCGCTGGTTCTCCCTCGGCGCGGTGACCAGCGACCCGCTCACGGCCTCGCCGGCCGCGCCGCGCTCGTTCTCGACTCGCACGCGGTAGTGGATCCGCCGTCCGGCGGGCAGTCCACGCAGGCGCACCCGTCCGGTCAGATCGGTGTCCGGAGTGAGCCAGGGCCCCCGGACGGTCTCCGCGTTCCGCAGGTCCGGTCGGGTGCCGTACTCGACGACGAGCCGCCCCGGCCGATCCGCGCGGCCCCAGACGACCGCCGAGTCCACCGTCGCGTCGCCGCTCTGCACGCCGTGGCTCAGCTCGGGCCGGCCGGAGACGACGTACGCGGGCGCGGACGCGGTGGCGCGCGCCGGCACGGCCCCCAGCACAGGCGACACGGCGAGGCCGCCACCGAGCGCGATGCCCGCTCGAAGGAGTGTTCTTCTCTCAAGGGAGGTCATGCCGCATATCTGTAACGGGCTCGGACAGCCGCCCGACCAACGGCACATTACGGATGGTCGAAATGCTCCCCCGCCGGACGGCGATTCCAGGCCGGGCGCCGGGACGGGCACAATCGTTCAAGACCGTCGCCGCGCCATCGGCTACAACGGTCCCCGGCGAGTGCCGCCAGGGCGGCACGGGGACGTGTGCGGGGAGGCGAGCGGATGGACGTGGGTTTCGTCGGTCTCGGGATCATGGGGCAGCCCATGGCCCTCAACCTGGCCCGCGCGGGAACCCCTCTCGTGGTGTGGAACCGCACGCCCGCCAGGAGCGAGCCACTGCGCGCCGCGGGCGCGGAGGTGGCGGGAAGCGCGTCCGAGGTGTTCCGGCGGGCGCGGGTGGTGCTCCTCATGCTGGCCGACGAGGCCGCGGTCGACGCGGTGCTGGAGCGCGGCACAGCCGGCTTCGCCCGCAACGTCGCGGACCGGGTCGTGGTCCACATGGGCACCACCTCCCCCGGCTACTCGGCCGGGCTGGAGGCCGACGTGCTCGCGGCCGGCGGCCGCTACACCGAGGCGCCGATCTCCGGCTCCCGGGTGCCCGCCGAGCAGGGGCGGCTGGTGGCGATGCTGGCCGGCCGTCCCGGAGCCGTCGAGGAGGTCCGCCCGCTGCTGACGCCGATGTGCGCCAAGACGGTGGTGTGCGGGCCGGCGCCCAGGGCGCTGCTGACCAAGCTCGCGGTCAACATCTTCCTGATCACGACGGTCACCGGCCTGGCGGAGTCGCTGCACTTCGGCGAGCGCCACGGGCTCGACCTCGGGCTGCTCGTGGACGTGCTCAACTCGGGACAGATGGCCAGCGACGTCTCGCGGGTGAAGGCGGTCAAGCTGGCGGGGCGCGACTTCGCCGCCCAGGCCGCCATCGCCGACGTGCTGAAGAACAACCGGCTCATCGCCGAGGCCGCGCGGGAGGCCGGCATCGCCTCGCCGCTGCTGGACGTCTGCCACGCCCTGTTCGGCGAGACCGTCGCGCTGGGCCACGCCGGCCTGGACATGGCCGCCGTCGTCCACGCGATCGAGGCCAGGACTCACATCGAGGCCAGGACACACGGAGAAAGGACAAGCGCATGACCTCTCGACCGATCGTCGTCGTCACCGGAGGGACGCGCGGCATCGGCCGGTCCACGGTCGAGCGGCTGTGCGCGGACGGGTTCGGCGTCGTCTTCACGCACTCGAACTCCGACGCCGACGCCAAGGCGCTGGAGGACGACCTCGGCCGTCGCGGCGCCCTCGTCCGCGGCGTACGGCTCGACGTGACCGAGGAGGACGCGCCGGAGCGGCTGTTCGAGCTGGCCGAGTCCGCCGGCGACGTCGCGGGGCTGGTCAACAACGCGGGGGTGACCGGCAGACTCGGGCCGTTCGCCGAGCTGACCGACGCCGACCTGCGGCGGGTCGTCGAGGTGAACCTCATGGCGCCGGTGCGGCTGTGCCGGGAGGCGGCGCGGCGCTGGACCGGCCGGACGCCCACGTCGGAGAGCGGCCCGGTGATCGTCAACGTCTCCTCCGTCGCGGCGCGCACCGGTTCCCCGCACGAGTACGTCGCCTACGCCGCGACCAAGGCCGCGGTCGAGACGCTGACCGTGGGCCTGGCCCGGGAGCTCGCCCCCGCGGGCATCCGGGTGAACGCCGTCTCCCCGGGGACGATCGACACCACGATCCACGCCCGGGCGGGTGAGCCGGGACGGGCGCAGCGGGTCGCGGCGCGGATCCCGATGGGACGCCCCGGCAGGCCGGAGGAGATCGCCGAGGCGGTCGCGTGGCTGTTGTCCGATCGAGCGTCCTACGTCACCGGGGCCGTGCTGAACGTCGCCGGCGGGCTCTAGGTACTTCAGACCGGTCGGAGGCTGCGGAGCCACAAGACCGCTCCCCGGAGATGTCGGGGGTCTTGTCGAACCGGAAGACCACGCCACTCCTCGACCCGGTTGACGCACCGTTCCACCGCGTTGCGTTCCTTGCGGAGACCCGGTGTGTCAGTCCCGGGCTCCGGCGTCGATGCCGCCGAGGATCAGGTCGGTCAGCGCCGCGACGGCCTCGGCGACGATGACCCGCCCCCGGTTCAGCTCCGCGGCGATCGCCTCAGCTGCGCCCAGCGCGCCGACGCAGCGCAGCCGGAGGGCTTCCTGGGTGAGCCCGGAGTACGGCCGCAGGGCGGTGGCCATCAGGTCCGTGTAGCCGTCGAGCAACTCGCGCTCGACCGCCTCCATCTCCTGGTTGCCCTTCAGCGCGGCCGAGATGGCGGTCCACTCCGGCATGTCGGTGGCGCAGGCGAAGTAGGCGGCGCTCAGGACGCGAGCGATCTCGCGGGGGACGGCCGGGGCGTCGCGCAGGGCCTCCTCCAGGGCGGCCTGGTGCCGCTCGTCGAGCCGCCGGTAGAGCGCGATCAGCAGGCCGGGGCGGGTGCCGAAGTGGTCGTAGACGATCGGCCTGCTCACTCCGGCGGCCTCCGCCAGGCTGAGCAGCGTGAGGCTGTCGGTGCCGTGAGCGCGCACGATCGCCATGGCGGTGTCGAGCAGTTGCTCCCGTCTGGCCGGCCTGGACAGGCGAGTCGATCCCGTGGTCATCGTTCTCCCTTGCTTCACCTCCCAGCATAAGCTACAAAATGTAACTTACAGAATGTAGGTTAGCGAGAGGACATCACTGTGGAGCGCTCCGTACTGATCATGGGCGGGTCCGGCCAGGTGGGCGCGGAGACCGCTGCCCTCCTGCGCCGGTGGTACCCGGAGCTGCCGTTGACGATCGCGGCCCGCGATCTCGGCCGCGCCAGGCGGGTCGCCGACGAGCTCGGCGGCGCGACCGCCGTGACCATCGACGTGCGGCGGGACGGCCTCGGCCTCCAGCGGACCGACGGCTACTCGGCGGTCGTGGCAGCGGTGTGGGACAGCCACCTGAACGGACTGCGTTACGCACAAGACCGCGGCCTGCCGTACGTCGGCATCTCCAACGGCCTGGTCGACATCGGACCCGAGGTCGTCGCCGCCGGCCTGCGAGCCGGTGCGGCGCCGATCCTGCTGGCCAGCCACTGGTACGCGGGAATCGTCGTCCTCGCGGTGCTCAACCTCGCCGGGGAGTTCGACCGGCTCGACACCATCGAGGTCAGCGGCGTGCTGGACGAACAGGACGGCGGCGGGCCCGCGGCCGTGGCGGACGTGGCACGCCTGCTGGCCGCCACTTCGGCGGGGCCCGTCCGCCGCGACGGCGTCTTCGACTGGGTCAGCGGCCCCGACGCGCAGGTGGAGGTCACCAGCGTCGACGGCGCCGTGCTGCCCGGCCAGATCGTCCCCATCCTCGACGTGCCGAGCCTGGCCGTCGCGACAGGCGCGGCCAACGTCCGCGTCGCGTTCGCGATCGGTGAATCGGCAGGCAGGCGGCGCGGCGGGCCCGCGTCCGCGGAGGTCAGGATCGACCTTGAAGGCGTGGATCGCGTTGGCGCACCCCTCAGGACGAGCCGCTACCTCCTCCACCCGGAGGGGCAGACCCCTCTGACGGCGCTCGGCGTCGCCCTCGGCGTCGAGCGGCTGCTCGGCCTGCGCGGCGCCCCCGTGCAGCCCGGTCTCCACACCCCCGAGGCGTTGATCGACCCCGGCTACGCGGCCGAGCGGTTGGCGGAGATCGGCGCCACCTTCACCGGCGCGCACGGCGGTCACTGACTCCGCCGATCGAGAGTCGCGGGCGGGAAGGAGCGCAACGCGGTGAACGGTGCGTCAATCGGCGTACAGGCTCTGGTCGTGCCGGGCGGAGACCGCCCGGCGTTCGGCCGCGTCGAGGGCGGGGGCGAGCGCCGCGCGGAGCAGGCCGGCCTGCCATCGGCGGTGACGGCATCACGTGGTCCTCGGCCGCGCGTCTCACGACAAGGAGCGACACATGGGCACCACTGCGGCCGCCGCCGGCGGCGACTTCCTCCTGGGCGGCGACCTCCGGGTCGACCGCCTCGGCTTCGGCGCGATGAGGCTCGCCCTCGGCGGCTCCGCGCCCACCCCCGAGGCAGGCGTCGCGGTGCTGCGCCGCGCCGTGGAACTCGGCGTGAACCACATCGACACCGCGGGCTTCTACGGGTTCGGCGACCTCCACGCGCATGAACTGATCCGGGAGGCGCTGTCGCCCTACCCGGACGACCTGGTGATCGCCACCAAGGTGGGTCCGCTCTTCGCGGGCGGCCTGGCACCCGCGGGCCAGGCCGGCCCCGAACGGCTGCGCGCTCTGGTGGAGGACGACCTGCGCCGCCTCGGCCGGGACCGCCTCGATCTGGTCTACCTGAGAGTGGGCGGTATGGGCCCGGCCGGCGGCGAGTCGATCGGCGAACGCTTCGCCGCGCTCGCGGAGCTCCGCCGCGAAGGGCTGATCCGGCACATCGGCGTCAGCAATGTCGACACCGCCCAGCTCGCCGAGGCACGATCCATCGCTCCGGTCGCCGCGGTGCAGAACCACTTCCACATCCATAGCGCGAGCGATTCCGGCGTCCTGGCGACGTGCGAGCGGGAGGGCATCGCCTACGTCCCGTACTTTCCGCTCGGCGGAGGCGGGCAGCGGATCGACCACGCTCGTCTCACGGGCGTCGCCACCCGTCATCGGGCGACCACCGCGCAGGTCGCCCTGGCCTGGCTGCTGGCCACGTCACCGGTGACACTGCCCATCCCCGGAACCGGGTCCCTCGGCCACCTGACCGAGAACGCCGGCGCGGCCGGTCTCCGCCTGAGCGACGACGACCTCGCCGAGCTGGGCGGACGCGACCCGCGGGTCACCTGAGCGCGGCCGTCCATCGGGCCGGCGTGAGGCCGTAGGCCCGCTTGAACATGCGCGACATGTGCGCCTGATCGGCGAAGCCGGCGAGCTGGGCCGCCTCGGCCAGGGGCACGCCGTCGCGCAGCAGCCGGCGGGCCCGGTCGAGTTGCCGCATCGTGCGGAAGCGGGTCGGGCTGGTGCCGAACGCGACGCGGAACTGGCGCGCGACCGTCCACCTGTCCAGGCCCGATACCCGCTCGAACTCGGCGAGCGTGTGCCTGACCGCCGGGTCGTCGGCGATCAGGTCGCGCACGCGGGTCAGCGCCTCAAGCGCCAGAGCGGGCCGCCCGCCCGGCCGCGTGGAAGAGTGGCGCACGAGCGTGCGGACGACCCGCAGCGTGAGCGTCAGCCGCTCGACGTCGTCCAGGGGCTCGTCGATGTCCCGCAGGCACGCGGCGAGCGCGGGGTCGGCCTCCCGCCGCCCGATCACGGGGTCGGCGACGAACGGCAGCGGTCCACCGCCCAGCGCCTCCCGTACGAGGCGGGGGTCGAGGTAGATGATCCGGTAGCCGAACCCCTCGTCGGTGCCCGCCACGCCGTCGTGCGGTTCGTCGGGATGCAGGACGTGCCACTCCCCCGGCAGGCAGTGCCGCGGCTCGCCGCGGTAGCGGAACGTCTGCACGCCCCGCAGCGTCACCCCGATCGCGTACGTGTCATGCCGGTGGGTGGCGAACCCCTCACCCACCAGCGACGCCTCCAGCCGCTCGATGCCCTCCGCGCCGGAGCCGAACCGCAGCCGGTGGCCGGGCAGGGTCCCGCCGGCCGGCAGATGCCGGCGCAGGCCCGCGCCGGCGTCCGGTGATTCGTGCCGCACGCGCCGAGACTACAGGCGTCCGAGGCGGCCGTCCCGGGCCTGCCGGGCGCCGCGTGGGGGGCGTGTTGGCCGCGCGGGGCGTGAGGGACTAGGTTCGCGCCGTGCCCACCGACGATCACCCCTCCCCCGGCCTCCGGGTGTACGCCGTCTGCTCGGAGGTTCCGCCCGACGTGGTCGGCGGGCTCGGCCGGTACGCCGAGCGGATCATGGACGCCCTGCGTGACCGCGGCACCCCGGTCGTGGTCTTCGGGGCCGCCCGCCGGGGCTCGGCGCACCGGGTGGAGCGCCGGGGCGACGTCACGCTGCACCGGCTGCCCACCCCCGGGTACGGCCTCGGGGGCGGCTCCCGCGTTCCCGCGCCGGTTCGCCGCCTGGCCAGGGTCGCCGGGCTCCTCGCGTTCAACGTGCGGGCGGCCGTCCGGATCCTGCGAGCGGAGGCGGGGCGGACGGGGGCGGTCGTCGGCGTGCACGACTGGATGGGCTGCCTCGCCGGGCTCCTGTGCGGGGTGCTGGGCCGGCTGCCGGTCGTGTTCCACGTTCACACCCGCGAGCTGAACGCGCCCGGCGAGCGGCGCCGATCGGCGTACGCCGTCCTCCTCGACCTGCTGGAGACGGCGCAGGCCCGGACGGCACGCCTGATCGTGGTGCCGAGCGCCCGGATGCGCGACGACCTCGCGGCCCGCGGCTGGCCTGCCGGGCGGCTGCTCGTCGTGCCGCACGGCTACGAGGACCCCGGCCTGCTGCGGCTGGCGGGGCTGCCGGGCCACGAGCGCGACCGGATCCGGGCGGAGGTGCGGCGCCGCCACCTGCCCGGCGGGCGGGGCCGGCTCGTCGTGTTCGCCGGGCGGCCGTCGCCGCACAAGGGGGTGCACACGCTGATCCGGGCGGTGCCACGGGTCGTCGCCGAGCACGACGACACGCGGTTCGTGCTCGTCGGCGCCGCGGCGCCGCAGACCGACGACGCCGCGGCGGTGGCGCGGCTGGTCGGGCGGACGGGGACGACCGCGCACGTCGTCGCAGGCAACCGTTTCCTCCCGCCCGACGAGGTGTTCGCGCACTTCCTGGCCGCCGACGTCTGCGTCTTCCCGTCCGTCTACGAGCCGTTCGGTCTGGTCGCCGTCGAGGCGATGGCGCTCGCCCGGCCGGTGGTGGTCGGGCCCGGCTACTCGCCGGAGGTCGTCGGCGACGGGGCGCTGCGCTGCGCGCGCGACGACCCCGCCGAGCTGGCCGGCGCTCTGCTGCGTCTCCTCGGCGACGCCGGGGAGGCGGACCGGCTCGCCCTGCGGGGCGCCGCGTACGTGCGGGAGCGCTACAGCTGGGCGCGCACCGCCGCGCGCACTCTGGCGGCCTACGCCGAGGCGGCGCGGCCACGCCGGCCAAGCGCGCGCTGACCTCGCGGCGGCCCGGTCAGCCGATGCGGACCGGGAGCGTGCGCGGGCCCCGCACCTGACCGGGGGCCCAGGTCACCGCCGAGGGGTCGGCGAGGCCGAACACGGGAACCCGCTCCAGCCAGACCTCCAGGGCGACCCGGAGCTCCATGCGGGCCAGGTGGGAGCCCACGCAGCGGTGGATGCCGAGCCCGAACGCCGCGTGCCGGTTGATCTCACGATCGATGATCACCTCGTCGGCCCGGTCGAACTGCGCGGGGTCGCGGTTGGCGGCGGGGAACGACAGCAGGACCCAGTCGTCGGCCTTCATGTCGGCGCCGCGCCAGTTCATGTCCTCCTTGACCAGCCGCGCCATCGTGACCGGCGCGTACGCCCGGAGGAACTCCTCCATCGCGGTCGGCAGCAGCCCGGGCTCGGCCACCAGGCGCTCCCGGTCGGCCGGGGTCTTGGCCAGATGCCACAGCGAGGCGCCGATCGCGCTCCACGTCGTGTCGATTCCGGCGATGAGCAGCAGGGCGATCGTGCCGGCGACGTGCGAGGGTTCGAGCTTGCGGCCGTACAGCTCCACGTCGATCAGGTAGCTCGTGAGGTCGTCGCGCGGGTCGGCGACGTGGTCGCGGATCTGGGCGTACAGGTAGTCGAACAGCTCGTCCATGCGCGCCAGCCGCTCCTCCGGCGGCAGGTTGACGCCCTCCAGAGCGCTCTCCACGAACCTGCGGAACCGCGGGCCGTCCTCGGGCGGGAACCCCAGCATGTCGGCGATGACCCGCATGGGGATGTGCTGCGCGTAGTCACGGGCGGCGTCGACGACCTCGGCACCCTCGAACGAGTCGATCAGCGAGTGGCAGAACGCGCGTGTCGCCTCCTCCCGCCGCGCCACCTCCTTCTTGGTGAACGCCGGGAGCAGCAGCTTGCGCGCGTCGTGGTGGAACGGCGGGTCGGAGGAGATCGGCGGCACGGCCCCCACGGGCGCGATCTCCGCCGGCGGCCGGTAGTTGCTCATGATGATCGACCGCGAGGAGAAGCGCTCGGTGTCGTACGCGATCGCCGCGACGTCCTCGTACCGGGTCGGCAGCCACCCGCCGCCGAACCTGCCGGTGTGCGCGATCGGGCAGCGCGCCCGCAGGTCGTCCTGGATCGGGTACGGATCGGCGGCCCACTCGGGCTCCATGTGGGAGAAGTCGGTCGCCCAGTCCGACACCGGACCGGCGATGACCTCGTTGCGCGTGCCGACGGGCGGCTCCTGCCGGAAGTCGCGGGTGAAGCGGTCGTCGACGGTCATGTCAGGCCTCCTCGGCGAGGACGACCGCCCGTTCGGGGCAGTTGGCGGCCGCGACGCGTGCCGCCCGCTCACCGTCCGGCGGCACGATGCCGTCGCCGAGGACCCGCCCGTAGCCCTCGTCGTCCTCGCCGAACAACTCCGGGGCGAGGTCGTAGCAGCGGCCGTGTCCCTGGCACCGCTGCGGATCGATGGTCACTTTCACCGCGTGTTCCCCTTCGTGGAGGAGTCCGGCCGGATGGGGGCGAGCGCGGCCACCAGACGGGTGAGCAGCGCGCTCCAGTCCTCCTCGTCGACCGCGTGCTCGTCCGGCGGGACGAGCGCGCTGCCCAGTGCGAGCAGGAGACAGAAATGGGCGATCGCGGCGGGCGACAGCGCGGGGTCCAGTTCGCCGCCGTCCTGGGCGGCGCGCACGAGCCCGGCGAGCCGGTCGGCCCGGTCGCCGACGTAGCCGCGCATCGGCCGGGCGACGTCCTCGTCGCGACGGGCCGCGACCATGGCCTCGACGATGAGGTGACCGCCCGCGTCCCGGCGGCGCTGCAGCCTGCGCCCGACGGCGATCAGCAGGTCCGCGACGGGCCGGTCCGGGTCGGCGGCCAGCAGGTCGGCCAGCAGCCGCGGCCCGTGGGTGCGCAGCGCGGCGACCAGCAGCTCGGCCTTCGAGCCGAAGTGCGCGTAGAGTGCGCCGTTGCTCACGCCGGCGGCGGCGGCGATGTCGGCCACACGCGTGCCCTCGTACCCGCGCCGGGCGAACACGTCGGCGGCCGCGCGCAGCAGCCTCTCCCGTGTCTCGGCGGCGGTGACACCCGCGATCCGCCCCATAGCAGAATTAAATGATTGTTCATTTGATTGCGTCAAGACCGCGCATTCCTGCTGCCGAAACCCCGTCGAGGTGCCCGGCGTGACGACTGCCGGATAAAAGACGCAAACTGACAGAATGTGGAGTAAATGGGGTATAAATGATCGCTTCGTCGACGTAGCGCTGGCGGCGGCCGTTCTCGCCTTCACCATCCCCACCACGCTCATCGGCTACAGCTTCTCCCTCTGGGGCGGCGCCCCGGACGCGGCCGAGATCGTCGCTGGGATCGTCACCGCGGCGACCATGCTGGTACGGCGCCGCACCCCCTGGCCCGCGGTCATCGCCTCGGCCGCGTGCGCCTGCGTCACCGGGCAGGTCGTGCCGATGATCCTCGCCGCCTATTCGATGACGGCCGAGCACCGGATGCGCCGGTGGCAGTACGTCGCGCTGGTCCTGACCGTGGTCTACTTCGCCGTCGACTTCCGCAACCCCCACACCGACCATTCGGTCTACCTCAACGCCGTGCGCGCGCTGACTCTCATCTACCTGCCCGCGGTGGTCGGCACATGGGTGTACGACTATCGGAGGCTCATCCGGGAGCTGCGTCTCGGCGTACGCGAACGCGAGGAGATCGCCGCCTCCGAGGAGCGCCGCAAGATCGCCAGGGAGATGCACGACACCGTCACCCACGCGGTCACCACCATGGTGCTCAACGCCGGCATGGCCCGCGAGGCCACCGATCCCGGCGAGATCGGCGAGCTGACCGCGGTCATCGAGGACAAGGGCGTGCAGGCGCTCGACGAGCTGCGGCAGTTGCTCACCGTGCTCCGCCGCGAGAACGGAGACCTCGCCGAGGGCATCGAGGCGATCACCCGGCTGGTCGGCGAGGCGCGGGCGAGCGGGCTCCAGGTCGACCTGCACCTCGACGCTCCCCCGGGGACGCTGCCGAGACCGGTCTCGCACGCGTGCTACCGCCTGGTGCAGGAGGGACTGAGCAACGTGCGCAAACACGCGCCGGACTCCCGCGTGCGGGTCAGCTGCGAGGTCACCGGCGACCAGGTGGCGGTCTCCGTGGTCGACACGCCGGAGCACGCCCGGCCAGGCGGGAAGAAGGTCAGGGCCGCGCCCTCCCTCGGCGGGGGATACGGCCTGGCCGGAATCCGGGAGCGCGTCTGCCTCGCCCAGGGACGGTTCTTCTCCGGGCCGACCCCCGAGGGCGGCTTCGCGCTCGCCGCCCGCATCCCTCTCCGGGGCCCGGGCGGCTGACCCACCGATCACGGGCCGCACGGCCCCTCCCACGTGACCGGGCGCGGCCGGTCGCCCAGCCGCCACGCGGGCGCGCCGGTTTCCGCCCCGCCCGGCGGGGTACGGCCTCTCACACCGATACAGCGCACATCGGCCCGGGCCGCCGTCGCGGAGGCGCCGCGCCGCGTCTGTTCGCACGCGTCTTCCGAAACGATCGCCTTTGAGGGTAGCCATGAAAGCCGTGGTCTACGAAGGCCCCCGGCAGGTCAGCGTCACCACCGTGCCGGATGCCCGGATCGAGCGGCACACCGACGTCCTCGTCCGCGTTACCGCGTCCAACATCTGCGGCTCCGACCTGCACATGTACGAGGGCAGGACCAGCTTCGAGCCGGGCCGGGTCCTCGGCCACGAGAACCTCGGCGAGGTCGTCGAGATCGGGGACGCCGTCGACCGGGTCAAGGTCGGCGACATGGTGTGCCTGCCGTTCAACATCTCGTGCGGCTTCTGCGCCAACTGCGAGCAGGGCCTGACGGCCTTCTGCCTGACCACCAATCCCGCGTCGGGCCTGGCCGGCGCCGCGTACGGCTACGCCGACATGGGCCCGTACAACGGCGGCCAGGCCGAGCTGCTGCGCGTGCCGTACGGGGACTTCAACTGCCTCGTCCTGCCGGAGGACGCGTACGAGCGGCAGACCGACTACGTCATGCTGGCCGACGTGTGGCCCACGGGCTGGCACGCGACCATGCTCGCCTGTGTCCAGCCGGGCGACACCGTCGTGGTCTACGGCGCGGGCCCGGTCGGCCTGATGGCCGCCTACTCGGCCCTGCTCAGGAACGCGAGCGGCGTGATGGTCATCGACCACCATCCGGACCGGCTGAGAAAGGCGGAGGAGATCGGCGCGATCGCGATCGACGACTCCCGGTCCTCTCCCGTCGAGCAGGTCCTGGAGCTCACCCAGGGCCTGGGCGCCGACCGCGGCTGCGAGTGCGTGGGCTTCCAGGCACACGATCCGAAGGGCGCCGAGCGTCCCAACATGACGCTCAACGACCTGGTCAGGTCGGTGAAGTTCACCGGGAACATCGCCGTGGTCGGCCTGTTCGTCCCCCGCGACCCCGGCGGCGGCGACAAGCTCTACCAGCGGGGAGAGGTGGCCATCGACTACGGCACCTTCTGGTCGAAGGGCCAGACGATGAGCACCGGCCAGTGCAACGTCAAGAACTACAACCGCCAGCTGTGCTCCCTCATCCACGAGAGTGGCGCCCGGCCGTCCTGGATCGTCTCCCAGGAGCTCGACCTCGACGACGCGCCCGAGGCGTACGAGCACTTCGACGCGCGGGAAGAGGGCTGGACCAAGGTGGTCCTGCACCCGAACAAGATCGACTGACGGCGCGGCCTCCATGGCGGCGAGCCGGGCCGGTGATCGGCGGGCGCGGGCGGACCGTAATGTGGGGGGAAAGCCGCGGACGCGCGGGCGCCCGGCGTGACCAGGAGAGGACGGGCGCGTGCTCACCGTCTGCGTGGCCCCGGCGGACCCGCCGCTGATCGTCGAGTCGGTCCGCGCCGCCGGCGGTGAGGTCGTCGCGGATCCGCGCCGCGCGGAGGCGCTGGTCTGGACCGACTCGCGGCCCGAGGGCGTCCGGGAGTACCTGACGCCGACCGTGCGCTGGGTCCAGCTGCCCTCCGCGGGCGTCGAACGCTGGACCCGGGAGGGGCTCGTCGACTCCACGCGCGTGTGGTGCTCGGCGGCCGGAGCCTACGCTCCGCAGGTCGCCGAGCACGCCCTCGCCCTGCTGCTGGCCGGGGTGCACCGGCTGCCTGCCGCCGCCCGGAGCCGTACGTGGCGGCGCGACCAGCCGGGAACGCTGCGGGGCAGCACGGTGGCCGTCGTCGGCGCGGGCGGGATCGGCAGGGCCGTCGTCCCCGGGCTGCGCGCGCTCGGCGCGGGCGTCCTCGCGGTCAACCGCTCGGGCAGGCCGGTCGAGGGCGCGGCCGAGACCGTGCCCTTCGGGGGCCTGGCCGCCGTCTGGCCACGGGCCGACCACGTCATCCTGGCCGCGCCCGCCACCCCGCAGACGTACCGGATGGTCGGACGGGACGAGCTGCGCGCCCTGGGCCCGCACGGGTGGCTGGTCAACGTGGCGCGGGGTGAGCTCGTCGACACCGACGCCCTGCTCACCGCGCTGCGCGCCGGCGAGATCGGCGGCGCGGCCCTCGACGTCACCGACCCCGAGCCGCTGCCGGACGGGCACGGCCTGTGGTCCGAGCCGAACGTGCTGATCACCTCGCACAGCGCCAACCCGCAGACCCGCCTCACCGAGAGCCTCGCCGAGCGGGTGCGCGAGAACGTCGCCCGCTACCTGCGGGGGGAGCCGCTGCTGGGCCTGATCGACCCCGCGCGGGGCTACTGAGACGGCCGGACCTCGATCGGGGCGGGAGACACCCCGCCGCGGCACGGGCCGAGGCCGCGGGAGCCGGATGCACGGCCTCCGGCCTCTCGCGAATCCGACACGGATGGACGCGGGCCGGAGGCGGTTTGCGTGGACCGGGCGGTCGCGGCGAAGATCATCGGATGGCCTCCCCCAGCCTCCCGCGGTTCCCGCTCTTCGCGCTCGCCGCGACCGCCCTGTGCGCCTCCTTCTCGCTCGCCGACACGGCTCTGGTGACCGCCACCTGGAGGACCTCGCCACCGGTGGTCATCACCCTCGGCGGGATCGTGGAGCAGGCCGGGATCGTCCTGCTGGCGCTGCCGCTGGGAGTGCTGATCGACCGGGCGCGGCGGCGGGCGGTCATGGTGCTGTCGGCCCTGCTGGGAGCGGTGGCGGTGACGTCCGTCGCGACGGCCGGAACTCTCGGGTCGGCCGCCTGGCCGCATCTCCTCACGGTGACCATGGCGACGGGCGTCCTCGCGTCGGTGGCGGCGGTCGGCCAGGACGCGTACCTGCCGTCCGTCGTCCGGCGTGGGCGCCTGCTACCGGCGAACGCCCTGCTGACCGCGCTGCCGCAGATCGTCGTCGTGCCGGTCATGCTGACGGTGCTCGACTGGCCGGGCCTCACGTTCGCGTTCGCCGTCGGCCTGGGGCTGGCCGTGGCGGCGGCGCTGTTCCGCGGCGTCTCCGCCGCCGAGAGGCCACCGCCGCCGAGGGCGGGGCTGTGGCGGGAGGCGGCGGAGGGGATCCGTTTCACGGCCCGGCATCCGGCGCTGCGGGCCATCGCCCTCTATCTGCTGCTGTCGTCCTTGCTGTCCGAACTCGGCGACGAGGTGACCGACGAGGCGCGGGCGACGGCGTTCTACGGCCTGAGCGCGACACCGATCGAGTACCCCGTGCGACTGGCGATCGCGTCGGCCTACGGCCCTGTCGTCCTCGGGGCGCTGCTGGCGGTGCTGCTGCACCGGAGGCTCGGGGCCTTCCGGCTGGCCTTGTGGGCCCTGCTCGTGAGCGGGCCGTTCACCCTGCTGCTCGCTCTGTCCGCACCCGGGCCGGGGTCGATCTGGTACGTCCTCGGCGCCACCGTCCCGGCGACCGGGAGGGTGATCGCCGCCGTCGCCCTGCTCAGCCACCGGCAGGCCGTCACGCCCAACCGGCTGCTCGGCCGGGCGGGCGGCCTGCTGCTCCTGCTCACCACTGTCGCCGACGAGGCGGGGAAGTTCCTGGAGTGGCCCGCGGAGCGGCTGGCCGAGCTGGGCGGCGTCACGCCGCCGGCGATCGCCACCGCCGCCGCGCTCGCCGCCGCCGTCCCGCTGCTGCGGGCCAGGCGGTCCGCGGCCGACCTCGATGCCGAACCGGCCGAGGAATCCGGCCCTGCCGACGGCCAGGCCACCGAGTGGCCGCCCTCGGCGATCGCCGGCGCCGTCCGGCGAGCCGGGCCGCCGCTCGCGGTGCTCGCGCTGCTGGCCACGCTGCCGGCCGCCGACCTCGCGTACGGCCGCGTCACCACGGCCGCCCAGTGCGCGCCCCGGTACGGCGACGCGGCGAGGGTGCCGACCGGCGAACGGGCGTTCATCTGCGGGGTGCGCCGCAGTGGCCGTTTCACGACGGTTTCCGACCGGGACCTGCTGGCGTACGGGCGGGCGATGTGCGAGGTCTACCCGGGCCCGCACGCCGACGAGGGGTTGATCGCCCCCATCTGTCCCCCGGCCGCCACGAAGATCCAGGCGGCGATCGACGCCGAGGAGGCCGAGTATCGGGCGCGGGAGGCCGCCGACCAAAAGGTGTGCGACCGCTCCCGCCACCGGCCGCTGATCAGACCCGTACGCGTCGCCCGCGAGCGGACGTGGACCGACTACGGCGTCCTGGAGTCCTTCGAGTACGACGAGAGCATGCCGTCGGACCCGTTCGACGACGGCCTGCTGGACACGGCGCAGAACGACGATCTTGTCGCCGCCGTTCCGGGGCACCTGATGATCCTCAGCCACTCCGACTACGACATTTGTGTGACCACGGAGACCTACCGCACGAGGCCCCCGGTAGAAGTGAAGGGCTGGCACCGGGTGGTGGAGATCGGCTACCGGAGCCCCACCGGCCACATCGAGCTCAGGGACCCGATGGGGGGAGAGCCCCTGCCGAATCTGGCGTTCCGCGGCAAGGGCCGTTACCGGATCCGCGTCCACTACCGGCAGCCGGACTGGGAGGCGGGGACGCCTCAGCACCTTCTGATCATGGTGTTCCCCGGCCGGAGCGACCGCGTGGTCGAGCACCGCCGCTCACGATGAGCCGGGGGCGCGGTTTCGATCAGGGCGACCTTCGCGGACGGCCCGGACATGGTGGACGGCGTGATGGTCTCCTGCCGTGGCCAGCCTGCCCGAATGGCCGCGCGCCTTCATGCGCGTGCTGGAGGGCGCGAGCGTGCCGGTCTGAGGTGACTCGACCGGGCCGCCGGGGCGTTATGGTCGCCGCATGGAGGTCTGTGCCGTCACCGCCCCGGCCACCGTCGAGGAGGCGGAGGCGATCCAGGACGCCCTGCGGTCCCGGCTCGACCTGACCGGCCCCGGTCCCCGTGACCCCGCCCTGGTCGCGGGGGTGGACGTGGCCTACGCCGAGGACCTGCTGGCCGCCGCGGTCGTCGTGCTCGACGCGGCGACCCTGGACGTGGTCGAGCAGGTGACGGTGCCGGGACGGGCCGCCTTCGACTACGTGCCGGGCCTGCTCGCCTTCCGCGAGCTGCCCAGCCTCGTCGAGGCGCTGGAGCGGCTCACCGTCACGCCCGATCTGATCGTCTGCGACGGGTACGGCCTGGCGCATCCCCGGCGGTTCGGTCTCGCGTGCCACCTCGGCGTGCTCACCGGGCTGCCCACGATCGGCGTCGGCAAGACGGCCTTCGTCGGCTCCTTCGGGCAGCCCGGCCGGGAGCGCGGCGCGTGGAGCGACCTGCTGCTGGACGGCCAGGTGACGGGCCGGGTGCTGCGCACCCGGGACGGCGTCAAGCCGGTCTTCGTCTCCGTCGGCCATCGGGTCGACCTGGAGACCGCCTGCCGGCACGTGCTCGCCCTGACCCCGCGTCACCGGCTCCCCGAGACGACGCGCGCCGCCGACCGCCTGTCGCGCGCGGCGCTGAAGACCGCCATGGCGGCCTCCCCCTGACGACCCGCCGTACGCGGCGGTGCGGCGCGTCCGCGGCCGTGATCAGGACTGGCGCTCGGCGAGGTGGCGCTCCACCGTGGCGACCTTGGCGTCGAGCCTGCCCTGACCCGCTCGGGCGTCGGCCTTGAGCACCAGGCTGACGCGGGAGCAGCGGGCCTCGACGGCGGCGACGGCGTCCTTGACTACGCCGAGCACCTCGTCCCACGTCTCCCCCTCGACCGTGGTGAACATGGCGTCGGTGCGGTTGGGCAGCCCGGACGCGCGGACCACGCGCACCGCCTCCGCCACCGCTTCTCCGACATCCTCACCGGCGCCGATCGGCGTGACGCTGAACGCGACGAGAACCGACACGAGACCTCCTCGAAGATCGCATCTGCGGGGTCACGGTAACACCCGCCGGGTCACGCGCGGGTGGCCTGCTCACCGGTCCTGTGGCGGGCGGCCGCGCGGGCGTGCGCGCCGGTCAGGAGGGTACGCACCCGCTCGGCCGTGGCGTCGCCGGGGTTGAGCACGCAGATCCAGGACTGGGCGGCGTAGACCGGGTGAGGCAGGATCCGGTCCGGTGCGCGGTAGTCCACCGTTTCATGGTGGGCGGGGTGCGCGGCCGGCGGATAACCGAGCAGCTCCTCGAACACGGCGCGGCCGACGCCGATGTTGACCCGGAAGACGCCCGGCCGGTTCAGGTCGGAGGCGGTGTCGAACCCCTCGTAATCCGTGACGACGATCGTGGCGAAGGGCATCTGCCGGTTGGCCGGCACGTCGTCGGGGTCGTAGTAGAAGAAGGTGTCTCCCCACGCGGCCCGCGGGGCGCCGTTGTCCTCGCCCGCGGTGAAGGCGACGACGCCCGGGAGGCCGGTCGTGAATTCGATGACGTCGTTCTCGGTCACACGAGGTCCTTTTCTCGCTGGATTTCCTCCTTCAAGTGTCCCATTCAAGTCCTTTGTGAGACTTTTTCGGGGAAGCCGCTGCTCGGCCGTCACCGACTCTCAACTCGCCGATGAGGCCTCTCGCGCACCGGTCTCAGCTCCGGGGAGGCCGCACCACCGCGACGGCGCAGTGCGCGTGGTGCAGGACCGCCCGGCTCACCGAGCCGAGCACCGCCGCGCCGACGGCTCCCCGTCCCCGCGACCCCACGACGAGCAGGTCGGCCTTCTCCCCCGCCTCCGCCAGCGCGGCGACCGGGTGCGCGCACACGGCCCGCATCTCGGCGCGGACGTCGGGGTAGCGGTCCCGGTGGGCCCGCAGCATGTCCGCCACGTAGTCCTCCTGGGCCTTGCGCACCTCGTCGACGTCGTAGGTGATCTCGGGCGCGAAGGCGTGCACCGGAAGCTGCCAGGCGTACAGGGCGAGCAGACGGCAGTCGCGCAGCCGGGCCTCCTCGAAGGCGTAGGTCAGCGCCGTGCCGGCCTCGTCGGAGCCGTCGACACCGGCGACGACCAGCCCGTGGGGCGCCGACACCCCGGGACGCACCACGACGACCGGGGCGTCGACCTGGCCCGCGACGTGCATGCTGACCGATCCGAGCAGCATGCCGGCGAACCCGCCGTGTCCCCTGCTGCCGACCACGATCTGCGCCGCGTTCCCGGCCTCCTGACGCAGCACCCGGGACGGGTCGCCCTCGATCAGGGCGGTGGTGACGCGGACGGCCGGATGGGTCTCCCGAACGGCCTGCTCGGCCTCCTCCAGGATCCGCCGGCCCGCCCGGTCGAGCTGGTCCTCCACCGGGATGGGATAGCGCGCGATCTCGTACGGCAGGCGGTCCACCGCGTGGACGATCCGCAGCGGCAGGCCCTTGCGCGCCGCGTCGCCCGCGGCCCACTCCACCGCGGCGGTCGCGGCGCGCGATCCGTCGGTGCCCACGATGACGGGTTGGGTCATGGCTCCTCCTTCTGCTCCTGCCCCCATCCGACCCCCTGCGCCCCGTCAGGGGCAGGGCCGCTGGTCCCGCCGCCGCGGGACCTTTCTCCTCCCGCGGGTGCGGCGCCCGGGACAGGGGTGGAAGCCGGAGCGAGGCCGGCCCCCTCACCGCCGTCCGGGGGCGGCGAGCCGGCCGGAGGTCAGGAGCAGGTGATGCCGCTCGCCCCGGGCGTGGAGGGGCCGGACGCCTGGAAGCCGAAGCTCGCCGACGCGCCGGGCGCGAGGCTCCTCGCCCACGAGGGCGCCTTCGCCGTCCAGCGGGCGCCGCCGGTCGTCACGGTCGCGCTCCAGGCGTTGACGAGGCTCACCCCGGACGGCATGTCCCAGGCGACCGCCCAGTCCGTCCA
The DNA here is from genome assembly GCF_053604425.1 of Microbispora sp. NPDC004025. Taxonomy (NCBI): domain Bacteria; kingdom Bacillati; phylum Actinomycetota; class Actinomycetes; order Streptosporangiales; family Streptosporangiaceae; genus Microbispora; species Microbispora sp. NPDC004025. Next base: position 100,403 of record NZ_JBSGHN010000009.1, on the reverse strand, counting down.
GGCCGCGGCGCCGGTGTTCTTGACCGTGACGTTCGCCGTGAACCCGCCCTGCCAGGAGCTGGCCACCTGGTAGGTCACCTGGCAGTTCCCGGGCTTGGCCGAGGGAGACGCGCTGGGCGAGGCGGACGGGGACGCCGACGGGGACGCCGACGGCGAAGCAGAGGGCGAAACGGACGGGGAGGCCGACGGGGAGGCCGACGGTGAGGCGGACGGCGAGGGCGAGGGCGACCCGCTGGGCGTCGTCGTGGTGTAGCTCGCCTCCGTGTAGTCGGTGCCGCACTGCGATCCGCAGGACGCGGGCAGGGCGAAGGTGTAGACCCGGCCGCCGTTCACCAGCGCGTCCGACGCGTCGCGCACCCGGATCTGGAAGCGGGTGGCGCCCTGCGTGACCCCGCCGATGATGTACGACTGGCCCATGTCGGAGTTCATCTGGGCCTGCTTCCAGGCGCCGTCGGCGTAGTACTCCACCCCGTGGATGCCGTTGGGCAGGTGGGAGACCGCGATGGCGGGCCACCACGCCTGCGCGCCCTTCATGAACCCGATGCGGATGTCGCCGCTGTAGCCGGGCGCCGGGACGAACGACCAGGTCACGTGGCGGTTGTTCCAGTGGTTGGGGTACATGTCCCCGACGGGCGTCCCGTTCTTGGCGAACCTGTTGAGCGAGGGCTTGGACAGGTCGAGGTGGTAGCGGTCGTCGCGGCACCAGCCGTTGGGGTCGCCGCAGCTGTCGGCGACGATCATAGTCAGCGTGGCGCCGTTGTAGGCGTCGGAGACCCACGAGCCGTTGCGGCAGAACGGCTGGCCGGCTCCGCCGTCGTTGACGCCCGTGCAGTAGTCGGAGATCGTCACCTTGACGTACCGGCCGCAGTTGAGGCCGTTGTTCCACAGCCCGGCCTTGGACGCGTTCGCCCCGGTCAGAGGCCGGGGGTAGAAGGCGTAGTCCCCGGGGGTGTCGTACACGTTGAGCGCGACGAAGTCCTGCGAGTCCAGCTCCGACTGCGGGATGCCGCAGCCGCCGTACGGCGAGCCGAGGGCGTCGAAATAGGTCGCGTTGCCGGTCACCGGCGCGGGTGGGTCGTCGACCGCCCCGGCCGGCGTGGCGGCGGGCCAGGCGGTCAGCAGCACCGCGGCGACGGCGGCCGCCCAGACGCGGCGTCGGAAGGAAGATGCGCGGCCGTTCATCGGGCTCCCTGCGCTCGCGGTCGGCTCGGAACGCGGCGATCGTGGCCGGGTGGCCCCTTCGCGTCAAGGTCTCGGCCGGGCGGCCCCATCGGTGGGCGCGGTGAGCTGGGCGACCCTCCGGTGAGGACCTGTAACTTTCATCACCATGCCAAACCAGAGAAGTGCGTAAGCCGACTTTCGGGGCAGAGGACACGAAAGCACTCATCAGCCTGGGGAGCGGTCATATGACGGATTTCGCGCGGGACATGGCGGTCGGCGTCGAAGAGGAGTTCCACGTCGTGGACCTGGCAACACGACAGCCCGTCCCGCGCGCCGGTCTGCTCCTCCAGCAGTTGCCCCCCGACCGGTTCACCCAGGAGCTGCAACGCTCGGTCGTGGAGGCCAACACGCGCCCGGTCACCAGGCTGGAGGACCTGTCGCGGGAGCTGACCGGGCTGCGGGCCGACGTGGTCGCGGCGGCGGACGGCCTGGGCCTGGGCATCGTCGCCGCGGGGACGGTCCCGCTGGTCGACCCCGAGACGATGAAGATCTCCCCCGATCCGCGTTACGAGCAGATGCTGGCCGACTACCAGGCGCTCGCCCGCGAGCAGCTCATCTGCGGCACGCAGGTGCACGCGGAGGTGCGCGACCGCGACCTGGCGGTGGCCGTGACGCACCGGCTGGCTCCCTGGCTGCCGCCGCTGCTGGCCCTGAGCTGCAGCTCGCCGTACTGGATGGGCGCCGACACCGGATACGCGAGCTTCCGGTCGATGGTGTGGCAGCGGTGGCCCACCGCCGGGCCGGCGGCGCGGTTCGAGTCGGCCGAGGAGTACGACGCGATGGTGGACGAACTGGTGCGGTCGGGGGTGATCAGCGATCCCGGCATGCTCTACTTCGACGTCCGGCCGTCGGCGCACGTGCCCACGGTCGAGCTGCGGGTGTGCGACGCCTGCCCCCGGGTGGACGACATCGTGCTGATCGCCGGGCTGTTCCGCGCGCTGGTCGCGCGGGAGCTGGACGCCCTCGCCGCCGGCGGTTCGCCCGCCGCGGCCGAGGAGTCCGTGCGTACGGAACTGGTGCGGGCCGCCTCCTGGCGGGCCGCGCGTTCGGGACTGGACGGCGAGCTGGTCGACCCGGTCGAGGGCGTGCCGGGGCCGGCCCGCGAGGTGATCGGCCGGATGCTGACAGGGCTGCGGCCACAACTCGAGGAGTCCGGCGACTGGGCGCTGGTCTCGTCCCTCGCGGAGCGGGCCCTGGCGGACGGCGGCTCGGCCGCGCGGCAGCGTGAGGCGTTCCGGCGCGGCGGCCGCCTGACCGACGTCGTGGACCTCCTCCTCGCCGAGACGAGGTCCGGAGACCGCCGGCTCGCTGGGGCCGGGAGGTAGGACGACATGTGCGGACTGAGCGGCGAGATCCGGTTCGACGGGCGGCGCGCCGACATCGGCGCGGTGGGCAGGATGACCGACGCGATGCACGATCGCGGCCCGGACGGCTCGGGCCTGTGGTCGGAGGGCCCGGTCGCCCTCGGCCACCGGCGCCTGAAAATCATCGACCTGTCGGACAAGGCGGCCCAGCCGATGGCCGACCCCTCCCTCGGCCTGGCCGCGGTCTTCAACGGCTGCCTCTACAACTACCGGGAGCTGCGCGAGGAACTGCGGGACGAGGGATACCACTTCTTCTCCGGCTCCGACACCGAGGTCCTGGTCAAGGCGTTCCACCACTGGGGACCCGACTGCGTGCGCCGCTTCGCGGGGATGTTCGCCTTCGCCGTCTTCGAACCGGCCACGGGCCGGCTGACGCTCGCCCGCGACCGCCTCGGCATCAAGCCGTTGTACGTGTCCGGGGACGGGCGGCGGCTGCGCTTCGCCTCCACCCTGCCCGCGCTGCTCGCCGCGGGCGAGGTGAGCACCGACATCGACCCGGTCGCGCTGCACCACTACATGACCTTCCACTCGCTGGTGCCCGGCGAGCGCACGATCCTCACCGGCGTGCGCAAGCTGCCGCCGGCGACCGTGCGCACGGTCGAGGCCGACGGGACGTCCCGCGACACGGTCTACTGGGACCCGCCCTTCACCCGGCTGCGGCAGTACGAGGGGATGGACGCGCACGACTGGCGTGAGGCCGTGCTCGACCGGCTGCGCGCCGCCGTCCGCAGGCGGATGGTCGCGGACGTGCCCGTGGGCGTGCTGCTGTCGGGCGGCCTGGACTCCAGCGTCATCGTGGCGCTGCTGGCCGAGGAGGGTCAGCGGGACCTGTCGACGTTCAGCATCGGGTTCCACGCGGCCGGCGGCGACGCGGGCGACGAGTTCCGCTACTCCGACCTGGTCGCCGAGCGCTTCGGCACCGCCCACCACCGCATCCTCATCGAGGACTCCCGGCTGCTGTCCGGCCTGCCGGAGGCGGTGCGGGCGATGAGCGAGCCGATGGTCAGCCACGACTGCGTCGCCTTCCACCTGCTGTCCGGGGAGGTGGCCGGGCACGTCAAGGTGGCGCAGTCCGGGCAGGGCGCCGACGAGGTGTTCGCCGGGTACCGCTGGTTCCCTCCCGTGGCCGCCGTGCCCCGCGAGGGCGCCTTCGCCGCGTACGCCAGGGCGTTCTTCGACCGGCCGCACGAGGACCTGGCCGGCATCGTCGCGCCCGCCCACCTGGCCGGGGAGGACGAGAGCGCCCGCGTCGTCCGCGACCACCTCGACCGGCCGGGCGCCGGGACCGCGATCGACGCCGTCCTGCGGCTGGAGACCCGGCTGATGCTCGCCGACGACCCGGTCAAGCGGGTGGACAACATGACGATGGCCCACGGTCTGGAGGCCCGCACGCCGTTCCTCGACCACGAGCTGGTCGAACTGGCGGCGGCGTGCCCGCCCGAGCTGAAGCTCGCCGGAGGTGGCAAGGGCATCCTCAAGGAGGCCTCGCGGGCGCTGCTGCCGCGCGAGATCGTCGACCGGCCGAAGGGCTACTTCCCGGTGCCCGCGATCCGGCACATCGACGGGCCCTTCCTCGACCTGGTGCGCGACGCGCTCACCGCGCCCGCCGCCCGCTCCCGGGGCCTGTTCGATCCGGCGTACGTCGCGAGACTGCTGGACGACCCGGGGGCCGACCGCGCCACGACGGGGGTCAACACGCTGTGGCAGCTCGGGCTGCTGGAGATGTGGCTGCAGTCGCAGGGAATCTGATGGCGGACTACCTCCTCGGCACCGAACTCCCCGACGCCGTGTCCCACGACACCGCGTTCCCGGAGGCCGCGTTCCCGGAGGCCGTGTTCCCGGGAGCCGCCTTCCTGAGGGCGTGGGACTGCCGGACGCCGGCCCTGGCCCCGGACCGCGGCGCCGTCGCGTACGTCAGCGACCGGGACGGCACGCCGCGGGTCTGGGTCCAGCCGACGCGGCCCGGCGCGGGGGCGCGGGCCGTCGACACCGGGCCCGAGCCGGTGGCCGAGGTGAGCTGGTCGCCGACCGGCGAGCGGCTGGCCGTGCTCGTGGTGCCCGGCGGCGGTGAGCACACCCAGGTCTGGACGGTCCGGCCGGACGGCGGCGACCTGCGGCCGCTGGCCGCGCCCGAGGGCGGGTCCGCCTGGTTCGTCCGGTGGACCGGCCGGGGCGACCTGCTGCTGGCGGCCGAGGTCTCGGCGGCCGGGCCGGCCGAGGCCCTGCTGGTCGACGCGGGCACCGGGAGCCGGGAGACCGTCGCGGCCGGGCCGCTCGTGCATCCGGAGTCGGTGAGCCGCGACCACGCGCGGGTGCTGCTGCGCCGCGGCCCGAGGGGAATGCGGCGCATGTACCTCAGGGACCTGACCCTGGGCGGCACGGAGCAGCCGCTGCTGGCGGACCTGCCCGGCTCGACCGACTACGGCGTCCTGTCCCCCGACGGCGAGACCGCCTACCTGCTGTCCGACGCGGGCCGGGACCGCGCCGCGCTGGTGGCGGTGAGCCGGGGCGGCGGCCCGGTGGTGCTGGCCGAGCGCCCGGACGCCGAGCTGGACCGCTTCGCGCTCGGCGCGGACGGCCGCCGTCTGGTGCTGGTGTGGAACGTCGCGGGCCGCTCGGAGCTGGAGGTGCTGGAGCCGGGCGACGGCGGTCACGGCTGGGGGCACGCCGGGGGCGTCGCCGACACCGCCCTCGTCACCGGCGGGGCCGCCGCCGACGCCGCCGGCAGCCCGATGCGGCGCCCGCTGCCCCCTCCGCCGGGTGAGCTGGTGACCTCGATCAGGGTGTCGCTGGACGACCGGATCGCCGTGCTGGCGGTGGAAGGGCCGGCCCAGCCCGCACAGGTGGTGTCGTGCGACCTCGACACGGGCCGGTATCGGACGCTCGCCGGGGCGGGACGCGTCGCCGGGGCCGTTGACGCCGAGCTCGTGCGCGTTCCGGCCCGCGACGGGCTGGAGATCTGCGGGTGGCTCTACCGCCCGCCCGGCGCGCGAGGCCCGGCGCCGTACGCGCTCTTCCTGCACGGCGGGCCGGAGGACCAGGAGCGGCCCGCGTTCACCCCGCTGTACCAGTGCCTGGTGGCCGCCGGGATCGGCGTCTTCGCGCCGAACGTGCGCGGCTCGGCCGGGTTCGGCCGGGCCTTCCGCGAGGCCGACAACCACGCGCTGCGGTTCCGCGCCATCGACGACGTGGCCGACTGCGCCGCGTTCCTGGTGCGGACCGGCCTCGCCGACCCCGTCCGGATGGCCTGCATGGGCTGGTCGTACGGCGGCTATCTCACGCTGGCCGCGCTCGTCACCTACCCCGGGCTCTTCCGGGCCGGGGTGGACGTGTGCGGCATGGCCGACTTCGCCACCTTCTACGAGCGCACCGAGCCGTGGATCGCCGCGGCCGCCGTGAGCGAGTACGGCCATCCGGAGGCCGACCGCGATCTGCTGCACGCGCTGTCGCCCTTGCACGCCTTCGACCGCCTGGCCGCTCCCCTGCTGGTGGTGCACGGCGCGCGGGACACCAACGTCCCGGTGTACGAGGCCGAACAGGTCGTCGGCGCGGCCCGGGCCCGCGGGGTGCCCTGCGAGCTGCTGCTGTTCGAGGACGAGGGGCACGAGATCCGGCGGCGGGTCAACCGCGTCACGTTCGTGCGGCGGGTCACCGAGTGGCTCGGACGCCACCTCACCTGCCCGTCGGCCGCCTGAACGGTCAGCGCGACTCGTGCAGCCGCGCCAGGTCGCTCTCCATCTTGGCGATGACCCGCTGGTACCCCTCCCACCCGTACTGCCGGAACAGCTCGGACTTCAGGCGCAGCGTCTCCTCCTGCACCGCCTCTGGGCCCTGGCGGCGTATCGCGTCGAGCGCGAGACGCGCCCGCCGCTCTCGGTCGGTGGTCCCGGCGAGATCCTCGCGTCTCATCTCAGGAGTAGGCATGGGGCTCTGCCCTCCGGGTCTGGACGAACGGTGCCTACACCTGACGCGCCTGCGGCACCGGAGGTTGACGGCCCCGGCAAAATCTTCGCCGGGGCGTTATCGAGACGCACGGTGCGGGCGCCCGCACCGCCGGGGACACCGCGCCGGGCGGTCAGGGCGCCTCGCCGCCGGGAACGTCGACCGCGATCTCGCCGCCCAGCCGGTGCCCCTCGCCGAGAACGAGGTTGTCGCCGCTCCAGAACCTGCCGGGGTCGTACCAGTTCGGGCGGCGGCCCTCGGGCAGCAGGCCCATCGCCTCGTAGGTCACGGCGACGACCTCCGCGCAGTAGGCGGTCTCCAGTGCCCTGTCGCGGGCGGTCCGCCGCTCCGCGTTCCGGAGCCCGCGCCACGCCGCGGGCCGGAGCGCGGGGAGCCGCCCGCGGAGCCAGCGTCCCGCCAGGCGGGCCGTGGACGGGAACGGCGTGCCGTCCAGCCGCGCGATCGTCCGCAGGACGGCGTCCTCCATCTCCCTGCTCGCGCCCGGCTCCAGCTGGCGCAGCCAGGCACGCTGGCCGTACCTCGCGGCCCAGACGCAGACCGCGTCGCGCATGTCGTGCAGCTGGACGCCGCGCTGGTGGGTGCCCGACCACATGTCGGGCAGCGACCGGCCGAGTTCGGCGTGCCACATGAGCGGCGGCAGATCCTCGATGACCACCGCCATGCCCACGTGGTTGACCGGGCTGTTGGTGGTGACCTGGATGGCGCGGTCCGGGACGCTGCGTCCTCGGAACACCCAGACGTCACCGGTACGGGCCAGTTCGAGTGCCTTGTCGAGGCTTATGCGCGTATGAGCCACGGCAGTAGCCTAGGCACATGCGGTGGTGGAAGATACTCGGTCTGGCGGCCTTCACGGGTGTCGCGGCGACCGGTGTGGTGATCGCCCGGGCCGAGCGCCGCAGGCGCGCGTACACGCCGGAGGAGATCCGGGATCGCCTGCGCGCCCGGCACGCCGAGGCCGTCGCGGCGGACGCGTCCCCCGGCACGCCCTCTCGGTGAACCCGCTCAGCCGCCGTACACGTCGACGCCGAGCTTGACCGCGACCGCGAGACCGCACAGGGCCGCGGTGAGGCGCAGCGTGTCGCCGGGCAGGCGGCGGGCGACCGCCGGGCCCAGCCACCCGCCCACGAGGAACCCCGCCGCCAGGGGTCCGACCGCCGCCCAGTCGACCGGACCGAACAGGGCGAACCAGACGGCCGCGACGGCGTTCGCGAACGCTCCCACGACGTTCTTGACCGCGTTGACCCCGGCCGCGGGGCGGTCGAGCGCCGCGGCGAGCACGGCGAACATCATGATGCCGCCGGCCGCGCCGAAGTAGCCGGTGTAGACGGCGACGCAGAAGGCGCCCACGCGCAGGGCCAGGCCCTTCTCCCCGCCGAGGTGCACCCGTCCCGCGCGGGGCGGGCGCAGCAACAGCAGCAGCGAGGCGCCCGCGATCAACCATGGGGCGACCGCCTCGAACGTCCGCGACGGCGTGACCAGCAGCAGCGCCGCGCCCGTCGCCCCGCCCAGCGCGGTGGCGAGGCCGAGCCGGGCGAGAAGACGCCCCTGCCCCGCCAGTTCCGGCCGCGACCCGGCCGCCGCCCCCACTCCGGTGAACATCAGCGCGACCGTGTTGGTGACGTTCGCGGTGAGCGGCGGCAGGCCGAAGGCCAGCAGCGCGGGGTACGACACGATCGAAGCCAGGCTCACGACCGTGCTGACGATCCCGGCGACCAGGCCGATCCCGGCCAACCCGAGCACGTCGACAAGCACAAGGGAACCCAACCATACGGATTTCGGACAGCCGAAACCGGCCTCCCGGTCGGCGCGCAACACACCCGCATCGCGCTCGGGGGACCGGGCCCGGCCACGCCTCGCCCGCTCCCCTTCACGTCCGTGCTCTTCGCGCGCGGCGCCGTGGTGACCCTCACGGCGCTCCGGGCGCTGTCCGCCTCGCGGGCGGCGCCGTCTTCGTCAGGAGCCGGGGAACCGCAGCACCCAGCGGCGCTGCCAGGGCGTCTCGACGGCCTTCGGGTGATACTCGGCCCGCGCCCAGGCGACGGCCTGGTCGGCGGGCAGGCCCGACAGGACGGCCAGGCACGCGATGACGGTGCCGGTGCGTCCCACTCCCCCGCCGCAGGCGACCTCCGCCCGGCGGCCCGCCCGGGCGTGCTCGTGCAGCTCGCGGATGCGGCCGATCGCCTGCTCCCGGTCGCGGGGCAGCAGGAAGTCGGGCCAGTCGATCCACTCGTGCGTCCACAGGAGGGCCTGATCGTGCTTGCGCCTGAGCCGCGGGCCGCCGAGGTAGAGGCCGTACTCGGGCGGCTCGCCCGCCGGGGCGGGGCGCCACAGCCCGCGTCCGCGGACCCAGGTGCCGTCGGGAAGGCGGATCGCGCCGGTGAGACGAGTCGTGGGCATGCCCCATTGTGCCTCCGCCATGGCGGCAAGATCACCTGAATACGGGGAAGCCGTGGTTGCGCCGTGGGAGAAGCGAAATGGGCGCGCGGACGGGGGCGGTAGAGTCGGGCCTCATGCCGGAGACGCCGCGTGTGCTCGCCGTACAGAACGGACCGAACGGGGGTCCCGGGCGGTTCGGAGAGTGGCTGGCCGCCGCCGGGGTCGCCGTCGACGTGGTCACCGCCTTCGACGGGTCCGCCCTCCCGCCGCGGCTGGAGCACGACGGCCTGCTCGTGCTCGGCGGCGGTTACCTCCCGGACGACGACGACAGGGCGCCCTGGCTGCCGGCCACCCGCGCCCTCGTCGAGCAGGCCCTCGCCGGGCCGGTGCCGTTCTTCGGCATCTGCCTCGGCGGCCAGATGCTGGCCTCGATCGGCGGCGGGACGGTCCAGGGCGACGCCGGGGCGCCCGAGCACGGCAGCACGTCGATCACCATGCGCGCCGAGGCGGCGGACGACCCGGTCTTCGGCGGGCTGCCCGCCGTCGTCCCGGCGATCGAGAACCACATCGACGCCATCACGGTCCTGCCGCCGGGCGCGGTCTGGCTGGCCGAGACGGAGCGCTGCCCCTACCAGGCCTTCCGGCTGGGCGACCGCGCCTGGGGCGTGCAGTTCCACCCGGAGGTGCGGCCCGGACGCATCCGGCAGTGGGACGTCGAGTACACCCGCCGGCGCGGTCTCGACCTCGACGAGCTGTACGCCGCCGCCGTGGCCGACGACCCGCTCTCGCGGGCCTCCTGGGGTGAGGTGGCCTCCCGTTTCGCCACCGTGGTCAAGGAAGGACGCGCGCGGACCTCCACCGGACCGGGAAGCCGAGCCGAGGGGCATGAGGACCGGAGAGTCCTTCCGGCGCGGTGACCGCCCCCATGGTGAGCCGGCACCGCCAGGGTCAGCCCACCGGCTCGAACTCGTCCCTGAGGACGGAGTAGAGGAGCTGGTCGTGCCAGCGCCCGCCGCGCCACTGCGCACGCCGTACGACGCCCTCCAGGCGGAATCCGATCTTCTCCAAGCATCTGATCTCGGCCCTGTTCTCCGGATCGGTGGTCGCCTGGACGCGTTCCACCCGGGTGTGCGTGAAGAGATAGCGGACGAGCTCCCACTGGGCTCGGGTCCCGACGCCCCGGCCGCGCCAGTCCGGCAGCAGGCCGACGGCGATCTCCCAGCACAGCGACGTGTCGCGACGGCCCCAGCGCCGCTCCAGCCACTCCACCCGCCCGGCGAGCTCGCCGTCCACCGTCACGGCGAGCATGTTGTCGGCTCCCGCCAGCAGCCCGCGGGTGCGCAGGGCCTCGCGCAGCCCCGCGGTCGGGGTGAAGCCGAACCATTGGTACGGCGTCGCCCCGCTCTCGCTCTGGAAGGCCGCGTCGAAGGCGTCCAGATCGGCTTCCGTGACGGGTCGAAGGACCAGTAGGCCGGGCATTCGCGTCGCTCCTCCTCACATGTCGGGCGGGTGCGGGACGGCCGGTCGGCACCGGAGAGCGCTCTCCCCCTCCGTGCTATAAATGGCTGCATGACCAGCGAACTTCCGCCGCTCTCGGGAACTCCCACACTCGAGGACGTGGCCCGCGTGGCGGGGGTGTCCCGGGCGACCGTCTCGCGCGTGATCAACGGTATCCGCAATGTGGCGCCCGAGATCCAGGAGGCCGTGCACCGGGCCATAGCGACGACCGGGTACGTGCCGAACCGGGCCGCCCGGTCCCTCGTCACCCGCCGTACGGGAGCGGTGGCGCTGGTCGTCTCCGGCGCGGGCGACGCGAAGGGCGGCGAGCCGTTCGAGTCCCGCGTCTTCGCCGACGCGTTCTTCGGGCGGGTGGCCAGCGGGGTGGTGGGATATCTGCGGCCGCGGGGCATCCATCCGGTGCTGATGCTGGCGGACTCGGCGCAGACCCGCGAGGACGTCGTGTCCTTCCTCCGGCAGGGCAGCGCCGACGGCGCCCTGGTCGTCTCGACGCACGGCGAGGACCCGCTGCCGAAGCTGCTGGTGGACGCCGGGGTGCCCGCCGTGCTGTGGGCGCGGCCCGCCCGGCCGATTCCGATCAGCTACGTCGACCTCGCCCACCGGGCCGGCGCGGCGCTGGCGGCCGACCACCTGGTGGCGCGCGGCTGCCGGCGGGTCGCCACGATCAGCGGCCCCTTCGACGTCCCCGCGGCGCAGGACCGGCTGTCGGGATTCCAGGAGGCCATGGCCGGTCACGGCCACCCGTACGTGCCGGCCGTGGAGGGCGACTTCATGCCCGCGAGCGGGGAGGCCGGCATGCACCGGCTCATGAAGGAGCACCCGGACATCGACGGCGTCTTCGTCGCCAACGACCTGATGGCGCAGGGCGCGCTGCTCGCCCTGCGCGACCTCGGGCGCCGGGTGCCCGAGGACGTCGCGGTGGTCGGCTTCGACGACAGCGCCGCGGCCGCCTGCCGCCCGCCGCTGACGACCGTGCGCCAGCCGATGGAGGACATGGCCGCCGAGATGGCCCGCCTGCTGCTCGCGCACGTCGCGGACCCGGACTTCCGGGTCACCTCGGTCATCGTGCAGCCGGCGCTGGTGGTCCGCGAGTCGGCCTGACGGACCACCGGCGCCGCGTCGGTCAGGCCACCCGCAGCCGCTTGCCCGCCGCGATGATCTCGGCGTAGCGGCGGCCGCTCGCCTTGACGGTCCGCGCCTGGGTCTCGTAGTCGACGTGCACCAGGCCGAACCGCTTGTCGTAGCCGTAGGCCCACTCGAAGTTGTCCAGCAGCGACCACGCGAAGTAGCCCGCCACCGGCGCCCCCTGCTCGATCGCCCGGCCGCAGGCCGCGATGTGGTCCTCCAGGTAGGCCAGGCGCTCCGGGTCGTCGACCGCGCCGTCCGCGCCGACGGTGTCGGGCCAGGCCGACCCGTTCTCGGTGACGTACAGGCGGGGCGCGGCGTACTCCCGGGTGAGGCGGACCAGCAGGCGCTCCAGGCCGGTCGCGTCGACCTCCCAGCCCATGGCCGTGGTCGTCGCCCCCGGCACCTCCAGCTGCCGCGCGTACGGCACGGGCCCCCCGGGGTCGGCCGTCACGACCTGCCGGAAGTAGTAGTTCACGCCCAGGTAGTCGAGCGGCGTCGCGATCGTCTCCAGGTCGCCCGGCCGGATCGGCAGGTCGACGCCGTACACCGCGAGCATGTCCTCCGGGTAGCCGCGGCCGGTCACCGGGTCGAGCCACCACCGGTTGACGTGCCCGTCGAGGCGCCGCGCGGCGGCGTGGTCCTCCTCGCTGTCGGTCGCGGGGTCGATCGGGCTGAGGTTGTTGACGATCCCGATCGACGGCGTCAGCCGCGCGGCGGCCCGTACGGCCTGCACGGCGAGGCCGTGCCCGAGGTGGAGGTGGTAGGAGGTGCGCACGGCCGCCTCCAGGTTCCGCACCCCGGGGGCCATGGAGCCCTCCAGGTGCCCGTGCCAGGAGCAGCACAGCGGCTCGTTGATCGTCGTCCAGTCGGCGACGCGGTCGCCGAGCCGTTCGGCCACGACGGCGGCGTACTCGGCGAAGCGCTGCGCGGTGTCGCGCTCGGGCCAGCCGCCGCGGTCCTGCAGCGCCTGCGGCAGGTCCCAGTGGTAGAGGGTCACGAACGGCCGGATGCCGGCGTCGAGCAGGGCGTCCACGAGGCGGTCGTAGAAGGCCAGCCCGCGCGGGTTCACCGGCCCGGTGCCGTCGGGCACCACACGGGGCCAGGCCACCGAGAAGCGGTAGGCGTCCACGCCGAGTCGCTGGAGCAGGCCGACGTCCTCGCGCCACCGATGGTAGTGGTCGCAGGCCACGTCTCCGGTGTCGCCGCCGTCGATCGCGCCGGGCACCTTGCAGAAGGTGTCCCAGATCGAGGGCAGCCTGCCGTCCTCGAGGGCCGCGCCCTCGATCTGGTAGGCCGAGGTGGCGACGCCCCAGACGAAGTCGTCGAAAGCGGTTACATCGGGGGCGTGGCCGCGCTGCGGCTCCATTCGCTGGTTCTCCTTGGTTCGATGGTGGTGATGGTGGGCGTTCACTTCACGGCGCCCGCGGTGAGGCCCTGCACGAGATAGCGCTGCAGCAGCAGGAACCCCGCCACCACGGGGACGCTGACGACCAGGGAGGCCGCCATGATCTGGTTCCAGTAGACGTCGTTCTCGGTGGCGTACCCCTGCAGGCCGACGGCGAGGGTGCGGCTCGTCTCGTCGGTCATGACCGAGGCGAACAGCACCTCCCCCCACGCGGTCATGAACGCGTAGATCGCGACGGCCACGATACCGGGGGTGGCGGCGGGGAGCACGACGCGCAGCAGCGCCCCGACGGGGCCGCTGCCGTCGACCTGGGCGGCCTCGTCCAGGGCCGTCGGGATCGAGTCGAAGTAGCCGGCCAGCATCCAGATCGAGAACGGCAGCGAGAAGGTCAGGTACGTGATGATCAGCCCGGTGCGGCTGGCGTACAGCTCGACCCCGAGCGCGGTCCCGAGGTTCACGTAGATCATGAACAGCGGGAGCAGGAAGAGGATGCCGGGGAACATCTGCGTCGACAGCACGGTGACCGAGAAGATCCGGCGTCCGGGGAAGCGGAAGCGGCTGATCGCGTACGCCGCGAAGATCGCGATGAGCACCGAGACCAGCGCGGCCACCGACGCCACGACGATGCTGTTGGCGAAGTAGCGGGCCAGCGGGACCGTCCGCCACATGTCGGCGAACGGGCGCAGGGTGATCGTCGTGGGGATCCACTGGAAGTCCCCCTGCACGTCCCGCAGCGGCTTGATCGCCGAGGTCAGCATCACGTACAGCGGGGTCAGGGTGAACAGGCCGAGCAGGCCGAGGCCGATCCACCGCGCCCACGGCAGCCAGCGGGGCTCACGCATCGCTCCTCCTCCGGGACGTCGCGATCAGGTACACGGCCGTCACCAGCAGCAGGAACAGCAGGAGCAGCACCGACATGGCCGAGCCCGAGCCGAAGTTCCAGGTGACGAACGAGCTCTGGTAGATGTGGATCGAGATCAGGTCCGCCTCGTGCGGCGCCGACTTGCCGAACAGCACGTACGGCGTGTTGAAGTCGTTGAACGTCCACAGGAACAGCACCAGGACGAGCACCTGGTTGACGGGGCGCAGCATGGGCAGCGTGACCGCGCGCAGCCGCCGGCCCCAGCCCGCGCCGTCGATCGCCGCCGCCTCGTACAGGTCGCCGGAGATGTTCTGCAGCCCGGCCATCAGCACGAGGAAGGCGAACGGCCACGACCGCCACACGCAGACCACGATGAGGGACACGAAGCTGTTGGAGCCGATCAGCCAGAACGGCCGTTCGCCGAACAGGTGCAGCTGGTCCACCAGCACGTGGTTGACCAGCCCCGAGTCGCGCTGGAGCAGGAAGCTCCAGGTGATCACCCCGGCGTAGACCGGCAGGGCGTACGGCACGAGGAACAGCGCGCGCAGCACGGCCCGGCCCCGGAACGAGCCCTGCATGAGCACCGCGCCGCAGATGCCGAGCAGCCACGACAGCCCGACGGTGAGCACGGTGAACGCGACGGTGACGAGGAACGAGTGCAGCAGCGAGCGGCCGACCGCGCCGTCGAAGTCGACGGCGACGCGGTAGTTGTCCAGCCCCGCGAAGGGCGCGGCCGACCAGTTGCGCAGGAAGAACTGGGTGAGCTTGAGGAAGCTCATGCCGATGCCGATCACCATGGGCACCAGGTGGACGAGCAGTTCGAGCAGCACGGCCGGAAGGATCAGCAGGTACGGCAGGGCGACGCGGCGCAGCCGCGCCGGGACGCGGTCGGCGATCCCGCGCCGCAGGCCGCCCGGAGGCGGAGGGCCACCTGGAGACGCGGGTCTCCGTCCCGCGCCGGGCCGGGACGTGGTGGACACGACCATGGACTTCCTCTCGGTATCAGGCAGGCGGCCCCCGGAGGGGCGTCGAAAGGCACACGGAGCCCCCGGCTGGGGGCGGGAACGGGCGGGAAGCGCCCGGAGGGCGACGGGTTCCGGGCACTTCCCATGCGGCGGGAGGCACGCGGGCGCCGGGCGGGGCCGCCGCCCGGCGCCGGGGGTGGGTGGGCCGCTCAGCCGCCCATCTGCTGGTTGGCCTCGGTCAGCTTGGCCTTGACGGCCTCCTCGGTGACCGGCTTGCCGCTCGCGACGTCCGCGAACAACTGGTTCATGGCGTTGCCCACGAGCGTCTCGAACTGGCTCTCCTGGGCCACCTGCGGCAGCGGCGCGGCCGTGGTGGAGAGGATCTGCTGGAACGTCTTGATCGTCTCGCTCTCGAACGCCGGGTCGTCGTAGGCGTCCGTGACGGTAGGCAGCGAGCCGTACGCCTTGTTGAGGTTCTGCTGGGTCTGCTTGGCCGTCATGAACTGGGCGAACTTCAGCGCCCCGTCCTTGTTGGCGGCCGTCTTGAACACGGCGAGGTTGATGCCGGCGACCATGGCGTTGACCTGCTCGCCGCCCTGCGACGGGTCGGGCAGCGGGATCGGGGCCAGGCCGTAGTCGTCCTCGGACCAGCCGGCCTGCTTGAGCTGCGTGGCGATCGACTGCCACATGAGCATGCCCGCCTTGCCGGAGACGAAGTCCTGCACCGCCTCGGTGCCGTTGGCGTACTCCGCGTTGCTCGGATTGACGATCTTGTGGACGGCCATCAGGTCGAGGTACTGCTTGATGGCCCTGGTCTCCTGGTCGGAGTCGAAGTGCGGCTTGCCGGAGGCGTCGAACAGCTCGGCGCCGTGCTGCCGGCCGAAGATGAAGGCGTGGTGGGCGTTCTCGCTGACGCTCGCGCCCTCGACGGCGAGCCCCCATTTGCCGTCCTTGGTCAGCTTCTTGCCGTCCGCGATCAGCTCGTCCCACGTGGCCGGCGGCTTGTCGATGCCGGCCTCCTTGAACATCTTCTTGTTGTAGAAGAGGCCGTACGTCATGCCGTAGATCGGCACGGCGGTGGGCGGCTGGCCGGGGGCGCCGGTCGCGGCGAGGCTGGGGCCGAGGAAGCGCTCCTTGCCGCCGAGCGTCTTGAGCAGCGCGTCGTCCCACGGCACGAACGCCCCGGTCGCCTGCAGCGAGGCCGACCAGGTGTTGCCGATGTTGACCACGTCAGGGCCCTTGCCCGACGTGGTCGCGGCGAGGATCCGGTTGAGCAGGTCGGCCCAGGGGACGACCTCCAGGTTCACCGTGATCCCGGTCTCCTTGGTGAACCTGTCCAGTTCGGGCCTCAGCACCTCCTTGTCGTTCTCCAGGCTCGTGCCCTGGTTGGACGCCCAGTAGGTGATCGTCTGGGGCGCGCTCCCGCCGGCCGATCCGGCCGTGGACGGCGAGTCGCCGGCGCCGCAGGCCGTCGCGGCGAGCACGAGGGCTCCGGCGACGGCGAGGAGATATGGCTTGCGTCTGCGCACGGGTGTTGTCCTCACTCTTGCGGGGTGCGACCGCCCGCCCGCGAGGGCGGGGGCCTGGGGGGTGAACAGTCCATGTCCTGCGACAGCGGGGCGCGGACGGCCCCCGCCTGCGCGAAAGCCGCCCCTTGTTCCGGGGCGTGCCTCGCGCGCACGGGCTCTCCTCGCCGCCACGGCTTGGAGAGCGCTCTCCAAGCAGGAGACTGTCGCGGAAGGCCGGACGTGTCAAGAGGCGGCCCTTCGGCTGCCTGCCCCGCCCGGCCGCCGATCGCCGGTCTCACCGGCATGAACTGGGCGTTTCGGCGATGACGCGGTCCCGCCTTGACAGGACGGCCGACGGAGACCACGCTCTGGGAAAGCGCTCTCCCACCCACTGTTCCCCTCGGCACGAGAGAGGTCGTCACTTCCCAGCCATATGCCGGGCACGTCCCGGACGCCCTCACAGGCCGGTCCCGCGTCGCCCCCGCCCCGGCCGCGTTTACCGTGTCAATACGCGCTCTTTACTTTTTTTGGCGATTTGTGCGTCCGTTCGAACTTCGGGGGTAGCTCGCCGCTCCAGGGACGATTTCGACCCAAGGAGGCTTCAGTGAGCGACTTCCATACCGAGACGCGAACATACGCCGGGGGAAGCGAGCTGCCGCAGGACGCCGGCCGTCAGCAGGCCGGACAGCAGGGCACCACACAGGCGGGCACCACGCAGCCGGGTACCGCGCAGCAGGTGCGGCAGGCCGCGCAGGAGACGGCCCACGAGGCCAAGTCGGCCGCCGGCGAGGTGGCGCTGACCGCCAAGGACCAGGCGCGGACGGTGGCCCACGAGGCCAGGGAGCAGACGCGGCACGTTCTCCACCAGCTGCGCAGGCACACCGACGAGCAGGCCCGGCACCAGAGCAGGCGCGCCGCCGACACGATCCGGCAGTGGACCGGCGAACTGGAGGCCATCGGCGACAACGCCAAGCCCGACTCCCCGATGCGGGGAGTGGTCCAGCAGGTCGCGGAGCGGGGTCACCGCGCCGCCGACTACCTGGAGACCGAGGGCGTTCAGGGCGCGGTGCGCGACGTGCAGGACTTCGCGCGGCGCCGTCCGGGGCTGTTCCTCGCCGGCGCCGTGGTCGCGGGATTCCTCGTCGGGCGGGCCGTCAAGGCCGTCGCCTCGGCCGAGGATCCGCACGCGAGCGGCCCGGCGAACGGCCCGGCGAACGGCACCCTGGACGATGACGCCAGGTGGTCCGGCTCCGGCGCCGCCTACGACTCCGGATACCGCTCTGGATACGACTCCGCCTCCGGCGACGGGAGCGGCGCCGCGTACGGTTCCGGGTCGCCCTCGTCCGCTCCGTACGGCACCCGCCCGGTCACCACGTACGGCACGGGCACCCGGCACACCCCGGTCAGCGAAAGCACCGGCACCGACGGCCCGGGGACCGGCGTGACCGCCTCCCCGTCGTACGGCACCGGTGACGGCAACGGGACCGGCGACGGATACCGTACCGGCGACGGGACGCGGAACGGCACCGGGACCGGCTACACCACCGGCGCCCGCTACCCGTCGGAGGAGATCCGGGACAGCCGCGCCGACGGGCGGGGCGACTCGGACGGGTTCCCCGGCGCGCCGGGCGCCGGAGGTGAGCCGCGATGAGCTACCCCGTCCCGCCCGCCGAGCCCTCACTGGGCAAGCTGGTCGGGGAGATCGGTGAGGACCTGTCCAAGCTGTTCCGCCAGGAGGTGGAGCTCGCGAAGGCCGAGATCCGGCAGGAGGCCGCGAAGGCCGGCAAGGCGGCCGGGATGCTCGGCGGGGCCGGTTTCGCCGGATACATGGTGGCGCTTCTCGTCACGCTGGCCGTGATGTTCGGACTCGGCAATGTCATGGACCTGGCCTGGGCCGCGCTCATCGTCGCGGTCGTGTGGGCGGTGATCGGCGGGGTCCTGTTCGCGCGCGGCAGGGAGCGCATGCGCGAGGTGAACCCCACGCCCGAGCAGACCATCGAGACGCTGAAGGAGGACGTGCAATGGGCGCGAGCCCAGAGGAGATAAGGGCCGAGATCGAGGTCACGCGGGCGGAACTCGCCGCCGACGTGGACCGGCTCGCCGACCGGACGAGCCCGGCGCGCATCGTGCGGCGCCGTACGGACAGCATGCGCGAGATGGCGCACTCGGTGAAGGAGAAGGTGATGGGAGTGCCGGCACACGCCACCCACACGGTACGCGACCAGGCCGGTGACGCCGCGGGGACGATGCGCGACGCAGCGGCGCACGCCGGCGAGACGGTCCGCGACGCCGCGGCGCAGGCGGGCGAGACGGTGCGCGGGACCGCGGCGGAGGCCGGCGAGATGGTCAGGCACGGCGCGCAGCAGGCCGCCCAGACCGTGCGCGAGGCGCCGCGCCAGGCGATGCGGAGCACGCAGGGCAACCCGCTCGCCGCGGGGCTGATCGCCTTCGGCGCGGGGCTGCTGGCCGCGAGCCTGCTGCCCAAGACCTCCGCGGAGGAGCGGGCGGCCCTGCAGGTCAAGGACCGGGCCGAGGAGATGGTCGAGCCGGTCAAGCAGGCCGTCCAGGAGACCGCCCAGCGTGTGGGCGAGGACGCCAAGGAGGCGGTCCAGCAGGTGCGCGAGACGGCCGCCGAGGCGACCAGGACCACCGGCGAGGAGGCCCGCGACCAGGCGCGGCAGGTCACCGAGCAGACCCGTGACCAGGCACGGCAGATGACCGGTCAGACCCGGTCGTAGCGGAGGCCGTGGGAACGTTCCGAGGGCCGGGCTCGCAGTGCGGGCCCGGCCCTCGGCGTACGCCGGGATACGATCAAGGTGAAGGACCGATTCGAGGGGGCGGCGATGACGCGGGGGACGGTGGCGTGAGGGCCGCCCGGCTGCGGAAGGCGGGCGAAGTCCGGCTGGCCGACGAGCCGCGGCCCGTCCCGGGACCGGCAGAGAGCCTGGTGCGCGTCACGGCCGTCGGCCTGTGCGGCTCCGACCTGCACTGGTACTCGGAGGGCGGCATCGGCGACGCGGTGCTGGACGAGCCGCTCGTCGTGGGACACGAGATCGCCGGAGTCATCGAGGGCGGTCCCCGGCACGGCACCCGGGTCGCGGTGGACCCCGCCATCCCATGTGGCCGCTGCGCGGTCTGCGCGACGGGATACGGCAACCTGTGCCCGGACGTCCGCTTCGCCGGGCACGGCACGCTCGACGGCGGCCTCCGCGAGTTCCTCACCTGGCCCGACGAGTTGCTGCACCCGCTGCCCGACGCGCTCTCCGACAGCGACGGGGCCATGCTCGAACCGCTCGGTGTGGCGCTCCACACCGTGGACCTGGGACATGTGAGCCTCGGGTCGCCCGTCGCCGTCGTCGGCTGCGGGCCGATCGGCCTGCTGGTGGTCCGGCTCGCCCGGCTCGCCGGCGCCTCGGTGGTCGTCGCCGTCGACCCCCTGCCGCACCGCCGCGCCGCCGCCCTGCGGTTCGGCGCCGGCCACGCCCTCTCCCCCGAGGAGGCGGGACCGGCGGCGTGGGCCGGGATCGACGGGCTGGACGGCCTCGGCGTACGGGTGGCCTTCGAGGTGGCGGGCGTCGACGACGCGGTGCGCGTCGCCATGACCGCCGTACGTCCCGGTGGCCGGGTCGTACTGGCCGGTATCCCCGACGACGACCGCACTTCGTTCCCCGCGTCGCTTGCCCGGCGCAAGGGCCTCACGCTCGCGCTCGTCCGGCGGATGAACCTCACCTATCCCCGGGCGATCCGCCTCGTCGCCGACGGCTCGGTGGACGTGGCATCGCTGGTCACCGAGCGCTTCCCGCTCGAGGCCACGGCGGACGCCTTCGCCGCCGCCGAGTCCCGGCGCGGGCTCAAGGTCGTGGTGGAACCCCACCGCCGAGGGCCAGATGCGCCATAAACGGGCAGACACGGTCGAATTGACAGCCGTGCCGACAGGGACGCCACGACACGCGTCAAAGTTCTCGCGAAATCCCGGTGCGGCGGGCGCGGCACGGGGTATCTTCTGAGCATCGCGCAAGCGAGCACAGGCTAATCCGGGGCAGTCGCCCCCGAGGGCGCGGTCTTTCTGGGCCGCGCCCTCTTTATTTCCCCCGATGTCCCGCCCACCCCCCGAGGTTGCGTCAGCATGCATGCGATTCCCGCCGGTCGTGACCCCCGGTCCTCCTACTCCCGGCACGTCACCACCCGGCTGCTCGACTTCACCAGCGCCGCCACCCCGTGGGCGCGCCGATTGTGGACTGTAAGCTCCTTCCTCGCCCTGGAGGAGCTGTACGAGGCCGGGGTGTGGGTCGATCGGCGCGTGCTGTCGCAGGCGGCGGTGGACTGGCAGCGCCACGCGCTGGAACGCCTGCTCGGCGACGATCCCGCCCTGGGCACCGCGGCCTACCGCCGTGAGCTGCGCGAGGTCCTGTGCACCACCCTCACCCTGGCCAGCGACGGCCGCCGCAAACTGCGCCACCTCATCGACATGGGGCGGCCCGGCTACCTCGGCCGCTGGTCGTCCTGTGCCGCGGCGCAGGAGCCGCCCCGGGCCGAACGGGTGGCCCGGGCCGTCGCCGCGCACCTGCTCGACAGCGGGCACAGCCTGGCGGGTGTGCAGCGCTGGCTCCGTGACGGCCATCTGAATCTGTCGGCGACGGACCTGATCGCCGAGGCGTCCGCCCTGCTGGCCCGGCCGCCGCGCCAGTGGCGGGTCGTCGTCCCCTTCCGCGCGCTGAGCCGGCACGAGGAGCTGGCCGGCTGGCTGCCCAACTGGCTGACGGCCGAGCAGACGCGGCCCCTGATGGCGGGCGCGAGCGCCGAACGACACCGGGAGGTGGTGGGCGGGCTCGGCTACTCGGTCGAGGCCAGGGACGCCGAGCGCGCCGTGGAGATCGTCTCCGACCTCGTCGAACGACTCCAGGCGCGGGCGCGCTTCACTGCCGCCGGGGCGGTCGTCCCGCTGGGCGAGGCGTACATCGGGGGCGAGGATCGGCCGCTCCCCCTCCTGCTGCCGTCGCGCGGCGCGCAGGTGCTCTCGCTGGCCGCCGAGCGGCAGTTGTACGTGGTCGGCCAGGACGTGCAGCGGTTCGGCGAGCAGGCCAGGAGCACGGTCGACGAGGCCCTGGAGATCGCCTCCGGGCTCAACCAGGGGCCGCTCGCGCCCGCCATCGCGGGAGGCTGGGCGGCGCTGGAGTCCCTGCTGACCGAGGCCAGGGATCCCGACGAGCGGGAGAAGGTGGTGGCCGCCTCCCGCGCCGCCGCGCTCGTCGCCTGTTCCTGGCCGCGTGCCGAACTCACGGCGCTCTCCTACCGGATACGTGAGGTGCCCGGTGACGCTCTTGTGGACAAGCTGGCGGCCTGCGCGTCCAATCGGGAACGTTCCACACTCGTCGCCGCCGAGCTGGAGAGCCGGGACGGGCTCCCGCTGGTGCGGTCCTGGCGGACCGGCAGCGACGTGGCGTCGGTCTTCCGGATGAAGGCGCTGCTCGCCGATCGGCGACAGGTGCTGGGGCGGGTGCGCGGCTACCTGGAGGTGTCGCTGCGGCGGTTGTACCGGTGCCGCAACATCGTGCTCCACGGCGGTTCCACCGGCGGCGTCGCGCTTCCCGCCGCCCTCCGGGTCACGGCGCCGCTGGTCGGCGCCGCCCTCGACCGCATCGCGCACTCCCACCTCGTGGCCGGGGTGCCCCCGCTCGCGCTCGCGTCGAGGGCGGAGACCGCGCTGCGCATGGTGGACGACGATCTCGGACCCGGCCTGTGCGACCTCATCGACTGACTCATCGGCTGAGGAACTGGTCGTACCCGAGCTTGGCGACCAGGGCTGCCACCACGCACAACAGGACGACGCGGACGAACCCCGCGCCGCGGTTGAGCGCCATCCGCGCGCCGATCTGCGCTCCGGCGATGTTGCAGACCGCCATGGCCAGGCCGAGCGCCCACACCACGTGGCCCTGCACGGCGAAGACGACGAGGGCGCCGAGGTTGGTGCCCGTGTTGACGACCTTCGCCGTGGCGGAGGCGTGGACGAAGTCCATGCCGAGGATCGAGGTGAACGCGATGAGCAGGAAGGTGCCGGTGCCGGGCCCGACGATGCCGTCGTAATAGGCGATGCCGATGCCCGCCACCGCGACTCCCGTGATCGCCCGCGCCCGCGTACGCAGGTGCGGCTGGGGCAGGCGGCCGAACCCCGGCCGCAGGGTCACGAACGCCCCCACCCCCAGCAGCACGACCATCACCAGCGGCTTCAGCACATCCGCGTCGAGCAGGGCCGCCGAGGCGGCCCCGAGTCCGGCGAAGGCGACCGCCAGTGCCGCGGCCGGCACGGCCACCGCCCGGTCGAGCTTCGTCCTCCTCGCGTAGGCGACGGCGGCCGACCCCGTGCCGAAGATGGCGGCGCACTTGTTCGTCGCCAGCGCCTGGACCGGCGTGAGACCGGCCAGGAGCAGCACCGGCAACTGCAGCAGCCCTCCCCCGCCGACGACGGCGTCCACCCATCCGGCGGCCAGGGCCGCGAGGAGCAGAAGCACGACCTGTTCCGCACCCATCGGCTCCGTCCCCCTTTGCGCCGGTTTGACCATGGCTCGACGAGCGAGCCTAGCGGGCGGCGGACAGCCCGGCGTTGGCCAGGATCTCCTGACGGGACAGCGTCGTGCTCTCGGCGGCGGTCAGACCCGAGGCGGCGAGGTGCGCGTCGACGATCCGCAGGCCGACCGGGTAGCCCGCGTGGTCGGGCAGGCCCACGGGCGGCTGCCCCATCTGCTCAGCCGTGGCGTCCCCGTGCACGTACGCGGCGAAGTTGTGCATGCCGGTCAGGTTCACGGCCTCGGTGATCGTGGCGTACGCGGCGTCGAGCGCGGGCCCGTCCAGGGAGGTGCTCCAGGGGCCGAGCCCCTCCGGCCCGTACAGCTCGCGGACGAACGCGTCGGCGAGCCCTTCGGAGACGATCTGCTCGCCGAGGGTGACGGTCGGGGGGTCCCAGACGACGTTCGAGTATCGGATGTTGTGGTTGAGCTCGTGGACGGCGCAGTGCCCGAGGCGGCCGAGGTTGTCCTCCGTCGGCCAGACGAGGAGGTAGACCAGGCCCCTGCCGCTCATGCCGAGGTAGCCGTGGTTGCGCCGCACCAGGTGCTCCGCGTCGGGGTCCCCAAGGACGATGTAGACCTGCAGCGTCTCGGGATGCCGGATGCCGGGCACGGCCTCGCGCTGGTGCTTCCACGCGCCGGTGAGCGCGTCGCGGACCTGCTCCCACACTCCCGCCTCGCGCATCCGCCGCAAGGCGGGCAGGTACCGCTCGTCGTCGCGGTCGACGCGGAAACCGAACCCCTTGTGGTGCATGCCGACGACGTCGTCGACGGGCATCCATGGCACGGCGTCCCACATCGGGCGGAGCATGCCGGTGAGCGCGGCGGGCCGTTCCGCGAGGGGGGCGGCCAGCAGGCCGGCCATCGCGGTGGCCGTGTCGTGAACGATGATCTCCATACCGCCGACGCTAAAAGCTGACGCTACGTGAGGCTCAAGGGATTTCCCCCGCGCGGGGGATGCCGGTCCCGCTGTCTGGGGAGGCACGGCGAGGATGCGGCCACGAGCCTGGAAGGCATGGAAACGGCACATCTTCACCGGGAGTCCCCACCCGCGCGCACCGGCGCGCTCACCACCGCCGCCGCTGCGGTGGCCGGTCTCGCGCTGGCCGGCGCCGGGGCGAGCGGGATCGCCTTCGACATCGTGGGCGGGATCATGGCGGGGATCGCGGCGGTCACCGGGGAGAGCGGCGTCGTCGACCTGGGCTTCGACCCGCCGATGGCCGCCGCCCGCGCCGCCGCGCTCGCCGCCGGCACCACGCTCCTCGTCACCGCCGTACGGCGTCGCCGCCGCGCGCGCGGCGCCTGCGCGCGCTGCGGCCGGCGGCCGGACCACGGCACGGCGGACCACGGCACGGCGGACCACGGCACGGCGGGTCACGAGGGACGCGACGACGCGGGCCACGCCTCTCCCGCCGGCGGGGGCCGGGAGACGTGGCAGAGGCTGAGCGTCCGCGCCGGATACCTGACCGTGCTGCTCGCGGCGGGATACGGCGCGCTGAAGGTGCAGTGGGGCCTCGGGGGCACGGTCGGCCTCACCGATCCCCGCGCGTTCGGGGACGTGCACCTGTGGACGCCGGGGCTGGGCGACACCGGGGTGCTGGCGCTGATCGGCATGGCGCTCGGGCTGGGATTCGCCCGGACCTGGCGGCCGCCGCTGCGCATGCCGCGGTGGATGCCGCTGACCGCCGCCGTCGTGGGGAGCGTGATGCTGGTCCCGGTCGGCGTCCTCGGCACGGGGCTGAGGGTCGCGGTCGCCCTCGGCCTCGCGCAGCCGTCCCTTGAGGGGGTCTCCCCCTGGGTGTTCGACGTCATCTATCCCTGGTTCCTCGCCTGGGGGCTGGCGATGGGCACGGCGGCCGCCGGCTACCACTACCGCACGCGTGGCGTCTGCCGCGCCTGCGGCCGGGGGCGTCCCGCCTTCGCGCGGGACACCGGCGCCGGGGTGCCTGCGGCACGGAAAGGGGCAGGGGTGCCGGCGGCACGGAAGGGGACAGGGGGGCCGGCGGCACGGAAGGGGGCAGGGACGACGACACTGTGACCGGACGGGCGACGATGAGGAGCGGCTGTGACGTCATGGAGCGACCACGCGATCTGGTGGCATGTCTACCCTCTGGGCTTCACCGGCGCCCCGCTGACGGCGCCGCCCGAGGGAGCGCCGGTCCGGCACCGCCTGCGGCGTCTGGAGAGCTGGCTCGACTACGCCGTCGACCTCGGCTGTTCGGGTCTCCAACTGGGCCCGATCTTCGCGTCGCAGACGCACGGGTACGACACGGTGGACCATTTCCGGGTCGATCCCCGCCTCGGGGACGACGACGACTTCGACCGCCTGGTGGCGCAGGCGCGGCGGCGCGGGCTCCGGGTGCTGCTCGACGGGGTGTTCAACCACGTGGGCAGGGGGTTTCCGGTCTTCGCCCGGGCGCTCGCGGAGGGGCCGGACTCCCCCGCCGCGCGCTGGTTCCGGCCGGGTGACGGCGCCGGTGGCTTCGCCGTGTTCGAGGGCCACGACCGGTTGGTGGCGCTGAACCACGCGGAACCCGCCGTGCTCGACCACGTCGTACGGGTGATGAGCCACTGGCTCGGCCGGGGTGCGTCCGGCTGGCGGCTGGACGCGGCGTACGCCGTGCCGCTCCCCTTCTGGCGTGAGGCCGTCACACGGGTGCGGCGGGAGCATCCGGACGCCTGGTTCGCCGGCGAGGTGATCCACGGCGACTACGCGGCGTACGTGACCGAGGGCGGCCTCGACTCGGTGACGCAGTACGAGCTGTGGAAGGCCGTCTGGAGCTCGCTCAACGACGGCAACTTCTTCGAACTCGCCTGGGCGCTCGACCGGCACGACCGGCTGCTGGAGGTGTTCGCGCCGATGACGTTCGTCGGCAACCACGACGTGACCCGCCTGGCCAGCAGGCTCACCGATCCGCGGCACCTGGGGCACGCGCTGGCCGTCCTGCTGACCGTGGGCGGGGTGCCGAGCGTCTACTACGGCGACGAGCAGGCGTTCGCCGGGATCAAGGAGGACCGCGCCGGGGGCGACGACGCGATCCGGCCCGCCTTCCCGGACGGCCCGGGCGACCTCGCGCCGCACGGCCTGCCGGTCTACCGGCTCCACCGGCGGCTGATCGGGCTGCGCCGCCGCCATCCCTGGCTGGCCCGGGCGCGCACGAAGGCCGAGCACGTCGCCAACACGGCCCTCGCGCTGCGCAGTGAGGGACCGGCGGGAGAGGTCGTCACGCTGCTCAACATCGGCGAGGACGCCTACCGCTTCCCCGTGGACGTCTCCCGGCTCGCCGTCGCGGAGAGCTGTGCCGGGGCGGAGAGCTGTGCCGGGGTGGAGGGCTCCGCCGGAGCGGATGACGTCTATGGAGATCCCGCTCTCGTGCCCGCGCACGGGTGGCGGGTGCTCGTCCCCAGGCCGTGACCGGACGGCACGGCACGCGCCGTCATTGCGGGACCATCGAACCGTGAACCAGGTCCTCGCCCCGCTCCTCGACAGGGTCACCTACCGCAGGTGGGCCTGCCTGATCGTCGGCGGGGCGCTGCTCATGCCCTACATGATGGCCGGGGAGGTCGCGACGGCGCTGTGGCGCCCGGCGCCGCAGGCCGGCGATCCGTTGCTGTCGGTTCAGCCGTTGATCTTCATCGGGGTGCTCCCGGTGGTGGCCGCCTCGGGGCTGTTCCTGCCGGTCCGTGCCTTCGAGGTCGCCGCCGCCCGCACGTTGCTGGGCGCGGCCGTCGAGACCCCGCCGTCCTCCGTACGGCGGACCTGGTCCGAACGGCGCCGGACCGCGGCGTGGTTCACCCTGCACCTGGCCCTCGGCGGCCTGGTGAGCGGGGTGACCCTGGCCATGGTGCCGTTCGCGGTCTGGCTGGCGGTCCTCCCGCTGGCCGGGGATCACCTCGGGCTGGTGGACCCCGGGCTGCGCACCGGCTGGGTCACGATGTGGGGTCCGCCCGCGGGGCTGGCCGTCCTCGTCTGCCTGCTCTTCCTCGCGGCCGGCGCCGGGGCGCTGCTCGCCCGCCTGGCCCCCGTGTTCCTTGGGCCGTCCGCGGCCGACCGGCTCGCGTCGGCGCGGCAGGCCGCGCGCCGGCTCGCGGTGCGCAACCGGCTCGCCAGGGAGTTGCACGATTCGGTGGGTCACGCCCTCAGCGTGGTGACCGTGCAGGCCGCCGCGGCCGGACGGGTGCTCGACCGGGATCCCGCCGCCGCCCGGGCCGCGCTGGAGGCGATCGAGACCTCCGCCCGGAGCGCGCTGGACGAGCTCGACCACGTGATCGGCGTGCTGCGGGAGGGCGGAGGGCGGGCCTCGCCGGAACCGTCCCTCGACGACCTGCCCGCGTTGCTCGACGCCGCGGTTCCCGCGGACAGGCCGGTCACCCGGCGGCTGGGCGAGCTGTCGGTGATCCCTTCCGTGATCTCCCGGGAGGCATACCGCGTCGTGCAGGAGGCGTTGACCAACGCGATCCGGTACGGCACCGGCCCGATCGAGGTCGACGCCGGGGTGTCCGGCCGCGTGCTGGAGGTGTCGGTCCGCAACGCGGTCGGTGACACGGTCCGTACGGGGGCGTTCCGCGGGCGTGGCCGTCCCGGGGCGGGTGTGCGAGGCCCGGCCGGCGGGGCCACCGGCAGGACGGGCGACGTTGCGGGCGACATGACGGGCGACATGGCGGGCGGCGCGACCGGCACCGCCCCCGGCGGCGGGACCACCGGTCACGGGCTGGACGGCATCCGCGAGCGGGTGACGCTGCTCGGGGGCCGGATGGAGGCGGGCGGCGACGACCGGACGTGGCGGTTCCACGCCCGCATCCCCCTGCCGGGCGGTGACGCCGCCGACCGGCCAGGGCACCCGCGTCCCCGGCCCGGGTGATCTTCCCCGGGCCCCTGCCGGATCAGGTGCGACCGAGTCCGGCGTCGCGCGCGCGAACGATGGCCTCGGCGCGGTCGGCGACGTGCAGCTTGGCGAAGATGTTCGAGACGTTGTTGCGCACGGTCTTCTGCGACAGGAACAGCGTGCTCGCGATCTGCGCGTTCGACCGTCCCGCGGCGACCAGTGAGAGGATGTCGCGTTCGCGCGGCGTGAGCTGCGGGAACGCGGTGAGTTCGGACGCCGGCGACGGGCCGGCGAAGAACTCGGCCACGCGGAGCGCGACCGCCGGGCCGAAGATCGCCTCCCCGTGGGCGACCGCCACGATGGCCCGGGTGATCTCGGCCTGGTTGGCGCCCTTCAGCAGGTAGCCGCGGGCTCCGGCCCGCATGGCGGCGAACAGCGTGCTGTCCTCCTCCGACATCGTCAGCACGACCACCCCGATGTGCGGGCTGTCCTCGACGACGCGCCTGGTCGCCTCGATCCCGTCCAGCTCCGGCATCGTGACGTCCATCACCACGATGTCCGGCTGCAGCTCCGCGGCGCGCTCGACCGCTTCCCGGCCGTTCGCGGCCGTGCCGACCACCTCGATGCCGGGGATCGAGGCCAGCAGCATGGCGAGCCCTTCGCGGTAGACCGGGTGGTCGTCGGCGAGCAGCACCCGGATCGAATCATCGGACACCCGCCACCTCCGTCTTCTCCGTCGTGCCGGTCGCCTCCTGAAGGGGCAACAGCGCCCGGACCAGCGTCCCGCCGCCGGGCGGGCAGACGACCTCGCAGCCGCCGCCGAGCTCGGCCGCGCGCTCCCGCAGCGAGAGCATCCCCACCCCGGCCGTCACGTCGGCCCCGATGCCCGAGCCGTCGTCCCGCACCGTCACCTCCAGCGCTCGTTCCCGCACACCTATGGTGATGTCGCAGTGCGCCGCGCCCGAATGCCGGACCACGTTCGCCAGCGCCTCCGACACGATGCGGTACGCCGCCACCTCGACCGCGGCGGGCAGCGAACCGAGATCTCCCTCGGAGGTCACGGCGACCTTGAGCCGGCCCGACCTGACGCGCTCCGCCTGTTGCTCGACGGCGCGGCGCAGGCCGAGCTCGTCGAGAGCCGGCGGGCGCAGGTCGTGCACCAGCCGCCGGACGTCCGCCAGGACGGCGGCGACGTCTGCGGCCGCCTGCTCCAGCATTCGGTCGGACTGCTCGGGAGCGCTGCGGGCCAGGTTCCGCGCGGTCTCGATGCGCAGCGCCACGGCGCCGAGGCTCGGACCGAGCCCGTCGTGCAGGTCGCGCCGCAGCCGCCTGCGTTCCTCTTCCCGCGTGCCGACGAGCTGCACGCGAATGCGCTGCAGGTCGGCGCTGAGCTCGCTCGCCCGGGCCGCCGCCGCGGCCTGCCGTACGAGATCGCCGAGGAGCCGCTGGTCGCGTTCGGTCAGGTCGGCACGGCACAGCATGAGGCGGCCCACCACCTCTCCCCGGTAGGCCACCGGCAGCGACAGCGACGGCCCGTGCGGGGAGCCGTGCTCCACGATCGATCGGGCGCCGCCGGCCCGCTCGATCTCCACCCTGACGTAGGGGAGACGGAAGGCGCCGGCCACCGTCCGGGCCAGCGCGAGCAACTGGTCGTCCGGATCGGTGGCCAGTTCGAGCCGCTCGGCGAGTGTCGAGACCATGCCGTACGGATCGTCGCGCCCTCCGCGCAGCAGCCGGCGTACCGCCCGCCACAGCCAGCCCCGCAGGGGCGCGTAGACCACCGCGACGATCGCGATCGCGGCCAGGGCCGAGTCACGCTCCCCCAGCGTGCTTCCCGCGACGGTGAAGACGGCGACGTCGATGACGACCACCGACAGGGCGAGCAGGCCGTACAGAACGGTCGCGGGCAGCAGCCGGTCGATGTCGTACAGCCGGTATTTGGTGACCGCGACCAGCACGGCGGCGGAGGTGAGCGCGACCGCGAAGCAGAAGAGCATCGCCGTGACCTCGACGGGCGCCACGAACTGGAGCAGCAGCACGAACATGCTCACGAGCGCCGACCAGGTCAGCCAGCGGATCTGGGCACGCCGATCGGCGCCGGCGACGCGGTAGCGGTGCAGCATGACCGCGAACGGCACCACCAGGCTCACCGGCACGGCGGCGTACGCGACGGCCAGCACGGGTGCCCACACGTCGTACGGCAGGGGGATGCTCACGGGATCCAGCGCGAGACGGGAGATCTCCGCGGGGATCGGGGTGGCGTTGTACCGCGCCATCACGTCCATCGGCACGACCAGCAGCAACGCCGGCAGCAAGGCGGTCAGCACGAGGCTGGCGACGGACAACCACCGCCATGCTCCGGCCGCCGGCAGCCGTCCGTCGGGAAACAACAGGATCAGCAGCGGCAGCCCCATCAGCAACGCCGACCCGAAACGTGCGAACAACCAGTAGACGGCCGAGGCGCCCGGCGCGCCCGGCGAGGTGTAGATCGCGTATAGCGACCAGGCGCCGAGGAAACCGTTCAGCGCCCATTCCAGTCCGGAGACGATCAACACCCAGGCGACGGGATGCCGCGGCAGCCGGCGCAGCAGCAGGGCGCCGGGCAGTGCCTGCGCCAGGCCGGCCATGGCCGACGGCCAGTTGGCGATGGCGAGGTCGGCGCCGGGCGAGGCCGCCACTCCGCTGTTGCACATGTCCACGATCACCGTGGCGGCCACGAGCGCGAGCGCGACGGCGGCCGCCACCGGCGCCGTCCACGCGGCCGTCCGGTCCGTCGCCGGCCGCCCGGACGCATCCACATCCACCACGACAGGCATTGTCCCCTGCTCGCCGTCCCGCTGTCCCGGGACGGGAGTCCCGGGACCGCCGTCCCGGGGCGGGTGCCCGGCGGCAGGGGCCGGATCCGGGACCGGCGGCCCTGTGGAGCCGGGGCGGCGGGCGCGGATGGTGGATCCGCACGGCGCACCGGCGCCGCACGCACGGAAGGACAATCATGGACACGCACGTCACCCGGCAAGCCGCCAAGGCACGCACGGATCTCACCCCGCCCGAGGCCCCCTCCCCCGGCGCCTCCCGACTCGGCTCCTTCCGCCTGGCGGGAGCCGCGCTCACGATCGGCACGCTGGCCTGGGCCGCCAGCATCTTCGTCTACGGCACCGACGCGCAGGGGATGGGCGGACGCATCCACGACCTCACCGGCCTGGCCTTTCAGCTCGGCGTGTTCTGCCTGCTGTGGGTGCAGACGCGAACACGGGCGCTCGGCGTCTCGCGGGGCGGCGTGATCGGGCTCCGGGTCGAGGCGGTGCTGCTCGGCGTGGCGAGCGTCTGGTCGCTGCTGCACGGGGTCCTGCCCGACGACCTGCGGGACCCGGCCTGGCTGGGGTTCATGGACGTGTTCTGGCCGCTGTCGATGTTCGGCATGTTCGTGATCGGTGTCAAGCTCGCGATCGCCGCGAGGTGGCGGGGAGTGCTGCGCTGGTGGCCGCTCGTCGCCGAGACCTGGGCGGTGGCGACCGTCCCCACCTATCTCGTATTCGGCGACCCCCTGGCGAACTGGGTCGGCGGCTGCCACCTCGTCGTCGGCTACGCGCTGCTCGGGCTGCTGCTCGCCCGGCGTCCCGAGCTCGCGGTCGCGGACGACGACAACGGCCGCTGACCCGCCCCCCGGTGACAGGAGGTCCTCATGGCTGAGCTGATGCCGCCGGCCACGACGGTCACGACGGCCCGCCGACGGCGGACCCGCGAGCTCGGACGCCTCCCACGCCCCCGAGCCGGGTGCTCACTGTCGACCACGCCGGATACCGCCGCACCGTCGATCGCGAGCGGATCGACACCACCCGCTCCCTTGCTCTGGTCTCCGAGGCCGGGCACGCCGCCGATCCCCGCGTCGTGGAGCGGGCGGCGGCCGGGGCCCTCGCGCTGTGGCGTGGCGAGCCGTACGCCGATCTGGGCGGGCAGGAGTACGCCGCCGGGGGCGACCGGCCGGGCGGCGCCACCGGCGGCTCTCTAGGGTTGAGCCATGACGCTGCGCGTGGTGATCGCCGACGACGAGGACCTGATCCGCACCGGCCTGCGGATCATCGTCGAGTCCGAGCCCGGCCTCAGCGTCGTGGGCGAGGCGTCGGACGGCGCCGAGGCCGTGTCGGTCGTCCGCACGACGAAGCCCGACGTGGTGCTCATGGACGTACGCATGCCCGCGGCGGACGGCATCCAGGCGACGCAGGCCCTCGCCGCTGCGGGAAGCGCGCCCAAGGTGATCGTGGTGACGACGTTCGAGAACGACGACTACGTCTACGAGGCGCTGCGCGCCGGCGCGAGCGGCTTCCTGCTCAAGCGGGCGAGGGCGGACGAGCTCGTCCAGGCGATCCGGGTGGTGGCGGCGGGTGAGTCACTGCTGTTCCCGGCCGCCATCCGGTCGCTCGTCGCGGCCCGCGGCGCCGCCCGCGCCGTTCCCGGCGTCGGACGGCTCACCACGCGTGAGGGGGACGTGCTGCGGCTGATGGCCCGCGGCCTGTCGAACGCGGAGATCGCCGCCGAGCTCGTCGTAAGCACGGAGACGGTCAAGACCCACGTGGGCAACGTCCTGGCCAAACTTGGCGCCCGCGACCGCACGCAGGCGGTGGTCGCCGCCTACGAGTCGGGCTTCGTCTCTCCCCGCTGAGCCAGCCTTCTCCGCCCGGGCGCAGGTGGGCGGCGAGCCCGTCCAGGAAGCCGTGGAGCATGCCGCTGCCCGGACCGTAGACGCCCTGCTCCAGGGCCGAGGCCGGACGGGCCGGGATCCAGGGCGGGTTGCAGACGACGAGGTCGGTTCGTCCGCCGGGAAAGAGACAGGGACCGGTCACGTCGACGCGAGCGGCGAGGCCCAGCCGGTGGGCCCGGCGGTGAGTGCGGAAGGCCGCACAGGCGTCGTCACCCGGAGGAAGAGGTCTCCGGTCGATGCGGCGGCTCATCGCCCGCAGGAGCTGACGTCCGTTGTGGTAGTCACCTCGCCACAGCAGCGCCGTCCCCTCGCGGGCGAGCCGGTAGGCGGTGCCGGCTTTCATGTGGTCGTCCGCGACGACGATCCGCCGGGGCGGCGGAGCCGCGCTCTCGGAGTGCCAGTGGGCGGATCGGGCGGTGCGGCCTTCGGTCCAGTGGATCGTGGACACGACGTACTCCTCGTGGTCGACGTGCGGATGGGCACGAAGAGCACTTCGACGAGGAGCACGGCGGACACGCCCGTGCTGCGGCACGAGCGTGAGTGACAGAGCAGGAAGGGTTACCGCTCCCGCCTCGAAGCGCGAGAGCAGGCGTCGCCGAGGACCATTCCGAGCGTCATGATCAGCCCTTTCAGAAAGACGCACACGAGGTTCGCACAACCCTCTGGGGCAGGCAAACACGGTGCGGTGACGAGCGGCGGGCAGCGCGGCGCCGACAAATCTGCGGCGGCTTTTTGGTTGATCGTCACACCTGCCCGAAGCAAGGGCGCTTTGGCAGCGTGAGGACCGGAAAGCGCACCGCCATCAAGGATGGATCGGTGCGGCCAGGACAGATCAGGGGGTCGTCGATGGGAGACGGGATCAGGGCGGGCGTGCCGGTCACCGGGCTGGGCGCCGTCACACCGCTGGGCGGCGACGTGGCCACCACCTGGGCGGGCCTGCTGGAAGGGCGGTCCGGCATCCGCCTGATCGAGGAGGACTGGGCCGAGACCCTGCCCGTACGCATCGCCGGCCGGCTCCCCGTGGACCCCGCCGAGGTGCTGGGCCGGGTGACGGCGCGGCGGCTCGACCGCTGCCAGCAGGCCGCGCTGATCGCGGCGCGGGAGGCGTGGGCCGACGCGGGAGCGCCCGGCGTCGAACCCGAGCGCCTCGCCGTGGTGATCGGCACGGGGGTCGGCGGCGTCCTGACCACGCTCACACAGAACGAGATCCTCGAAAGGTCCGGGCCGCGCAGGGTCTCGCCGTACACCGTGCCCATGCTCATGCCGAACGGGCCCGCGGCGGCGGTCAGCATCGAGTTCGGCGCGCGGGCGGGCGCGCACACGCCGGTGAGCGCGTGCGCCACCGGCGCCGAGGCGATCGCTATGGGCCTGGACCTCATCCGCCTGGGCCGCGCGGACGTGGTGATCGCGGGCGGGGCGGAGGCGTGCGTGCATCCGCTGACCTTGGCCGGGTTCGCCCAGGCCAAGGCGGTCTCCACGCGCAACGACGCGCCGCAGGAGGCGTCCCGGCCCTTCGACGCGGGGCGCGACGGTTTCGTGCTGGGCGAGGGAGCGGCACTGGTCGTGCTGGAACGCGCGGAGTTCGCCGCCGCCCGCGGCGCCCGGGTGCACGCCACCCTGGCCGGCGCGGGAACCACCTCCGACGCCCACCACATCACCGCGGCCGACGCGGCCGGGCAGGCGCGGGCGATGCGGCTCGCCCTGGCCGACGCCGGGCTCGACGCTCTCGACGTGGGCTACGTGAACGCCCACGCCACCTCGACCCCCACGGGTGACCTGACCGAGAACGAGTCGGTCGCCGAGGCGATCGGGACGCATCCCGCGGTCACCGCGATCAAGTCGATGACCGGTCACCTGTGCGGGGCGGCCGGGTCGCTGGGCGCCATCGCCACCGTCCTCGGCCTGCGCGACGGGGTGATCCCCGCCGTCCGCAACCTCGACGACCCGGACCCGGAGGTCAAGCTGGACGTCGTGGCCGGCGCGCCGCGCCGGGGACGGTGGACGGCCGGCCTGGTGAACTCCTTCGGCTTCGGCGGCCACAACGCCTCGCTGGTCTTCACCACCGCCTGATCCGCCTGATCCACCCGATCCGCCTGATCCGCGTCAGATCGGGCCGCGTCCGCCGAAGACGTCGTCGGGCCAGCGGCTCTCGTCGCCCTCGCCGCTGCCGGACGGGCCGGGCGTGGGCTGCTGCGGCTCGGGCGAGGCGGGCTCGGGCGGCGGGGTGGGCACGAACTGCGTGTTCGGCAGCGGCCGGGACGGCTCCTGCTCGTCCTCGCCGCGGAACAGCAGCATCGAGACGACCAGCAGCAGCGCCAGCACCAGCGTGGCCAGCAGCGTGGAGGCGAGCACGACCGAGCGCCGGGTGGCCACCGGCGGCGGGGGCGGCGCGGGCGGGGCGGGCAACGCTGGGGTGCGGTCGCCCAGCCAGTAGTGCACGAAGTCGGGCCCGTGCCGCCGCCCCGTCAACGTCCCGGACACCGGCACCGGATCGAGGAACCGCTCGGCCCCGGGACCGTTCGCCACGTACGGCACGGCCACCCAGGGCGCGGGCCCGTCCTGCATCGCCAGGACGGGAGGCGTGTCGGGGGCCACCCTGCCACGCACCCGGTCCACCAGCGAGGCGCCCCACGCGCGCACGCCCGCCCTTCCCTGTGTTCCTCTGATCGCGTCGCTTTGTGTTTCTCTGATCGCGTTGCTTTGTGCGTCCCTGATCGCGGTGACGAAGCGGTCCCTGGCGGCGGCGTCGAGGGCGGCGCCGCTGGACAGGACGGCCACCGACACCACCCGGCCGTCCGGCGCCTGCCCCAGGTAGACGAGCCCGGCCGGGGCCGTCCGCAGACGCGCCTGCAGCGCGAACGGCCCCACGTGGGGCGGGTCGCCGTACTGCAGCGGAGTCACCATCCCCCACATGAAAACACACGGGCGCGGCGGGGGGTGTGGCGCGCGCCGGGACGGGCAAATGGGAGAGAAATGGATTCTCCAGCCGAGTCACGATTGAATAACGAGCATGACCGTTGCCGATGAACGCAGTGACCCCGAGCCCGGCGAGGGCGTGACGGAGCAGGAGGAGGGCGAGGCCCGGCTGGACACCCTGCGGGAGGCGCTGAGCGAGGTCCGGCGGGTGATCGTCGGGCAGGATCACATGGTCGAGCGGCTGCTGGTGGCACTGCTCGCCCGGGGACACTGCCTGCTCGAAGGCGTCCCGGGGGTCGCCAAGACGCTGGCCGCCTCGACGCTGGCCACCGTGGTGGGCGGGACGTTCGCCCGCATCCAGTTCACCCCCGACCTGGTGCCCAGCGACATCGTCGGCACCCGCGTCTACCACCCGAGCTCCGAGCGGTTCGACGTCGAGCTCGGGCCGGTGTTCGTCAACTTCCTGCTGGCCGACGAGATCAACCGCGCTCCGGCGAAGGTGCAGTCGGCCCTGCTGGAGGTGATGGCCGAGCGGCAGGTGACGCTCGCGGGGCGCACCCACCCGCTGCCCCGGCCGTTCGTCGTGCTGGCCACGCAGAACCCGATCGAGTCGGAGGGCGTCTACCCGCTGCCGGAGGTGCAGCGCGACCGGTTCCTGTTCAAGGTGCGCGTGTCCCACCCGAGCGCGCACGAGGAGCTGGAGATCCTGCAGCGGATGAGCGTGCGCCCGCCCGTGCCCAAGCCGGTGCTCGACCCCGCCACGCTGGTGCGGCTGCAGGACATGGCCGAGGAGGTCTCGGTCCACCAGCTCGTGGCCGACTACGTCGTACGGCTCGTCATGGCGACGCGCACCCCCGAGGACTACGGCCTGGCCGACCTGCGGGACACGATCGAGATCGGGGTGAGCCCCCGGGCGACGCTGGGCCTGATCTCCGCCGGACGGGCCCTGGCCCTGCTGCGCGGCCGCGACTACCTGCTGCCCGACGACGTCCGCGACGTGGCGATCGACGTCATGTCGCACCGGCTGATGCTCACCTTCGACGCGCTGGCCGACGAGGTGGACCCCGACGACGTCGTACGCCGGGTGCTGCAGGCGGTGCCGCCGCCGCTCGTGGTGTGGAACCAGGGCATGCGATGAGCGGGGCCAACCCCGACCAGGCGCTGCGGCGGCTGGAGCTGACGGTGGTGCGGCGGCTGGACGGGCTGCTGCAGGGCCGCCACCAGGGACTGATCCCCGGACCCGGCAGCGAGCACGGCGACAGCCGCGTCTACGTGCCCGGCGAGGACGACGTGCGCCGCATGGACTGGGCGGTGACCGCGCGCACGACGGTCCCGCACGTGCGGGACCTCATCGCCGACCGGGAGCTGGAGACGTGGGTGGTGGCCGACCTGTCGGCCAGCATGGAGTTCGGCACGGCGAGCATGTCCAAACGCGACCTGGCCATCAGCGCCGTCGGGGCGATCGGGATCCTCGCGAGCCGGGTCGGCGACCGGTTCGGCGCCTACATCCTGTACGGCGACGACGTGCACCGCTATCCGGCCAAGTCCGGCCGCCCCCGGCTGTACGCTCTGCTGCACTCGCTGCTCAGCGCGCCGCCCGCGCAGGGCGCGGTGGACCTCGGGGAGGCTCTGGAGATGCTGGCGCCGGCGCACCGCAAGCGCGGGCTGCGGGTCGTCGTCTCCGACTTCCTCGACTCGCCGGACTCCTGGGAGCCGCCGCTGCGCCGCCTGGCCGCGCGGCACCAGGTGCTCGCCGTGGAGATCGTCGATCCCCGCGAGCTGGAGCTGCCCGACGTCGGGTTCGTCACCCTCGCCGACCCCGAGACCGGGCACTCGCGCGGGGTCCGGCTGTCACGCGCGCTCAGGGAGCGGTACGCCGAGGCGGCGGCCGAGCAGCGCGGGTGGATCCGGGCGGCGCTGCGCCGGGCCGGGGCGGCCCATCTCGTGCTGCGCACCGACCGCGACTGGGTGTTCGACATCGCCGAGTTCGTGCTGCGGCAGCGGCGGGCCTCTCATCTGCTGCGCCGGGCCGCCGGCGGGAAGGCGGGCGCATGACGTTCCTCGCCCCCGGCTGGCTGTGGCTGTTCGTCCTGGTCGCCGCGATGGTCGCGGCGTACATCTGGGCGCAGTTCGCGCGCCGCCGCTACACGGTGCGCTTCACGAACCTCGCGCTGCTGTCACTGGTGGCACCCGAGCGGCCGACCTGGCGGCGGCACGTGCCGGCCGTGCTGTTCCTCGTCATGATGAGCCTGCTGGTCCTCGGCGCGGCCCGGCCTGCCGGCGCGGTGAAGGTGCCCCGCGACCGCGCCACCATCATGGTCGCCGTGGACGTGTCGCTGTCGATGGAGTCGGCGGACGTCGCGCCCACCCGGCTCGTCGCGGCCAAGCAGGCCGCCCAGCAGTTCGTCAACGACCTGCCCGAGCGGTTCAACGTCGGGGTGGTGGCCTTCGCGAGGTCGGCCGCCGTGGTCATCTCCCCCACCACCGACCACGCGGCCGTGAACACCGCGATCTCCAGCCTGACCACCCGGCCCGGCACGGCGATCGGCGAGGCCGTGTTCAACTCGCTCGACTCGATCAGGTCGTTCGACCAGCGGGCGGTCACCGACCCGCCCCCGTCGGCGATCGTGCTGCTGTCGGACGGCGACAACACCTCCGGGCGATCGGTCAACGAGGCCATCGAGGCGTCGGTCGGCGCGAAGGTGCCGGTGTCCACGATCGCGTACGGCACGCCGGAGGGCACGGTGACGATCGACAATCGGGCGGTGCAGGTCCCGGTCAACAAGACCACGCTGAAGTCGCTGTCGGACGGCACCGGGGGGCGGGCGTACACCGCCGAGTCGGGCAGTGAGCTGCGCGACGTGTACACGCAGATCGGCACCTCGCTCGGATACAAGGTCGTGCACCAGGAGATCACACAGCGGTTCCTCGTCGCCGCGATCGTCGCGGGACTGCTGGCGGCGGCCGCCGCGATCCTCCTCGGCGCCCGCATCCCCTGACCCGCGCGGTCGTGCCCGTCCCAGGGGAACGGGCACGACCCCGGATGCGCCCGGTCGCTAGCGAGTGATCCGTACGTCGTCCACGCCGGCCTCGACCAGGCTGGCGGTCGACTCGTCCCCGGCTTCGATCACCACGCGCACGGTCTGCCCGGCGAAGGCGGAGATGTCGGCGGTGGCCGTGCTCCACGCGCCGTCGCGGTCGGACGCGGCGCCGAGCTGCTGGACCACGGTGGCGGTGGTGCCGCCGACGATCCGCACGCGGAAGAAGTCGGCGCTGCCGGCGTTGCTGCCGTGGGCCAGGTACCACGACAGCGACAGGGTCAGCGAGCCGGTCGGCAGGGTGATCGGCGGCGACTGGATCGAGGTGGTCCCGCCATCGACGTCGTAGTCGCCGGCCGAGGAGCCGGCGAGTCTGCCCGTGACCAGGTCGTTGGTGCCGCTGACGGTGGTGCCGAGCTGCTTGGCGCCGCTGGACGACGTGGCCTCGGGGTCGCCGCGCTCCCAGGTGCCGACGGTCGCGGTGCCGGGGACGACGGTCCAGCCCTTGTCGGTCTCGAAGTCGTCCGACCAGACCGCGACGGGCGGGGTCGCGGTGGCGAGGGTCCACACGGCGTAGGCGATGGCGTCGGCGTTGCGGTCGAGCGCGGTGTCGTTGACGTTGCTCGTCGTGTCGCAGGACCGGTGGTAGCAGGAGTCGAACGCCTGGCCCGCCGTGCCTCCCCACAGGGACGCCTGGGCGCTGGTCTTGACGCCCTCGGCGCCGGTGAAGGTGCCGCCGGCCGGGATGCCGCGCGAGATGAACGGCCCGTAGTCGGAGCGTCCGTCGAAGTCGGTGCCGCGGGTCTGCACGCCGATCGAGGTGAAGTAGTCCTGGAGGACCCGCTCCAGCTGGGCCGAGCCCGCGGGGCCGGGGCCCGAGCCGACGCCGTCGGAGTTGTCGCCGTCGTAGACGAAGTAGCCGGGGTTCGGCGAGCCGACCATGTCGAAGTTCAGGTATCCCTTGATCTTCGACCGGTCGGTGGTGGACAGGTTCGTCACGTAGTACGACGAGCCGCGCAGGCCGAGCTCCTCCGCGCCCCACCAGGCGAACCGCAGGTGCTTGGCGGGGGCCAGCCCCTGCCGGGAGACCTCCAGGGCCGTCTCCAGGATCGCGGCGCTGCCGGAGCCGTTGTCGTTGATGCCGGGCCCGGCGGTCACGCTGTCGAGGTGGGCGCCGACCATGAGGACGTCGTCGGGGTCGCCGCCCGGCCAGTCGGCGATCACGTTGTAGCCCGTCGCGCCGTTGTAGCTGAACGACTGGAGGGTCGTGGTGAAGCCCGCCGCGTCGAGCCTGCCCTTGACGTAGTTGGCCGAGGCCAGGTAGCCGGGACGGCCGTGGGCCCGGTTGCCGCCGTTGGCGGTGGCGATGCTCTGCAGCTGGGACAGATGGGCCTTGACGTTCGCCAGCGAGATGTTCGGCGCGGCGAGCGCCGAGGCGCCGGAGGCGTGCGCCGGCGCGGCGGGCAGCAGGGCGGCCACCAGGATGGCGGCCAGCGTGAGCAGACGTGGTCTCATGCCGGTCCTCGGGGGGTGAGAGGGGGGTGGGCGGGCCGGGTCCGCCGGGGTGTGGCGTCACCGGCCGGGGACGGGGCGTCCACGGGGTGTGCGGCAAGGTGGGTGCGGCAGGGATGCGGCAGTGAGGCCGCGGGGTAGGCCAGTGCCGGGTGGCGCCTCCGTCGGAATTGGGGAGCAATTCTTGAATCGCTACCTTTGCGGAAGTTAACCCGTTCTGACTCGTTCGCCTAGACCCGATCTGACGGATTTTCGCGCGGAGGCCGCGATGGTGTCAGACAGGCCGCCCCGCTTCCCATGACCACGTCTGCGGGATCACGTCTCCGGGGTCACGCGTCCGCGGTCGCCTCGCGGTGCGACGCCTCGCGCCGGCTGCCCGAGTGCCCGCCGTGCGAGTGCCCGCCGTCACGGCCGATGCCCGCCGTTCCGCGCGAGGGCCGGGCGAATGCCAGCCCTGCCGCCAGGCACGCCACGGGCACGACGGGAAGCACGTAGCGGTGATCGAAGTCGAGCACCGCCACCGGCGCGACCAGCAGCGTCACGGCGACCGCCCACGGCAGCGCGGCCGTCGGCCGCCGCACAGTGCCCGCCCTGCCCCTGCCCGCCCTGCCTACCCTGCCT
Source organism: Microbispora sp. NPDC004025 (assembly GCF_053604425.1). Lineage (NCBI taxonomy): Bacteria > Bacillati > Actinomycetota > Actinomycetes > Streptosporangiales > Streptosporangiaceae > Microbispora > Microbispora sp. NPDC004025. The sequence continues at coordinate 59,918 of NZ_JBSGHN010000009.1, read as the reverse complement.
ACCCTGCCTACCCTGCCCACAGTGCCGGCGGCGCCCAGCATCAGGATGACGGCCAGCGACGGCCCGCGCAGGTAGGCCGGGTGCTGGTAGACGATGAGCAGGTCGGCGTACGGCCGGACGGACCGCATGCCGGTGAGATCGGGGTCGTACTCCCGTCTGGCCTGCTCGACGAGCGGCTGACCGGCGGGGAGCGGCCAGGTTCCGTGCGCGAAGCCGAACGCGGGGACGGTGCGGGCCGGATGGGCGACGGGGGTCCAGGCGAACGCGAGCGCGGTGTCCGCCACCACGTCGCGCAGGTAGTCCAGGGGCTGGGCGGCGACGGCGCGCAGCGCGAAGGCGCGCGCCCGGTCGTTCAGCGCGATGTGTCCGCCGGGGAGCCGGTTGAGGGAGGACTCCTCGGCCCACACGTACTCCCCCGCGGCGTCGAGGACGGTCCCGTTCGGGCACAGCGGCGCGAGGTCCGGCGGAGGCTGGATGACCGCGCAGTCCGCGAAGGTCATCGAACGGGCCCACAACGCCACTCCGTCCGTGCCGCTGACGCCCAACCTGCCGTGGAGCCCGCCGTACCACGTCGCGTACGCGGCGACCGGCAGCAGACCGGCCAGGGCGAGCGCGGCCGTCCGGCGCCAGGGCACGCGGCGGACGGCGAGCATCACCAGGACCAGCAGGATCAGCGGCAACGCGACCGTGCGGGTGAGGGTGGCGCCCGCGAGCAGCAGACCGGCGGTCGCGGCGGCGCGCACGGACGGCACCGGCCGGCGGACCAGCACCGCCGTGGCGGCGACGACCAGCAGGATGAACAGCGAGTCGGACAGCACCGCGTGCTCGAGCCGGAGGAACGACGCGTCGAACAGCACCGGGACCGAGGCGGCCGCGGCGCCCCAGGCGGGCAGTCCCCTGCCGCGCAGCGCGGCGTAGACGATGACGCCCGTCGCCAATCCCATCGCGTGCTGCAGCGCGACGACCAGCTCGACGCTGTGGAAGGGCAGCAGGACGCGCAGCAGCAGGGGGTATCCGATCGGGTGGAACCCCTGCTCGGGCCGCAGATGTACGGCGTTGTGCAGGTAGCTGAACGAGTCGTACCAGTAGAGCCGGGCGGGCGGGTAGCCGAGCATCGTGACCACCCTGAGCACGGCCGCGGCGGTGAGCGCGATCGCGAAGAGCCGGTGGCGCCTCATCCCGGCGAGCACCCGGAGCAGGGCACGAGCGTATGCGGGCATGACGAATCCATTCGTTGAGGGGGAACCCGGCGGGGCGGCACACGCGCGCGGCAGCCGGGCATGACCGTGGGCATGCCGGTGTCAGCACTGAACGGCCGGTCGGCGAGGGCAGGGTGAGGATCCGGGCGCCGCGTCGCCACAGCGTGGTGCGGAGGGGCGCCTTACGCGCTCCACGCCGCGAGCAGGTCGCGATCCGCACCGCGAGCGGAGTGCGGACCGCACCGAGAGTGGGGCACGGACCGCTCCGAGACTGGGGCACGGACCGTCTGGCCGTGCTCAGCGTCGCGGAGGTCTAGGGACGCAGGGCTCTCAGGGACGCAGGGCTCTCAGGGACGCGCGCAGAAGGCGTCCTTGGGACGCGGCTGAGGATTCGGGGTGGAGCTGACCAGCATCAGCGCCTGTCCGTCGGCGACCATCACCCCTTCGTAGACGTACCAGGAGGCCGGGGCGGACGGCTTGGCGCCCTTGGTGGCGTAGGAGGTGAACTCCGCCCGCACACCGCGTTCCCACAGCAGGGGCAGGACCTCGGCGACGGTCTTGTTGACGTAGTCAACGCAGTGGAAAGGCTGGCCCTCCATGTCGATGGCCTCCAGGATGCCGTAGCGCTCCCCCGGCCGTGCGGCACGGCCGAGGACCACGGTCGCACGCCCGTGGAACCCCACCGGGATGCGGAAGCCGATCGCGCAGCCGCCGAAGCGCGTGCACTCGCCGGGTGCCTTGATCGCCGTGATCGCGCTGTAGTCCCGGGTGCCGTCGAAGTACATCACTTGTCCTACCGAGGCGGACGAGACCGGGACGATCCGCACGTCCACATCCAGGCCACGCTGGCGCAGTTCCCGCTGGTACATGCCGGAAGCGGCGAACAGGTCGCGGACCATGACGACGTAGTGGTCGCCCTCCCTCCTGATGTCGAGCGCGGCGGAGGCGGGTGCGGGACCGAGGCCCGCCCCGGGCACGAGCCAGCCCACGGCGAGCAGGACGGCGGTGAGCGAGACGATCGCCGGCACCAGCCGGGGGCTGCGCAGGACGGTCCGGGCGGCCCCGGTGACCGCCTCCGTCACCCATCGGCGGCGGGTCGCCGGAGCCGGGCCGGAGACAATCTCCTCCAGCAGGTCCAGGGCGGCCGGCGTCATTCCCGGGCCCGGGTCCGGGGCGATCCGGGCGATGAGCCGGTGCAGGTCATCACGGTCGTGCGTCATCACGCCTCCCCTCCCGCCAGCGCCGGCAGCCGCGCGCCGAACCGGGCCACGTCCACTCCCGCGGAGCTCAACTCCTTGGCGAGGCGCTTGCGCGCCCGGTGCAGCCGCAGGCGGGCGGCTCCGCGCGAGCAGCCCATCACCATGGCGATCTCCGCCGACGCCAGCCCCTCCCAGCTCGCCAGCGCCAGCACCTCGCGGTCATCGGGGCCGAGACGCCGGAACGCCGCGCGTACGGTGTCGAGGTCCTCGTGGTCCGGCAGCCGATCATGCTCATCCCGTTGGGCGAGCTCCGCGCCGAGTCTCTCGACGAGCGCGCTCCTGCGGGTCTCGGCCCTGCGGCCGTTGGCCAGCACCCGCCGGGCCACGCCGTACAGCCATAATCGGGCGGACGACCCGGCCGGCACGTCGCCGATGCGCCGCCACGCCGTGGCGAAGGTCTCGGCGAGGGCGTCTGCGGCGTCCTCGGGAGTGTCCGTGCGGCGCCGCAGGTATCCGAGGAGATCCGCGTAGTGCGCCATGTAGATCTCCTCGAAGCGACGCCTCATGTCCGAGCCGGCCACGGATACTCCCCCTTCACCGTTTTATCCGCCATCTCGTACGTGTCCGGAACGCCGGAAGTGTTTCAGCCCTCCCGCTCCTTGCGGGCGCGGAGATCAGGGGTCCGCGACGTTGGTACGTTTGGGCACGTGGCCCATTACTTCGAGGAGAGCCCCCAGGCGGCGAGCCGGCCGGGCTCGGTCACCCTGGTCCTCCCCGACCTGCACCTGCGGTTGGAGACCGACCGGGGGGTGTTCTCCCCCGAACGCGTCGACGCGGGGACCCGGGTGCTGCTGGAGACCGTCCCGCCGCCCCCGGCCGAGGGCGACCTGCTCGACCTGGGCTGCGGCTACGGGCCCATCGCGCTGACGATGGCGTCGCGGGCGCCCGGCGCGACGGTCTGGGCCGTCGACGTGAACCGGCGCTCGGTGGAGTTGTGCGAGCGGAACGCCAAGAGCGCCGGCCTTGACAAAGTAAGGTCGGTGCATGCCGACGAGGTGCCGGACGACGTCCGGTTCCGGGCCATCTGGTCCAACCCCGCGATCCGGATCGGCAAGGCCGCGCTCCACGAGATGCTCACCCGATGGCTCGACCGGCTCACCCCCGACGGCAGCGCCTACCTGGTCGTGCAGAAGCACCTCGGCTCCGACTCCCTGCAGCGCTGGCTGGGCGACCGGGGCTGGCCCACCTCACGGCTGGCCTCGCGGTCGGCCTACCGCGTCCTGCGGGTCGACGCCCGTCCCGCCGCATCGAGACCCGGAACGATGAGCAGGAACGATGAGCAGGAACGATGAGCAGGAGCGATGAGCGCCCGATGAGCACTCCCAACCCGCGCAGGCAGCTCAAGCCGACCGACGTCAAGCGGCTCAACCGCACCTGGCGCCGCAACACCGAGGGCCGTCTCGCGCTGATCCTCGAATCGGTGACCAGCCCCTTCAACATCGGATCGATCTTCCGTACGGCCGCCGCCTTCGGTGTGCAGACGATCTGGCTGGCCGGCAACGCCACCCCGCCCACCAACCCCAAGGCGCAGAAGACCGCACTGGGCACCGACCGGCTTGTCGAGTGGCACGAGCCCGTCCCGGTGGCCGAGGCCGTGCGCGCCGCGCGGGAGGAGGGCTACCGGGTGGTCGCGGTCGAGCTGACCGGCGACGCCGTGCCGCTGCACGAGGCCAAGCTCGACGGCGACGTCTGCCTGGTGCTCGGCAGCGAGGACCACGGCTGCTCCCCCGCCGGCCTGGAGGCGGCCGACTCGGTGGCCTACATCCCCCAGGTCGGCAGGGTCGGGTCGGTCAACGTGGCGGTCGCCGCCGCCATCGCGATGGCGGAGACCCGGCGGCAGGAATGGGCACCGGCCGCCGGGTAGGCCGTACGGCGGTTCAGCCCCGCGCGGGAAGCGGGCCGAACAGCCAGTTGCCGTGGCACTCCGCGTCCGGGCTGCGGAAGAACTGCTCGTTGGCCACGTGCGACTCCTGCCGGCTCAGTGAGCCGTTGCCGTCGAGGTCGAGACGCGCGAACGCGGCGACGGCGTTCGCCTCCGACATACGGAAGCCTCCGACATACGGAAGGCGCTCGCGGCCATCCGCAGGTACTCGGTCCACCCGGCCGCGGGGCGCAGCGCCGCCTTCGGCGTCCGGCGCGACGACGGCGGGGAACACGTCGTCCTCGTCCAGGAGGTGCGCCGGGGAGCGTCGGGGCCCTCGGCGAGACGGCCGACCGGGTCATGGATCAGGTGACGCGGGAGTTCGGCATCCCGCTGAGCCCGATGCTGGTGCCTCGTGGCGCGGTGCGGCAGACCACCGGCGGCAAGCTACGCCGCCGGCATATGCGGAAGCTGTTCCGCAGCGGACGCCTCACCCCGCTGCACGCCGAACTCGAACCCGCGGTCACCGACCTGCTGGAGACCATCGCATGAACGCCTCCGACCCGATGTCCCCCGTTGACCTGCGCCGATGGCTCGCGGAGATCGACCCGGCGGTGAAGCTCCGCACGTACGGCCTGGACTCGATCCATGCGCTCAGCCTGTGCGTCGACGTGGAGGAGGCCGTCGGCCTGCTGGTCGAGCCGACCCTGGCCTGGGATCACCCCACGATCGACGACATCGCCGCACACCTGACCGGCCTCCTGTCGCGGGATCCGCCCCGGCGAGAGCCGGCGGAGGGCCTGGAGTGAACCGCGGCACGCGGAAGCGCCCCATCGATCCCCGGGCATGACAAGGGACTCTTGTGACGCAAATGTTCACCTACGTGCGCTGACTGTACGGCCGGGACCCGGCATACTCCTTCCGTGCACCGCCGTTTCGCGTTCCTCGACCACCCCGGCCCGCTCGCCTTCGCGCACCGAGGCGGGGCGGCGGAAGCCCGCGAGAACACCATGGAGGCGTTCTCCCGCGCGGTCGAGCTCGGGTACACCTACCTGGAGACCGACGCGCACGCGACCGCCGACGGCGTCCTGCTCGCGTTCCACGACCACAGCCTCGACCGCGTCACCGACCGCACCGGCCGCATCTCTCGACTGCCCTACCGTGAGGTACGCGAGGCCAGGATCGGCGGCCGGCACGAGATCCCGCTGATGGAGGACCTGCTCGGCACCTGGCCGGACGTGCGGTTCAACATCGACGTCAAGGAGAGCGCCGCGATCGCGCCGCTCGCCCGGGCCATCCACCGCACCCGCGCCTACGACCGGGTGTGCCTGACCTCGTTCTCCGACGCGCGGCTGGCCCGCGCCCGGCGCGCGATCGACCGGGAGGTCTGCTTCTCGCTCGGCCCGCGCGGCCTGGCCGCCCTGCGCACGGCCGCGATGGGCGGCGGGTACGGCAGGCTGCTGGCCGGGCTGGCCCGCGCGGGGGTGCCGTGCGCGCAGGCGCCCATCGGGTTCCGCGGCCTGCGGGTGACCACCCGCGCCCTCGTGCGCACCGCGCACGCGATCGGCATGCAGGTGCACGTGTGGACGGTGAACGACCCGGTGACGATGGCCCACCTGCTCGATCTCGGCGTCGACGGGATCATGACGGACAACATCAGCGGCCTGCGCGACGTGCTCAAGTCACGCGGGCAGTGGCACCCCCGCCCGGCCGCGCCGTGACGGCCGCCCGCTGACTCCGCCCCTCGAACCCCCGCCACGCCGAAGCCCTGCCCGTCCACCCCCTGCCGCCCAGCCCCTGCCGTCCCCTGACCGATTCGTACGACCGCCCACCCCCGGCGAGGAGAGAACATGACCGCCCCCCAGGTCGTCCACGAGGAGCTTCCCGAGGCGCGGCGGCGCGAACAACGCGGCTGGTACTGGTACGACTGGGCGGACTCGGCGTTCCAGACGACCGTCCTGACCGTCTTCCTCGGGCCGTACCTGACCTCCGTCGCCACGGCCGCGGCGGGCGGCGAGGGCGGCTTCGTCGCCTTCCTCGGCCTGGACCTGCGGCCCAAGGCGTACTTCACCACCATGGTGACGATCTCAGTGCTGCTGCAGATCGTGATCATGCCGGTGGTCGGCGCCCTGGCCGACCACACCGGCCGCAAGAAGCAGATCCTGGGGGTCTTCGCCTACCTGGGCGTGGTGGCCACGCTCGGCTTCTACTTCGTGTCCGGTGACGCCTACTTGCTCGGCGGCGCGCTGTTCCTGGTCGCCAACGTGACCTTCGGCGCGGCGCGCGTGGTCTACGACTCCTTCCTGCCACAGATCGCCGGCGCGGAGGAACGCGACGCGATCTCCAGCAGGGGCTGGGGCTTCGGCTACCTCGGCGGCGGCCTGCTGCTCGCGCTCAACCTGGTGATCTACCTGTTCGCCGACATCGAGACAGGCCTCGCGGTGCGGATCAGCCTGGCCTCGGCCGGCCTGTGGTGGGGCGCGTTCGCCCTGATCCCGATGCTGCGCCTGCGCAACCGGCGGGTGCCCGTCCACGAGTCGACCGCGGCCCGGGCCGTGACGGGCAGCGTCCGCCAGCTCGGCCGTACGATCGCCGACCTGCGGCGCTACCCCCGCACGCTGCTGTTCCTCGCGGCCTACCTGGTCTACAACGACGGCGTGCAGACGGTGATCGGCTTCTCCGCCACCTACGCCGACCAGGAGCTGGGGCTGAGCCAGACGCACCAGATCGGCGCGATCCTCATGGTGCAGTTCATCGCCGTCGGCGGCGCGCTCGGGCTCGCGCGGCTCGCGGTGAGATTCGGGACCAAGCGCACGGTCCTGGCCAGCCTGGTCGTGTGGACGGTCGTGGTGGGCGTGGCCTACTTCCTGCAGAAGGGCTCGGCGGTCCAGTTCTACGCGATCGCCTTCGCCATCGCGATCGTCATGGGCGGCACGCAGGCGCTGTCACGCTCGTTGTACTCCCTGGTGATCCCGCCCGGCCGGGAGGCGGAGTACTTCAGCCTCTACCAGATCAGCGACAAGGGGTCGGCGTTCCTCGGCTCACTGGTGCTCACGCTGGCGCTCCAGCTCACCGACAGCTACCGCACCGCGATCGTCTCGCTGGTGGTGTTCTTCGTCATCGGATTCGTGCTGCTGACCCTTGTCAACCTGCCCCGGGCCATCCGTGAGGCGGGGAACGAGGTGCCCCAGCACATCTGAGACCACTGGGACGGAAAAAGCGCGATTGGATCAGGTCTCGGCTGGGAATCCACACACGGTATCAGGCGTTGTACGCGGTGGCGAACGAACCCCTCGAAGGCGGGGACCTCAGGAGGCTTAAAGACATGGGCGAGCGTGCACTTCGCGGTACCCGGCTCGGCGCGACCAGCTACGAGAACGACCGCAACACCGACCTGGCCCCGCGCCAGGAGGTGTCCTACACGTGCCCGAAGGGCCATCTCACCACCGTTCCGCTCGCCGTCGAGGCCGAGATTCCCACGACGTGGGAGTGCCGTCACTGCGGCAGCCCCGCGCTGCGGGTGGACGCGGAGCAGCCCCAGCAGAAGAAGGCGAAGCCCCCGCGGACCCACTGGGACATGCTGCTGGAGCGCCGCTCGATCGAGGACCTCGAAGAGGTGCTGAACGAGCGCCTCGCCATTCTGCGCGAGCAGCGGCGCAAGAGCGCGTAGGACGCCGACGACGCCCCCGGCGGCCCGGACCAACCGGGCCGCCGGGGGCGTTTCGCATGTGTGATCAGGTCGGTCAGCCCGCCGGCGCGCGGACGACGACCATGGGGCACCTCGCGTAGTGCAGCATGGCCTGGCAGACCGAGCCGAGGACCAGGCCGGTGAACTGGCCGTGCCCCCGGGAGCCGATGACGAGCAGGTCCGCGCCCACCGACGCGTGCCGCAGCACGTCCACGGGATGACCCCGGACGACCTCCTCGACGACCTTGACGCCGGGGTACTGCTCGCGGCGCCCGGCGAGAGCCTCCCTGACCATCCGCACCTCGGCCTTCTCGTCGTCGAAGTCGTCCGGCAGCGGTGCGAAGCCGCCGCCCGCCTCCAGCGGACTGTAGGCGTGCATGGCCCGCAGGCCCACACCGCGCAGTTCCGCCTCGGCGAAGGCGAAGTCGAGCACCTTCGCGCAGGCGGACGATCCGTCGACGCCCACCACGATCTCCGGGCGCGGCGCCGAGGGCACCTCCCGCACGACGACCACGTCGCACGGGGCGCGACCCGCCACGCCGTACGCGACCGAGCCGAGCAGCAGGCCGCGGAAGCCGCCGAGCCCGTGGTTGCCGAGCACCAGGAGATCGGCGTCCTCGGCGGCCTCGATGAGCGCCGGGCGCGGATCGCCGGCCAGGATCGCGGTGTCGACCGCCACCCCGGGCGCCTCCGCGTACGCCCGCCCCGTGGCGGCGCCGAGCACGTCGGCGGCGCCGTCGCGCATCCACGCGGCGACGCTCGTGTAGCGCCCCTGCCGGGCGGTCGAGCACGCCCATGCGGGGATGGCGTTCGCGATCCGCAGGGGGACGCCGCGCAGTCCGGCCTCCCGGGCCGCCCAGGCCACCGCCGCCATGCCGGCGTGCGAACCGTCGACACCCACGACGATCATGAGGCCCTCCTTCTCCGGTCCTTCCATCGAACCGCGCAGGCGCCGGAGGGTGCGAGCGCCGAAGGTCCCGCCGGGACGGGACCTCCGGCCCCCGGGTCACATCACGCCGGCCCGCTCCGGGGATGTGGCGGCGTCGGCGGTGAGGTGGTGGCGCAGGCGTTCGCCCTCGACGTCCAGATCGGGCAGCACCCGGTCCAGGGCGCGGGGCAGCCACCAGGCGGCGCGGCCGAGCATGGACATCACGGCGGGGACGAGCGTCATGCGGACGACGAAGGCGTCGATGAGCACGCCGACGGCCAGCGCGAAGCCCATCGACTTGATGATCGGGTCGTCCATGAACACGAACCCGCCGAAGACGGCCGTCATGATCAGCGCCGCGGCGGTGACGACCCGCGCGTTGTGTCCCATGCCGTTGATCGTGGCCTGGCGGGGGGTGTCGCCGTGCACGTAGTCCTCGCGCATCCGCGAGACCAGGAACACCTCGTAGTCCATGGCCAGGCCGAACAGGATGCCGATGAGCAGGATCGGCAGGAAGCTGACCAGCGGGCCCGGCACGTCCACGCCCAGCAGGCCGGCCAGGTGGCCCTCCTGGAAGATCGCCACCGTGATGCCGAAGGTCGAGCCGACGGTGAGCAGGAAGCCCAGCGCGGCCTTGACCGGCACCAGGATCGAGCGGAAGACGAGCATGAGCAGCAGCACCGACAAGCCGACCACCAGCAGCAGGTACACCGGCATGGCGTCGGCGAGCTTGTCGGAGACGTCGATGCCCACGGCCGTCGCCCCGGTGACGGCGATCTCGGCGCCGCGGATGGAGGCGACCTTGGCGCGGATGGCGTGGACGGCGTCCTCGGTGGCCGCGTCGGTGGGCCCGGCCTTCGGGATGATGGTCAGCAGCGCGGTGGTGCCCGCGGCGTTGGGCTGCGGCGGGGCCACCGCCAGCACGCCGGGGGTCTGCTGGATCATCTTGGCGGCCTCACCGGCGGCGGCGGTCGTGGCCGCCGGGTCCGCGGCGGAGACCACGGCGATCAGGCGGGCGTTGAAGCCCTCGCCGAAGCCCTCGCTGGTCAGGTCGTAGGCCTCGCGGGCCGGGGTGCCGGGGGCGGCGGTGCCGGCGTCGGGCAGGGCCAGGCGCAGGTCCTGGGCCGGCAGCGTGAGCGCGCCGAGGCCGATCACGCCGGCCAGCAGGATCGGCACGCGCAGCCGGGTGACGGCCCGTCCCCACGTGTAGCCGAAGCCCTCGGCGCCCGCGCCCGTGTTCTGACCGGTGCGCTGCTTGCGGGGCAGCACGCGGGCACCGGCGTACGACAGGAAGGCGGGCAGCAGCGTGAGGGCGACCAGGACGGCGACGGCCACGGTGCCGGCGGCGGCCAGGCCCATCACGCTCAGGAACGGGATGCCGACCACCGACAGGCCGGCGAGCGCGATGACCACGGTGGCCCCGGCGAACACGACCGCCGATCCGGCGGTGCCGACCGCGCGGCCCGCGGCCTCCTCCGGCGTCACGCCCTCGGCCAGGAACTGGCGGTAGCGGGAGGTGATGAACAGTGAGTAGTCGATGCCGACGGCCAGGCCCAGCATCAGCGCCAGCACCGGCGTTACGGAGGTCAGCTCGACGACGCCGCTGAGCGCGAACAGGCCGCCCATGCCGGCCCCCACTCCGATCAGCGCGTTCAGCAGGGTCATGCCGGCGGCCACCAGCGAGCCGAAGGTGATGATCAGGACCACCGCGGCGATCAACACGCCGATCCCCTCCGACCCGCCGACCTCCGGCGCGCCGTTCAGGATCTCGCCGCCGTGCTCGACCCGCAGCCCCTGCGCCGAGGAGCCGGCCTTCAGGTACGCCGCGCGCTGCGCGGCGGTCACGTCCTGCGCCTCGCGGTCGAACTGCACCTGGATCAGGGCGTGGCGGCCGTCGGCGGAGACGGCGCCGGTCTTGAACGGGTCGAGGGCGGCGACGACGCCGGGGACGGCGGCGGCCTCCTGGACCACCGGCGCGACCGCGGCGGGGTCGAGCTTGCCGCCCTGCGGGGCGGCCACGACGATGGTGCCGGTGGCCCCGCTGGCCTGCGGAAACTCCTTGGCCAGGGCGTCCAGCGCCCGCTGCGACTCGGTGCCGGGCATGGCGAACTTGTCGCCGGTCGGGCCGTGGAAGGCGGCCGCGGCCAGGCCCAGGACCACGAGCAGCAGCAGCCACACGGCGGCCACGCGCCCGCGCCTGCGGAAGGAGAACCGGCCCAGCCGGTACAGCAGGGTTGCCAAAACAGATCTCTTTCTTCTGAAGGTCAGTCGGCCTGCAGACCGAGCGTCCGCAACGCCCCGCGGGTCAGTTCCGCGCGCAGCGTCTCCTCCGGGATCGTGAGCTCGCCGGCGCTGGTCAGGATGATCCCCAGCATCGCCATCCAGGCCCAGACCCGGGCCTGGGGGGCGGCCGAACGGCCGGACAGGGCGTCCGTCAGCCGTTCGATGAAGCCGTCCACGTCCGGCAGTTCCGGCCGGTTGATCAGCGCGTCGACGTCCTGCAGGAGGATCTTCACCTGCAGCCGGAAGCGCAGGGACAGGTCGACGAGCGCGGCGACGGCGGCACGGGCGGCCGTCTCGCCGTCCAGCCCGGCGAGCCGCGCCTCGAGTTCGGCGACCTGCGCCCCGACGGGCGCCAGCAGCTCGGTCAGGATCGCGTCCTTGTTCGTGAAGTGGTAGAGCAGGGACGCCTTGGAGCAGCCGGCGTCCGTGGCGATCTCCTGGAGGGAGGTGCCGCGGAAGCCGTGGGCGGCGAACAGCCGTACCGCCGAGTCGAGGATGTCCGCGCGCAGGGTGGGTACGGAACGCGCCATGGGAGACACCCTAGCTGACCGATCGGACAGGATCTGACCGATCGGCCAGTGACCGTGTGGGGGAAGACCGAGATCTGAGGGATCCGCCCAGGTGAGGCCGGGTCTCACCGCGAGCGGACCGTGGGGGACATCACAGGTCGAGCAGGTCCACGGACACCTGCCAGAGGAGGGTGGCCGCCTCCGGGTCGAGCGCGTACGCCGCGACGCCCCGGGCCGCGCCCGGCGGGGCGACCTCCGCCTCCTGGTTGTCCTCGAAGTAGCGGCCGCTGACGCCCTCGACCAGCGGCGACGCGGCGAGCAGCACGGAGGTGGCCGCACCCTGCTCGGTGTTCTTCCAGGTCACGCCGGTGGAGTCGCCCAGCGCGCGGCGGCGCTCGATGTAATCCGGGTCCAGGTGCCGCTGAAGGCCGGTGGGGATGCCGCCGGGCATGAGCGCGTTGACCGCGATGCCGTCGCCGGCCCACAGCCTGGCGGCCTCGACCGCGAACAGCACGTTGGCCGTCTTCGACTGCCCGTACGCCAGCCACGGGTCGTAGGGGCGCTCCCGGAAGTGGATGTCGTCGAAGACGACCGGCGAGCGCAGGTGGGCGCTGGAGCTGACCGACACGACGCGGGCGCCGCCGGCCGCCGCGAGCGCCGGGCGCAGGTGCGTGGTCAGCGCGAAGTGACCGAGGTGGTTGGTGGCGAACTGCAGTTCCCAGCCCTCGGGCGTCCGCGTCTCCGGGCACGCCATCACTCCGGCGTTGTTGACCAGGATGTCCAGCAGCCCCTCCCAGGCGGCGGCGAACGACGCGACCGACGCTCGGTCGGCGAGGTCCAGCGGCGCGACGAGGACGGGCACGCCCGCGGTGGTGGCGGCGATGTCCTGCGCGGTCCGCTTGCCCGCGTCGAGGTCGCGGACCGCGATCGTCACCTCCGCCCCCGCGGCGGCCAGCGCCCGCGCGGTCTCGACCCCGATCCCCGACGCCCCGCCGGTCACGACCGCACGACGCCCGCCGAGGTCGACCCCTTCCAGGACCTCGGCCGCGGCGGACTGCCCGCCGAACGGCGTGGTGATGCGCGTGGTCTGACTCATGTCCCGTCCCCGTCCCGTCACTGCGGCGCGGGCCCGAGGAGGATCCCGGCCGCTACAATGAGGAAAACCGGAGGAACCTCCGGTACGTCTGCGACTCTAATCGGAGAATCCTCCGGTTAGCAACCCGGTCAGCGACCCGCACTGTATGGAGGAGCCGTGTCCACCCCCGGACCCAAGCCGTTGCGCGCCGACGCCCGGCGCAACCGCGAGCGGCTGCTCGACGTCGCCGTACGGGCGTTCTCGCACGACGGGCCGGACGTCACGCTCGACGCCATCGCGAAGGAGGCGGGCGTCGGCATCGGGACGCTCTACCGCCACTTCCCCACGAGGGAGGCGCTCATCGAGGCGGCCTACCGCAACGAGCTGGTGAAGCTGTGCGGCGCGGCGGCCGGGCTGCTGGAGGAGATGCCGCCCGACGTGGCGCTGCGCGCCTGGATGGACCGTTTCGTCGACTACCTGGCGACCAAGCGGGGCATGGCCGACGCGCTGCGCGCGGTGATCGCCGCCGGTGCGAATCCGTACGAGAACAGTCGTGATCTGCTGCTGGGGGCGATCGGCACGCTGCTCGGCGCGGGGGCCGAGGCCGGGACCCTCCGCGGGGACGTGACGGCGGAGGACCTGCTGGTGGGGATGAACGGCTTCTGCCTCGCCGCCGGGGAGCCCGCACAGCGTGAGCAGGCCGGGCGGCTGCTCGACCTGCTCATGGACGGTCTACGACACGCGGAAGCCGGGGCGACGGCCTGAGACGTCGCCCCGGCGGATCCGGTCACACGCGGTGCCAGCGGGCCTCCGCGAAGCAGTAGACGGCGAACAGCACCAGGCCGACCGCGACCACGGCGAGCAGCCACGGACCGGCCGGGGTGTCGGCGAGCGCCTTGAGCGCGCCGTCGATGCCGGCCGCCTTGTCGGGGTCGTAGGTGAGTGCGGCCTTGCCGATCAGGGCGCCGGCGGCCAGCGCGATGACGCCGCGGGCGATGTAGCCGGCCTTGCCGAGCTTGACCACGACGCCACGGGCGCGGGGCTCGGTCACGTGCATGTCCTTCATGAACTTCTCGGTCCAGCCCTCGTAGATCCAGTACACGCCGAGAGCGATCACGCCGAGCGCCATCAGGCCGACCAGGAACTGGCCGCCCGGCAGCTCGAACAGCGCCTTGGTGGCGTCCTGCGACTGGCTGTCGGACGAAGAGGCGGCCTTGTTCCGGGTGAGCAGCGCCACCATCGAGAACACGAGGGCGGCGTAGACGACGGCCCTGGACACGGCCTCCACACGGTCCTTGGCCTCGGGACGGCCCCAGACGGCCTCGGAGACCTGCCAGATCGCCAGCGCGGCCAGGCCGACGGCCATGATCCACAGCAGCGTGTCGCCCAGGGGCGCGTCGCGGACGATCTGGATCGCGCTGCTCTTGTCGGCCTCCCCTCCCCCGCCGAAGGCGATCTGGAGGGCGACCAGGCCGATGATGGCGTACAGGACGCCTCGAGCGGCGAACCCGACCTTGGCGAGCTTCTCCAGGACAGGATGGTCGGCCGCTCTCCGGGCCGTGCCTTCCAGCCGCCGGCCCGCCTGATGCGCGGTCGTCATCACGGCTCCTCTCCTTGGGGGGACGGATCGGTCTGCCTGAACCGTCTCCCTACTGACCCGGACGAGGACGATCAAACATCAGCCGGCCAGGCGCAGCGCCTCCGCCGCGACGGCGTGCCGCAGGTCGCGGATGCCGGGCCGCCCCCGGAGGGGGTGCACGTTGTTGGTGAGCAGCACGACCGTCAGCCGGCGGGCGGGGTCGACGACCAGCGACGTGCCGGTGAAGCCCGAGTGGCCGAACGCGCCCGCGAGCGGCCCCACGATGGCGGGATCGTCGATCCGCACGCCGAGCCCCTGGCGGAAGGCGGCGCCCGGCACCCCCTGGTCGCGCAGCATCTCGGCGGTCCACCGGGGGGAAAGGACCGGGCCGCCGCCGGTGCGCAGCGCCTCGCCGAAGCGCACGAGGTCGGCGGCGGTGGAGAACAGCCCGGCGTGCCCGGCCACACCGCCCAGCGCGTGGGCGGTCTCGTCGTGCACCTCTCCCCTGACGCACGTGCCGCGCTTGAACTCCGTGGCCACGGCGCGGCCCTGATCGACCGGCCCGTACGTCGTGGCGCCGAGCCCGAGCGGCCGGGTGATCCGCTCGCGCACGAGCACGTCCAGCGGCGCCCCGCCCGCGGCCTCCGCCACCCGCCCGGCCGTGATCATGCCGACGTCCGAGTACAGGTGCGTGCCCGGCGGCCCCTGAACCGGGGTGGACAGCACGAGATCCCAGCGGGTCTCCTGCGGTTCCTTCTCCACCCGGCGGCTCGCGGGCAGGCCCGCCGAATGCGTCAGCAGGTGCCGGACGGTGATCCCGGGCCGGTGCCCGTAGAACCGGGGCAGCCGGGCGGCCACCGGCTCGCCGAGGTCGAGCGCGCCCTCCTGAGCCAGCGAGACCAGCACCGCGGCGGTGAACATCTTGGTCAGGGAGGCGATGTCGAACAGCGCGTCCATCGCCACGGGCGGCCGCTCCGGCAGCAGCCCCCCGGACGCGTCGGCGTACCGCACGGCCTCCCCCACGGCGGCCCCGGCGACCGTGCGCCCGTCGACGGCGATCATCGCGACCGCCGCCGAGGCGACCTCGGGCACCGCGGCCCGCAGAACGTCCTCCAGCATGTGCTCAGGCCCCGTCAGGCGCCACGTTGTCACGCATCGCGCAGCGCCGGGCCGAGGCGGTTGCCGTGCGCCGCGAGCAGCGCCCGGGCGTCGTCGGCGCCCACGCCGCGCTCGATCATCACGACGGCCGTCTTCACGTCCCGCCCGGCGTTCTCCAGGACCTCGCGGGCGTCCGGCACCCGCGTGCCGGTGATGTCGGAGACGATGCGGGCCGCCCGGTCGACCAGCTTGGAGTTGCTGGCCACGACGTCGACCATGTAGTTCCCGTACGTCCGGCCCGACTTGATCATCGTGATCGTGGAGATCATGTTGAGGACCAGCTTCTGGGCCGTGCCGGCCTTCAGCCGCGTCGAGCCGGTGACCACCTCGGGGCCCACGATGACCTCGACGGCGTGGTCGGCGGCCCGCGCGAGCGGGGTGCCGGTGTTGCAGGCCAGGCCCACGGTCAGCGCGCCGAGCCGCCGGGCCTGCTCGACCGCCGCGACGACGTACGGCGCGCGTCCGCTGGCGGAGATGCCCACGACGGAGTCGAGCGGGCCGACGTGCTTGCCGCGGATCACGGCGGCGCCCGCCTCGGCGTCGTCCTCGGCGCCCTCGACGGACCGCACCAGCGCGGCCTCGCCGCCCGCGATGATGCCCTGGACGAGGTCGGGGTGCGTGCCGAAGGTCGGCGGGCACTCGGAGGCGTCGAGCACCGCGAGCCGCCCGGAGGTGCCCGCGCCCACGTAGAGGAGCCTGCCCCCGTCGGCCATCCGCGCCGCGATCGCGTCGACGGCCGCGGAGATCGCCGGGACGGCCCGGCCCACCGCGGCGGGGACGGCGGCGTCGGCGGCGTTCATGAGCCGCGCGATCTCCTCCGTCGGCAACGTGTCGATTTCGCTGAAGCGGGGATCGCTCTGTTCGGTGGCGAGAGCGGCGAGTGAATGCGTCATGGTCGTGGTTCCTCGGCTTCGGAGTGCTTATGGATCGCGTGCGTACAGGGCTTGAGCTGCTGGTGAGCGCGCCGAAGGCCGGCTGGGGACGGGTCGGGCTCGTCACCAACCCCACCGGAGTCCTGCCCGATCTGACCGCCGCCGCACCGGCCCTGCTGGCCGCCGGAGTGCGCGTGACCACGCTGTTCAGCCCCGAGCACGGCCTGCGCGGCACGGCCCAGGCGGGCGGCGGCGAGGGCGACACCGTCGACCCGGTCACCGGCCTGCCCGTGCTCGACACCTACCAGCGGTCGGACGGCGACCTGGACGCCCTGGTCGCGTCGTCCGGGGTGGAGACGCTGGTCTTCGACGTGTGCGACGTGGGCTCGCGTTTCTACACCTACGTCTGGACGATGTACGACCTGATGGGCTCGGCGGCCCGGCTCGGGCTGCGCTTCACCGTGCTGGACCGGCCCAACCCGATCGGCGGCGCGGTGGCCGAGGGCCCGGCGCTCGACCCGGCCTTCGCGAGCTTCGTCGGCCGCGCCGCCCTGCCCGTACGGCACGGTCTCACGCCGGGCGAGATCGCGTCGACCGTCAACCGCGCGATCGGCGCCGAGCTGGAGGTCGTGCCGATGGAGGGCTGGCGCAGGGAGTGGCATTTCGACCGCACCGGGCTGCCCTGGGTGATGCCGTCGGCCAACATGCCGACCCTCGACACCGCCCTGGTCTACCCCGGCACCGGGCTGCTGGAGGGCGTGAACGCCGCCGAGGGCCGCGGCACGACCCGGCCGTTCGAGCTGGTCGGCGCGCCGTACGCGGACGGCCGGTTCGCCGCCGCGCTGAACGATCTCGGCCTGCCCGGCGTGCGCTTCCGCGACACGTGGTTCACCCCGACGTTCGGCAGGCACGCGGGCGTCGTGGTGCGCGGCGCGCAGCTGCACGTGACCGACCGGCAGGCCTTCCTGCCGGTGCTCACGGGCGTGTCCGTCCTGCACGCGCTGCGCACCCTCTATCCGGGCGAGTTCGGCTGCGAGCCGTTCCTCGACCTGCTGTGGGGCTCCGCGTCGCTGCGCGAGCACCTGGAGGCGGGCCGCGACCCCCGGGAGCTGTGCCCCCCGCCTGACCCGCCCCGGGGCGAACTGCTGTACGGCTGACATCAGTCCAGCGGGCGGCGGTAGAGCCAGAAGACCCGCTCGGCGCGGGCGCCGACCGCCCGGGAGTAGAAGCGGAGCGGGCCGACCCAGCCGATCTGCGTGGACGTCTGCCCCGCGGCGGCCTGCTCGGCGAGGCAGCGGCGCAGCAGCACCCGACCCACGCCGAGACCGCGGGCGGCCTCGGCCGTGCCCATCGGCCCGAACCACAGCGGCCGGGCGCCCCAGGCGGCGAAGCCGAGGATCTCCCCGTCGCGCTCGCCCCCGTCGCGCGAGGCATAGTGCAGGCCGCTCGCCTGCTCGGCCTCCCAGGCCCACTTGTCGTTCCACTGCTCGCGCACGAACGCCACGATCCTCGCGCGGTCGGCGGCGGCCGCGACCGTGACCCCGGCGGCGGCGAGCTTCACCAGGTCGGCCTCGTGCTCGGCCTCGTCGTAGCGGGCCGGCAGGCCGGCCGTCATGTTCCAGGCGACGCGGTACTGCTCGTACCCCAGGCGCTCGGCCAGGCAGGCCGCCGGGGTGTAGCGCACGTCGATGCCGGGCCAGGCGTAGCAGGGCGGGTTGCCGGCGAACCTCGACTCCGCGGCGCCGTGCGCCCGCATCCACTCCTCGGCCGCGCCGACCAGCGCCCGCCCGATCCCCCGGCCCTGCGCGGCGGGATCCACGGCGATCAGGTCGACGTGCCCCGTGACGTGGCCCGCGCCGTCCGCGCCGAGCGAGGCGAACACGACGCCCTCACGGCCGGGAGTGGACAGGACGGTCCACCGGCGCCCCGGCGGCGGGGCGGCCAGCCGCCGGACGACCAGCGGGGCGTCCGCGGCGTCCGCCCAGAGAGCGGCGGCCGCGACGTCCGCCACGCGGCCGTCGACGGCGACGGGGGCGATGTCCGTCACTCGCCCACCCCCACCGGGATCACGCTGCGCCGCCGGGGATGGAAGCAGGCGTGCTCCTGCTCGGTCTCCGTACCGGGTCCGCCGTCGCGGCCCAGCACGGGCATCTCGCTCTCGCAGCGTTCGGTGCTGAACGGGCAGCGCCGCGCGAACAGGCACCCGCCGTCGGACAGCCCCTCCCGCTGCATCTCCCGCGGCACGACCCGCTCGGCGCCCGGCCGTTCCAGACCGTGCAGCACCGGGATCGCCGACAGCAGCGACTGCGTGTACGGGTGGACCGGGTCGGCGATGATCTTCTCGGTGGCGCCCCGCTCGACGACCTGGCCGCGGTAGAGCACGTACAGCTCGCCGTCGTCGCCGATGTAGCGGGCGGTGGCGATGTCGTGGGTGATGAACAGCACGCCCACGCCGAGCCGCTCGCGCAGGTCCTTCAGCAGCGCGAGGATGCCCAGGCGCAGCGACACGTCGATCATGGAAACGGCCTCGTCGGCGACGAGGACCTCGGGGTCCATGGTGAGCGCGCGGGCGATCACCACGCGCTGGCGCATGCCGCCCGACAGCTGGTGGGGGTAGCGCGGCAGCACGTAGCCGGGGTCGATGCCGACCATCGCCAGCAGTTCCTCGGCCCGCCCGTCGGCCCACGACGCCGGCCGGCCCGTCTGCTTGGCACGCAGCCGCAGCGGCGCCTCCAGCGTCTGGTGGATCGTCCGGGTGGGGTTGAGCGCCGAGTAGGGGTCCTGGTGGATGAGCTGGACCCGGCGGAAGTACGGCTGCCGCGCGCGGTGGCTCAGCGACGACATCGGCACGCCGTCGATGACGATCTCGCCGGCGTCGTGGGTCTCCAGCCCGGCGATGATCCGGCCGAGCGTGGTCTTGCCACTGCCCGACTCGCCGATGAACGAAACGGCGCCGCCCTTGGCGATGGCGAAGTCCACGCCGCGCAGCGCGGGCACCTCGCGGGCGCCGAGCACCCCGCCGCGCTGCTTGAAGATCTTGGTGATCCCGGTTCCCGTGATCACACGAACTCCTTCCGCTTGACCAGCGTGAGGTGGCGGTCGGTGGCGTGGCAGGCGACGGTGCGGCCGTCCCGGTTGACGGACATCGGCTCGTCGGTCTCGCACACCTCCATGCGCCGCTCGCAGCGCTCGCGGAACACGCAGCCCTGCTTGGGCAGCGTCCCGAGCGTCGGCGGGCGGCCGGGCAGCGCCCGGGCCAGCGACAGGTCGCCCGTCAGGCGCGGGATCGCCCTGATCAGCCCCTGCGTGTACGGGTGCCGGGCGTCGCCGAGCACCTCGGTCACCGGGCCGTGCTCGACCACGCGTCCGCCGTACATGACGGCGAGGCTGTCGGCGACCTCGGCGACGGCGCCCACGTCATGGGTGATCACCAGCGTGGTGAGCGCGCGCTCCTCGTGGACCTCGCGGATGATCCGCAGGATCGTGGCCTGCGTGATCATGTCGAGGGCGGTGGTCGGCTCGTCCAGAACGACGACTTTGGCGTTCAGGACGAGCGCGAGCATGATGCCGACCCGCTGGCGCATGCCGCCCGACAGCTCGTGCTGGTAGGAGTCGAGCACCCGGGCGCCGTCCATGCCCATGCGGGCGAGCAGGTCCTTGGCGTCGCGCACCAGCGCCCGCAGGTCCTCCACGTCGTGGGAGCGGCCGAGGTCGAGCAGCTGCTTGCCGATGGTCTTGAGCGGGTTCAGCGAGTTCTGCGCGGCCTGGAAGACGTACCCGACCTGGCGGCCGCGGGCGCGGCGCAGGTCCTCACCCCGCAGCGTCAGCACGTCGCCGAGGCCGTCGATCTCGACGCTGCCCGCCGCGATCCTGCCGGGCGGCTGAACGGCGTTGAGCAGGGAGAGGGCGAGCGTGGACTTGCCCGAGCCCGACTCGCCGACGACGCCGGTGATCGTGCCGGGGGCGAGGGCGAGGTCGACGCCGCGGACGGCGGGCAACTCGCCCGACGGCGTCTTGTAGACGACCGTGAGGTCCCGGATCCGGACCCCCGGTGCTGCTGTATGAGGGGCGGCCGTGTGAGCGGTCATAGGGGCTATTCCTCCCGCAGCCGGGGGTTGAAGATCTCGTCCATCGCGTCCACGATCAGCACGATGCCCAGGGTGAGCAGCAGGATCGCGATCAGCGGGGCCATCAGGTACGGCAGCGCGGCCGGGGTGGTGAGCGCCCCGCCGTTGAAGACCGCGAGGTTGAGCATCACGCCCCAGTTGTTCGACTCGAACGGCAGCACGCCGAGGAAGAACAGGCCCACCTGGGCGTACACCGCGCCGGTGACGGCGATGAGCATGTTCATCGCGATGTACGGCGCCATGCTCGGCAGCAGTTCGCGGCCGATGATGTGCCGCGTCGGCAGGCCGAGGCCGCGGGCCGCCTCGATGAAGCCGCGCTCGCGCAGCGACAGCGTCTGCGAGCGCACGGCGCGGGCGATGCCGCCCCAGCCGAGCACCCCTAGCACCAGGCCCATCTCCAGCGGGCTCTCGAACTTCCACACCGTGGACAGCACGAGCAGCAGCGGCAGGCCGGGGATCGCGAGATTCATGTCGGTCAGCCGCATGAGCAGCGTGTCCCACCGGCCGCGGTGGAAGCCCGCGACCAGCCCGATGAGCGTGCCGAGCGCGACCGTGATGACGGCCGTGGCCAGGCCGGTCAGCAGCACGTAGCGCGCGCCGGTGACGACCAGCGCGAGCACGTCGGTGCCCTCGAAGTCGGTGCCGAAGGGGTGGGCCAGGCTGGGCGGCGCGTACAGCGCGTCGTCGTCGCGCGGCAGCTGGGCGGGGTAGAGCAGCGGCCCGGCCACGCCCATGAGCGCGAACAGGGCGACGATGACCACACCCGCCATGCGGCTGGGCTTGCGCCGCAGCACGCGCCACACCCCGCGCCAGAAGTTGCGCCGCAGCGTGGCCCGCGTGGTCCCGGGGGGCGCGGCTCCGGGACTCATCGCCCCTTCGGGGCTGACGATGACGGTCATGCCGCGCCTCCGCTCCTGACCCGCGGGTCGATCACCGTGTACAGCAGGTCGGCGGCGATGTTGGCGACGACGATGCCCACCGTGATCACCAGGAACGTGCCGCCCATCAGGGCGTAGTCGCGGCTGCTGATGCTGTTGACGAGCAGCAGGCCGAGTCCCGGGTAGTTGAAGATCTGCTCGATGAAGATCGAGCCGCCGAACAGCATGCCGATCGACAGAGCGAGGATCGTGAACAGCGGCAGGATCGCGTTGCGCGCGAGGTACCGGAACACGAAGCCGCGCCGCAGTCCGCGCAGTTCGGCCGCGAGGATGAAGTCGTCGCCGAGCACGGCGACCACGTTGGACTTCATCGCGAGGATCCACCCGCCGTAGCTGGCCAGCGTGTACGTGACGACCGGCAGCACGGCGTGGTGGACCAGCGAGCCGATGTAGCCGGCGTTGAAGCCGGGGACGAACTCGACGTCCACCGGCCCGCCCGACGGCATGATCGGCCACAGCGTGGCGAAGATCGCGGTGAGCAGCAGGCCGATGACGTACACGGGCACGCCGTGCAGCAGCGAGCCGGACAGCGCGAGCATGTCGCCGAGCTTGCCGGACCGCTTGATCGCGGCGTAGACGCCCATGGTGACGCCGAGCAGGAAGCTCAGCAGCGTGCCGGCGAGGACCGGCAGCACGGTCCACCGCGCCGCGTGGCCGATGAGCGTGGTCACCTCCACGCCGGGCGTGCTGAGCGAACGCCCGAGGTCGAGGTGGAGCAGCGACCCCATGTAGCCGACGTACTGCTCCCACAGGTTGCCGGTGGGCAGGAAGCCGTACAGGACGGCGGTGGCCCGCTCGGCCTGCTCGGGCGACATGCCCTTCTGGATCAGGCTCTCGTACTGCCCCAGCACGGGGTTGCCGGGGATCTCCCGGATGATGACGAAGCTGATCGTGGCGACGACCCAGATCATCGCCAGGCCGCGGACCAGATGGCCGCCGACCTTCCTGGCGATGGCGCCCACCCGGGGACGCCCCGGGACCGCGTGCGTCATGCCTGCCCCTTCTCCGCTTTCCTGATCATCCCGAGCTGCATCCACACGCCGGACGACAGCCGCAGGGACTCGTCGTCGTCGGGCGGATACGCCGTGTACCGGGAGGTGTTCACGAACTGGGTGTTCACGTAGTCCCACAGCTGGACGACGGGGAGCTGCTCGTTGGCGACCTTGGCCAGGACGCCGACGATGCGCTTCTGCTCGTCCTGGGACGCGAAGTTCAGCCTGCTGGTCAGGTCGCCCGGGTCGACCGTGCCGGCGGCGCCGGCGTCGACCTTCTCCGGCCCGCCCATCCAGTTGCCCTCGGTGCCCGGCGCGACGTGCCGCAGCCGGCCGCCGAACATCTGCCAGCCGTTCGCCTGTCCGAACAGCCGCTGGAAGATGTTGTACGGCGAGGGGCCGAGGCCGATGAGCCAGAACCCGAGGTCGTACTTGCCTTCGGCCAGCTCTCCAAGATAGAGCGTGTAGTCGGCGGCGGTGACAACGGCCGCGTCGATGCCGTGGTCGCTGAGCTGGCTGCTGATCGACTTGCCCGCGGCGACCCAGTCGGAGAACGACGCGGGCACGTGGATGCGGACCTTCCACGGGCTGCCGTCCGGCATGGCCCACCGGCCGGCCCGCTTGGTCATGCCCGCCGCCTTGAGCTCGGCGTCGGCCTTGGCGGCGTCGACCCGGTACTGCTCCAGGGTGTCGAACGCGTCGCCGAGCCAGGCGCGGGCCGCCTTGGCGTGGATGCCCGAGGTGGTGGCGGCGGGAGTGCCGCCCTCCGGCGAGGCGATCTTCGTGACCTGGGCGCGGTCGATGAGGTAGGCCATCGCCCGCCGCACGTGCACGTTGTCGTACGGCTTGTGCGACTGGTTGAACGCGAGGGAGACCGCCACCGGCGAGTAGCCCTTGACCACCTTGCTGCCCCGCGCGTCGCGGATCCGGTCCATGACGGCGGTGGGCACGGAGGTGAAGGGAGCGTTGTCCAGCCGGCCGGCGATCAGGTAGTTCCAGATCTGCTCGTTGCCGGTGTAGTTCAGGATCTTCACCTTGGCCGGCGCGATGTTCTGCCGGGCGTAGAAGTAGGGGTTGCGCTTGAGCAGCGCCGCGCCCGGGTTCACCCGCTCGAGCACGAACGGCCCGGCCGACACGTCGCGGCCGGGGTCGAAGGCGATGACCTTCTCCGCCAGGCCGGTGATCTGGTTCTTCGCCTTCTCGGCCGCCGCGCCCTGGCCGTGCTGGGCGACCTTGAGCGTCTGCCAGAAGTCGGCCGGCAGCAGCTTCCCGAACACGTGCGCGGGCACGACCACGGTCGACAGCAGGTTGGCGAGGAACGTCGAGCTGCGGTTGGCGCCCTGGGTCACCCGGATCGTCTTGGGGTCGACGACCTGGATGTCGGCGGCGGCGCCCGCCGCCTTCGGGTCGAGCGCGTACGCCGTGCCGCCCTGGGTGTAGGCGAGACCGATCGAGACGCGCACGTCCTCGCTGGTCACCGGCTTGCCGTCGGACCACCTGGCGTCCGGCTGCAGGTGGATGACGACCTCCGACCGGTCCGGGGACATGCTCCAGCTCCTGGCGATGGCCGGGTAGAACTGGTTGGGATCGGTGGGGTCGTTCTTGGGCCACGCCAGCGCCATGCCGTTGTATCCCGAGAAGACCGATCCGACGGGGTTGAACGGGTTGATCGGCGCGCTGGCGTTGATCTGCTTGCTGCCGTCGATCGTCGTGTACACGCCGCCGCCCTGCTGGGCGGTGTCCGTCGTCCCGGTAGTGCCGCAGGCGGTCACGGTGACGATGGACGCCACCGCCATGATCGCTGCGAGTCGCTTCATGGGCTGCTCCTGGTTCCCGATTGCCTGGACAATACGGGCGCTCTCGCGACGCCGTCAATTTTTTCCACGGACAGACGCCTCGGTGGAGTTAATTTTTACCCAAGCCTGCTAGCTGGGAATACTCCCCTTTCGATGGGGTCGGCAGGGGGTCGGCAGGCGGGTCAGACGGCTCCGGCGAGCCAGCGGGCCGCCGCCCGCGCGGAGGCCGTGGAGGCGCCGTGGGTGGTGAGGTACACCCGACCGGCGGGCGGGCCCGGCACCCCGGTCTCCACGACGATCGCGTCCGGGCGGGCCCGCAGCGCCTCCTCCAGGAGCCGCCGCATCCAGGCGTGCCGTACGGCGTCGTGGACGGCGACCACGAGAGGGCGCCCGGTGTCGCGCAGATCCGGCAGCCGCCCGTCGTCGTATATCTGAGTCGTCACCGTCCCGGGCAGGACCTCGCCGAGCGCCTCCCCCAGGGTGAGAGGGGTCGCGCGGCCGACGGCCTGACTGGGGCGCGCCGCCATGTGCACCACCAGCGGCGCCCGCGTGAGCGGGCCCGGAGGCTCCGCGGGGGTCGCGCGCAGCGCCGCCGTCGCCGCCGCGAGGCCGAGGCCCTCGTCGGCGTCGCGGGCCACCGCCTTCCTGGCCTCCGCCTGCCCGTCGTACCAAGCGGCCAGGTCCCGCACCCGGCCCGCCGCCTCGGCCAGGCGCTCCTCCGCCAGCCGGCCCTCGCGGACCGCGCCGGTGATCGCGTCGCGCAGCGCGTACACGCTCTCCCCCCTGGCCGAGGACACCCCGACGCAGATCGCGTCGGCCCCGGCGGCCAGCGCGCGGACCGCGATCTCGCCGGGCGGGTGGAGAGCGGCGACCGCACGCATCTCGATCGCGTCGGTCACCACGAGCCCCTCGAACCCCAGTTCCTCCCGCAGCAGACCGGTCTGCACCGCCCGGCTCAGCGTCGCAGGGAGCGCGTCGACGGCGGGGACGAGCAGGTGCCCGCACATCACGGCGCGCACCCCCGCCGCGATGGCGGCCCGGAACGGCGGCAGGTCGCGCCGTTCTATCACCTCACGGGAGGCCCGTACGGCGGGCAGTGCCAGGTGGGAGTCGGTCACGGTGTCGCCGTGACCGGGGAAGTGCTTGGCGCAGGCGGCCACCCCGGCACTCTGCAGCCCCTCGATCCAGGCGGCGCCGTGGCGGCCGACCTCCTCGGGGTCGGAGCCGAAGGAACGAACGCCGATGACGGGGTTGCGGGGGTCGGCGTTGACGTCCACCACGGGGGCGTAGTCGAGGGTGGCGCCTGCGGCGGCGACCATCCGGCCGATCTGGCGCGCCACCCGGCGGGTCAGCTCCTCGTCGCCGGCGACGCCCAGCGCCATGTTGCCCGGCCACGAGCTGCCGCCGGCGGCCTCCAGCCGGGTGACGGAACCGCCCTCCTCGTCCACGGCGACGATCACGTCCGGCCGCTCCCGGCGCAGCTCCGCGGCCAGGGCGGCCGTCCCCTCCAGGCCGGCGACGTTGCGGGCGAACAGGACCACGCCGCCGAGGCCCTCCGCGAGCGCCCGCCGCAGCCACGCGGGCGGCTCCGTGCCCTCGAACCCGGGCTGGAGCACCGCCAGCGCCATCCGGTCCAGCTCGCCCTCACTCATGCCGCCTCCTCGCCCGGCGGCGCGGCGGCAGCTCGTGCCGGAGGCGCGGCGTCAAATCGTGCCGGAGGCGCGGCATCAGCTCGTGCCGGAGGCGCGGCATCAGATCGTGCCGGCGGCGCGCAGGACGGCACCTCCCGAATCGCACGGTGCTCACTGATTCGCTCGCTCATGCACCCCCCTGCCGGATCAGCGCGCGGTGCGCCTCGGCGGCACGGGGGTCGCCGGGCAGGGCCGCCCGCACCGCGAGCGCGGCGGCGCCCGCCGCGGCGTCCCGGGCGCGCACCAGCGTGGCCCGCCTGCCCAGCTCGGCCCTGACCAGGTGGGCGAGCTCGGTCGGCTCGGTCAGCAGCGACCCCGCGAGCACCAGCGGCCCTCCGTCTCCCGCCGCCCGTGCTCCTCTGTCGTGGGCGGCGTCCCCGGTGACGACCCGGGCCGTACGGCACAGCCTGCGGGCCGCCTCGGCGACGACGCCGCGGGCCACCTCGTCGCCCTGGCGGGACGCGGCGTCCACCACGGGCGCGAGCGTGCCGAGCCAGGCGGGGCCCAGCTCGGCGACCCGCGCGTACACGGCCGCGACCAGGGCCTGGGCGAGCGCGGGCCCGTCGTCCTCGCCGGCCGCCCCGGCGCCCAGGACGGCCTCGGCCACCCGGGCGACCAGCACGGTGGGCGCGCCCCGGCCGTCGATCGCGTTCAGCGCCGCGGCGGCGGCACGGCGGCCCAGCCACACGCCC
Source organism: Microbispora sp. NPDC004025 (assembly GCF_053604425.1). NCBI lineage: Bacteria > Bacillati > Actinomycetota > Actinomycetes > Streptosporangiales > Streptosporangiaceae > Microbispora > Microbispora sp. NPDC004025. The sequence continues at coordinate 33,271 of NZ_JBSGHN010000009.1, read as the reverse complement.
GAACCCTCGTCGCCCAGGAGCCAGCCGAGGCCGTCGGCCCGCCGCACAATTCGGCGGTCGCGGACCCGCGCGCCGATCGCGCCGGTGCCGGCCACCAGGACGGCGCCGTCCGGCTCGTCGGTGGCGCCGGTGAAGGCGACGAGCACGTCCGCGACCACCGCCGGCCGCCCGGCGAGCCCGGCCTCCCGCCAGGCCCGCTCCGCCGGCTCCGCCGCGCGGGCCGCCCCGGCCAGGCCGAACACGCCGCCGGCGACCCGCGCGCGGTCCAGGCCCTCCAGTGCGCCGAGCAGCGCGGCGCGCAGGTTGGCTGCCGGATCGGGGACCGAGATCGCGTTGGCGCCGCCGGCCCGTCCACGCCCGGCGATCTCGCCCGATTCCGTGACTACCACGCAGCGCGTACTGGTGCCTCCCCCGTCCACGCCGACGAACAGAGCCCCCACGGCCGCTCCCTTGTAGGCACTTTCCATCAACCTATAAGGCGATGGAAATCTTCTACAACGGCCGCCGGTAAGGCGGGAGACCCGATTATTTCCGGCTGTCGGTGAGATCGACGAGCGCGGTGGCCGCCCGGAAGAACTTGTTGCGGCCGAGGTCTCCCACGGTCTTGATGTGGAAGGCCTTCTTCAGCAGCTCCGCGTCCTCCGCGCTCACCCCGGCCAGCGCCTCCACCGGCGCCTTGAGGAGCTCGTCCAGGGTCTTGTCCTCGTACTCACGGTCGAGCAGCTTCGCCAGGTCCGCCGATACAGCCATGGTTCCCCCCATCGAACACACCCCCGATACCTCTTGAAGTGCCCAAACAGCCCAATTCCTATGCCGCTCGTGGATCTCCCGCCGGACGGCCCTACTCCGCCGTGTGCTCCTTGAGCCAGCAGGCGAACCGCGTGGGGCCGAGTTCGGCGTCGCCCTCGGCACTTAGGACCGGGCGCGCCCCGCGTCTGTGACACCGATCGCCCTAAGGGCCGCCCGGCTCCTCAGCCGAGCGCGGCGCTTGCGTAGTCCCACAGGCGGTCCGCCGCGTCCCTGTCGAGCGCGTGGGCCGCCACTCCTCCGGCGATCCCGGGGGCGGCGGGCGGGGCCTCCTGGTTGTCCTCGAAATAGCGGCCGGTCACGCCTTCCACCAGAGGCGAGGCCGCCAGCAGCACCGATGCCGCCGCGCCCTGGGCGACCGTCTTGAGGTAGGGCTGAGGGATGATCTCGCCGTTCTCGTCGATCGCGCCCATCTCGCGCATGGTCGCGTCGTCCATGTGACGCTGGAGGTTCGTCAATATCCAGCCGGGGTTGAGCGCGTTCGCCGTGATTCCGTCGGCCGCCCACCGGCGCGCGCCCACCGCCAGCAGGACGTCCGCCGTCTTGGACTGCCCGTAGGCCGTCCAGGGGTGGTACGGCCGGCGCTCGAACTGCGGGTCGTCGAAGTCGAACGGCGCGCCGACATGGGCGCCGGAGCTGACGACGACGATCCGCGCCCGGCCCGCCGCCCGCAGATTGCCGTACAGGCCCACGGCGAGGGCGAAATGTCCGAGATAGTTCGTCGCGAGCTGCATCTCCCACCCCTGAGCGGTGACCTCCCGCGCCGGGAGCGCCATGACCCCGGCGTTGGCGACCAGCACATCGAGCGGGCCTCGCCAGTCCCGTACGAACGCCGCGACCGACGACAGATCGGCCAGGTCGAGCGCGGCGGACCGGACGGTTCCCGGCGCGCCAGCGAGGCTCGCGAGGATCGGCGCCGCCGTGGCCGGGTCGCGGGTGGCGATGGCGACCTCCGCCCCGGCCTTTGCCAGGACGCGGACGGTCTCCGCGCCGATCCCGGAGGCGCCGCCCGTGACGACGACACGCCGCCCGGACAGATCCACTCCTTCGACGACCTCGGTAGCGGTGGCGTGGGAGTGGAAGGGAGTGGTGAGACGAGTCTGTTCGCTGTTCATGCCGCCACGCTAGAGCGTCGGATACGGACTATCTATAGCGAAAAATCCGGCATACTTTATCAATCGTCCACTCCCGATCCCGCTCGCCGGAGAAGCCGATGGATCCGCTCGAAGACGTGCTCGCGCTGCTGGGCACCAAGGCTCACCTGTCCACGGGGATGTCGGCGGGCGGCAGCTGGGCGGTGCGTTTCGAGCCGCCGGACGGCGTGAAGTTCAACGCCGTCCGGCGCGGCCGGTGCTTCCTGGACGTCGAGGGCCTCGACGCGCCGATCTCCCTGGCGGAGGGCGACTGTTTCCTGCTCACGCATCCGCTCGTCTTCACGCTCTTCAGCGACCCCCATGCGGTCCCGGTCGACGCCGGGCCGTTGTGGACGGCGGCCCGGGACGGCCTCCCGCACGTCGGCGACGGCGCGGACACGCTCCTCGTCGGCGGCGGCTTCTCGTTCGGCGACCGGGCACGCTCGCTCCTGCTCGACGGGCTGCCGCCGATCATCCACGTGCCCGCCGCAACCGGCGAGGCGAGCACGGTGCGGTGGGCCCTCGGCCAGATCGACGCCGAGCTGCGGGGGCGCGCCATCGGCTCGACGCTCGCGGCCGAGCACCTCGCCGTGGTCATGCTCATCCACGTCCTGCGTCTGCACCTGGCCCGGGAGCCCCGCGCGGTGTCGGGCTGGCTCGCCGGTCTCGCCGACCCCGTGGTCGCGGCGGCACTGCGGTCCATGCACGCGCGGCCCGCCCACCCGTGGACCGTCGCGGAGCTGGCCCGGACCGGAGCGGTGTCCCGGTCCACCCTCGCCGCGCGGTTCAAGGACACGGTCGGTCTCGGCCCCCTGGACTACCTCACCCGGTGGCGGATCGAGCTCGCCTCCCGGCGCCTACGCGACGGCGGCGACACACTCGCCACGATCGCCCACGCCGTCGGCTACGGCTCGGAAAGCGCCCTCAGCACCGCGTTCAAGCGGATCACCGGCAGCTCGCCGCGCGAGTATCGCCGGCGAAGTGCGGGTGACCGGCTCCCTCAGCCGTCCCCGAGCCGGGCGTCGCGGGCCGGCTGAACCGGCGTCACCCGCGAGCGGGGCGGCCCATGGCCCGGGCACCCGCGAGCGAGGACATCCCGCGAGCGAGGGCATCCCGCGAGCGACACGGCGTCCCGGAACGGGGACCGGGCGCCAGGCATGCGATATTGGCAGTGCCATGCCGGTGACATCGCCTCTCCGTCTCGCCCGAGCCGCCGCCTTCAGCGCGGTGTGCCTCGGTCTGGGCGTGCTGGCGCACCTGTTCAGCGGCGGCGAGGTGGCCCCCGCCGCGCTCGCACTGGGGCTGCCGGCGGTGTTCGCCGCCGCGCTGCCCCTGTCCGGCGGGGAGCGGACGCTGCGCACGATCCTGCCCTTGCTCGCGGCTCTGCAGGCCGCGTTGCACGTGATGTTCGCCCTGTCGTCCCCGTCCATCGCAGACGTCGCGACCGGGCACGTCCTGGCCGGGCACGTCGCGATCGGGCACGCGCACGCCGGACCCGGCGTGGGGATGCTCATCGCCCACGGCTGGGCGGTGGTGCTGACGTCGCTGTGGCTCGCCAGGGGCGAGGCAGCCCTGTGGGCGCTGCTACGGCGGCTCGCCGTACGCCTGACGCGGATCGCGGCCGATCCGGCGCCACCCGTGTTCACGACCCTGGCGTCGCCGCATCCGGACGAGCCGCGTGTCCCCCGTTCCGTCGCCCCGCGTCACAGCGTCACCCGGCGCGGCCCGCCCCGCCTTCTCCAGCCGTCCGTCTGAGACGACGCTCCTCACCTCGTCTCCGGCCGTGTACGGCCCGGGACGTGATCATGATCTTTTCCGGCGGAGCACGCCCACGCGCATGCCCCGTTCCTCAGCCGTGCCGCGGCCCGGCCCACGGGGACCCGCCGCATGCCCGCGGCGTGCCCGCCGGACGACCGAGAGAAGGCTTCCGCATGACCAGCACGACCGTTCACCGCGTCCTCCCGGCGGCGCTCGCCGCCCTCCTCGCCGCGGCCGCCTGCGCCACTCCGGCCGGCACCACCACCGCATCCCCGGCGGCGGCGCAGGCCCCCGCCTCCGCGTCCGCCACGACCGCCGCCCCGCTGTCGGTCATCGATCCGTGGGTGAAGACGGCCCGCTCCGGCATGAGCGCCGCCTTCGGCACGCTCGTCAACACCACCCGCGAGGCGGTCACCGTCGTCGGGGCGAGCACTCCCGTCTCCCCGTCCGTGGAACTGCACGAGGTCGCCGGGGACGCCGGCGCCACAACCATGCGCCGCAAGCAGGGCGGGTTCGTGATCCCCGCCGGCGGACGGCACGTGCTCCGGCCCGGCGGCGACCACATCATGCTCATGGACGTCCGCACGGCGGTCGAGCCCGGGGCCGAGGTGCCCTTCACGCTCACCCTGAAGGACGGCAGGTCCGTGTCCTTCACCGCGGTGGCCAAGGACTTCGCCGGTGCCAACGAGTCCTACGCTCCCCATGAGTGAGCGCGAGTCCCGGGCGGGACGGCGGCTGACCCGGCGCGGCCTGCTCGCAGGAGGGGCCGTCGCCGCCGTAGCGGCCTGCGCCGTACCTGACGTGGCCGGACGCGCGGCGGCCGGGTCCGCGCCCCTTCCCGGCGGTGACGCCGTCGAGCCCTTCCACGGCGTGCACCAGGCGGGCGTCGCGACCTTCCCGCAGACGTTCGCGGTGTTCGCCGGGCTCGACCTGCGGCCCGGAACCGGTCGCGTGGCGCTGGCGCGCCTGATGCGGCTGCTGACCGACGACGCGCGACGGCTCACCCGGGGCGAGCCCGCCCTCGCCGACACCGACGCCGAACTGGCGCTGCTGCCCGCGCGACTCACCGTCACCTTCGGGTTCGGCGCCGGGCTGTTCGAGGCGGCGGGGGCCGGGCACCTGGCGCCACGGCCGCTGCCGGCCTTCAAGGTCGACGCCCTGCAGCCCCGTTGGAGCGGCGGCGACCTGCTGGTTCAGGTGTGCGCGGACGACCGCGTCACGCTGGCGCACGCGCTGCGCGTGCTCGTCAGGGACGCCCGTTCCTTCGCGACCGTACGCTGGACCCAGCACGGCTTCCGACAGAGCCCGCAGGTCCGGGCACCTGGCACCACCCAGCGCAATCTGATGGGCCAGCTCGACGGCACCGTCAACCCCAAGCCGGGCTCCGCGGACTTCGAGCGGGCCGTATGGGTGCGCGACGGGTGGCTGCGTGGCGGAACCACGCTGGTGCTGCGGCGCATCCGGATGGACCTGGAGAAGTGGGACGCCGCGGACCGGGCGGCCAAGGAGTTCAGCGTCGGGCGGCGGCTGGACAACGGGGCGCCGCTCACCGGCCGGACCGAGACCGACGAGCCCGACTTCGCCGCGCTCGGCCCGTCGGGCCTGCCGGTGATTTCCGAGTTCGCGCACATCCGCCGCGCCCGGACGGCCGACCCCGCCATGCGCATCATGCGCCGGGCCTACAACTACGAGGACGGCCTCAGCCCGGAGGGACGACCGGACACCGGCCTGCTGTTCGCGTCCTACCAGGCCGACGTGGCACGGCAGTTCGTCCCGATCCAGGCGCGCCTGGCGGAGATGGATCTGCTGAACCAGTGGACGACCCCCATCGGGTCGGCCGTCTTCGCCGTACCACCCGGATGCTCCCCGGACGGCTGGATCGGCGAGACCCTGCTGTCCTGAACTCGCTGTCCTGACCCGCCTCGCCTCCCGGGGAGTCCGGTCCCGGGTCGCCGAGATGGGTGTTCAAAACGGCGGCACCTCGCGGTCGCTCCAGAAGGAGCTGCCGTCTGATGTGTTGTCTGACGTCCCATCGACCTGCCCTCCGGACCCGCGGGCGCGGCCGCGGCCGCGGCCGGCGTCGCCGTCCGCGTCACCGTTGGCCTGGCCGCTGGTCGGACGGCGGCTTCCCCCGGTGGTGGCCGGGCTCGGACATGAGGGAGCCATGATCGTGCCGGGTGCCCCGGGGAGGTCGCTGGGCAGGCGTTCGGGCGGGGCGTCGGGCCAGTCGCGGGGCCAGGGTTCGGGAGCCGGATAGATGATCTTCGGGAGTGGGCTGAGGTAGGAGTGTCCGAGCGGGCTGGTCCACACGATGAGGTGGGGACCAGCGGAGGTGACCCGCCAGCCGCCCAGGTGCTTGGCGCGGTGGTCGTGGCGGCAGGCCAGGTGCAGGTTGCCGGCGGTGGTGGTGCCGTTGTCCGCCCATGCCTGGATGTGGTCCTGGTCGGTCCGTGTGGCGGGCATGCGGCAGCCCGGCCAGGAGCAGACCCGGCCCCGTACTTGGACATAGCGGCGTAAGGCCGCGTCGGCATGCCGTCGATCGGCCTGTTTCGCCGCGTCGCTTAGATCGCCTGAGTCGCCTGAGTCGTCTAGGCCCGGCCGGTAGGCCGACTTGGTTGAGGTGGTCGAAGTGGTCGAGGTGGTTGCGGTGGTCGACCCTGTCGATGTGGTCAAGACGGAGGTGTCGGCGCTCTGGTCTGTGGCCGATTCCGGTCGCTCTCCATCGCCTCGACCCGAGCTGTAGCGGCCAGCGTCCAACCGGTCTCCATCGCCTCGATCAGTGCCGGACCGGCCCTTGTCCGGCTGGCCGTTCTTGATGAGCTGGGCAGAGGCATGGCGGGCCAGGTCGGCGATGAGCCGCGCCCAGGCTCCGGTGGCGTCGGGTGTGGCGGCGAGTTCGTGAAGCCGGGTGAGGGTGACCTGGAGCTCGACGATGCCGCCGCGTCGCGCATCGCGTGGGGGCCGTTTCTCGCGCGGGCAGGGGCGCCGGCCGGTGATGCCGGTCAGCAGCAGATGCCCGTCGTCGGTACAGATGGCATACCGCCACTCCCCGCTGACCATGGAGGCGACGATCCGGCGGGCCTGCGCGGCGTGGACCATGCCCCAGCCGGGCAGATGGGCCGGGTGCTCGTCGAGGCCGAGCAGGGTGGTCAACCCCACCCGTATCTCCCGAACCGACCACGCTTGCCCCGAGCAGGCCTGCACCGCCGGAGCCTGCGTTGAGAAGGGCTGCGTTGACGTGGCTTGCGTCGACCGCGTCTGCATTGACGGGTCCTGGCGCCCCTCTCCGGTGTGACCGGTCCTGCCGCCGTTCTCGTCATCGGTCGCATCGCCGGTCGACGCAGCGGCTTTATGAGGCGCGCCGGTGGCCTCATCGGTGGCCCGGTCGGTGTGATCAGCGGGCCGGTCGGCGTGATCGGCGGGCTGGTCGGTGGTGTGGTCGGTTGGCGGGATGTCGGGGGAGCCCGCCGTGGGGTCGCAGGGGTCGAGGAAGGGACGGGTGCGGACGTGGGCGATGATCCCGGCGTCGGACAGGCCCTCGAAACTGCCGTCCAAGCTGCCCAGGAACAGGTCGGCGCGGATGTGGTCGACGGGACGGTGGTCTCCGGCGCGTTTGCAGGCGCGGGCCAGTTCGTCGATGCGCTCGCATCCGGCCACCGCCCGCTCCAGCGGCAGATCCAGCCCAGACACCGTCGCGGTGCCGTCGTCGTTGCGCATGCCGACCACCCGGCGCCTGCGCACCGCCTCCCGATAGCGTTTCTCCGCCCAATCGGGGTCGATGGCCAGCACCAGACGCTGGATCTGCTCGATGAGCTCGCCCACGGTCCAGGTCGCGGCCCGGCCGATCAGGTGCTCACAGACCCAGCCCGCCTGCGCGTCGGTCAAACCGCTCGTCCAGCGGATGAAGGCCACCGCCCGCGGTTCGTCCAACTGTCCGGCCAGCATGGCCGCTCCCAGCACGGGAAGGCGGCGGTGCAGGTTCCACGCCAGTTCGAAGGCCGAATCCGCCCGGCGGCGCGACCACACCAGCGCTGCCCGCACCTCGTCGGGGGCGAACTCGTCGGGGACCTCCAACCGGACCACGCTGTCGCCGGACAACTGCTCGCGCAGCCCGACCTCCAGCAGCGTCCGCAGGAACCGGGCCCGCTCATGGCAGGACTGGCGGTAGGCGGCCTTGAGCACCTCCACGGTGTCGAACCCCGACACCCGCTCCACATCGATGCCCGCCAGCATCTGGGCGAGCTCGGCGCCCGGAGGGATCACCGCCAGCCCCTCGGGGATCGCCGCCGGCGCGCCGCACGCGTCAGGCGGGAACGCAGCCCCATGCCCCGCGACAGCGGACGGCGACGGCGGCGGCGGCGCGGACACGGCGGATGACCCCCGGGGAGCGGAGACGAAGGCGACTGACCGGTTCCCGACCGCCCGGATCGGGACTTCCTTCACGCAGACTCGGCTCAACACACGGCGTACGGCCACCGACGGCCCGCCCACTAGGCTCACCTTGAACGGCTGCCCTCACCCTATCTCGAACGCACTATCGAACCAAGCCGCCACCTCCCAAAACGTGGAATCACAACCAACCACGCGGGGAGACGCATCAAAGCTGCACCACTGGCGGAACACCCGATTCGTCGAAGGTGCGACTCACCCCGGCATCGGCTGCCGCCGCGACGGGTTCACCCCGCCCACCTGGAGAAAGAGAGACCCCTCCCGGGCGCGTGACCCGGAAGGGGCTCCCATGGCACCCGGCGCTCAGTCGCATCTGAGCCGCTCAATCTCATCCAAGCCGCTCAGTCGCATCTGAGCCGCTCAGTGGTGCCCGAGCCGCCGCTCAGCCGCGCGAGCGGCGCAGGGCGGTAATGCCGGCGCCTGCTCCGACCAGGCCGGCGACCAGGCCGATGCCGCCGAGCACCAGGGCCGGGGTGGTGTCCCCGCCCTCGTCGTCATCGTCCGCGGCGGCCGCGACTGTGGGGGCGGCGGCAGGCGAGGCGGAGGCGGCGTCGTCATGGTCGTCCTCCCCCTCCTCGGCGGCGACCAGCTTGAGCACCGGCGCGGGGTGTTCGGGCTCGGAGCCGTCGGCCTTCGGCGCCTCCGCCCACTTGACCTCCTCACCATTGGAGTAGGTCTGCACCGTGGGGAAGGTGAGCGCGTCCACGTTCTTCGGCAGCGGCCCGACCGAGGCCTCGAACTCCTGGAACTGGCCGGACTCGATCTTCCCGCCGGACCAGGTGATCTTCAGTACCGACTCGGTGATCGTGTCACCGGCGTCCGACACGACGGGCTTGGGGAGCTTGCCGCGGGTGAGCTTGACGTCCCATCCCGGAACCGGCCGGACCGAGACGAACGGCAGCGGGTGATCGGTGGGGAACTCGACCTCCACCTTGGTGGTCGAGGCGTTGTCACGCTCGTTGGGAACGCGGAATGCGATCTTGGTCCAGCCGCCCTGAACGGCGGTGCCGGGGTTGACGGTGACGTGGGCGAGGGCGGGAACGGCGAGGCCGAGGGTGAGCGCGAGGGCACCGGCGGTGACTGCGGCCGCGCGACGGACGTACGAGGTCATGGGGGTTCTCCAGTCGTCTGCGATGGTACGGAGGCGCGCGAGCATGCCCCAGAGGGGGAGAGACCGATCCCCTGGGAGATACGCGCCGCCCGCGCGTGAAGCTCAGAAGACGGGAAGAACCGGGGGCCCGCGGCGGACGACCGCGTGCCGCAGCACGCCCGCGATGCGCGGGGGGTGGCCGGCACCGGGCGCCGGGCGCCGGCGAGGACGCCGGGCGGCCGCGAGATCCGTGCCCAGCAGAGCCGACAGCGCGGTCACCAGTGCGGCCACCGCCCGCAGGCAGCGCGCCGCCTTTGCGCCGATCCCCCTCAACACGGACCACAGGGCTTCCTCCCCGCGCGCCAGCCACCATCCGGTGAGCAGCGCCGCGGTGAGGTGCGCGGTGAGCATTCCGGTCTGTGCGCTCAAGCCGCCGTGCCACGTGGGATGCCCCGCCTCGGCGGCGGAGGCCGTGATCTCGAGGAGGAAGTGCAGGAACGCCTGGGCGCCGAGCAGCAGGCCGACGATCGCCTGGGGCGACCGTTCCCGGCCCGCGGCGACGGCCGCGCCCGCCGTGACCACGAGCACGCCCGTGAGGAGCGCGGCCGGCGTCGGCCCGCCTCCGCCGGCGAACCGGTGCGCGCCGACGGCGAGGAGCACGCAGACGGCCGAGAAGGCGGCCGACCGCGCGAGCCGGAAGGAGAGTGAGGCGCGCATGTCGCCGGGATTGTCTCACACACCGGCGACCTCGGCCGGTCCCATCTGCGATCTTCCGCACACCGCGAGAAGCACACCGCGAGAAGCCCGCCGCGAGAAGCCCGCCGCGACGGCCACGCCCGCCGCGACCACGAGCACGACCATGACCACGACCACGACCACGCCCGTGAGGAGCGCGGCCTGCGCCGGAACGGACGACGCCGTCCCGGCGCAGGCGTGCGGCGAGAGGTCAGGGGCGGGTCCAGCGCTGGTTGGCCTGGCCGTTGCAGGTCCAGATGATGACCTTGGTGCCGTTGGCCGTCCCCTGGTTGTAGGCGTCCAGGCACTTGCCCGCGCCTACGGCGGTGATGGTGCCGTCCGCGTTGAACCGCCACTGCTGGTTGCTCTGGCCGTTGCAGTCCCAGATGACGACGTTGCTGCCGTCCGCGGTGCCCCGGTTGGACACGTCCAGGCACTTGTTGCCGTAGACCCGCAGCTCACCCGAGCCGGTCGGCGTCCACCGCTGGTTGGCCTGGCCGTTGCAGTCCCAGAGCTGCGCCTGCGCGCCGTTGGCCTGCGAGACACCCGCGACGTCGAGGCACCGGCCCGACCCCACCCCCTTGATCGCGCCCGTTCCGGTGGGAGTGGGCGACGGACTGGGAGTGGCGCCGCTTCCTGTGACGGTGAGGAGGACCGCTTCGCGAGCGGGCACGGTCGTGGTGTAGCCGCCGTCGAACGTCCCGGCGTCGGTCCCGGTCCACAGGTTCCGTACGGTCGCGGGTCCGCTGAGACCGAGGTCGGACCAGCGGGCGGTGACGGACGCGGAGGAGGTGGTCCGGTTGAGCAGGAGCACCGCCCTCCGGCCGGTGCCGGACAGCACCTTGCTGTAGACCTGGCGTCCGCTCTGGTCCTCGGCGACCTTCACCCCCTGCCGCCCGAGCGGGTCCTGGTCGACCGCGAGCACCTCCCGGTTGGTCAGGATCGCCCTGGTCTCGGCGCTCATCGTGGCGAGGTTGTTGCCTGCCAGCAGCGGCGCCCCCGAGATCGCCCACAGGCCCATGTGCGTACGGTTCTGCGCGGCCGAGAAGCCGTTCATGCCGACGATGAGCATGTCGGGATCGTTGTAGTGGCCGGGGCTCTGCGCGTTCGGGTGCTGGGCGGAGTCGAAGTTGGCCAGCACCCGGTCCATCGACGCGGCCTGCCCCCAGTAGATGATGTCGCCGCTGGTGCGCCACATCGTGGAGATGCCCGGCGCCCAGTCCCACGGGTTCTGGGCGCCCCAGTTGCAGACCGACAGGACCATCGGCCGTCCCGTCTGCGCGGTGGCGCGGTCGATCGCGGCGCTGATCGCTTGGTAGGCGGTGCGGGCGTTGAGCCCCTCGGCCTGTCCGCCGCACCAGTCGACCTTCACGAAGTCGAAGCCCCACTGGGAGAACTGCAGGAAGTCCTGGTCGTAGTGGCCCTCGCTGCCGGTGTTCGGCGCGGCCGGGCGGCCGGTCGGGTAGTAGTAGCCGCAGCCGTTGCGCCCGGCGTCGGTGTAGATGCCCGCCTTCAGCCCCTTGCTGTGGATGTAGTCGGCGATCGCCTTCATCCCGCCCGGCCATTCCGCCGTGTCGACCGTGATGTTGCCGGACGCGTCGCGGGTCCCCTGCCACCAGCCCTCGTCGATGTTGACGTACTCGTAGCCGGCGTCCTTCATCCCCGAGGACACCATGGCGTCCACCTGGGCTTTGATCACGTTGTAGTTGATCTGGGCCGCGAAGGTGTTCCACGACGCCCAGCCCATCGGCGGTGTCGTCACCGTCGCCACGGCCGCCACGGCCGCGGCGGCCCCGGCGGCCGTTCCCGTCGTGGTGGCCGCGGCGCCGTCCGCGGCCGCCCACCCCGCCGGCACCATCGTCGCGATCGCGAGGTGCACGGCGACGACCAGCCGCCGTAGCCGCCGGACGCGGGGGGGACGGTCATCCGGAGTGTGCCCGGAGGACCGTCGCCGGGCGGATCCGCGTAATCGCATGCGTTTCTCCTTCTGGTGGGGATGCTCGCTCTGGTGGGATGCCCGGCGCGGCCGGTCCTCGGGGAAGCAGGCGGCGGAGAACCACCCGCCCGAGCCCGAACGCGACGCAGGCCGACACAGGACAACACAGGCCGACACAGGCCGACACAGGACGACATGGCAGCCCGGCACGGCTGTACGACGAGGAGGAGACCGGAGGCACCCGGGAGATCCAGTGCGGCCGAACGCCTGTCGCGACCGGCGTCGCCGCCGGCCCCTGCCGCTCATCACCGACCCCGGCAGGAGGAAGCCGAACGCGCACTCAGTGTGGAAACCTCCACGAGCAGTGTCAAGACCATTGGCGAATCGATTCGCACGGACGCCCCGTGTCGTGCGGCTCAGGGACCCCGGTGAATCGGGCCCTCACCCGCGCTCCGGCCGATGAAACTTTCAGCGGGCTCCGCCGGCGACGAGGCGGGCGATCCCGCCCTGGTGGGAGCGGTCGAGCGCCCTGCGCGGCGGAAGCGCACGCGCACCCCCGGGCGTGGCCCCTTGACGGCGCTCGCCGTGTCGTATTTGCTCCGCTGCACCAGCGCCTTCGGTCGCCTCAGGGAGAGGAGCACACCTCTGCAGTCGATTTGTTAACGCTAACAACCCGCTGACAACCCAGCGGCGGACGTACGAGGAAGACCGGCCCTTTCCGATCAGCGCAGCGTCTCGCGTCCGACCCCGCGAGACCGCGCACATCACCCAGGCTTCTCGCCTACGGGCTCACACCGACGAGAGGAACGAGAGCATGCCCAGACGTCACCGCTGACGCGCCCCTGCTCGACCGCCGGAACGCGTCGCCTCACGCCCGGCCTCCCCCGACCCGTGCCGTCCGCACCGGTGTCCGCCGCCGCCCGGACCGCCGGACGTCGCCCGGACGCCGAAGCGGTACCCGGCCCTCCCGCACGGAGAGCCTTTGGGTCATACTCGCTACCGATCAACGGTGCCGAGCCGAGGAACGCCGACGATGAAATCTCCCCCGCGCCGTCGCGGTGTGGTCGTTCCCGCCGTCGCCGCGACGGCGTTCGCCGTGCTGGCGCTCGCCCTGTGGTTCGGCGGCGGCAGGCCGCAACCGGCGATCAAAGGACTCCCCTCCCCCGGCGCCCTGACCACCTGGGGTCTGCCGGTCGTGCGCCTCGTGCACGACGTCTGTGCCGTCGCTACGGTCGGGGTCCTGCTGGCCGCCGTCGTCCTCGCCCCCGCGAGCGGCAGGGCCGTCGTACGGACGGCCGGGGCCTGGGCGCTCGGCTGGGCGGCGAGCGCGGCGGTCACCGAGGTCCTGACGCTGTCGGACTTCCTCGGGCTGCCCCCGGGCGACGCGCTGCGCTCCGGCGCGCTGTCCGCCTTCCTCTTCCACGTCCCGCAGGGACAGGCGTTCCTGACGGTGACGGTCGCGGCCCTGGCGGTCGCCGCCGGGTCGCTCCTGCCACACGGCCCCCGGCACTGGTCCACACTGCTGCGGCCCGTGCTGCTCGCGGTGGCGGTCCTCGCGGTGCTGCCCCCGGCGTACGTGGGCCACTCGGCCTCGGCCGCCGACCACAACCTCGCCGTCCTCAGCCTGATGGCGCACGTCGGGGCCGTCGCGCTGTGGATCGGCGGCCTGTACGCCCTCGTGGCCCACCTGCGCGCCGCGCCCGGGCTCACCGTCGCCGTGCGCCGCTTCAGCACGCTCGCGCTGGGCTGCTTCGCCGCCGTCGGGGCGTCCGGCGCGCTCAACGCCTGGGTCAGGCTCGGCTCGCTGCCCCTGCTCTGGCAGTCGAGGTACGGCCTGCTCGTGCTGGCCAAGGTCGCCGCGCTGGGCGTGCTCGGCTGGTTCGGGTGGCGGCACCGGCGCGCGACCATCGGGGCGATGGAGACCGGCGGAGTCCGCGCGCCGTTCCTCCGTCTCGCCTGCGGCGAGATCGCGGTGATGGCCGGCACTCTGGGCCTGGCCGTGGCGCTGGGCCGCACGCCCCCGCCGCCCGTGGAGACGGCCGCGCACCAGCACGACGCGCTGGGATACGCCCTGCCCGCCCTCACCCCGGGCACGCTCGCCACCGAGGTGCGGCCCGACCCGATCGCGCTGCTCCTGCTGGCCGCGGCCCTTGCCGCGTACCTGTCCTGCGTGCGGCGATTGTCGCGCGCCGCATCGCCGGGGAACGGCGAGAGGTGGCCGGCCGGACGCACCGCGTCCTGGGTCGCCGGCCTGGTGGTGCTCGGCTACGCCACGTCGGGAGGAGTGGCGGCCTACGCGCCCGCGGTCTTCTCCGCGCACGCGGCGCAGTACGCGCTGCTCGGTGCCGTGGGGCCCGTCCTGCTCGTCTTCGGAGCCCCGGTGACCCTGTGGCGGCGGTCCCACCCGGGATCCGAGCCCTTCTCCGGCCCGGCGGGCCGCGCGCTGTCCCATCCGGGGACGGCCCTGGCCCTGTACGCGCTGCCGTACCCGGTGCTGTACCTGGCGGGCCTGTTCGAGGACGCCCAGCCGAGCCTCGCCCTGCGACTGGCCGCGCAGGCGGTGGTCACGGTCACCGCGGTGCTCTTCCTCGCGGTGGCGGCCGGGGTGGACCCACTTCCGCGCGCGATCCGGCCGCAGGTCCGCCTCTGGATGCTCATGGGGGCGATCGCCGTACGCGCGTGGACGGGGCTGGCGGTGCTCGCGGGGCCGCCGCAGGCGCCGGAATGGTACGCGGCGCTGGAACTGCCGTGGGCGCCGGACCGGGCGGCCGACCAGCAGCTGGGGGCGTTGCTCGGCACGGGCGCGACCGTCGCCGTCCTCGCGGGCCTGCTCGCGCTGCTGCTCGTCCGCGGGCGCGCGGCGCGGCACGACGCGGTGTCCGGGCCCGGGCGGATCAGGACGAAGGGGCAGGACCCGTCGAGTCGCGGACGCTGAGGGTCGTCGCCAGCTGGAGGTGCCGGGAGGCGGGCTGGACGCCGTCCGCCATGCCGATGACGGTCTCGACGGCCATCCGGCCCATGCCGACGAGCGGCTGCCGGACGGAGGTGAGCCGGGGCGTGGTCCACTCGGTCTGCGGGGTGTCGTCGAACCCGGTGACCGACAGCTCCCCCGGGACGGTGATGTGCAGTTCCTTGGCCGCGGCGAGGACGCCGACGGCGATCTCGTCGTTGCCCGCGACGATCGCGGTCGGCCGATCGTCGAGCGCGAGGATGTCACGGCCGTGCCGCAGGCCCGCCTCGACGGAGAACGCCTCGTGGCGGATCAGCGCGCGATCCGGCGTGAGGCCGGCCGAGTCGAGCGCGGCCTGGTACCCGTGGAAGCGTTCCACCGACGGAGCGGAGCCCGGCGGGCCGCCGATCCAGGCGATCCTGCGATGGCCGAGCTTGATCACGTGCTCGGTCGCCGAGCGACCGCCCGCCCAGTTGGTGGAGCCGATGCTGACGACACGTGATTCCGTCGTGTCGATCGGGTCGATCGTCACCACGGGCACCTCGAGATCCTCCGCGGCGAGGAGCACCGCGTCGGGCACGGCGACGGCGAGCGCGATGAGACCGGCGACGCCGGACTCCTTCTGCTCCTCGATCCAGGCACGGGCCGCCGCGGAGCTCGTGCTGATGGGCTCGCCGGGCGGCAGCCGGAGGAGGAGCTCGGCCTGAGCGGAGGTCGCGGCCACGAGTATCCCCTGGAGCACCATGCCGGCGTAACGGGACTCGACGAAGTCGAGCATGGTGACGAGGGCCCGGTCCCGTGCCCGCTCGTGACGCGCCGCCGTCGGCTTGTAGCCGATCTCCGCCATCACCGCGAGGACACGCTCACGCGTGCTCGGCCCGACGTCGCTGCGCCCGTTGAGGACCTTCGACGCGGTCGTCGGCGAGACGCCGGCAAGTCGGGCGACATCCGCCAAGGTGGCTCGCTCGGAACGACCTCGCCGTACCATCAGGGCTCCTTCCGGGCTTCGAAATTGTTTCGAATTTACCATGGGTAAATTTCGCCGGCCGCTTCGCCGTATTCGCCCATGCCCACCCGTTGACACTGTGCACGTACCCTCCTAATGTCCCGAGCAGGTCGAATATATTGCGAAACCCTTTCGCAATGCGTGAACCCGGAAGTGAGACCATGACGAACGACGGCGGGTCCGGCCACCGGTTGCGGATCGACGGAGAACCGTGCGACGAGAGTGCGTTCCCGCACGTCTGGGCCAGGTGCGTCGGCGCCGGACGGGCGAACGAGGCGCTGCGGGCGGACTGGCGGCAGCAGTTCGCCGAGGTCGTCGCCGCGTGCGGGTTCCGGTACGTCCGCTTCCACGGCGTCTTTCACGACGACATGTTCGTGTACCGGGAGAGCTACGGCGGCGGTTTCGGTCCTGACGCGCCCCTCGCCGCACCCGTGTACACGTTCAGCTACGTGGACAAGGTGTTCGACTTCATCGTCGACCACGGTGTCCGTCCGTTCGTCGAGCTGGGCTTCATGCCGCGCGAGCTCGCGACGGTGACGGACACGGTGTTCTGGTGGGGCGCCCACTGCAGCCCGCCCAAGGACATGGCGCGCTGGGTCGAGCTGGTCACGCGGACGGTCGAGCACTGGATCGACCGATACGGCCTCGACGAGGTGCGCCAGTGGCGGTTCGAGGTGTGGAACGAGCCGAACCTGGTTCCCCACTTCTGGACCGGGACGAAGACCGAGTACTTCGAGCTTTACGAGCAGACCGTGACGGCGATCAAGAGGATCGACCCCGCGTTGAAGGTGGGCGGGCCCGCGACGAGCGTCTTCGTGCCCGACGACCGCTACAGGGGCGAGGTCGAGGACCGCTCAGCGACGCACGCGACGGCCGCGGCGGCCGACGTGGACGCGCTCGACTGGCGCCCGGTGTGGATCGAGGACTTCCTCGCCTGGTGCGCCAAGCGCGACCTCCCGGTCGACTTCGTCTCGACCCACACCTACCCCACCGACTTCGCCTTCTCCGCCGACGGCGAGGCGGTGCAGATCACCCGGTACGCCGACGCGACGTTCGACGACCTCACCCTGCTCCGCGAGCTCGTCGGCAACAGCGCGTACCCCGACGCGGAGATCCACATCACGGAGTGGTCGACGTCGCCGTCATCGCGTGACTTCGTCCACGACACGCCGTTCGCGGCGACCTACATCACCCGGGCGTACCTGCGGTGCGCCACCCTCGCCGACTCCATCTCCTACTGGACCTTCACGGACGTGTTCGAGGAGGGAGGCGCCGGCATCGGACCGTTTCACGGCGGGTTCGGCCTGGTGAACGAGTGGGGCGTCCACAAGCCCGCCTTCCACGCGTTCACGATGCTCGCGCGACTCGGCGACCGGCTGCTCCGCGCGACGCCCGACGGCGTTGTGACCCGTGACAGCCGGACCTCGGCCGTGTCGGCGGTGTTCTTCAACTACCCCGAGGACATGGCCCTGCGAGGCGTCCGGGCGCAGAGCTCGTACGAGGCCGCACGCGCGCTGGCCGAGGTGGGGCCGAGCCGCAGGATCCACCACTCGATCGCCGGCCTGAAGCCCGGCGCCACGTTCCTCGTCGAGATCGTGGACTGGGAGCACGGGAACGCCGCCGAGGCCTGGTATCGGCTCGGGTCCCCCCTCAACCCGTCCCGGGCCGAGACCGAGCACCTGCGCGGGGTCGCCGACTCGCTCCTCAGGTTCACGCTGACCGTGCCCGGCACCGGCGTGCTCGACCTCGACGTCGAACTCGCGCCGTGGGCGGTGATGTCGCTGCGGCAGACGGCCGTCCGGTGAGGACGGCCGTCGCCCGGGTCAGGCGGCGCCCTTCGGAGCAGGTCAGCGACGGCCGCGCGGGGCGTCGTCGCGATCCCTGCGCACGATCGGCTTCTTGCCCTTGATCGTGGTGCGGCGCAGCGCCGACACCACCTCGTCCACGGCGCCGTCCGGGATCTCGACCAGGGTGAAGCGGTCGGCGATCTCGATCGCCCCGATCTCACGCCCGCTGACCCGGGTCTCCCCGGTGATCGCGCCGACGATGTCCTGGGGGCGCACGCCCGCGCTGCGGCCCGCGCCGACGAAGACGCGGCTCATCGCGCCGCCGGCGCGCCGCCCGCGCCGGTCGTCGCGGCCGTGCCTGTCGTCGCGCGGCCCGCGCTCGGGCCGCTGGGTGCGCGGCGTGACCTCGGGGATCTCCTCCTCGTCGGCGGCGGCGCCGGTGGACTCGTGCGCGAGCTTGACCGCCGCGAGCGCGATGGCGACCAGGTCGAACTCGTCGGCGAGCGTCTCGACCACCACGCGGAAGCGGTCGAGGTCGCCGTCCTCCATCAGGCTCTCCTGCAGCGCGGCCCGGGTCAGCTCCAGGCGCCGGGCGCGCAGGTCGGCGACCGTCGGCACCTTCTCGACCGCGATCCTGCTGCGGGTGACGCGCTCGATGGTCTTGAGCATGCGGTGCTCGCGCGGCTCGGCGAGCGTGATCGCGACGCCCTCGCGCCCGGCCCGGCCCACCCGGCCGATGCGGTGCACGTACGACTCGGGGGCGGACGGCACGTCGTAGTTGATGACGTGGGTGAGCTGCTCGATGTCGAGGCCGCGGGCGGCCACGTCGGTCGCGACGAGCAGGTCGGCGGTCCCGCTGCGCAGCCGGCTCATGACCCGGTCGCGCTGCTCCTGCCCCATGCCGCCGTGCAGGGCCTCGGCGCGGTAACCCCGGCCGTTCATGGTCTCGGTGAGCTGGTCGACCTCCTCACGGGTGCGGCAGAAGACGATCGCCGCGGTGGGGGCCTCCACGTCGAGCACCCGGCCCAGCGCCGCCGGCTTGTAGGCCCGGGACACGATGTAGGCGCTCTGCCGGATGAGCGGCGCCTCGCCGGCGGCGGGCGCCTCCCGCTCGATCCTGATCCGCACCGGAGTGCGCAGGTGGCGGCGGGCGATCCCGTCGATACGCGGCGGCATGGTCGCGGAGAACAGGACGGTCTGCCGGTCCTCCGGGGTCTCCTGGAGGATCGCCTCGATGTCGTCGGCGAAGCCCATGTCGAGCATCTCGTCGGCCTCGTCGAGGACGATCATCCGCAGGCCCTTCAGCGGCAGGGTGCCCCTGCCGATGTGGTCGAGCGCCCGCCCCGGCGTGGCGACGACGACGTCCACGCCGCGCTCCAGCGCCCGCAGCTGCCGCCCGATCGGCTGGCCGCCGTAGATGGGCAGCACCCGCGTCCCGAGGTCGCGGCCGTAGCGGTGCATGGCCTCCGACACTTGGACGGCCAGCTCACGGGTCGGCACGAGCACGAGCCCGCCGGGCTCCCGGCCACCGTCCTCCATGCCCAGCGGGTGGGCGCCGTGCAGCCGCTGGAGCATGGGCAGGGCGAACGCGGCCGTCTTGCCCGTGCCGGTCGCGGCCTGGCCGAGCAGGTCGCGGCCCTCCAGCAAGGGCGGGATCGCCTCCCGCTGGATCGGCGTCGGCTCCTCGTAGCCGAGGCCGGACAGGGCCTTGAGGAGCTCGGGAATCAGTGCCAAATCGGCGAATCCGGGTCCCTCGTCGATCTCGTTCACGGCCATGTCCTGCTCCTGGTCCTGCTCCTGGTTTCGCTCCTGGCGGGGCGACTGTGCACTGGACGACCTTACGGTCTTTCCGCCCTTACCCCGAACGCCGCCTCCGGCACTCGGCGCGCTCCTCCCTCTGGCCCTTCCGGCGTACGTCCCTACTGCCGAGGTCGTAGGAGAGGTTTACATCCGAAGTCGGTCGACGTGACCGCCCCGGCAAGGAAGCCTGGAAGGGTCCCCCGACAGCCAGGAGGCGATCCATGCAAGGAAAGGCACGGTTCACACGGTGGGCGGGCGGCGCCGCAGTCGCGCTCGCCGCCGCCCTTCTCGTCGCGTCGTGCGGCGACGCGGCGCCCGGGGGCGCTCCCGGCGCCTCCACCGCAGCCGCCGCGCACAGCGGCCACGCCGGTCACGGCACGGCCAAGCCGGCCGCCGCGGCGGCGCCGCTGCGGGCGGGCGAGCGGTTCGTGACGCTGACGCTCCCGCAGCCCTACCGGCCCTCGGCGCCCGCGGGCGGCACCGACGAGTACCGCTGCTTCCTGGTCGATCCCGGGCTCACGGAGTCCGCGTTCCTGACGGGCAGCCGGTTCCTGCCGCAGAACACCGACATCGTGCACCACGCGATCGTCTTCCGGGTCGGGCCCAAGGAGGCGGAGACGGCGCGTAAGGCGGACGCCGCGACGCCGGGCGAGGGCTGGACCTGCTTCGGCGACGCCGGGATCGAGAACGGCGCGTGGGTCGGCTCCTGGGCTCCCGGGGTCGACGAGACGCTGCTGCGGCAGAAGGTCGGCTACCCCCTCCCCGCGGGCAGCCAGATGGTGCTGCAGATCCACTACAACCTGCTGGGCGGCGCCGACGGCGCGGACAGGTCCGGCATCCGGCTCCGGCTCGCCGACGGCGCGAGCGGCCTGGCCCCTCTGGAGACGGGACTGATCGCGGGGCCGATCGAACTGCCCTGCACGGCCGAGGAGTCGGGGCCGTTGTGCGATCGTGAGGCGGCCGTCGAGAACGTGGCCCACCGGTTCGGCGAGCAGGCGCGCCGGATGGTCGACGGCCTGACCCGGATGTGCGGGCAGGGCGAGCCCCCGCGGCCCGGCCCGACACAGCACTGCGACATGCCCGTGAGGAAGGACACGACGCTGTACGCCACCGCCGGGCACATGCACCTGCTGGGCCGCTCCATCAAGGTCGCCCTCAACCCGGGCAAACCGGACGAGAAGACCCTCCTCGACATCCCCGCGTACAACTTCGACGACCAGGCGATCCGCCCGCTGGCCCGGCCGCTGGAGATCAAGGCGGGCGACACGCTCCGGGTGACCTGCACCCACGACGCGGGGCTGCGCGCCATGCTGCCCGCGCTGCGCGGGCAGGCGCCCCGGTACGTGGTCTGGGGCGAGGGCACCAGCGACGAGATGTGCCTGGGGCTGCTGGTGTGGTCGCCGAAGGCGTGAACGAGGCATAACGTGTGATCGTGGATCTTCGGGAGCTGAGACGCGCCAGGTTCGCGGTGTCGGCCGTCTTCGCCCTGCACGGGGCGGTGACCGGCGGCTTCGCCTCCCGCATCCCCTGGATCCAGGATCACGTCGGGGCCGGGCCCGGCGCCCTCGGTCTCGCCCTGCTCGCGCCCGCGGCCGGCTCCGTCCTCGCGATGCCGACCGCGGGCCGCATCACGCACCGCTTCGGCGGGCGGGCCGTCACCCGCGTGTCGATCGCCCTGTGGTGCCTGGCCCTCGTCCTGCCCCCGCTGGCCCCGAATCTCCCCCTGCTGTGCGCGGCGCTCCTGCTGTACGGCGCGGTGGCCGGCATGGCCGACGTCGCGATGAACGCCCAGGGGGTGGAGGTCGAGCAGCGGCTCGGCCGGTCGATCATGTCCGGCTTACACGGGATGTGGAGCGTCGGCACGCTGGCGGGCGGCGCGGTGGGCACGCTGGCCGCGAGCGCGGACGTCGACGCCCGCCTCCATCTCGCCGGGGCGGCGGTCGTGCTGTTCCTCGTGGCCCTGGCCGTGGGGCCGCCGCTGCTCGACGTGCGGGCGGCCGAGGACGAGCCCGCCCCGCCCCACTTCGTGCTGCCACCGCGTGGAGTGCTGCTCATCGGGCTGGTGGGCTTCTGCTCGGTGTTCGGCGAGGCCGCCGCCCAGGACTGGTGCGCGGTCTATCTCCGCCAGGTCGCCGGCGCGTCCCAGGCGGTGGGCGCCGCGGCGTACACGGCCTTCGCCTGCATGATGGCGGCGGGACGGTTGTGCGGTGACGCGGTGGTGCGGCGGCTGGGGCCGGTGGCGACCGTGCGCGGCGGCGCGGCGCTGGCGACGCTCGGCGGGCTGCTCGTCGTCGTCTCCCGCACCCCGGCGCCCGCGACCGCCGGGTTCATGCTGATCGGTGTGGGGATCGCGGTGGTCATCCCGCTGGTGTTCGCGGCGGCCGGCAACGCCACGGCCTCACCGAGCGAGGGCGTCGCGGGAGCGGCCACGGTCAGCTACGCGTCGGGCTTCGTCGCGCCGAGCGCGATCGGCGGGATCGCCTCGCTGACCGGACTGCCCGCCTCGTTCGCGCTGGTCACCGCCCTGCTGCTGGCGGTCCTGCTGGGCGCGGGCAGGCTCGCGCCCTCGGCCGGGCAGGCGCGCCGGGACCTCCGGCCGGCCCCGCGCGGGCAGTAGCGCCGTGCCGGCGGCAGGCGCGGCCGACCGCCCCGGGTCCGTCGCGGGGGCGGTGGAGCGTGGTCGCCGGGACAGCCGGCGGCCCAGGACCTGGGCCGGGCGTTCGACGAACCGGTGGGTCAGCGCGGAGCAGGCGAGCACCACCGCCAGCAGCAGGACGGCCATGGCCAGGCGTTCGGCGAGGGCGAACCGGCCCGGGTCCATGGTCAGGCGCCGGAGCACCTGCACGGCGAGCGGATGCAGCAGGTAGACGGAGTAGCTGATCAGGCCGAGCCACACGAGGGCGCCGGGCATCTGCCGGCGCCGCAGGAGACGGGCGGCCAGGAAGGTCGCCCACGCCGCGGCGACCGCGGTGGACCAGCCCCGGGTGAACGCCAGCGCCTGGTCACCGGGCATGCCCCAGCCGGGACCGAAGGCCCATGCGGCGCCCACGGACGCGACCGGCACGCACGCCAGCGCCCACCCGCTCGTCCTCCAGCGCAGTTGTCCCCGGTCGAGCCGGTAGAGCACGGTGCCGGCGAACATCGTGGCGACGATGGCCAGACTCTGCCAGGCCCCGATCCGGCTGTTGGCGCCGAGCAGCACGAGAGCCAGCACGGCCGCGGCCGCGGTGCCGCACACACGCCACCGCCCGCGGGACGCCAGCGACGCGGCCGCCGCGAGCAGCACGACCGCCGTGATCACCACGACCTGGGCGGTGCCGGCGCCGCGCGACAGCGCGCCCGCCGGAAGCAGGCCGCCCACGGTGACGGCCGCCACGGCGAAGGCGAGCATGCCGGTCGCGCTCGCACGATGAAGACCGGCCGTGCCCGCACGATGCACACCGGCCACGAACATCGCCGTCACGAGCAGGTAGAAGACCATCTCGTACGACAGCGTCCAGAACACGTTGACGACGCCGGGCACCTGGAGAAGGTCCTGCAGCATCGTCAGGTGCGCCAGGACCGCGGTGCCCGGGTCGTCCGCCAGCTGACGCGGCAACGGGGAGTACACGCCCTGGGCGCCGAACACCGTCCCGGCCGCCGCCGCGACGAACCACAGGGGATACAGGCGGAAGACCCGGTTGATCCAGAACCCGCCGACGCTGCCGCGCCGTTCCAGCGAGACCGGCACCACGTATCCGCTGACGAGGAAGAACACCAGCACGCCGTACTGGCCGAAGTTGAACCACGGGCTGACGCCCGCGCGCACCTCCGGGAACAACGCGTCCAGGCAGTGCTCGAACACCACGACGAGCGCGGCCATGCCGCGCAGCGCGTCCAGCCATCCCTGCCGCGGCCCCGGCGCCGGGGCCGGCGGCCGCGGCCGTCCGGGCGTGGCCTCCTGCCTGACCTCGCTCCGGCGCGTTTCCACAACATCGACGGACATCCGGTCAGGCTAGTGTGTCAGTCTTGGAGAATCGTGGGTGTCCGCCGAACAACGCTCATCAGGGACGGCGGGCCGCCCCCGATGAGCGCTTCCGGTCGTGCCGCTACGTCAGGTCCGCGCAGGCGCGCGCGTCGGCGTCCTTGGCCGCGCCCGGCACCCACCGGACGTTCGCGAACGACGCGGAGAACGCGCCGTCCGTGTACACGAGGAACGGCGTGTTGACGTTCTCGAAGTCCAGGTTGGGCGCGAAGCAGGACACCGGGATCTTGACGGTCGCCTTCGCGCCCACGGGCAGCCGCTGGAACAGCGACGTCGCCACGACCTCGGCGAAGCACGGGTAGACGCAGTGCGCGCTGACGACCGTGCGGGCCGCGGGCGGCTGGTGGACGATCGTGTCGAAGACCAGCGCGGCGTCGGCGTTCAGGTAGCCGCGCAGGTCGCCGCCTCCCGCCGGGTCCTGCATGTACAACTGCGCCGCCCCGGCGCCGTTCCAGGTCGCCTTCAGCCCGTCGCCCTGGACGTTCACGTCCGACGGGACGACGGCGATCTCCGTGTGCGCCGCCTCGCCGTCCACGCCGATCTCCGTGCCGCTCCAGTTCTCGGCCGAGCCGATGAAGCTCTTGTACGGCGCGACGTCCTGCCGGTCGAAGATCTCCAGGTCCTCGGTCGCGGTGCCGCCGCCGCCCGTGCCGCCGCAGCCGAACTCGGGTGAGGTCTCGTCGAGCGTGCCGACCGACCCGGTCTGCCCGTAGCGCAGGCCGTACCCGGCGGGGAAGAGCGGGTCGTAACCCTCCTGCCCGGGGTTCAGCGGCGTCTGGCAGGCGCTCCTCGGCCACGAGTACGACAACGTGCCGGTGTAGCCGTGGCCGCTGTCGCGGCTCCTGACCAGCAGGTCGGCCACGCCGCCGCCCTCGGTGCCGGGCAACCAGGCGACCACGAACGCGTCGGACCGGTTGAGCTCCTTGTTCACGTGCAGCGGGCGGCCGGTGACGTAGACGGTGACGACCGGCGTGCCCTTGCCGGAGACCTTGTCGAGCACCGCGAGGTCGCCGGGGTAGAGCTTGGCGGCCTCCAGCGAGCGCCGCCCGAGGTCGCCCACGCCCTCGGCGTACGGCGTCTCGCCGATGACCGCGACCACGGCGTCGTACGCCTTCGGGTCGACGCCGTCGGCGGTCTCGCTGAAGGTCACGTTCGCCGCGCCGAGCACCTCCCGCAGTCCGCCGAGGATGGTCGTGCCGTTCGGGAAGTCGGCGTTGGTGTTGCCGGTGCCCTGCCAGGTGAGGCTCCAGCCGCCGGTCTGGTTCGGCATGCTGTCGGCGCTCTTGCCCACCACCAGGACCTTGGACCGGGGGGAGAGCGGGAGGACCTTGCGGTTGTTCTTCAGCAGGACCTGCGACTCCCGCACGGCCTTCCTCGCCAGTGCCCGCGCCTGGAGGGCCTTCTGCGCGCCCGCGCCGGGGCGCGCGGAGGGCTTGGGCGCCTCGAACAGGCCCGCGCGCAGCTTCACCCGGAGGATGCGGGTCACGGCGTCGTCGATGCGGGACATGGGGATCTCCCCCGCCTCGACCTGCGCGATCGTGGTGGAGATGAACGCCTTCCAGTCGTTGGGCACCATGACGACGTCGATGCCGGCGTTGATCGCCCGGGCGCAGTTCGAGTTGGTGCAGCCGGCGACCTGGCCGATGCCGTTCCAGTCGGAGACGACGACGCCGTCGAAGCCCATCTTCTGCTTGAGCACCTCGGTGAGCAGCTTCCTGCTGCCGTGCGCCTTGCCCTCGGTGATGCCGAGATCCTCGTTGGTCCAGCTGTTGAAGGACGCCATGACGGTCTGCGCTCCGGCGGCGAGAGCGCCGTAGTAGCCCTGGCCGTGAATGTTGATCATTTCGGCCTCGGACGAGGGATTGACCCCCTGGTCCTGCCCCTTGAGCGTGCCGCCGTCGCCGATGAAGTGCTTGGCCGTGGCGATGACGCCCCGGCGGCCCAGTCCTCGGGAGCCGCCGTCCTGCAGGCCGCGTACGACCTCGTAGCCGTACGCGCGGGTGATGCGCGGGTCCTCGGAGAAGCCCTCGTACGTGCGGCCCCAGCGGTCGTCCCTGACGACGGCGAGGGTCGGCGCGAAGGCCCAGTCCTGCCCGGTCGCGCGGACCTGCGCGGCGGTGGCGGCGCCGATGTCGCGCAGCAGGCAGGGGTCGTGCGCGGCGCCGAGGCCGATGTTGTGCGGGAAGAGCGTCGCGCCGTAGACGTTGTTGTTGCCGTGCACGGCGTCGATGCCCCAGATCACCGGGATCTTGGTGCGGGTGTTCACCGACGCCTGCCAGTAGGCGTCGGCGAGGGCCAGCCAGTCCTGCGGGGAGGCGTGCTTGTCCCGGCCCGGCCATGATCCGCCGCCGTTGAGCACCGAGCCGATGCCGTACCGGCCGACCTCCTCGGGGGTGATCGCGGCGATCTCCGGCTGGGTCATCTGGCCCACTTTCTCGGCCAGGGTCATCCCCGCGACGATCTTCGCGATGCGCTTCTCGTCGGCCGGGTTCCGCTTGATCTCGCTCCTGACGACCGGCCAGTCGGGCAACGTGGGCAGGCGCCTGTCGATCCGGGCGCAGCCGTGGTCCATGTCCGGCGTGCCGACCACCGGCCGGGCCGGGGGCTTGCCCTGTGCGCTTCCGGGCGGCTTCCCGGACGGCTCGCCGGGGGGCGCCGCCGCCACGGCGCCCGGCAGCAGGGCGAGGCCGGCCAGGGCCGCGAGGACGCGCCGGGGCGATCGGGTGATGACTCTGCGCATGGACGTCCGTTCTCGATGGGCCACGAGGACCGGTTCGGGTGGTACGGGCGTGTTGCGCAGATCGTCACCCCGTAAGGCCCATCGGTCAAGAGAGCGCTCTCCCATCCTCGGAGGAGATAGATCGTCCCGGCCAGGCAGGCGAGCAGGACGGTGCGGGCGTAGGTGCTCAGTGGTACGACCATGAACCGGCGTCCCCGGTCCCTGACGACCGGAGGAGGACGGGTCTCCTCGTCGGCGTCCGGAGCGTTGCGTAACCACCACATGCCGAGCCGCCGCCAGCGAAGCCGCTCTTCCCGCGGGTCCTCGGGATCGTGGTACACAGACCCGGCGGCCGCTCTCGATCGCCGGCGCGGGATCCGGACATCGGCGCGTCAGAGCGGGATGTTGTTGTGCGTTCCCCGCTTGGCCGGAGCCGCCGCGAGGGCCTCGGCGAGCCGCCGCCGGGTCGTCCGCGGGTCGATCACCTCGTCCACCACCTCGAGATCGAGCGCCCGCCGGACGCCGCCGGACCGCTCCTCGTGGTCCCGCACGAGCTCGGCGCGCAGCCGCTCCCTATCCTCCTCCGGCGCGGCCGCGAGGCGCCGGCGGTGCAGGATCCCGACCGCCGCCTCGGCCCCCATGACCGCCACCTCCGCGCCCGGCCAGGCGAAGACCTTCGTCGCGCCGAGCGAGCGGGAGTTCATCGCGATGTAGGCGCCGCCGTAGGACTTGCGGACGACCACCGTCACCCGGGGCACGGTCGCCTCGGCGAAGGCGTGCAGCAGCTTCGCCCCGCGGCGGACCACGCCGCCCCACTCCTGGTCGACGCCGGGCAGATAGCCGGGGACGTCGGCCAGCACGACGAGCGGCACGCCGTGCGCATCGCACATCCGGACGAACCGGGCCGCCTTCTCGGCTGACAGGGCGTCGAGGCAGCCGCCCTTGCGGAGCGGGTTGTTGGCCACGACGCCGACCGTGTGCCCGGCGAGGCGGCCGAGCCCGACCACGATGTTCGGCGCCCAGCGAGCCTGGATCTCCAGGAACCCGGGGCCGTCCTCGCCGTCGTCGAGCAGCGCGCGGATCACCGGTCTGATGTCGTAGGCGCGGCGGGCCGACTCGGGCAGCAGGGCGGCGGGGTCACGGCGGTCGGCGAGGCGGTCCAGGGCGTACCGGCCGGTGTCCGCGAGCAGGCCGGTGATCGCGCGGGTGCGCCGGTAGGCGTCGTCCTCGTCGTCGGCGGTCACGTGCACCACCCCGGAACGCCGGCCGTGCGCGTCCGCGCCGCCGAGCCGCTCCATGTCGATGTCCTCACCGGTCACACTGCGGACCACGTCGGGACCGGTGACGAAGACGCGTCCCTCGCCGGACAGGACGATGAGGTCGGTGAGAGCCGGTCCGTAGGCCGCCGCGCCCGCCGCCGGGCCCACGACGACGGAGATCTGGGGCACCCGGCCGGAGGCGCGGATGTTGGCGGCGAAGACCAGGCCCGCCCCGTGCATTGACTCGACCCCGTCCGCGAGCCGGGCTCCTCCGCAATGCCACACGCCGATCACGGGCACCTCGCGCCGCAGCGCCTCGTCCACGGCGGCGACGATGTGCAGCGCCCCGGCCAGGCCCAGCGCACCGCCCATGACCGTCGCGTCGGTGCAGAAGGCGACCACCGGCAGGCCGTCGATCCGCCCGGCGACCGCGAGCACGCCGCTCGCGTCCTCGGCGTGCAGCGGCGTCATCGAGCCCGCGTCGAGCAGGCGCCCCAGCCTGGCGACGGGCTTGCGGACGTCACGGCGCTCCTCCGCCGCCACCGCCTCGGCAACGGTCATGGACCCACCCCCATTGTTGTGCATACACGGGCTTTTCTCCGGAAACGGTAGGCGGATCACCTTCGCCGGGTCCAATTACGTTTTCCGATGAAAACCGATAAAGGAATCCTTATGAAAGCGACCACAAATCCGTGATGGCCATCACAGTTGACTATTTCACGAAATTCGTGCAAATGTCGATTGGGCCGGCCGGCCGGGGCGACCGCTCCGGCACGGGAAGCGCGGACGCGGCGAAACCGCGCCGCCGCTGATCAGGCGCATTCTCGGAAAGGCCGCCACACGGACGGGCCGGGCCGGTTCCTTTTCCGATTCGGCCGTGGAGTGGACCGGCCCGGCCCGTGCCGACGCCGCGCTCATGCGGCGAATTCGGCCGGCGGCGCGCGTATGCGAAGGAATGCCGCCGGGGCGAAACGGCGGCAAACGGCAGGCGAATGGCACAGGGCACGACGAGGGGGCGGATGCTCAGCATGGACGAAGCGGTCACCTACGGCGAGGGCGCGATCGCGGTGGTCGGGCTCGCCTGCCGGCTGCCGGGCGCGCCGCACCCCCGCGACCTGTGGGCGCTGCTACGCGCCGGGCGCGACGCGATCGGCGCGCCTCCGGGCAGCCGCCTGACCGGCGAGCCGCGGCTCGCCGGCCTGCGGGGCGGATTCCTCGACCGGGTCGACGGATTCGACGCGGGCTTCTTCGGCGTCTCGCCGAAGGAGGCGGCGGCGATGGACCCCCAGCAGCGGCTGACGCTGGAACTCGCGTGGGAGGCGCTGGAGGACGCCGGCATCCGGCCGGCTGACCTCGCCGGCACGCCGGCGGGCGTGGTCATCGGGGCGATGGCCGCCGACTACGCCACGCTCGTGTACCAGCGGGGTGAGCCCGCCATCACCCGCCACACGCTCGCCGGGCTCACCCGCGGCATCCTGGCCAACCGCGTCTCGTACGCGCTGGACCTGCGGGGACCGAGCCTCACCGTCGACACCGCGCAGTCGTCCGCCCTGGTGGCGGTGCATCTGGCGTGCGAGAGCCTGCGCTCGGGCGAGGCGGCCGTCGCGCTCGCGGGCGGGGTGAACCTCAACCTGGTCCCCGAGAGCACGGCGACCGCCGAGCGGTTCGGCGGACTGTCCCCCGACGGACGGTGCTACACCTTCGACGCCCGCGCCAACGGCTACGTACGCGGGGAGGGCGGCGGGATCGTCGTGCTCAAGCCGCTGCGGCAGGCGCTGGCCGACGGGGACCACGTCTACGCGGTCATCCTCGGCAGCGCGGTCAACAACGACGGCGCGACCCCCGGTCTCACCGTTCCCGACGCGGCCGCCCAGGAGCAGGTCGTCCGGCTGGCCGTGGACAGGGCCGGGGTCGGCCCCGGGGACGTACAGGTCGTCGAACTGCACGGCACCGGCACCAGGGTCGGCGACCCGATCGAGGCGGCGGCCCTCGGCGCGGCGCTCGGCGCGGCCCGGCCCGCGACCCGGCCGCTCCTGGTGGGGTCGGTCAAGACGAACATCGGTCACCTCGAAGGGGCGGCCGGCATCGCCGGGCTGCTCAAGGCGGTGCTCAGCATCCACCACCGGGAGGTTCCGGCCAGCCTCAACCACGAGACGCCGAACCCCGGCATCGACCTCGCCGCCCTCAACCTGCGCGTCGCCACCGAGCGCTCCCCCTGGCCGCGGCCCGGCGCGCCGCTCGTCGCCGGGGTCAGCTCGTTCGGCGTGGGCGGCGTGAACTGCCACGTCGTCCTCGCCGAGCCGCCGCGGGAGCAGGCGGCCCCGTCGGCGGCGGGAGCACCGCGGGCGGATCGCGAGGATGTCGCGGCCGATGCCGGGGCGGGCGGGGACGGCGAGGCCGCCGGATCCGGCGGGAGCGGCCCGGCGGCCGTCCCTCTCGTCCTGTCCGCCCGCGACCCGGCCGCGCTGCGGGAACAGGCCGCCCGGCTGAGCGGCTCGGCCGCCCTGGACGCCGATCCGTCCGACGTTGCGCTCTCGCTGGCCACCGGGCGCACCGCGTTCGAACAGCGGGCGGTCGTCGTGGGCACGGACCACCAGGACCTGCGGGAACGACTGCGCGCGTTCGGCGCGGGCGACCTGACGGCTGGAGTGGTCCAGGGCAGGGCGCGCGACCAGGGCGGCACCGTGCTGGTCTTTCCCGGCCAGGGCAGTCAGTGGGCGGGCATGGGCCGGGCCCTGGCCGACGCCTCGCCCGTCTTCGCCCGGCACCTGGCCGAGGCCGCCGAGGCCCTGCGCCCCCACGTGGACTGGTCGCCCCGCGACGTGCTGTGGCATCTGCCGGGCGCGGCGCCGTTCGACCGGGTGGATGTCGTGCAGCCCGCGTTGTTCGCCGTGATGGTGGCGCTGGCCCGGCTCTGGGAGCACTTCGGGGTCCGCCCCGGCGCCGTCGTCGGGCACTCCCAGGGAGAGATCGCCGCGGCGCATGTCGCGGGCGCCCTGTCGCTGGAGGACGCCGCCGCGATCGTGGTCCTGCGCAGCCAGGCGCTCGCCGCGATCTCGGGCCGCGGCGGGATGGCCTCGGTCCCCCTGCCGCGTGCCGTGGTCGAGGCCCGGCTGTCCGGCTGGGCCGGGCGGCTGGAGGTCGGCGCGGTCAACGGCCCCTCCTCCACCGTCGTCTCCGGAGACGCGGACGCGCTGACCGAACTGATCGCCCGGTACGACGCCGAGGGTGTGCCCGTACGCCGGGTGCTGATCGACTACGCGTCGCACTCGGCGCACGCGGAGGCCGTACGGGACCGCCTGCTGGCCTCCCTCCCGGCGCACGCGGCCCGGCGCAGCGAGGTGGCCTTCTACTCGGGCCTGACCGGCGGGCGGCTCGACACCGCCGAGCTGGACGCGGACTACTGGTACCGCAACCTGCGCCACACCGTGCGGTTCGACCAGGCCGTCGGGGCCGCGCTGCGCGACGGCCACACCGTGTTCGTGGAGGCCAGCCCGCACCCGATCCTGACGCCGGGCATCAGGGAGATCCTCGACGCCGTCGGCGGCGACGGCGTGGTCACGGGCACGCTGCGCCGCGACAGAGGGGACCTGGGCGAGTTCCTCCGGGCCCTCGGCGTGCTCCATGTCAACGGCGGCAGCGTCGACTGGCGCCGTGCCGTACGGTCCGGCGCGCGGCGCGTCCCGCTGCCCACCTACCCCTTCCAGCGCCGGCGGTACTGGATCGACACGCCGCCCGCCGAGGAGGAGGCGGCCGCCTCGCCGGTCGCTCCCGCGGTCACGTCCGCGGACGATCCGCCCCCGGCGGCCGGCGCGGACCAGGCTGCGTACGGCGAGCGGACCGGGCAGAACGAGCGGGCGGCACACGGCGAGCCCGCGCTGCTCGAACTCGTGCGGTCCGCCACGGCGGCCGTCCTGGGGCACGCGGACGCGGGCGGCGTCGCGGCCGAGCTCACGTTCAAGGAGCTGGGGCTCGACTCGCTGGGCGCGGTGGAGTTGCGGGACGCGCTGGCCGACGCGACGGACCTGACGATCTCCGCGACCGTCACGTACGACCACCCCTCGCCCCTCGCCCTGGCCCGGCACCTGCACGCCCTGTCGGGAGGCGCCACGACCGAGCCGACGCCCGACTCGCCGGAACGGACGGCGGAACGGACGGCGGAGGCGGACGAACCGGTCGCCGTGGTCGCGATGGCCGGGCGCTGGCCGGGAGGAGCCGACAGCCCGGAGAAACTCTGGGAGCTCGTGCGGGACGGCGCCGACGCCGTCACCGCCTTCCCCGCCAACCGGGGCTGGGACGTGGAGGCCCTGTACGACCCCGCCGCGGCGCGGCCCGGCACGTCCGTCACCGGTGAGGGCGGCTTCCTGCACGACGCCGACCGCTTCGACGCGGAGTTCTTCGGCATCAGCCCCCGCGAGGCGGCGGCCATGGACCCCCAGCAGCGTCTCCTGCTGGAAGTGGCGTGGGAGACCTTCGAACGGGCCGGCATCGTGCCGCGGTCGCTGGCCGGGACGCGGACCGGCGTGTTCGTGGGCATGATGCCCCAGGACTACGGCCCCCGGCTGCACGAGACGGCCGAGGGATCGGAGGGGTACGCCCTCACCGGCACGGCGGCCAGCGTCGCCTCCGGGCGCGTCGCCTACACCTTCGGGCTCGAAGGGCCCGCCGTGACGGTGGACACGGCCTGCTCGTCGTCGCTGGTCGCGCTGCACCTGGCCGTACGGTCGCTGCGGTCGGGCGAGTCGGACCTGGCCCTGGCGGGCGGAGTGACGGTGATGTCGTCGCCCGGCATGTTCACGGAGTTCTCCCGGCAGGGCGGGCTCGCCCCGGACGGGCGGTGCAAGGCGTTCTCGTCGTCGGCGGACGGCACCGGCTGGGCCGAAGGTGCCGGCCTGCTCCTGGTCGAGCGCCTGTCGGACGCCCGCCGCCGCGGCCACCCGGTGCTGGCCGTCATCCGCGGCACCGCCGTCAACCAGGACGGCGCCTCCAACGGCCTCACCGCGCCCAACGGGCTGTCGCAGCAGCGGGTGATCCGGCAGGCCCTGGAGGACGCCGGACTCGGTCCTGCGGATGTGGACGCGGTCGAGGCGCACGGCACCGGCACGACGCTCGGCGACCCCATCGAGGCGCAGGCGCTGCTGGCCACGTACGGCCAGGGCCGGGCGCCCGGCCGCCCCCTGTGGGTGGGTTCCCTCAAGTCCAACATCGGGCACGCGCAGGCGGCGGCGGGTGTCGCCGGGGTCATGAAGATGGTGCTGGCGACGCGGCACGGTGTGCTGCCGAAGACCCTGCACGCGGACGAGGCGTCGCCATACGTCGACTGGTCAGCGGGCCTGTCACTGCTGACCGAGCCCGTGCCCTGGCCGGAGACCGGACGCCCGAGACGGGCAGGGGTGTCGTCCTTCGGGATCAGCGGCACCAACGCCCATGTCATCATCGAACAGGCGCCGGAGGTTGCCGAGCAGGAGATCCGGCAGAAGCCCGGTAGGGCGGAGGGATCGCGACAGGACCCGGGCACGACGGGAGAGTCGCGACAGGACCCGGCAGCGGAGCTGGTGCCGGCCGGTTCACCAGAGCCTTCGGCTGCGGAGAGGGCGCCGGTCGGTTCGCGCGAGGCATCGCCCGTCGAGGCGGGGTCTGCCGTGGAGGGCGGAGTGGGTTCGCCGCCGGTGACGGCGTGGGTCGTCTCGGCCCGGTCGCGGGAGGCGCTGCACGCCCAGGCCGCCCGGCTGGCCGACCACCTGGACCGTCATCCCGGCCTGGAGGCGGCCGACGTCGGCTACTCCCTGGCCACCACCCGCGCCCGCTTCGACCACCG